>JBDTWY010000035.1:0-32336 GCA_040006455.1 Betaproteobacteria bacterium | reverse complement strand
CGCGTGGGAGGGATTCCATACGCTCGAGAGCATTCCGTTGTTCGGCGCGGCGGAGTCCGTCGTGAGCGACGAGACTGCGACGTCGACAAATGCATGCGGCGCGTCGTCGGGCGGATGTTGCGCTCCAGCGGCGGATGCCTCGGCGCAAGCGACGAAGAAGACTAGGTCTTGCTGTGCCTGACACCATCGCGGCACGTGCACAAAACGTGCTGTTCCTTTGCACGGGCAATTCGGCGCGCAGCATCATGGCCGAAGCGATATTGCGTGACGTGGGGGCGGGCCGATTCAATGCGTACTCGGCCGGCTCGCACCCCACGGGTGTCGTCCACCCCATGGCACTGGAATGGCTGGAGAGCAACCGACTGTCCACCGAGGGTCTGCGCAGCAAGGCTTGGGATGAGCTTGCTCGGCCGGACGCGCCCAGGCTCGATTTCGTATTCACGGTGTGCGACAACGCCACGGGCGAGACATGTCCCGTGTGGCCGGGCCAGCCCGTCACTGCGCACTGGGGAGTGCCCGATCCTGCGGCGGCGCAGGGTGGCGCGGAGCATCGCAGGCGCGCATTCGCGGAAGCATCGCGGTTGCTGATGAATCGCATCCGGCTGTTCGTGAGCTTGCCAGTCGACAAGCTGGACAAGGCATCGCTCGCGCAGAAAGTCGATGACATCGGGCACACCACCACGTGACATTGCGGGTCGCACGCGGACTCGCGGCTGAACTCGTTGGCAGCGCAATGCTGCTGGCGATCATCATCGGTTCCGGGGAGATGGGCGAGCGCCTTGCGCAGGGCAACGCGGCGATCGTGCTGCTCGCCAACAGCATGGCGACGGGTTGCGGGCTGTTCGTGCTGATCGTCGCGCTGGCACCGTACTCCGCCGCCGAATTCAATCCCCTGGTGACATTCCTGAGTGTGCTCGACGGGCGGGCGAGACCCGGCATTGCCGCGTGCACGGTCGCCGCACAAGTGGGCGGCGCGGTCGTCGGCGTGTGGATCGCGCATGTGATGTTCGAGTTGCCGATTTTTGCGATGTCGAGCAAGGTCCGCAGCGGATGGGGCCAGCTGATTGCCGAAGGCGTCGCGACGTTCGGATTGATATTGACGATTGCCGGCAGCCGTTCACATGGCATCGTCACCACGGGCGCCGCCGTTGGCGCATACATCGCATCCGCCTATTGGTTCACGTCGTCCACATCCTTCGCGAACCCGACGGTTACGCTTGCGCGCGCGCTATCGCCCACCTTTGCGGGCATATCGCCAGCCAACGTCGGTGGTTTCATTGTGGCGCAGTGCGTTGGCGCCGCTTTGGGGTACGGATTCACGAAAATGCTTGAAAATCCGTCCGCCTCTGATGCATTGCCGTAGCAACTCGAAAAACTATAGGTTTTCTGATGGGCATCGAGCGACGGACACAGGGCTTGTGATACGGACTGCACTGCCTGATGACGTTGTGGCGATCGCCGACATCTGCAACCACCATGTGCTGCAGAGTACGGTGACCTTCGAGGAGCAGGCGGTTACCGTTGGCGATACTGCGCGAACGCGGCATGCATGTCGTCATCGGCGGCGTCGCGCTGCCGAATCAAGCCAGCGTTGCGCTTCACGAAAAGCTCGGCTTCAGGAAGGTTGCGCACTTTTCCAAGGTCGGGCGCAAGTTTGACCGCTGGATCGACGTTGGCTATTGGCAGGTGGCTTTGTAGGGCACCCAAAATGCGCCAGCGAAGGACGGCTTCGGGGAACGTTTGGCCCCACACGCGCAAATTCAGGAATCGAATTGCGACGCAATCAAATCCAGACGTCCGTTCCGTTCCGCGATTGTCCCAACGTGTTCGAGCGAACCCGCAATAAAAAACCGGCGGTGAGCGCCGTCGGTTTCAGGGGTTCTGGTGGAGACGAGGAGGATCGAACTCCCGACCTTCGCATTGCGAACGCGACGCTCTCCCAGCTGAGCTACGTCCCCGAAAAGAGGCGCGATTATAGCGGATTCGCCCCGGACCGGCAAACGGCAATGCGGCTGAAGCCACACGCGTCGAAAGGCCCGGTCCGGCTGCTAAACTGTGCGCAATTCCGGGAGTTCGATGATGAAAAAAACCGCTGTGCACACCGACCAGGCGCCCGCGGCGCTGGGACCCTATTCGCAAGGTATTCGCGTCGGCGACACCGTCTACATTTCCGGTCAGTTGGGGCTGGTGCCGGCCACCGGCACGTTGCCCGAAACCATCGACGAACAGGCGCACCAGGCGTTCAAGAACATCCGCGCGATCGCACAGGCCGCCGGCGGCGATCTCGACGGCATCGTCAAGCTGACGCTGCTGATGGCCGACCTGAACGACTTCGCCAAGGTCAATGACATCATGACCACGTATTTCACCGCGCCATATCCGGCGCGTGCGACCTACCAGGTCGCTGCGCTGCCAAAAGCCGGGCGCATCGAGGTCGAGGCCGTGCTGGTGCTGCCGAGCATGGCGCCGAGCGCGCAAACCGGCTGGCGCGAAACGTTCGACGCCACGAAGGCCGCGTAAGACGGAAACTTTGGCCGTGGCCCGCAGGGGCGCCCGATCGCCGGCGAAAAAAGACGCGAAACCCGCGCGTTCGAACACGCTCGCCGACAAGCTCGCGCGACTCGACCTCGCACGCGAGGAAGACCTCGTGCTGCACCTGCCGCTGCGCTACGAGGACCACACGCAGCTCGTGCCGTTGCACAAAGTCGTCGAGGGCGCCGCCGTGCAGACGGAAGGCCGCGTCGTCAGCACCGAGATCCAGTATCGGCCGCGGCGCCAGCTCGTGTGCCTGCTCGAAGACGACGCCGGCGGCGTGCGCGCGCAACTGGTGCTGCGCTTTTTCACGTTCTATCCCAACCAGCAGAAGGCGCTCGCTGTGGGCACGCGCGTGCGCGTATTCGGCGACGTGCGCGAAGGACACTTCGGCGCCGAGATCGTGCATCCGCAATTCGCGATCGTCACCGCCGATTCGCCGCTGCCCGATCGGCTGACGCCGATCTATCCGACCACCGCGGGACTCGGCCAGGACACGCTGCGCAAGGTGATCACGCGCGCGATCGCGGCGGATGCGAGCCGGCTCGCCGACCTGCTTCCCGAGGACATGGTGCGCCGCCGGCAGTTGTGGAAATACGGCGACGCCGTGCAGTTCCTGCACGCGCCGCCGCCACGGCTGTCGCCGCTGACGCAACGCGCGCTCGATGCGCGCACGCACCCGGCATGGACGCGCGTCAAGTTCGACGAGCTCCTCGCGCAACAGCTGTCGATGAAGGCGCATCGGCGTGCACGTTCCGAGCGCCGCGCACCCGTGCTGACTGGCACAGGTGCGCTGACCAAGGCGCTGCTCGCGCGCGTGCCGTTCAAGCTGA
Organism: Betaproteobacteria bacterium; assembly: GCA_040006455.1. GTDB lineage: Bacteria > Pseudomonadota > Gammaproteobacteria > Burkholderiales > Casimicrobiaceae > VBCG01. The sequence continues at coordinate 28,971 of JBDTWY010000035.1, read as the reverse complement.
CACGCGCGCAGGAAAAGGTGTGGCGTGAAATCAGCCACGACCTCAAGCGTGGGCAGCCGATGCAGCGACTCTTGCAGGGCGACGTTGGCGCCGGCAAGACGGTGGTCGCGGCGCTTGCTGCGTTGCAGGCGATCGAAAGCGGCCGTCCGGTGGCGTTCATGGCGCCCACCGAAATCCTTGCCGAGCAGCACTACCGCAAGCTCACCGCGTGGCTCGATGGCTTGCCGGTGAAGATCGCGTGGCTATCGGGCTCGCTGCCGGCCAAGGAGCGCCGCGCGGCGCGCGAAGCGATCGCGTCGGGCGACGCGCAATTCGCCGTGGGTACGCACGCGTTGTTCCAGGAGGGCGTCGACATGCCGGCGCTCGGCCGCGCGATCATCGACGAGCAGCATCGCTTCGGCGTCGCGCAGCGGCTTGCGCTACGCGGCAAGGGGCTCGCCGAAGCGCACCAGTTGATGATGAGCGCGACACCCATTCCGCGCACGCTGGCGATGTCCTTCTATGCCGACCTCGACGTGTCGGTGATCGACGAGCTGCCGCCGGGACGCAAGCCGGTGGCGACGCGCCTTGCGAGCCAGAAGCGCCGTGCCGAGATCATCGCGCACGTCGCGCGCCGTTGCGCGAGCGGCGGGCAGGCGTACTGGGTGTGTCCGTTGATCGAGGAAAGCGAAAAGCTCGAGCTGCAGACGGCGGTTGCGCTGCACGCCGAACTGACGCGTGTCTATGGCGAGATCGCGACGGTGGAACGCCTGTCGCGGCCGCTGCGCGTCGGCCTTCTGCACGGGCGGATGAAGCCCGCGGAAAAGACGGTGACAATGAGCGCGTTCGTCGCCCGTGACATCGACGTGCTGGTGGCGACGACGGTGATCGAAGTGGGCGTCGACGTGGCCAACGCATCGACGATGGTGATCGAACACGCGGAGCGCTTTGGCCTCGCGCAGTTGCACCAGTTGCGCGGTCGAGTGGGCCGCGGCGATGCCGAAAGCCAGTGCATCCTGCTGTTCGAGGAGCCGCTCGGTGACACGGCCAAGGCACGCCTCAAGGTGATCTTCGAGAACAACGACGGCTTCGAGATCGCGCGCCAGGACTTGTCGATTCGCGGTCCCGGCGAGTTCATGGGCGCGCGCCAGTCCGGCGTGCCGCTGCTGCGCTTCGCCGATCTCGAGCGCGACGCGGCGCTGATCGAGCAGGCACGCGATGCCGCCGACGAGCTGCTGCAGAAGGATCCGGAAGCCGCACGGCTGCACATGGCGCGCTGGCTGGGCAGCAAGAGCGAGTTCGTCAGGGCCTGAGCGCCGGAGTCCGGCGGGTCTTTCCGGTTGGATGCGGGAATATTCGCGTTGATCGCTGCGTTTCCCCGGCTATGATCGATACCGCATCGCCTGCGGCGGCGCCCGCCCACCGCGGGCTCAGTCGTGTAGCGGTCCCGTCATCACTCCCAGAGGGCCGATCCTTGCAAGCCAGATCGCTGATCGCGGAATTGCGCGGAGGCCTTACCGGTGCAGTGCTCACGCTCGGCATATTGCTGCCGCTAGCGCAACTGTCGTTCGCGGCGCTCGGCCAAGATGCGCTCGGAATCGCCATTCGCGCCGCCTTCGTCGCAGCGGTCTTCGGCAACGCGGTCGCGGTGCTGGGCTGCGGCATCCCGCTCGCCAACGCGCTGCCACGGACATCGACGTCGCTGGTGTATGCGGGACTCGTCGCGTCGCTCGTCGACGCGGGTCTCGAGGCCAGCGATGTGCTCGTATTGATGACGATGTGCGTACTGTTGAGCGGCCTGTTGCAGATGGCGTTCGCGCTGCTGCGCATGGGATCGCTGGTGCGCTATGTGCCGCTGCCGGTGGTCGGCGGTTTCGTCAACGGCATCGCCGTACTGATCCTGGTCGCACAGGTCGCGCCGTTGTCCGGTGTGTCGGCGCGCGGTGCCGATGTCTTCATGGCATGGCGGGAGTTGCTTCCCGCCGCGTTGCTGCTGGGCCTCGCCACGGCGGCGATCATGTGGATCGTCACCCGCCGGTGGCCATCGTGGCCCGCGGCAATGATCGCGCTGGTGTCCGGCACGCTGGTCTACCTTGTCGTGGCGACCCTGTGGCCGGGTGTCGACATGGGCCCGCTGCTCGGCACGCCGCACTCGGACCTGCCGTGGCCGATGGCGTGGCGGCCGTGGCTGGATGCGGGGCAATGGCGGTCTATGACGGAGAATCTGCCGAGGATTGCGATCACGGCGTTGGTGATCGCGCTGATCGGCTCGCTCGATTCGCTGCTCTCTGCGGCTGCCACCGAGAATGCGATCAAGGTCCCGTTCGCGCCTAACCGCATGCTATTGGGATTGGGTGTCGCGAACGTGGTGTCGTCGGCCTTCGGCGGGCTGCCCGTCGTGTACGGTACGTCGATCGTGTGCGGCATGCACGAGAGCGGTGCCCGCACGCGCCTGAGCGGGCTGGTCAACTCGGCTTTGCTGCTCGCGCTGTTGCTCTTCGGCGCGCGCCTGCTGGGCGCGATTCCCCTGACCGTCAGTGCCGGCGTGATGGTGGTCATCGCGGTCAGGCTGTTCGATCGATGGAGCCCCGGCCTCGTGCGCCAGCTCGTCACGCGCCGCGGCACGCCCGAGGTGCACGCGAGCCTCGGCATCGTCGCGATCGTCTGCATCGCGACGATCGCGTTCGGATTCGTCGTCGCGATCGGCGTCGGTATCGGGCTGTCGTTCGTGATGTTCATCGCGTCGATGAACCGCTCGCTAATCCGCGGTGTTGCCACCGCGACGACGCGCGCGTCGCGCCGGATCTACGCGGCCGACCAGACGGCGGTGGTGCGCGCCGCCGCCGATCGCGTCAAGGTCGTGTCGCTGGAAGGCGCGGTCTTCTTCGGCACCGCCGAAACGCTGCGGCGCGAAGTCGCCGCGCTGGCGGCGGAGTCGACGTTTGTCATCCTCGACATGACGGACGTGACGACGATCGATGCTTCCGGCGCGCTTGCATTGGAGCGGCTGGGCGGCCAGCTCGAGGACGCGGGCGCGCAGCTGCTGCTGGCCGGCATCGTCGACGGCGACCGGCACGCGCGCGCATTGCGCGCGTTCGATCATGTCGACGCGATCACCGGCGACAATTGGTTCGACGACGTCGACCAGGCGCTCGAACGCACCGAATGGGAAGCGCTGCGGCTGGCCGGCATGGTGCGCAGCGAACTCGAACTGTCGCTGAATGCGCTGCCGATCATGGAGGGATTGACGCCTACCCAGCGTGCTGCGTTGGGGCAATCGATGGTGCGGCATGCGTTCGCGGCAGGCGACGTGCTGTTCCGCCGTGGCGAGCCCGGCGACCATCTGTACGCGCTGGTGCGCGGTTCGGTCACGTTGGTGGAAGGCCTTGGCGGCGACGGCAAGGGCGGACGGCGGATTGTCAGCTTCCGGTCGGGTGTCGTGTTCGGCGAGCTCGCGCTGCTCGATGGCGGCACGCGCACGGCGACCGCGATCGCAGACATCGAGTCGGTCGGCTACTCGCTGTCGCGTGACGAGCTCGCGCGGCTGCAGGCGGCAGCCCCGGACGTGGCTGCGCAGGTGCTGCGCAACGTCGCGCAGCAGATTTCCGGGCGCCTGCGCTTCGCGACAATGGTGATGTGGCGTCGCGATGATGGCGCCCGCGCGTGAACGTTTGAGTTTGTCTTCCCGAATCAACGGCTTGAGGCGTTTGCGCAGTCGATGGGGAGTATCATTGCGGCTTCACGATCGTCAGGCGCCCGGTGCAGGGTCCGCGCGATGGCGGCGTATTGTTGACGACCCATGTCCCTTTTCGCCGTTGGCTTGAATCACACCACCGCGCCCGTCGGCGTGCGCGAGCGCGTGGCGTTCGCGCCCGACGCGCTGGGGGACGCACTGCGCACGCTGACACGTGCGCAACTGGTCAAGGAAGCCGCGATCCTGTCGACGTGTAATCGCACCGAAGTGTATTTTCACGGCGGTGAGCCCGTGCACGTCGCGCGCTGGCTGACCGAGGCGCATGGCCTTCCAGGCGACACGCTCGCGCCGCACCTCTACACGTTGCCGAATGACAAGGCGGTGTCGCACGCATTCCGCGTGGCGTCCGGCCTCGACTCGATGATATTGGGCGAGCCACAGATCCTGGGCCAGATGAAACAGGCGGTGCGATCGGCGGAAGCCGCGGGATCGCTCGGACTCGTGCTCAACCGTCTGTTCCAGCGCACGTTCGCGGTGGCCAAGGACGTGCGCACGCAAACCGACATCGGCAGCGCGTCGATCTCGATGGCGGCCGCGGCAGTCAAGCTGGCCGAGCGCATCTTCCCGTCGTTGTCGGAGCAGCGGCTGCTGCTTATCGGCGCCGGCGAAATGATCGAGCTCGCGGCGACGCACTTCGCGTCGCGCAATCCCGCGTCGATCACCGTCGCCAACCGCACGCTCGAGCGCGGCCGCAAGCTCGCGGATCGCTTCAACGCGTCCGCGATGACGCTCAACGAGGTCGCCGAGCGGCTGCCGCAATTCGACGTCATCGTCACCTGCACGGCAAGCACGCTGCCGATCCTCGGCAAGGGGCTGATGGAGCGCGTGATCAAGCAGCGCCGCCATGCGCCGGTGTTGATCGTCGACCTCGCGGTGCCGCGCGACGTCGAGCCCGAAGTCGGTGCGCTCGACGACGTGTTCCTCTACAGCGTCGACGACCTCGCCGCGATCGTCAAGGACAACCTGCAGATCCGCCGCGAGTCGGTCGTGCAGGCGGAAGCGATGATCGCCGAGCAGACCGATCATTTCCTGCGTTGGCTCGATGCGCGCGCCGTGGTGCCGACGATCTCCGCGTTGCATGCGCACCACGACGCGATGCGGCAGGGCGAGCTCGACCGCGCGCGCCGCATGCTCGCCGCCGGCGTCGCTCCCGGCCAGGCGCTTGAAGCGCTGGCGCGCGGCATCACCAGCAAGATGCTGCACGGTCCGCTCGCCGCGCTCAACCAGGCCGGCGACGCCGAGCGCAGCGAACTGATCGCGCTGTTCCAGCGCATCTACAAGCTCCCCGAACCGCCGACGCGCGAGCGTTAGCGGCCCGCTTCATCCGCGCATATGCCGTCATCCCCGCGAAGGCGGGGACCCAATTCCGTTGCCGTCATCCCCGCGAAAGCGGGGACCCAGCGTCGTGCGTGCGGGAGCCGCTGATTGCACGCATTCGCTCAAGTGACGGCAGGACAATGCGTACCGGTACCATTGCATCAACTCCATGAAATCCTCGCTTCGCACCAAGCTCGAACAGCTCGACGCTCGCCTCGCGGAAATCGATGCGTTGCTTGCCGCGCCCGAGACGGGCAGCGACGGCAATCGGCTGCGTGTGCTGTCGAAAGAGCGTGCGGAGATCGAACCCGTGGTCGGCCTGTACGGCGACTACCGCCGCGCGGAGGGTGATCTCGCGGCGGCGGACGAGCTCGCGCGCGATGCGTCGATCAAGGCGTTCGCCGACGACGAGCGCGCCGCGGCGCGCGCGCGCATGGAAGTGCTGACGCGATCATTGCAGAGTGCGCTGCTGCCAAAGGATGAAGACGATGCGCGCAACGTCTTCGTCGAAGTGCGCGCGGGAACCGGCGGCGACGAGTCGGCGCTGTTTGCCGCCGACCTGCTGCGCATGTACGTTCGCTATGCCGAGCGGCACGGCTTCAAGGTGGAGATCGTCAGCGAATCGGCCAGCGATCTGGGCGGCTACCGGGAAGTGATCGCGCGCATCATCGGCAGCAACGTCTACGCGAAGCTCAAGTTCGAGTCGGGCGGCCATCGCGTGCAGCGCGTGCCGCAGACCGAAGCGCAGGGGCGCATCCACACGTCGGCATGCACGGTGGCAGTGATGCCCGAGGCCGACCCGATCGTCGACGTCAAGATCAATCCCGCGGACCTGCGCATCGACACGTTCCGCGCGTCGGGCGCCGGCGGCCAGCACATCAACAAGACAGATTCGGCAGTGCGCGTCACGCACTTGCCGACCGGGCTCGTCGTCGAATGCCAGGATGACCGGTCGCAGCATCGAAACCGCGACCGCGCGATGAGCGTTCTGGCGTCACGCTTGCACGACAAGGAGCGGCGGGAGCGGCAGCAGAAGGAGGCGGCCGAGCGCAAGAGCCTCGTCGGCAGCGGCGATCGTAGCGAGCGCATCCGCACCTACAATTTCCCGCAGGGCCGCGTCACCGATCACCGCATCAACCTGACGCTATACCGGATCGCCGACATCATGGACGGCGATCTCGACGAAATCACTGACGCTCTGACCCAGGAGTTCCAGGCGGAGCAGCTCGCGGCGATCGGCGCCACCGATGCCTGAGCACCTGACGGTGCGTCAGGCGTTGGTGCAATGTGGGCTCGCGCCCGTCGACGCCAACGTGTTGCTCGCCCACGTGACGGGCAAGAATCGCGCATGGCTCGCGGGCCACGCGACAGATGACTTGCCACAGCAACATTATGAACGTTTCCTTTCCATGGCAAAACGGCGTCGCGACGGTGAGCCGGTCGCCTACCTGACCGGCTGGCGTGAATTCCACAACATCATGCTGCATGTGACACCCGATGTGCTCATCCCACGCCCGGAAACGGAAACGCTGGTCGATGCGGTATTGTCGTGTGTCGCAACCGATGCGCCGGCACGCATTCTCGATCTCGGCACGGGCTCCGGCGCAATCGCGCTGGCGCTCGCGCATGCGCGGCCGCGAGCCGAAGTCACCGCCGTCGATGCTTCCGTCGCCGCGCTGGCCGTTGCGAGCGCCAACGGGCAACGGCTTGGCATCGGCAATGTGCGATTCCTGCGCTCGAACTGGTTCGACGGTGTCGGCGACAATCGATTCGACGCGATCGTCGCCAATCCGCCCTATATTGCCGCGGACGATCCGCACTTGCTCGAGGGAGATTTGCGCTTCGAGCCGCGTGATGCGCTGACGCCCGGCGACAACGGGCTCTCGGCCTTGCGCGCGATCATTCGCGGTGCGCCGGATCATCTCGCGACAGGTGGGTCACTGCTGGTCGAACACGGATACGAGCAGTCGGACGCGGTGCGCACCTTGCTCGCGCAGCATGGATTCGTAGACATCCGATCGATCCGCGACCTTGCGGGGCATTGGCGCGTCGCCACCGGACGGGGTACCCAGCCGGATCAGGCGATGCAATCCCTACCGTGACTGGACGTAGGTCGCCAACGCCACGATTTCCCCCGGCGTAAGGTCCTTGACGATGCCGTGCATCACGGGCGCGGCACGGACCAGCGATTGGATGTAATTGAGTTGCTTCGCGACATATTTCGCATGTTGTCCCGCGAGGCGAGGAAAGTCGGCCAACCCTTCGGCGTTCGCACCATGGCAGGTGGCGCAGGCCGGGATGCCGCGATCGCCGATGCCCTTGTCGTACAACTCCCTGCCTTGCGCGACCAGCGCCGGGTTGTCGGCATGCCCGACGGCTGCAGGCTGCGTCGCATAGTAGTCCGCGATTCCGCCGATGATTGCCTCGTCCAGGTTGCCGGCAATGCCCCACATGAAATCGTGCGCGTCCTTCTCGGCGCGCGTCTTCTTGCGAAACGCGTCGATCTGGACTTCCAGATAGGCCTTGTTCTGCGCCGCAAGAATCGGGAACTCGGCCGAAGTGCTGATGCCGCGTGGCCCATGACACGTCGAGCACAGGCTGACGGCTTTCGCTTCCGCCGCCTTGTGGATTTCAGGCGAGACGGTCTGCGCGCCGGCGACGTTGACGACAATCCCAAGCACCATGCCCAGGATTGCCACACGAAACCCGTGCGTCGTCGGCATTTTTACGTGCCGCCGAATGCGCGCGGCATCCACCGGGTGTGTCGATTCGAACGCGGTCAAAACGCCGCCCAGATGTTGAAGAAGATCGTGTTGTTGTCGCGTGCGCTGCGGCCATTGCCGTCGTAGTTGGTCGATGCACCGTCGAACTTGCCGTACCCGACGTACTGCAGCATCAGTCGCACGTACTGGACTGGCAGGTAGTCGAGCTCGACGATGTAGCCGTTGTTATCCGGCTTGATCGCGTTGCCACTGGCGTCCATGCCATAGAGACCGGCATCGGCGCTGCCGCCGGTCGTGAAATAGCCCAGTGTTGCTCCATATTTGCGGTCGAAATAATAGGTCGCCTTCGCCTTGAACGTGTGCAGCTTGTCGTTCGGATTCGCGGGCGCAGGTCCTGCACCGATACCCGCGCCGCTTGCCAACGCTACCGGATAGCTTGCCTTGTACGACTGCCTTTCATCGATGTATGTCGCCTGCGTCGTGAACACGTGCGGATCGGTGATGTACTGATATTGCGCGTCGACGGCGACATCGCGGAAATGATCGGTCGGCGTCGACGTATCGAAGTTGCTCGGATAGCGATCGATGGTCATGCCATAGGTCCCGACCATCACCGAATGAGGCCCCCACTCGTGGTTGTAGGCGAAGCGCCAGTACGGGTTGTAGCCCTTGATCGCTGCCACGCCACCGTCGGTGTGGATGTCCTGTCCTTGGCGCAGGATGGAGAACGCGCCGTCGGCCGTCCGGTAGAACGAAAGCTCGCCGTACAGCGTCTTCTTCCAGAATACATAGCCGCCGATCCCTGCTACCTGCTGCGCCAGCCCGCCGTCGATGAGCGTGGCGGCAGCAGGAGTGCTCGCGAGCGGCGAAGCGGTGTAGGGGAAACCGAACGCAGGCGTGCTGTTCCACACGTCCTGCACCGTCGGGTTGTTGTGCAGCGTGGCGCCATAGATCCAGTCCGGCACGGCGGCCCTCTCGGCGGCGTACTTGCCGACGATGCGGATGTCCGTATTGTCGATGCCACCGTGACCGCCCAACGTCCCGTCGGCCGATGTCGCCAGGTTGTCGTAGCTCCACTGGATGAATCCGCCGATGTAGTCGTTGACCTTGCTCGCCAGGAAAATGCTGGCGCAGCAGAACACCATGCTGTTGTTGCGCTGGTTGATCGAGACTGTGTCCCCGGTATCGGGGTCGGTGGCATGATTGTTCCGCGTGCTCGTGACGGAGGCCTGCGCCATCACAGCAAGCGGGACGTAGCTCATTCCTTCTGACGAGAACGAACGCTTGCCGATGGTGTAGCCGGTCAGCTTGAAGTAGCGGCCGTAAGGCGTGAGCTCGGGGAAGCTGACGTGGCAGGCGACGCACTCCTGTCCCGTCTGGCGCGCGAACGACGGGACGGCGTTCGCCGGACCTATCGACTGAAGAATCAGGTATGTAGTGACTGCGGCAGCCAAGCAGGCAAAAAACGCTGAGTACCGCGAGCGTGACGCTTTTCGATCGAGCATTGAGCGCTTTCCACGGAACGCAGGAGCGAATCGGCACGCATCCGTTGCGGACGCATGGCCTTCAACTTGCTCGAGGAAATCTAGCTACAGTCGTCCGGCATGTCTGTCCGCAACCGTACACCTGTCAGGTTGGCGTCAGCTAATTAACCACCACTCGGTAACTGGACGGGACCTGGTACATCGACGCCCAACTTCTGCACCCACGTTGCCAGCGACGGCATGATCGCCGGATACAGCGCGACGCCGTGCGCACGCTGTTCACGCATCAGCTGCTGCGCGCGCTCGCCCGCCAACCGCACGCGCGTCGCGGCTTCGCCGGACGCTGGCGCGTCGCCGAGGGGCGCTTTCGCGGGCTGACGCGAATTCGGAACCGGCAGCACGGCTTCCGTCGACGCCACCGTCATTTCATCGTTTCCCAGGGCATCCGGTCGTCGCCCGGATGCGCGGTGGTGCCGCGCGCCTACAATTCGCCCAACCGCACGGGGCGCGGTCACGAGCCGGCGCCGCCGTCATCACCCAACCGGAGGACCATCCGTGTACATGCGATCCACCATCCTGTTTGCAATGCTGTGCGTCGGCATCGCGCCGGCGTTCGCCGATTCGAAACCGCGTATCGACAAGGCGGCCGATCTGCCGCGCTTCAGCTACAAGATCGACGGCAAGGTCGAGGACATCGTCAGCGATCCTGCCAGGTTCGCGCGCTTCGCCGCGGACGTGCGACGCGACACCGAGTCCGTGCTCGACAAGTACGAAATCCCCGATCGCGCGACGCTGCGTCAGCTCGAAGGCGAGCTCGCGCAACTCGACTATCTGGCCGGCAATGACGACGCCGCACTCGCGCGCGCCGTGCGCATCAGGGAGCTGCAGGACAAGCCCGCCGACAAGCTGATGTCCGGCCTGCAGCTGCGCGCGATGATCGCCGCGCAGAAAAGCGCGGGCAATGCGACATCGGACGCCTACCGCCAGCAGGTCGCCCGGCAGATCGACGCCGATCTCGCGGCGATGCCGTACGAGGTGGTGCAGAACGAGGTGAAGGAAGCCAAGGCGGGCGCCGAGATCGCCAGCGAGACGCTGATGCTGGGCTATGTGCGCAACGTGATCCAGCCCACCGTCGACAAGGCGGGATCGGTGAGCTCGGATCTGGCACCCGCAATCATCAACGCGCGCTACCGGATCGTCGCGACGCTGCCGCTCAAACCCACGCTGGTGGCGTCGTATGGCGACTATCTCGCCGTGCACAAGGTCGAGAAGCCGGACATCTGGGCTGCGCGCGCCGTCGCGCTCGCGCCCGGCAAGCCGTATGCGAACGTCAATATCGGCATCTGGGATAGCGGCGTCGACCTGTCGCTCTATCGCGACCGCTATGTCAAGGCGGCGTCGGGCGTCCCGGCGGTCATTGCGTTCGATCGCTATTCGCGGCCGAGCACCGGCGACCTGCAGTCGATTCCGGCGGAGTTGAAAAGCCGCGTGCCGCAGATGAAGGCGCGCCTCAAGGGTTTTTCCGACCTTCAATCCAACATCGACAGCGCGGAGGCGAGCGCGCTGAAGCAGTACCTGTCGACGCTGAAGCCCGCCGAGTACAAGAGCGCGATCGAGGAGATCGGGCTGTCGGGGAACTGGATGCATGGCACGCACGTCGCCGGCATCGCCACCGCGGGCAATCCCTACGCGCGCGTCGTCGTCGGACGAATCGAGTTCGACTGGCACCTGCTGCCCGACCCGTGTCCGACGAGAGAGCTCGCGCTGCGCGACGCGCGCAATGCCAAATCGTACGTTAACTTCTTCAAGGCCAACCACGTGCGCGTGGTCAACATGAGCTGGGGTGGCAACGTCAAGGACATCGAGGGCCAGCTCGAGCTCTGCAACATCGGCAAGGACCCGGCCGAGCGCAAGGTGATCGCCCGCGGCTTTTTCGACATCCAGAAGACCGCGCTGACGAAGGCGTTCGCGAGCGCGCCCGGCATCCTGTTCGTCACCGCCGCCGGCAACAGCAACGAGGACGCGTCGTTCATCGAGGACCTGCCCGCCGGCATCGTGCTGCCGAACCTGCTCGCCGTCGGAGCGGTTGACAAGGCCGGCGACGAGGCATCGTTCACGAGCTACGGGCCCACGGTGCTCGTGGACGCCAACGGCTACCAGGTGGAGAGCACGATTCCCGGCGGTGAAACGCTGGCGGAATCGGGGACGTCGATGGCGTCGCCACAGGTTGCGAATCTTGCGGCGAAGATTCTCGCGGTCGCGCCGAAGCTCACGCCATCGCAGGTGATCGCGCTGATCCGCGAAACTGCCGATACCACACCCGATGGCCGCCGCCATCTGATCAATCCGCAGAAGGCGCTGGCGAAGGTGCAGGCGCTGGCGATGTCCTGACCTGCGCGTGTGTTGCGCCGCCTGTTCCGCGTGCGGGAGAGGGCTGGGGGGAGGGCGTTGCGCGACGCGACCCTCAGCGAGATCCCTTTGCCGCTGCGTGGGCGACGGTCTGCTTCGGCACCGCGACTCCCAGCTTTTCCGCCCAGGGCGCGAGCGTCGGCATGATCGCCGGATACAGCGCAACGCCGTGCGCGCGCTGGTCACGCATCAACTTCTGCGCGCGCTCGCCGGGCAGCCGCACGCGGGCATCGGCGTCGCGCGGCGTCGCGCCGTGGCAGGCGTCGACGATGAAATCCATCTGGCGCCGCATTGCGTCGAGACCACCCAGCGCCGACGGCTCGATCACCTGCACGAGCACCGTCGCGCCCCAGCCTTCCCTGGGATCGGCGCGCCCCATTCCCGCCAATCCTGCGGTCAGCGCTTCGACCAGCAATGCAAGCGCGAATCCCTTGTGGCCGGCATCGTGGCCGCCCAGCGGCAGCAGCGTGCCCTTGCGATCGTTGAACAGCACGGCGGGATCGTCGGTGGCGTTGCCTTCGGCATCCTGCAGCCAAGCGTGCGGCAACTTCTCGCCGGCTTCGTGCAGGCGACCGGTCAGGCCGTTGGTCGTGTAGCTCGCCGAGATGTCGAGCAGGATCGGATCGCTCGACGTGGGAATGCCCGCGGCGAACGGGTTGGGCGTGAACACCGGCGTGACACCGCCGAACGGTGCGACGCTCTTGTTGTTCGGGTCCGAGCAGTACAGCAGCGCCATCTGCCCGCGCGCGGTGATCGCCGGCAGGTAGGCGGCGAGGCAGGCGATGTGGTGCGAGCGCCGGATGACGATCGTTCCCGTGCCTTGCGTGCGAGCCATTGTCGACGCCGCGTCGAACGCGCGACGCGTGACCCACGGCCCCGGCAGCCGTTGCGCATCCCACAATGCCGATGCCGCGCGCTGCTCGACGACAATGGGCTCGCCCGCCTTGCGCATCCTGCCGTTGGCAAGCTCGTCCAGGTACGGCGCCAGCAGGCCGAGCCCATGCGTCGTGTGACCCATCAGGTCGGCGTCGACGAGCACTTCGGCGACGTCGCGCGCGATATCGTCGCGCACGCCCGATTTCTGCAGCAGCTGCGTCGCGAACGCGGACAGCGCCGCGGCGTCATGTCGAAGATCCTGCATGGTCCTTTTTCCGTGAGGTCTTGGTAAACTCGATCGATTCTAACGCGCCACGCCAATCGTCCTGCAGGCGTACCGCACCGCCGCGCACAGTGCTTCCCTCGTCCCTCCAGGTCAGCGTCGTGACCTTTCGCCCCGACCGTGCGCTGCTCGAGCGCACGCTGTACCGGCTCGCGCAGGCGATCGCGGTGGCGCGCGAGGCCGGCGTGATCCGCACTGTCAACGTCGCGCTGATCGACAACAGCGGCGATCGCGACAACGCCGAGGCCGTCGTCAACCTGGGGCGCGCCCGCTTCGTCGACACCAAGGTGCAGCTCATCTGCCTGCATGGACACGCCAACATCGGCTTCGGAGCCGCGCACAATCTCGTGCTGCACGGCAGCGGCGCCGACTACCACCTGGTGCTCAATCCCGACGTCGAGCTCGACCGGGATGCGCTGATGATCGGCGTGCGCTGGCTCGATTCGCATCCCGACATCGGCGCGCTCGCGCCGCAGGTGTTCACCTCCGACGGCAAGCGCGACTACCTGTGCAAGCGTTACCCGTCGGTGCTCGACCTCGCGCTGCGCGGATTCTTTCCGACGCTGGGCCGCGCATTCTTCCGTCGGCGCATGGCGCGCTATGAAATGCGCGACGTCATCGACTCCGCACCCGATCGCGAAGTGGTCGATATCCCGGCAATGTCCGGCGCGGTGCTGCTGGTGCGACGCAAGGCGATCGATGCGAGCGGCGGCTTCGATCCGAGGTTCTTTCTGTATTTCGAGGATTTCGACTGGACGGTGCGGTTGAATCGCATCACGCGCACCGCATACGTGCCCTCGGTCAAGGTCATCCATCATGGCGGCGGCGCGGCGCGCAAGGGCGTGCGCCACATCGGCTGGTTCGTGAAAAGCGGCTTCCGCTTCTACCGCAAGCATGGCTGGCGCTGGATCTGAGGTCCGCAGCGTCGCCGTCACCGGCGCCGATGGCTTCATCGGCCGCGCATTGGTGGCGCATTTGCGAAGCATGCGCACGGAAATGCGCGCGATCACGCGGGCGACGCACGGCGACCTTGCGACCGCGGACGCGACGCAACTCGTGGAGTCCCTGCGAGGCGTGGATGTGATCTTTCATCTTGCTGCCCGCGCGCACGTGATGCACGAGCGCGAGGCGGATCCGGAGGCGGCGTTTCATGCAGCGAACGTGGTCGCGACCGAACGCGTAGCGCGCGCCGCGCGTGATGCCGGTGTGGGCCGATTCGTTTTGGCAAGCAGCGCGAAGGTCGCCGGCGAGGCGTCGTTGCCCGGCAAGCCATTGCGCATCGAGGACGATCCGGCACCTCAGGATGCGTACGCGCGCAGCAAGTGGGATGCGGAGCGCGCGCTGTCCGATATCGCCGACGGTTCCTCGATGTCCACCGTCGTGCTTCGGCTGCCGCTCGTCTACGGCCCCGGCGTGCGCGGCAATTTCCGCACGCTGTGGGATGCGGTTGCCCGCCGCCAGTGGCTGCCGTTCGCCGCGGTCGACAATCGCCGCAGCATGATCGGGCTCGGAAATCTGGCCGAGGCATTCGCCGCGGCGATTGCCGCACCCTCGGGAACATATTTTGTAGCCGACGCCGAGAGCGTGTCGACGCCGCAGCTCATTCGCGCGATCGCCGCCGCCCAACAGGTGGACGCGAATCTCGCCTATGTTCCGGTGCCGCTGCTTCGGCTGTTGGGAAAGCTGCTGGGGCGCAGCGCGGCGATGCAGCGACTGACGTCGTCGCTGGAGGTCGATTCGGGGCCCTTCAGGGCGGCCGCCGGCTACGTACCTTCGCTGGCAATCGACGATACCTTGCGCGCAATGGCCGGCGAAGCCAACCGCAGGCCGCACCCTTTCGGTGACGACGCGTGAAACCACTTCATTCACGACTTTGTCGCACCGCGAGTGCAATCGTTGCGATGCAGTGCTTGTCCCCGCGATGATGCGGGGCCGGCCGCTATAATTCCGCCATGAAACCCCGCGCCCACGACCGCGCCGCCGACGCCTTGCGGCCCCTTTCGATCGTCCGCGGCTACACCAAGCACGCCGAAGGCTCTGTGCTTGTTGCCGCCGGCGATACGCGCGTGCTCTGCACGGCGAGCGTCGAGGAAGGCGTGCCGCCGTTCCTCAAGGGCAAGGGGCAAGGCTGGCTCACCGCCGAATACGGGATGCTGCCGCGCGCCACCAACACGCGGATGCGTCGCGAGGCGGCCGAGGGCAAGCAGTCGGGCCGCACGCAGGAAATCCAACGGCTCATCGGCCGCTCGCTGCGCGCGGTCGTCGACCTGAAGGAGATCGGCGAGCGCACGATCAGGATCGATTGCGACGTGCTGCAGGCCGATGGCGGCACGCGCTGCGCGTCGATCACCGGGGCATGCGTCGCGGTGGTCGACGCGGTGGCGTGGTGCCGCGCGCGGGGACTCATCGCCGGCGCGCCGATTCGCGACATGGTCAGCGCGGTGTCGGTCGGCATCGTCGACGGCGTGCCCCTTCTCGACCTCGACTACGCCGAGGATTCGTCCTGCGACACCGACATGAACGTCGTGATGACGGGCGCCGGCGGATTCATCGAGATCCAGGGCACGGCGGAAGGCGCGCCATTTTCGCGCGCAGAGTTCGACGCGATGATCGGGCTTGCGCAACAAGGGCTCGCCGGGATCATCGACGCGCAGCGGCGCGCGCTCATGTGATCACGCGGCTGGTGCTCGCGTCGGGCAACGAAGGCAAGTTGCGCGAATTCCGCCGCCTGCTCGCCCCGCTCGGCATCGACGTCGTCGCGCAAGGCGCACTGGGAATCGCCGACGCCGGGGAACCGCATCCGACGTTCATCGAGAACGCGCTGGCCAAGGCGCGTCATGCGAGCGCGCATGCACGCCTGCCCGCGCTTGCCGACGACTCAGGCATCTGCGTCGATGCGCTCGCCGGTGCACCGGGTGTGCTGAGCGCACGCTATGCGGGCGAGCCGCGCTCGGATGCGCGCAACAATGCCAAGCTCGTCTTGGCGCTCGAAGGCGTCGCCCATCGCCGCGCGCACTATTACTGCGTGCTCGCGCTGGCGCGGCATGCCGACGATCCCGAGCCGATGTTCGCCGAAGGTCGCTGGCATGGACGGGTGATCGATGTCGCGCGCGGCTCGGGCGGCTTTGGCTACGACCCCTACTTCGAAGACCTGCAGACGGGAATGACGGGCGCGGAGATGCTGTTGGCGCAGAAGAACGAGATCTCGCATCGTGGACAGGCGATGCGCGCGTTGATCGCGCGGCTGCTCGAGGAACGACGGTGAGCACCGTCGCATTGCCGCTGGCGACGTCGCCGCATTTCACCGCGCTGCCGCCACTTTCGCTGTACATCCACATTCCATGGTGCATCCGCAAGTGTCCGTATTGCGATTTCAACTCGCACGAAGCGAAAGGCGACGTCGACGAGATTGCCTACGTCGACGCGCTGATGGCCGACCTCGAGTCGGCGCTGCCATCGGTGTGGGGCCGCAAGGTGCACACGATCTTCATCGGTGGCGGCACGCCGAGCCTGTTCTCGGCGGCGGCGATCGATGCGCTGCTGGCGGGCGTTCGCGCACGGCTGCAGGTGCTGCCCGATGCCGAAGTGACGCTCGAAGCCAATCCCGGGACATTCGAACGCGAGAAATTCGCCGGCTTCTTCGCGGCGGGCGTCAACCGCCTGTCGCTCGGCGTGCAGAGCTTCGACAGTGCCAAGCTGCGCGCGCTGGGGCGCGTGCACGATGTCGACGAGGCGCGGCGCGCCGCCGAGGCGGCGATGATGATCTTCGGCAACGTCAACCTCGACGTGATGTTCGCGTTGCCGCAGCAGACGCTCGCCGACGCGGAAGCGGACATCGCGGCGGCGCTCGCGTTCGATACCCCGCATTTGTCGTTCTACCAGCTGACGATGGAACCCAATACGCTGTTCCATCGCCATCCGCCACCGCTGCCCGATGACGAGCTGGCGGACGATATCCAGACGCAGGTCGCCACGCGCCTCGCCGGCGCCGGCTACCGACGCTACGAAGTGTCGGCGTATGCGAAGCCCGGTCGCGAATGCGCGCACAACCTCAACTATTGGCGGTTCGGCGATTATCTCGGCATCGGCGCCGGCGCGCACTCGAAGATCTCATTTGCCGACCGTATCGAGCGCGCGGTGCGTTACAAGCAGCCCCGGCAATATCTCGAAAAGGCGTCGATGCACGAGCCGGTCATGGAGTCGACGGTCGTGACGCGCCATGATGTCGGCATTGAATTCATGCTGAACGCATTGCGGCTCACCGACGGCGTGCCGACGGCGCTGTTCGCCGAGCGCACCGGCATGCCGCTCGCCATTGTCGCCGGCGCGATCGACACGGCGACGCGACGCGGCCTGCTCGAGGCCGATCCGGCGCGCCTGCGCCCGACGGCGCTGGGCAGGCGCTTCCTCAACGACCTCACCGCGCTGTTCCTGCGCGAATGAGCGCCCCGTCGCCATTGCACACGCTGTCGCTCGGCGAAGCGCGCGCGCGCTTTGGCGACGGCACGCTCACGCCGTCCGGCTATGCGGCGTGGCTGCTCGCGCACGCGCAAGGCTCCGATCCGACGATCCATGCGTGGGCACATCTCGATCCTGCGCATGTGCAAGCACGCGCCGCGGCCGCCGACCTCGTGCATCGCACCGCGCAAGGTCCGCTGCATGGCCTGCCGATCGGCTTCAAGGACATCATTGGCACCGAAGCGCTGCCGACGCAGTTCGGCTCGCCCGCATTCGCCGGCCATCGCGTCGCGCGCGACGCCGAATGCGTGCAACGGCTCATCACTGCAGGCGGCTACGTGTTCGGCAAGACGGTGACGACGGAATTCGCGTTCATGCATGCCGGGCCAACGCGCAATCCCTGGAATGTGGCGCACACGCCGGGTGGCTCGTCGTCGGGTTCCGCAGCCGCGGTGGCGGCACGCCACGTGCCGGCGGCCGTGGGCACGCAGACCAACGGTTCGGTGATACGTCCTGCGGCGTTCTGCGGCGTCGTGGGCTTCAAGCCGACGCTGGGCGCGATCGCCTTCGACGGCGTCAATGTGTTCAGCGCGACATTCGACACCCTCGGCACGTTCACGCGCAGCGTCGACGACGCCGCGCGCCTCGCCAGCGTGCTGGCGAGGCCGGGCCGCATCGCGCCGCGCATCGTCGCGCGCGAGCGCCCGCCCCGCATCGCGTTCCTCGACCGCCTGCCGTGGACGACGATCGACATCGAAGCCGCCGATGCGCTCGACGCCGTTGCGACGCGGCTGCGGCTCGCCGGTGCCGACGTGATACCGGTCGCGCTTCCCGACGCCTTGGCCGATGCCGCGGCCGTGCATCGCACCTTGATGTACTACGAGGGCGCGCAGAACCTCGGGCATCTGCCGCGTGCGAACGTGTCGGCAGCGCTCGCGCGCGCGCTCGACGAGGGCGCGGCGATCGACGCTGGCGAGTACCTGCGCGCAAAGGCCGCGCGCCAGGCGATGCGCGCCGCGGCGATCGACTGGATCTCGCACTTCGACGCGGTGATGTCGGCACCGGCGCGCGGCACCGCGCCCGCGGACCTGACGGTCACCGGCGATCCCGCTTGCTGCACGCTGTGGTCGCTATTGGGGTTTCCGGCCATCGCGCTGCCGATCGGTCTCGCGGCCAACCGGATGCCGCTGGGCATGCAACTTGCGTCAACGCTTGACGACGACGATTCGTTGTTGTCGGTGGCGGCGTGGGTCGAGACGCGCCTGCCTTTCCGAGGCCTGCCGTGAAACGTGCCAAGCAGCACATGCTGATGCCCCCGCGCAATCCTGTCGCACGCTCGCCGCTGCTGCGCAAGGGCGGCGCGCACGACAAGCCGCATGCAGCGAAGCGCCGCCAGGCGAGGACGCAACTCGTGCGCAGCTTGCGCGACCCGAAAACCTTCGAATGACGCTGTCCCGACGCGACCTCGAACAGAACCGGATGAGCGCGCTGTATGCCAGCGCGACCCAGCGCGTCGCACTCACCGCCGAGGAATTGTCGGCATCGCTCACCGCCACCCTCGCCGCCAAGCCGAAAGGCGCCGGCTGGTGGGTGTTCGGCTACGGTTCGCTCGTGTGGAATCCGCTGTTCCCCGTGGTCGAAACGCAACGCGGAACCGTGCGCGGGCTGCACCGCAGCTTCTGCCTCAAGTCGGTGGCGTCGCGCGGCACGCCCGACCAGCCGGGTCTGGTGCTAGGCCTCGAACGGGGCGGATCGTGCCGCGGCCTCGTGTTCCGGCTGCCGGCGCCACTCGCCGTCGACGAGCTGCACCTGCTGTGGCGGCGTGAAATGGTCGTGGGTGGCTACGTGCCGCGCTGGGTCAAGGTCGACGTCGGCGGTGCGGAGCGCTGTGCGCTGACGTTCGTCGTCAAGCGCAACCACCCGCACTACACGGGCAAGCTCGCCGTCGACGAGCAGGTGCGCATCCTCGGCTGCGCGTGCGGCGCGTTTGGCAGTTCGCTCGACTATCTAAATCACACGCGCGCGGCACTCGCATCGCATGGCATCGTCGACCGCTACCTCGAGGCGCTGGCCGCGAGGCTCGAGGCGCCGGCGCCTTCGCGCTGACGCGACTTCCGCTCGGCGCTGCGGCCGAGCAGCACCGCGCCGGCGCACCACAGCATCGACACCGGCACGGCGATCCACGCCATCGTCGTCAGCGACACGCCCGCCGCGCGCAGCGCGTTGAATATCCAGCTCGACGTCGTGTCGCCGCCGCGATGCACGACGGTGTCGATGACATTCTTCGCCTTGTACTTCTGCGCCACCGGCAGCACGTTGAAAAGCGTTTCGCGCGCCGGCTTGCTCACTGCATATTCGCCGGCGCGACGCACGACGCCGAACACGACCAGCATCGGCAGCACAGGGTCGCTGGCGAGCAACGCGAAGCCGACGATGGCGATCGCCGGCATCACGGCCAGCGTGAATGTCGTTCCCAGCCGCTCGATCATCGCGCCGAATGCGAACAGCTGGATCGCCATCGTCAACACGTTGACGGCGAGGTCGACCAGCGCGAGCAGGCGCGTGCGCTCGGCGCTGCCCTGGATCGCCGCCGGCACGAGGTCGGTCTGCATGAAATAGAGAAACGTCGACAACAGCGAATAGCAGAACAGGAACAGGCAGATGCCGAGCAGGTACGGCGAACGCAGCACGTCGGTGAAGCCGGCGAGCACGCCGCCGCCCAACGCCGGTTCGCGCGCCGCCGCTGGTGCGACCCCTTCGGCCTCGGCCCACGCGCGCAGGCGAAGGATCGCGACGATCGCCAAGACGAGGAACGCCGCCGAGACGAGCACCATGCCCTTGACGCCAACCAGCACGACGAAGAGCGCAGTCAGCGACGGACCGGCGAGCGCGCCCGCGGTACCTCCCGCGGCGATGAACCCGTACAGGCGTTTCGCCTGCGCGGTGTCGAACAGGTCGGCCATGAAGCTCCAGAACAGGCTCACGGCGAACAGGTTGAACACGCTGACCCACACGAAGAACGCCTTGGCGACCACCGGCAATTGCCGGTCGCCGGCGTTGAACGCCCACCAGAACGCGATGAGGTTGGCGACGAAGAACGCATACAGCCACGGCAGCAATTGCTTGCGCGGAAAGCGCGCGGTTAGCGCGCCGAAAATCGGCGCGATGACGAGCATCGACATGAACACCATCGTGAAAAGCTCGGACAGCGCGCGCTGCCCGCCCTGGATCGCCATTTCGTCGCGGATCGGGCGCAGCACGTAGTAGCCGGCGAGCAGCGCGAAGAAATACACGAACGCCCACAGCGACGCCGCGAGCTCGTGCGGCGCGGCGCGCGTGATACGCGGCAGCAGGCGCGACGTCATCGCGCGCGACGCGCCTTCAGATGGCGACGTGACGGCCGCCGTCGACGTTGATCGTTTCGCCGGTCACGTAGGGCGCGTCGGCCAGCAGGAAATGCACGGCCTTGGCGACATCCTCGGGCTGGCCCTCGCGGCGCAGCGGCGTGTGCGAGATGATTCGTTGGCGCGCGAGCTCGTCGAATTCGCTTTCCTCCGGCCAGATCACCGGGCCGGGCGCCACCGCGTTGACGCGCACTTCCGGCGCAAGCTCGCGCGCCAGCGAGCGCGTGAGCCCGACCAGCGCCGACTTGGCGACCGAGTAGACGACATAGTTCTTGAGTGGCCGTTCGGCGTGGATGTCGGTGATGTTGACGATCGAGCCTTGCGTCTTTCGCAATGCCGGCGCCGCGGCCTGCGACAGGAACAGCGGCGCGCGCACGTTGGTGCCGATGAGGTCGTCCCAATCGGTCGGCGAAATGTCGCCCACCGGCGTCTGAAAGAACGACGACGCGTTGTTGATCAGCGCATCGAGGCGGCCGAACGTGCCGAGGCACTGCTCGACCAGCGACGCCAGCTTCGTCATGTCGAGCAGGTCGGCCTGGATCAGCGCCACCGAGTCCGCGCGCAGGTGATTCAGTTCGGCCTGCAAGAGGCGCGCCTCGCCCGCGGAATTGCGGTAGTGCAGCATCAGGCGCGCGCCATCGGCATGCAGTCGCCGGCAGATCGCCGCACCGACGCGCTTGGCGCCTCCCGTGATGAGTACGACTTTGTCTTGCACGCGTTCTCGCGATGGTGTTGCGCCGGCCCTGCCCGGGCGGCGTCATCCAGCACAATAGCGCATCCTGACTTCGATTGCGCCGGTGTCCCTTCACCGGCGTTCGCCTGCCGTGCGCGCTGCCGACGCGACCCTTCCAGCACCGGATGCCGATGCGCGCGCGCACAGCGCGCGAGTGCAGGCTATGCTGCGCGAGGCGATCGGCGCGGCCGGGGGTTTCCTGCCGTTCGCGCAGTGGATGGATCGCGCGCTTTACGCGCCCGGGCTCGGCTACTACGCGGCGGGCGCGCAGAAGTTTGGCGCGTCGGGCGACTTCGTCACCGCGCCGGAAATGACACCGCTGTTTGCGCAAAGCCTCGCGGCCGATATCGAGGCGATTCTCGCCGTGTCGGGGGCGCGCGAAATCGTCGAATGGGGCGCCGGCAGCGGCCGGCTCGCGCAGGACCTGCTCGCCGCGCTCGATCGGCGCGGTGCGAAAGTGGCACGCTACGCTATCGTCGAGACCAGCCCCCAGCTACGCGAACGCCAGCGCGCGCGCCTCGCGGGTGATCGCCGTGTCACCTGGCTCGATGCGCCGCCGGCGCAGGCCCGCGGCGCCATCCTGATGAACGAAGTGCTGGACGCGATCGCGCCCGCATTCGTTGCGCGCGTCGATGGCGAATGGCGCGAGCGGGGGGTCGCGTTGCGCGGCGACCGCTTCGCCTGGGCGGAGCGGCCGTTGGCCGATGGCGCGCTTCTCGCGGCGGCGGCGTCGCGGTTCCCACCGATGATCGACTATGCAAGCGAAATCAACCTCGCCGCCGAAGCGCTCGTCGAACAATGCGCGACGAGCCTCGTCGACGGCGCGATGCTGGTCATCGACTACGGTTTCGCGCGCGCCGAGTATTACCATCCGCAGCGCAACGAGGGCACGCTGATGGCGCATTACCGGCATCGTGCGACCACCGATGTGTTCGTCTGGCCCGGCCTTGCCGACATCACCGCGCACGTCGACTTCACCGCCGTTGCCGACGCGGCCGGGCGCGCGGGCGTGCACGTCGCCGGATTCACGTCGCAGGCAGCGTACCTGTTGAGCGCGGGAATTCTCGACCGGCTGCTCGACGTCGGCGAGCCGGGTTCGCCTGCGTTCATTCGCGAATCGGCGGCGTTGCAGAAACTGACCTCACCCGCGGAGATGGGCGAGCTCTTCAAGGTGATCGCGCTCACGCGCTCCGACGGCATAGCGTGGCGCGGCTTCGCGATGGGCGACAAGGCGCACACGCTCTGAACCGCTGGTGTCGTGGTCAAGGCCACGTGATGGTGCGGCGTCTGGCTCACCCCGGGCCTCCCCCGCACGCGGGAGAGGTGTCCGAAACGTAGTGCCAATGCATCCGCTCGCTCCACGAATCGGAATTGGGGTCGGAGTCGAACGCGCTTGCGTGGGTTCGCCGATCCAGCGTTTCCGGACTACCGCGCCGGCCCCGCATGCATGATCGAGTCGTCGTGCGGCCCGTCGACGATCAGGAACCCGACGAGGCCGTGCTCGAGCCGCGACAGCGCGTGATCGACCAGCACGTAGCGACCCGCGCGGTCGATCTTGAAATCGACGATCGTCGCGCCACCCGGCGGCACCGACACCGTCTGCACGCCGGCGATCGGTGGCGACAGCAGGCTCGCGCCCTGGTAGACGTGATCGAAGATCTCGCCGATTACATGGAACGACGACGTGAAGTTGGGACCGCCGACGCCGAAGTAGATCCGCACCGTCTCGCCGGCGCGTGCGCGCAGCGGATGCGTCCGTGTCAACGATCCGACGGCGCCGTTGAATAGAAAGTACTCCGGGCGTTCGGAAATCAGCTTTTCATAGTCCATTTCCTGCGCGCCCTGCGTGCCGAAGGGCTGCGCCGTGTAGAGCTCGCCCTGCATCACGTAGAACTCGCGATCCACCTGCGGCAATCCGCCTTCGGGCTCGACCAGCAGCAGGCCGTACATGCCGTTGGTGATGTGATGTGGCACGCTCGGCGTCGCGCAGTGGTAGACGAAGAGACCCGGGATCAGCGCCTTGAACGTGACCACGGTTTCCTTGCCGGGCTCGGTCTGCGTGAACTCGGCGCCGCCGCCGGGACCCGTTGCGCCGTGGAAGTCGACCGAATGCAGCATCACGCTGTTGGCGGCGTTCTTGAGATGCACCTCGACGGTGTCGCCGACGCGCACGCGCACCAGCGGACCGGGGATCTTGCCGTTGAACGTCCAGTAGTTGTACGTCGTCTTGTCGTCGAGCTGGCCCAGCATCTCGACCGTTTCGAGCTCGATCTTGACGACCTGCGGCCCGCGGTTGTGGATCGGCGGAGGCAGGTCGGTGGGATCGCGGACGATGTCCGGCGCCGTTGGCGCGGCGGCGGTGCGCGGGCCCGGCAATACCTGGATCCGGCCCTGCATGCCCGCTTCGCGATGTCCGGGGATCGAGCAGTAGTAGAGGAACTCGCCGGTCTTGCCGGCGGTGAACGCCATGGTCGTGCTCGCTCCCTTGCCGACCACGTGATCGGAACGTGCCGCGAAATCGTCGACGACGATGTCGTGCTCGGCGCCTTCGCCGTTCAGCAGGTTGACCTGGACCGTCTCGCCATCGTGCACCACCAGCGTCGGGTTGATCTTGCCGTTGATGTCGCCGCCGACGCCGAGGAAGACCATCCTGCCGTCCGCCACCCCCGAGCGCAGCGTGAAGACCTTGGGCGAATGCATGTCGCTGCCGCCCATTACCATCGCGCCGGGCGCGGCGGTCGCGGGCTTGGCCGCCGGCTGGGCCGCAGGCGCCTGCGCGACTTGGGTGGCCGCCGCATGGTGCATGTCCGCCATCGAGTCGGCGGCCGACGCCGCGGGTGCAAAGGCGATTATTGCGACAAATGCCAGAATCGAAATGAAGTGGTTGTGCATGTCGTTCCCCGGGCCTCACGACCCGGGGAACTCCTTTCAGGGTTTTTTCTTGCCGTCGGCACCGTATTGCTTGAGAAACGCAATCAGGTCCTTGATCTGTTGCGGGTCCTTGACGCCCGGGAACACCATCTTGGTGCCGGGGATCTTGGCCTGCGGATTCTGGATATAGCTGGTGAAGGTCGCCTCATCCCACGTCAGTCCCGAGTCGCGGTTGGCCGGTGAATAGGCATAGCCGGGCACCGTGCCCGCCTTTCGGCCGATGACGCCGTTCAACTGCGGACCGACTGAATTCTTCGCGGTTTCGCCGATCTGATGGCAGATCTTGCAAGGCGCGAATACCTTTTCGCCGGCGGCGGCGTCCTGCGCCAGGGCGGGTGTCACAGCGATGGCGGCAAGCAGTGCCGCGATCGAGGTCCAATGCGATATCATGCAATTTCTCCTGTCAGGAATGCTGCCTTGCAGCACCAATAATGATCGTGACTTCGCGCGAGCGCCCGGGTCCGGGGCGTCAATCAGACACTTTGACGCGTCCCGAGCCGCAAGTCCGCACGCTAGCGTTCATATGGCAATGAAAATCGACATCGCATCGGCCGTCGTCAAGTCCGCACTGTTTCGCGGTCTCGACGCGGTGCAAACGGAAAAGGTCGTCGCTGCCGCCGCCTTTCGCAAGCTGGCGCGCGGCGCAATGCTGTTCCAGCAGGGCAGTGACCCCACCGAGTTGTACATACTCACCGACGGCTGGATCAAGATGACGCACGTCACCCGCAACGGCGACCAGATCGCGTTGCGCTTCATGCAGCGCGGCGATCATGTCGGCGGCGCTGCGCTGTTCCGCGGCGTGCCTTTTCCGGCGACGGCAACCGCGGCGTCCGACGCGACGCTCGTCACCTGGAAGGCACCGTTCATTCGCGAATGCATCGCCGGATCGAGCATCGTTGCGCAAAATGCATTGCGACTGGTCGGCGATCGCGCCGACGATTTCCTGTCGCGCATCCAGGAGCTCGCGAGCGATTCCGTCGAAGTGCGGCTGGCGCGCCACCTGATGGAACTGGTGCGCACGTCCGAGCGGCGCACCGAGCGCGGCGTCGGCATCGAGTTCCCGATCTCGCGGCAGGATCTCGCCGAGTTGTGCGGCACCACGCTGTTCACGGTGAGCCGCATCCTCACGCGCTGGCGCGAGCTGGGGCTGGTCGATCCGGGGCGCCAGGGCATCGTCGTCCGCGACGCCGCGAAGCTCGCCGAACTGACCAGCGAACGCGCTGCACCGGCCGAAAAGGTCCGCACGGCCTGACGCTTGCGGTCGGTAGCGGTCGCTGACCGGTCCATCCAACGGCGCCTGCGGGCGCCGTTGGTGTTTTCGCCGCGGGGGCCACGCGGTAGAATTTGACCGCAAGGGCCGGAGTGCGGCGCGCGCCTCCCGCACTTACAGTCGTTGCATTGCAACGATCCGGGAAATTCGCCATGAAAACAGCCACACGGCGTGATGTGCCGCCCTCCGCAACCGCCATCGGCGACCCGCGCTGGACGGCGGTGCTCGCCCGCGACGCCGCGCAGGACAGCCATTTCGTCTATGCGGTGAAAACCACCGGCGTCTACTGTCGCGCCAGCAGTCCGTCGCGCTTGCCGCGACCCGAAAACGTCGAGTTCTTCGATACTGCCGAGGCCGCGGAAAACGCGGGCTTTCGGCCGAGCCGCCGCGCCGCCGCCAACCGCAGCGCCGTCGCCGCGCAGCACGCGTCACTGGTGTCCTCCGCGTGCCGGCACATCGAGCGCGTGGAACAGGTACCCACGCTGCGCGCGCTGGCCGACGAGGCGTGCATGAGTACGTATCACTTCCACCGCGTTTTCAAGGCGGTGACAGGCCTCACGCCGAAGGCCTACGCCGACGCACACCGCGCGCGCAAGCTGCGGGCGAATCTCGCGCACAGCGCCACGGTCACCGATGCGATCTACGATGCCGGCTTCAATTCCAACAGCCGCTTCTACGAGACCGCCGACCACGTGCTCGGCATGAGGCCGACCGACTATCGTGCGGGCGGCGCCAATACCGACATCCGCTTCGCCATCGGCGAATGCTCGCTCGGGTCGATCCTCGTCGCGCAAAGCGCGCGCGGCGTCTGCGCGATCCTGCTCGGCGACGATCCCGACGCACTGGCGCGCGACCTGCAGGACCGGTTTCCGAAGGCCAACCTGATTGGCGCCGACCGTGGCTTCGAGCAACTGGTTGCGAAGGTCGTGGGCATGATCGAGGCGCCGCGACTGGGTCTCGACCTGCCGCTCGACGTTCGCGGCACCGCGTTCCAGCAACGCGTGTGGCAGGCATTGCGCGAAATTCCCGCGGGCAGCACGACGACCTATACCGACATCGCGCGGCGCATCGGCGCGCCGAAAGCGGTGCGTGCCGTGGCGCAAGCCTGCGCGGCGAACGCGCTGGCAGTGGCGATTCCCTGCCATCGCGTGATCTGTCGCGATGGCGCGGTGTCGGGCTATCGCTGGGGTGTCGAGCGCAAGCGCGAATTGCTGAGCCGCGAGTCGGGCCCACGCTGATCGCCCGCGTGTCCCGCAAGGGGACAGCTAACGCCTGTCGCGACGTGGTCACGTCGCACGCATCATGCTCAATCGGGGAACGGCAGGCCCGAAATCCTCGCGAATGCGTCGATCAGCCGATCCTGCGTGGCGATATCGTGCGCGGCCGGATCCGCAGCGCGCGCTTTCAGGTGATGGAAGTACTGGCCGGTCACTTGCGCCGCAGGCTCGCCGCTCGTCGCGAGCCACGCCTGCGTGACGGCGCCGGCGCGAAGATCGTCGGGCGCGCCGCGGCCACCCATCCTGGTCGCCACCCATCCGGGATCGACGGCGTTCGACAGCACGTCGCGCCATCGGCGCGCGACGGCGAGTGCGAGGATCGCGTCGTGAAGCTTGGAGTCGGAGTAGGCGTCCGATCCGTTCCACGGGCGCTTGCGCCAAGCGAGATCGTCGACGCTCGAGTCGGCGCCGCGGTGCATGCCGGAGCTCATGTACACCAGCCGCCGCGGCTTGCGGATCAGCGCGGTGAGGATGTAGGGCGCCAGCGCATTGATCGCGAACGTGTGCGACAGGCCGTCGACCGTTTCGATGCGCCGGCTTTCGCGGTCGCCGACCGCCGCATTGTGGATCGCCGCGTCGAACGCGCCGAGCGCGTTCACCTGTTCCGCGATGTCGCGGCATTCGGCGATGCTCGCAAGGTCGCCGAAGACCGCAGCCTCGGCACCGGGCACCGCCGCGAGCGCTTCGGCCGCCCGTTTGGGGTTGCGCGCATGCACGACCACGCGGTGACCGTCGGCGACCAGCAGCTGCGCCGCCATCTTGCCGAGGCCGTCGGCCGAGCCGGTGATGAAAACGCGTGACATTTCGCCTCCAGGCCGGGACGTACCGGCGATGCGCGTACAGGTAGAATAATCGACACGGGACCGCTCGGTCCCCGCCGCGCCGACAGGGCCCCGCCAAGCGGCTCGCAGGGCGGCTCACCAAGGAGAGACGACACCATGCACAGGCGATTCGCAATGCAGGCGATGCACGCTGCCTCGGTATTCGTTCTAGCGCTATTGTTCGCTGCCCCCGCATTCGCACAAAGCGACGAGGACAAGCTGGTCGCCGACGCACGCACGACGATTTCCAACTTCATGCGCGATCCGGACCAGACCTGGATCCACGACAACATCGGCACGGCCAAGGCCGTACTGATCGCGCCGCAGATCGTCAAGGCCGGCTTCATCTTCGGTGGCTCGGGCGGAAGGGCGGTACTCGTCGCGCGCAACGGGCGCACGTGGGTCGGCCCGTCGTTCTACAACCTCGCGACCGCGAGCGTCGGCTTCCAGGCCGGCCTCGAGGTGTCCGAGGCGCTGATCGTGGTGATGACGGACAAGGGTCTCAATTCGCTGATGGCGAGCTCGTTCAAGATCGGTGGCGACGCGAGCATCGCCGCTGGACCGGTGGGAGCCGGCGCCAAGACCACGGTCACCGCCGACCTCGTGTCGTTCACGCGCTCGAAAGGCATTTACGGCGGGCTCAATCTCGATGGCACCGTCGTCAACGTCAACAGCGACTGGAACAACGCGTACTACGGCAAGACCGTGCTGCCGCCCGACATCCTGATCACGCGCAAGGTCAGGAGCAACAAGGGATCGGCGCTGCTCAACGAGATCGCCAAGGCGACCGGCGTC
Source organism: Betaproteobacteria bacterium (assembly GCA_040006455.1). Classification (GTDB taxonomy): domain Bacteria; phylum Pseudomonadota; class Gammaproteobacteria; order Burkholderiales; family Casimicrobiaceae; genus VBCG01. The sequence continues at coordinate 457 of JBDTWY010000035.1, read as the reverse complement.
GCCAAGCCCACCAACGTCAACAAGTCCGCCAACGCCAGCAAGCCCACCAACGTCAACAAGGCCGCCAACACCAGCAAGTAGGCTGCACGGTCGACAACAACGGCCGGGGGCACGCGTACGCGTTCCCTGGAGCCGCGCGCCTCACGTTCGATGTGGTGTGGTTGCGCTGAACGCGTCGTCGCGTGAGACCGTCGTCGGGCTGGCGCTGGGCGTGTCCGGCGTCGTGTTGCTGGCCGGCTTCGATCCGGCGCGAATGCACCCGGGCGCGTTTCTCGCCGTGATGGTGGCCCTTGGCGCCGCGCTGTCGTATGCAATCGCCTCGACCTACACCAAGGCGGCTCGCGAGGTCGATGCGTCCAGCAATGCGCATGGAAGCATGTGGGCGGCGCTGATGTTCATCCTTGCGGCCGTGCCTTTTTTCCCCGCCAACGCACCGGCGGACGTACATGTCATCGGC
>JBDTWY010000034.1:0-32501 GCA_040006455.1 Betaproteobacteria bacterium | reverse complement strand
CGATACCGAGGGCGACGATTGCTGCCATCAGAGTGAAAGATCGGGTCATGGTCATGTTGTAGTGATCGAAGAGGCAGTCCAATTATGACATCGTCATAGTACCATGTGGTTCATGCCCCTTCGCTCGAGCAAGATCCACGCCGCTGGGGCGAACGGCAGGCGCAGAGTGAAATGCCAACACGTTTGCCAGCGCGTCCGTCTCGGCGGACGTGTCAACGGCGCTCCGCCACCGATGGCCGGTCAGTCGCGGTGGAATAGGTGCAGTGGACGATGATCGATGATTTCCCCACGCCGCCGCATTCGGCCACGAACGCAGCGCAACGCGTCAGAACCGGTCGGCGAAGGCCTGCCGCAGCGCGCCTTCCGATGCGCCGACCACGCCGCGCTCGGTGATGAAGCCCGTGACCAGGCGTGCGGGCGTGATGTCGAACGCAAAATTAAGCGCGGGCGTCCCCGGGGGCGCGATCGTGACACGCATCGACGCGCCCGACGCGTCGCGCCCGGTAATCTCCAGCATTTCACGTTCGTCGCGCACCTCGATCGGTACTTCGTCGCCACTCGCAAGCGCGACATCGAGCGTCGGCGAGGGCAGTGCCACGTAGAACGGCACGCCGTTGTCCTGCGCCGCCAGCGCCTTGGCGTAGGTGCCGATCTTGTTGCAGACGTCGCCGTTGCGCGTGACGCGATCCGCGCCCACCAGCACGACGTCGACGTCGCCGCGGCGCATCAGCATCGCGGCGGCACCATCGGCGACCAGCGCGTGCGCAATGCCCTGCTCGCGCATCTCCCACGCGGTCAGGTTCGCGCCCTGCAATCGCGGCCGTGTTTCGCTGACCAGCACGTTCAAAGCGATGCCTTCGGCATGCGCAAGGAAGAGCGGCGCAGTGGCGGTGCCGAAGCCGCAGGTCGCGAGCGCGCCCGCATTGCAATGCGTCAGCACGTTGACTGTGCCGGCCTTGCGCAGCGCAATCGCGCGCAGCAGTGGGAGCCCGTGCCTGCCAATCGCGTGATTGATGTCGATGTCCTCGGCGGCGATGCGTTCGGCTTCGTCCCACGCCGCCGCGGCGCGCGCCGTGTCGGGAAGTGCCGCGACGCGCGTGCGCACGCGCGACAGCGCCCATCGCAGGTTGACGGCGGTAGGGCGCGCGGCATCGAGCAACGCGAACGCGCGATCAAGCGCTGCGTCACGCGGGTCATGGTCGAGCGCCATCGCGAGTCCGTACGCACCCACCGCGCCGATCAGCGGCGCGCCGCGGATCCACATGTCGCGAATGGCGAGCGCCGCGGTCTCGACGTCGGCGATGCGCACGTCGACGCGCTCGTGCGGCAGCGCGCGCTGGTCGATGACGCCGATCCAGCGCGTGCCCGGCGCGTGTGTCAGCGCACGATACGGGGAGGGGTCGACGTTCAACGCTTGAGCACCTGCAAAATGTTGTTGAAATCGTCGGTCCACAATCGCCAGTCGTCACGAGGCACGATCGGCTTGGCGCGTTTGGCAATCGCCGGCATGGCGAGCAGTTTGGTGTTTGCGGACACCAGAACCCAGTCCGAACGCGAACCGAGGCTGTCCCCTTCGGCCTCGTCGGCGATCCAGATGTCCTGGAGGCCATGCGCTTTCGCCAGCGCATCGACGACGGGAACGAGATCGAGAAAACGGTTGGTCACGTGAAACGCGATCACGCCATCGGGCTTCATGTGACGCAGGTAGATGCCCATCGCCTCGGAGGTGATGAGGTGCACCGGGATCGCATCGCTCGAAAACGCGTCGATCGCCAGCACGTCGAACTGTTGCGGCGCCTCGCGCTCGAGGTTGAGCCGCGCATCGCCCAGCGGTGTCTCGACCGTCGCGTCGCTGTCGTGGACGTAGGTGAAGAATTCATTGGCGATGCGGATGACGGCGGGGTTGATGTCGTAAATCCGGAACACGTCGCCCTTGGCGCCATACGCCGCCAGTGTGCCGGTGCCGAGCCCGATCATGCCGACCTTGAGTGGTTGCAAGCGTGGATTGAGCGTCTCGAGCACCAGCCCGATGCCCGAGGTCTGCGTGTAGTAGGTCGTGGGCTGCGTCGACATCCCGGGAGACAGGTACTGGTTGCCGTGCAGGATCGTGCCGTGAATCAACGCCCTCCGCGGCGACGTGCCGCTGCCCGATTCCTGCACGCGCAGCACGCCGTAGAAGTTGCGTGTCGCATAGATGGTCGACGCGTAGAAATCGCGGATCGCATAGCCGCCGGCGCCGATCGTAACGACCAGCGCGGCGGCGGCGAGAACCGCATACACCGGTGGCGTGCCGCGTACGCGCGTCGCCAGCAGGACCGCGCACAGCACCAGGCCGAACGCGAGCTCGAAGCTTGCCGGCAACACCATCGGCGCGACGATTCCCACGAGCGTCGAGCCGATCGCACCGCCGAGCGCCACCATCAGGTAGAAGCGCGTCAGGTGGCGCGGCGCGGGTTTCAGCCGCGCGAGCTCTCCGTGGCAGAACATGCAGGCGCCGAACAGTCCCGCGCAGAACACGCCGAACTGCAATGCAAGCTCGTGCGTCACGCGATCGTCGGCGAGCGTCCACGCCATCACGCCGAGCAGCGCTGCGACGAGCGCGAGGAAAAATTCGCGCTGGTACCAGCGGCTGCTGTCAAAGCAGAGGATGAACGTCGAAAGGTAGATCGACAGCGGGATGACCCACAGCAGCGGGACCGCGGCGACGTTCTCGGTGATGTGGTTGGTGACCGCCAGCAGCAGCAGAGAGCCGGTTGCTGCCAGCGCGACCCACAGTAGCTGTCGGCCCGTCGTCGGGCGCGGCTCGCGAACGCTCGCGGTCGCCGAGGGCTGCACCATTGGCAGCGCGCGCGCGGACGGCGCAAGGGATCGCAACGTGTAATACGCGGCACCCGCGCACAGCAACGCGAAGGCGGCGAAGGCCAGCGACCAGCTCATCGCCTGCGTGTGCGTTGGGATCCACGGCTCGATGGCGAACGGGTACGCGATGAGCGCGAGCAGCGACGCGAAATTCGACAGCGCGAACAGCCGGTACGGGCTGCGCCCCGGGAAGCGCTGCGCGAACCACGCCTGCATCAGCGGGCTCGTCGACGACAGCATGAAGTAGGGCAGTCCGATCGTCGCCAGCATGAGGCCGAGGATCAGCCAGGACGGATTCTCGTCGCCCACCGGCTTCCAGTGCGCAGCGGGAACGATCGGCAGCAACGCCACGGCCGCGATCAACAGGATGATGTGAAGACGCATCGCCCGGTCGGCGCGCCAGCGCCGCACCAGCCAGTCCGCGTAGCCATATCCGGCGAGCAGCGCGAGCTGGAAGAACACTAGGCAAGTCGTCCATACCGCGGCCGACCCTCCGAACCATGGCAGGATTTCCTTGGCGATCACGGGCTGCAACAGGAACAGCAGGAACGCCGACAGGAAAATGGTGGTTGCGTAGAGCGTCATGACGACGAAAGGGGGATGGTCGCGCATTGTACGATTGCGCATTCCGTGCTGCGAAGATTTGCGATTGTCCAGGAGGGCGCCCAAGGCTCTGCGCCTCGACACGACGCTGGGCGGCCGTTTCCGGCGGGCCTTTCGCGGCCGCTGCAGTTGCTCGAGGTAGCGTTCAGCGCGCCAGGATCGGCGCGGCGGATTGCCTGCTTACTGCGACGTCAATCCGCCGACCAGCTTCAGCCATTCGCGGTCGTTGAGGTGTGGCTGCACCACGTCGTATACGCGAATCAGCGCGCGGCTGCGCTCTTGGCGGGAAGGTTCTGCGGCTCGAACAGGATCCACGGCGTGCGTACCGGGATACCCGGCGGCGCGAAGTCCGGTGCCTTGCTGCCTTGGGGTCCCAGCGAGCGCATGAAGCGGTAAGTCGCGCGCAGGTCGTCGTCGGTCATGTCGCGCAGGTTGAACCACGGCATCGGCGGCCGGCGCGGCTGGCGTGCATAGCCGACCCAGGTGTCCTCGTCCATCGATTGCGCGACGAGGCGCAGGTTGGACGGGTATGTCACGCCCCACGGGCCCTTGAAGCCGACGGCGCTGCCGGTCAGCCAGTCGCTCTCCGCCACCTTGCCGGCACTTTCGCGATAGCCGGGCGTGTGGCAGTCATTGCAGCCGCTGATGCGCGTCACGTATCGGCCGCGCGCGATGCTCGCGTCGTCGGCCGGGTCAGCGGCGAACGCGATGCTGGCTGCACAGCCGATGACGAATGCGATCACGCAGTTGATGCGGGGTATGCGGGTCATTGGAGTCGTCCTGGTCTTGTTCGTCGCGGGTGTCGACGACCGTCACGATACCCGCGTGCCTGGGCCCAGTTGCCAGATGAAACTCCAGCAATCGCCCATTATTTCGTGAGCCAAGGATCGCGGCAATCGCTGCTGGCCGCCACGCCGATGCGACGGATGGCGACTGACGCGGACGGAATGCGGACGACGCCGACTGGCGCCGGGAATGCAGTGTCCGCGACGCGCATCATCGCCGCCGTATAATCGGCGGGATCGACAAGCGGAGGGCGGGCGACGTGAAACGGGGCAACGTGACGGCAGCGGATCTCGCGAGCTCGGTGCTGGCGGTGCCACCGCTTGCGCGCAACGATGACCTCTCGCTCGCGGAAGATGCCAACCGCGCGCTGATCGCGCACCTGCAACACGGTGGCGTGACGACGCTGATGTATGGCGGCAACGCCAATTTCTACAACATCGGTTTGGCCGAGTACGCGCCGCTGCTCGATTTCCTGGCCGCTGCCGTCGCGCCGGATACCTGGGTGATTCCGTCCGCGGGTCCCGACTTCGGCAAGTTGATGGACCAGGCGCGCGTGTTGCGCGAGCGCGACTTCCCGACCGCGATGGTGCTGCCGCTCGGCTTTCCGGCGACGCCGGATGGCGTCGAGCGCGGCATACGCGCGTTCGCCGATGCGTTCGGCAAGCCGGTCATCGTCTACATCAAGAACGACGGCTACCTGGCGCCTGCGCATGTCGAGCGGCTCGATCGCGCGGGTTGCGTGGCCGCTGTCAAGTACGCGGTCGTGCGCGCCGATCCCGCCGTCGATCCGTTCCTGGCCGAGCTCGTGCAGCGTTTCGATCGCACGCGGATCGTCAGCGGCATCGGCGAGCGTCCCGCGATCGTGCACCTGCGCGACTTCGGGCTGCAGGCGTTCACGTCGGGATCGGTGTGCGTGGCGCCGCGCGGCTCGACCGCGCTGCTCGCCGCACTCAATTGTCACGACTACGCGACCGCCGAACGCGTGCGCAGGGCCTACCTCCCGCTCGAGGACCTGCGCGACGCGTTGTCACCCCTTCGCGTGCTGCACGAGGCAGTGACGCTGGCGGGCATCGCCGACATGGGACCGATGCTGCCGATGCTGTCGAACCTCGACGTTTCCTCGCACCCCCGCGTGCGCGCCGCCGCCACTGCGCTGCTCACGCACGACAGAACGCTCGCCGCCCAACACGCGATGGCGTGAACCAAGGCCTGCCGATTCGCCCGCGGCGATGCCGCGCCACCATTTTTCGTCCGGAAGACCTCGCTACGCATGCGCACGCTCAAAGCCGATAAGCTGATCGCCGCCGTCACCACCATCATGTCTGCCGCGGGCTCGCACGCGGACGAGGCGCGCACGATCGCGCGCCGGCTCGTCGAATCCAACCTCGTCGGCCACGATTCGCATGGCGTACTACGGGTGTCGAAGTACCTGGAATGGGTACGCGAGGGCTGGCTCGTGCCCAACGCCAAGCCATCAATCGCGTTCGACAGCGCGGCACTGGCCATCGTCGACGGCAACCGCGGCTTCGGCCAGGTCGTCGGCGAGTTCACGACGCAGCTCGGCATCGACAAGGCGGCGCACAGCGGCATCGCAATGATCGGGCTGCGCAATTGCGGGCATTTGGGCCGACTCGGCGACTGGGCTGAAATGGCCGCCGATGCGGGACAGGTGTCGCTGCATTTTCTCAACACATCTGGCGCGATGCGCGTCGCACCCTACGGCGGCAGCGACCGGCGGTTGTCGACCAATCCGCTGGCGGTGGGCATTCCGCTCGCCGGCGGTACGCCGACGATTCTCGACATCACGACATCGGTCGTCGCCGAGGGCAAGTTGATGGTGGCAAAGAACAAGGGCGAGCAGGTGCCGGAAGGCTGGATCGTCGACAAGTACGGCCAGCCGACCACCGATCCGGAAAAATTCTACGATGGCGGCTCGATGCTCACCATCGGCGCGCATAAAGGATCGGGACTGTCGATCATCACCGACCTGCTTGCGGGCGCGATCACCACGGGACGCAGCTCCGATCCCGACGACGAAGTATTGCGCAACAACATGCTGTCGATCTTCATCGCGCCCGCCGTCTACGATCCAGGCGGTGGCGCGCTGCGCGAGGCGCAGCGTTTCGTCGACTTCGTCAAGGCGTCGCCGCCGGCGGATCCGCAAATGCCGGTGCTGGCGCCGGGTGAAATGGAGCGCCGCACGCGCGCGTCGCGGCTTGCGAATGGCATACCGGTCGACGACAGGAGCTACGCGGACCTGATCGACGCGGCACAATCGGTGGGCGTTGACGCGGCGCGGATCGAATCGCTGCTCGCGACGCGCTGACGCGCATCGCTGACGGACTTGTCGAGCGCGGTGACGATGACGACTCGCGACGCCGAATTGTTTCCCGGATTCACCTCACGTCGCATCGACGCCGGCGGCGTGCAGATGCATTGCGTCATTGGCGGCAGCGGCCCGCCTTTGCTGTTGCTGCATGGCTATCCGCAGACGCACGCGATCTGGCATCGGATCGCGCCGTCGCTGGCGCAATCGCATACCGTCGTATGCGCGGACCTGCGCGGCTACGGCGATTCGGCGAAGCCGCCCTCCGATTCGAACCACGCGCCGTACGCGAAGCGCGTGATGGCGAACGACATGGTGGCGTTGATGCGAACGCTCGGCTTCGAGCGCTTCGCGCTCGTCGGGCACGATCGCGGCGGGCGCGTTGCGCACCGGCTGGTACGCGACCATCCGGCGGCGGTGACGCGCGCCGCCGTGCTCGACATCTCGCCGACGGCGACGATGTTCGCGCGCACTGACCAGGCGTTCGCCACCGCGTACTACCACTGGTTCTTCCTGATACAGCCGTTCGACCTGCCGGAACGGCTGATCGGCGCCGACCCCGCGTTCTACCTCGCGAAAAAGCTCGGTGGCTGGGGATCGGCGGGACTGTCGATCTTCGATCCGCGCGCGCTTGCCGAATATCAGCGCGCGTTTGCCGATCCGGCGACGATCCATGCGAGCTGCGAGGACTATCGCGCTGCGGCGACGATCGACCTCGAGCACGATCGCGTCGACGACGCGCGAATCACCTGCCCGTTGCTGGTGCTGTGGGGCGAGCGCGGCGTCGTCAACCGCCTGTTCGATCCGCTCGCCGATTGGCGCGCGGTCGCGGACGATGTGCAAGGACACGCGATCGCGAGCGGCCATTACCTCGCCGAGGAGGCGCCGCAACCGACGCTGGCGGCGCTGACCAAGTTTCTTGCCTGACTACTGCGCGCCCAGCGCCGCGACCAGCACCGCGAGCGCCGCGACTTCGTCTTGACCAAGGTCCGACAGAGGTGAGCGCACAGCGCCGGCCGCGTGGCCGACGATGCGCACACCGGCCTTGACGATGCTGACCGCATAGCCCGGCTGGCGGTTGCGGATCGCGAGGTAAGGCATGAAGAACGACCGCAGCAGGTGATCGATGGTCTCTTGGTCGTCGTGCTGGATCGCGCGATGGAAATCCTGCGCGGTTCGCGGGACGAAATTGAACACCGCCGAAGAATAGGTCGGCACGCCCATTGCCTTGTAGGCGGCGGCGAACACCTCGGCGGTGGGCAGTCCGCCGAGATAGGTGAGCCGGTCGCCGAGCGCCGCGCGGATCGTCACCATTGCCTCGATGTCGCCGACGCCGTCCTTGAATCCGATGAGGTTGGGACAGTCGTCGGCAACGCGTGCGAGCGTCTCCGCGGACAGCCGCGCGTTGGCGCGGTTGTAGACGATGACGCCCAGACGCGTCGCCTTGCACACCGCTGTCACATGCGCGCGCAGTCCCTGCTGGCTCGCTTCGGTCAGGTAATGCGGCAGCAGCAGGATCCCGGCGGCGCCCAGCCGCTCGGCTTCGCGCGCATATTCGATCGCCGTGGCCGTGCCGTAGCCGGCGCCGGCAATGATTGGCGTGTGCGCGCGGCATGTATCGACCGCGGCCTCGATCACCGCCGAATATTCCCGTGCCGTCAGCGAGAAGAACTCGCCGGTGCCCCCCGCGGCGAACAGCGCTACCGCGCGGTAGGGCATCAGCCATTGCAGGCGCGCGCGATAGCTCCCGGCGTCGAACGTGTTCGACGCATCGAAATCGGTGACGGGAAACGACAACAGTCCCGTTGGGATGACGTGCTTCAGTTCCTGCGGCGAAAGCGATGGCATGGCGTGCGCTGGGAATGGATGGCGGTGATCGCGCGGGCCAGGCAGCGGGCCGGTGCGCTTCTATGCAACTGGTACGACATGTTACAGCGCAGGCATTCGTCGTGCCAGCGATGGGTGGTTTTTACCATTCCAACCGTCTCCTGCTGCGCGAGCGAGGGAGTGCAATCCCGCTGCGGGTGCACGGTCCCGACTTCGGTCTCAGCGCTGCGAGAAAGCCTGCCTCAGCCGCTCGCGGCTGTTGGACAGGTGCAGCCGCATCGCCGCGCGGGCGGCATCGACGTCGCGGCGTTCGATCGCATGGAAGATGTCCGCATGTTCCTGCTGCAGCCGCTTAAGGTATTCGAGCTTGCGCTTGCGGTCGCTGCCGAAGAGGTCGAGGCGGGCGCGCGGCAGCATCCGCGGCGCGAGCTCCTCGAGGAGCTGCGAGAAGTAACTGTTACCCGTGGCGCTGGCGATCGCCAGGTGGAAGGCGACATCGCTCGCCGAATTGCCGGCGGGCTTGCGCAGGCCGGCGGCCAACTCATCGAGCGCGTGGCCGATCGCCGCGAGCTGCAGCGGCGTGCGCCGCGACGCTGCCAACGACGCCGCTTCGGCCTCCAGCGCCACGCGGATATCCATCACGTGCAGCACATCGCGCAGCGTCGATAGCTGCGCTGGATCGATAGTGAACCGGAACGCCGGCGGCGCTGACAGCACAAACGCACCGCGTCCCTGGTGCGTGGCGATGCGCCCGGACGCACGCAAGCTCGACGTTGCCTCGCGCACGACGGTGCGGCTGACACCATAGCGCGCCATCAGCACCCGCTCGGAGGGCAGTTGCGCGCCTGCGGCGAGCTCCCCAGCGTCGATCCGGGTCGTGAGATCGCGAACGAGCTGGCTGGTCAGGCTGTCGCGCGGCGGCCGCCGGCGCGTGGCGGCAGGGCGCGGCTCGGCGATGACGGGCGCACCGCGATCGGTTTTCATCGGCCTCCTGTTTTTTTTGCGCGACCGGTTGCGCCGGCCCCGCAATCGCCGTTATGATACGCTGCAAGCAACTTGTCGTACCAGTTGCATCGCAACATTCCCGGGATGCGTTCGCCGATGGCCAAGCCTTTTCGCCGGTTGTTGTTGACAGGTGCCGCTGGCGGGCTGGGACGCGTGCTGCGCGAGCCGTTGCGCGGGTGGGCCGACGTGCTGCGCGTATCCGACCGCGTCGACCCGGGGCCGGCGGCGCCAGGCGAGGAAAGCGTCGTCGCCGACCTGACCGACCGTGCGGCGATTCATGCGCTGCTGCATGACGTCGACGCGGTGCTGCACTTTGGCGGCGTGTCGGTGGAGTCACCCTTCGACGAGATGGTCGGTCCCAACATCATTGGCCTCAATCATTTGTACGAGGCTGCGCACGACCATGGCGTGCGACGCGTGATCTACGCCAGCTCGAGCCACGTCGTTGGCTTCTACCGCCAAACCGAGGTCGTCGGCATCGATGCGCCCTTGCGGCCCGACTGTCTGTATGCTGTGACCAAATGCTTCGGCGAGGCGCTGTCGCGCTATTACTTCGACCGCTTCGGACTCGAGACCGTATGCCTGCGTATCGGCTCGTCGTTCGCCGAGCCGAAGAACCCGCGGATGCTGGTGAGCCTGCTGACGTTCGGCGACCTGGTCGAGCTCGTGCGCTGTGCGCTGTTCACCCCCTGCGTCGAGCATTCGATCGTCTACGGCGTCTCCGACAACGACGTCAAATGGTGGGACAACGCGGCAGCGTCGCACCTGGGCTTCCGGCCCCGCGACAGCTCGCGCCCGTTCAAGGATCGCTTCGCGCTCGATCCGCGCGCCCGTAACGACGATCCGGCATCGATCTACCAGGGCGGCCCGTGGGTGACTGCCGGCCCGGTTCGCGGCCGCGGGTGACGGCGCATGAAATCCATGTCGTCGACCCGCAGCGGTTCGGCGTCGGTGAATCGCCGGTGTGGCGCGCACGCGAGGCGGCGCTCTACTGGGTCGACATCGCACGACACACGATCGTGCGCTGGTCGGCGGACCGTCCTCGCCTGCAATCCTGGAGGTTCGACGAACCGGTCGCGTGCATCGCCTTCGCCGGCGCGTCACGCGTCCTCGCGGGCATGCGCAGCGGGCTTGCGGAGATCGATCTGCACGACGACGGGCGCGCCGACCTGCGGCCGGTCGCCGCGATCGGGCACCCGATGAGTGCGATGCGCTGCAACGATGGACGCTGCGACCGCGCCGGCCGATTCTGGTTCGGCACGATGCACGAGGACATGGCGGCTGCGCACGCCGTCGGCGCACTGCGTTCATTTACCGAAGGCGTGCTGTCGGCGTCGGTCGTCGACGGACTGATCGTGCAGAACGGCCTCGCATTCTCACCCGACGGCGCGACGATGTACCTGTCGGATTCGCATCCAAGCCGTCGCCAGGTGTGGGCATTCGACTACGACGCAGCGCGTGGACTGCCGTCGCGCCGGCGCGTCTTCGCCGACCTCAACCATCACGTCGGGCGTCCGGATGGCGCCGCGATCGACGTCGACGGCTGCTACTGGAGTTGCGCCAACGACGGCGCGGCGTTGCTGCGATTCGCGCCGGATGGCAGCCTTGATCGCAGGATCGACCTGCCGGTTTCGAAGCCGTCGATGTGCGCGTTCGGCGGCGCGCGCCTGGATACACTTTATGTGACATCGATCCGCCCGGCCGGCGCCGCGGCAAGTGCACTCGACGGCTGCGTGCTCGCGCTGTCGCCGGGCGTGCAGGGAATCGAAGAACCCGAGTATGGCCAACCGCGACGTCCACATTGATGAGCGAGCCGCGAGACAGCGGATGACGCCTTCGATCGACGTTTAATGCAAGTCCAACAAGGAGGCAACTATGCTTGATCAACTAGCATCGAAGCGCGCAATCCTGCAAGCCGGTGTCGCGCTGAGAAGCCTTGCAGTTATTGCCGCGGCGTCGCTGGCGGCGGGTTATTTCAACGTCGCAATCGCGCAACCGAAAGTCGAGCTCCGCGCGGCCGACGTGCATCCGGATGGATATCCGACCGTGGCGGCTGTCGTCAACATGGGCAAGAAGCTCGAGAAAGCGACCAACGGCCGCATATCGATCAAGATGTTTCCCAACTCGGTGCTGGGCGACGAGAAGGCGATGATCGAGCAGACCGAGGCCGGTGCGATCGACATCGCGCGCATCTCGCTTGGCGCACTCGGAGCGGTGGTGCCCGACGTGAACGTGTTCAACATGCCATTCGTATTCCGCGATGAAGCGCAGATGCGCGCGGTGATCGACGGGCCGATCGGCACGGAAATCCTCGACAAGATCACGGCGAGTCCTGTAAATCTCGTCGGCCTCGGCTTCATGGACGGAGGCACTCGCAATCTTTATGCCGACAAGGCGATCACCAAACCCGGTGACCTGCAGGGCATGAAGTTCCGCATGATGGGCAACCCGCTGTTCATCGATACGATGAACGCAATGGGCGGCACGGGCATCGGCATGGGTTTCGGCGAGGTGTATTCGGCTCTGCAGACACACGTCGTCGATGGTGCTGAAAACAATCCACCGTCATTCCTTTCGACCAACCACTACCAGGTGTCCAAGGTCTACAGCCTGACGGGCCACCTGATCATCCCGGAGATCTTCGTGTTCTCGAAGGTCAAGTTCGACAAGCTGTCGGCGGCCGACCAGGCGCTGATCAGGAAGTTCTCGCGCGAAGCCCAGCTGGAGCAACGCGCACTGTGGGACCAGAGCGTGGCTGACGCGACAACGAAGCTGAAGGCAGCCGGCGTAAAGTTCGTCGTGGTGGACAAGAAGCCTTTCTACGACGCCACGGCACCCATACGCGCCAAGTACGGTGCACCTTATGTCGCATTGATGAAGCGTATCGAGGCGACTAAGTAAGTCGTTTAACACAGTACGGACGCGCCTCGCCGCGTCCGTGCTCGATCTGCTTCTGCAGCGAAGGTGAATGCAATGCGCGAAACGTATTCTCGGTTGATGGACAAGGTGTACCTGGCGAGCATGTGGACCGCCGGGCTGTCACTTACGGCGATGTCGCTGATCATTCCCTGGGCTGTCTTTACGCGTTACGTGCTCAATTCAGGGACCGGCTGGGCCGAACCGCTCGCCATCATGCTGATGATGGTGTTCACATTCCTCGGCGCCGCGGTGGCGTATCGCTGCAGCGCCCACATCGCAGTCGGCATGTTGACCGACCGACTTCCAGCGCGTGCGCAAAAAGCGCTGGCGATGGTGGTCGACCTGCTGATGGCCGCGCTTTGCCTCTTCATCATCGTGTACGGCTATGACCTGAGCGCGATGACCTGGAACCAATACATCGCCGAACTGCCCGGCCTGCGCGTGGGAATCACCTACATGACATTGCCGGTCGGCAGCGCCGTCACGCTGCTGTTCGTCGTCGAGCGCATCTTCTGCGGGTCGCAGCACGAGCGGCCCATCGTGCGGATCGGCAGCGAAGAGCGGCCGCATTCGATCGACGACGTGGTGGCGAAGAGCGCCGCCTGATGGACGGGCTGGCTCTGCTCGGCAGCTTCGCGGTGCTGATAGCGATCGGCGTTCCGGTCGCTTATTCGCTCGGCATCGCCAGTGTCATTGGCGCGCTGTGGATGGATTTTCCGCTCAGCGCGGACATGATCCAGATCGGCAGCGGCGTCAACAAGTTCTCGTTGCTCGCCATCCCGTTCTTCGTGCTCGCGGGTGCCATCATGGCGGAAGGCGGCATTGCCACGCGCCTCGTCAATTTCGCCGCCATCTTCGTCGGCTTCATCCGCGGCGGCCTGTCGCTCGTCAACATCCTGGCCTCGACGTTCTTCGGCGCGATTTCAGGTTCATCGGTGGCGGATACCGCGTCGATCGGATCGGTGCTGATTCCGCAGATGGAAAAGAAAGGCTATCCGCGCGAATACTCCGCGGCAGTGACGGCCAGCGGCTCCGTGCAGGCGATCCTGATTCCCCCCAGCCACAACGCGGTGATCTACTCGCTGGCGGCGGGTGGTTCGGTTTCGATCGCCGCGCTGTTCGTCGCGGGCATCCTGCCGGGACTGCTGCTGGGCGCGACGCTGATGGCCCTTTGCATCTACTTCGCCCGCAAGCGCGGCTACCCCAAGGGTGATTCGATTCCGCTGCGGCACGCACTCAAGGTGACGGTCGACGCGTTGTGGGGCTTGATGACGATGGTGATCATCCTGGGCGGCATCCTGTCCGGTGTCTTTACCGCGACGGAATCTGCCGCCATCGCCGTGATCTGGGCGTTCTTCGTCACGATGTTCATCTACCGCGACTACAGGTGGAAGGATCTGCCGAAGCTGATGCATCGCACCGTGAAAACTGTTTCCATCGTCATGATCCTGATCGGCTTCGCCGCGGGTTTCGGATACATCATGACGATCATGCAACTGCCGCAGAACATCAGCCAGTTCTTCGCGACGCTGTCGGACAATCGCTACATGATCCTGCTGTCGATCAACATCCTGCTGCTGATCCTCGGCACGCTGATGGACATGGCGCCGCTGATCCTGATCATGACGCCGATGCTGCTGCCCGTGGTGAAGGCGCTCGGGGTCGACCCTGTCCACTTCGGCATGATCATGATGGTCAATCTCGGCATGGGCCTCATCACGCCGCCGGTCGGTTCGGTGCTGTTCGTCGCCAGCGCGGTGTCCAATCGCAAGATCGAAGCCGTGGTCAAGGCGATGCTGCCCTTCTTCGGAGCACTCCTGCTGGTGCTCATCATCGTCACGTATGTCCCGGGAATCTCGCTGTGGTTGCCGAGGGCATTCGGCTTGCTGTAGCGCAGGCCATTGCGCGTGGCCAGCGGCTTCACGCGCGGCCCGGCGCCGGCCGTTCACCGGGTCGAAGCTGATATAATCGCGCGTTATGGCCAAGTAGCTCAGTTGGTAGAGCAGAGGACTGAAAATCCTTGTGTCGGTGGTTCAATTCCGCCCTTGGCCACCAAACAATTCAACTGGTTACGGCTTGCCCCATTACTGGTTTAAAGACAAAGTAGACAGGCGGTAGACAAAATCTACCGCGTTGCATACTTACGGGGCGTAATTCAACCCGTATTTTCATCCTCTCCCTTCGCTTCGCTTAGTCCTCAGAAGCGCTTCGCGTTCTTCCGGGTGCTCTACCAACTGAGCTACTTGGCCGGGTCTGGCGACTCGGCACCTTTTAGAGTAGGCTGAAACGACCACCGGACGCACCAGCAGTAGTGTGTATTCCCGGTTCGATATCGCGGCCGTCCGCTTTCGCCCCAATAGCTGCCGCTTGCTGTCGCACCCCGGTCGGTACGAGACATCGGAGGTGAATCATGCGCAACAGTGAATTTCCAAGCTCGCTGCCGACATCAAGGCCACGCACCCTCATTGCGCGATTGCGCAAATGGTCCAAACCTCAAGAGTGGGATGCGAAATATCTCGCCGCCGCCAGCGATCTCGCAGACCTTGAGCGTCGCATGCGAACGCTGAATCAGCCGAATTACGTGACGTTTTTCGTAACCTTCAACCACTGAAAAATGCGCGCGGGTGGGGCTAGTTTCCCTGCTCCTCGCAACTCGTGGACTGGACTTGATCCGAACCCCGATGTGAGCGTGTTGCGCCATCGACCTTCGGACCGGCGGCCGTAATGTTCGTCACTGGCTGCACGCTGAGCGTAGCCGGCAGCGAGACTCGCTCGACCAACGCCTTCCAGAAGCGATGCCCTGCCACCGGCAGGCTTTGCGGAATGGCCGCGATCGATTGGCCCCATCATTGTCGCTGAGCATCGCGCTCTTCGGCTGCTGTCTACCGATACCTTCCAGCGCCGCAGCTGTTTGAAGAGCACTCACCCATCTTCCGATTGTTCAGCGATACCATGATCGCTCGAATTCGGAGACTGGCCGTCATGCAGGAACGCCAAGCCGACATCATTGAGATCGCGAGCCTCGACACTTTCGTGCTGGGTGCCCGGGTATCTCAGGGCCCACTGTCTTCGCTCGGAGTGATGCCCGTGCGTCGTGCGTGCCTGCTGCGGGTTCGGGACGCGGACGGGGCACACGGCTGGGGCGAAATCTGGTGCAACTTTCCGCCACGTGGCGCGGAGTCCCGCGCTCACCTGGTCGCCGATGTGATTGCGCCCGTGTTGCTGGGGATGCGCTTTTCATCGTGGCTCGAAGTTCGCCCTTCCCTTGAAGCCGCGCTGGGCCGCATGGCAATCCACACCGGCGAGGCCGGCGCATTCGCGCAGTGCATTGCGGGGATCGACCTGGCGGTTGCTGATCTAGCCGCGCGCCGCGCGATGATGTCGATGACGACATTCCTGGGCGGGGGCGCAACCACTGCGCAGGTGTATGCAAGCACCCCATCAGGAGGCGACTTGCGCGAGCGTTGTGCAGGGATACTGGATCTCGGGCATCGCGCGATCAAGTTGAAGATAGGCTACGACGCCGACGCCGACCAGTCTGCCGTAGCGGCATGCCGCGAGATCGTGGGACCGCAATTCGGACTGATGGTCGACGCCAATCAGGCTTGGGACTGCGAGCAGGCAATTGCGCGGATCAATTCGCTGGCGCGGTACGAAATCGACTTTGTCGAAGAGCCGCTGCGTGCGGACGCTCCCCTCGACCAGTGGTGCCGCCTTGCACAAGCCGTTCGCGTGCCGATTGCAGCCGGGGAGAACATCGTCGGCGAGAATGCATTCGCCGAAGTGATGACGGCACGCGCACTGCGCGTCGTTCAGCCCGATGTCGCCAAATGGGGTGGTGTCAGCGGTGCGCTAGCGGTGGGTCGTCGGGCAAACGTGCTTGGCTTGCGCTGCTGCATGCATTTCATGGGCAGCGGGCTGGGGTTGGCAGCAAGCTTGCATGTGCTGGCGGCCATCGGCGGTGACGGCGCTGTGGAACTCGACGTCAACGAAAATCCACTGCGTACCGAGCTGGGACCCTTGGATCTCGCAGTGAGGGACGGCGCCCTGCCCGTGCCAGTGGGCTGCGGATTCGGCTTTGACCCCGACGCGGCAGCGCTGCGCAGACTATCGCTTCATTGATTCCAGCGCCTTCGGCGCCCACGGTCCACCGTTGGAATTCGCGCGATCATGCCTCTGGGCGCCAATTCCTTCAGCGATTTCTTTCAGGGCCTGGCGTGGGCATTCATGGCAATCAGCCATGGATGAACCACGAATACCGGCGGTCCGTGTTGCCACTTGGGGCCCGGCAGATGAATGACGACAAAGTTCGGCGCCGGCATCGCTGTCTCCTCGAAATTGCCAACCAGGATCTGTGGGGATTTGTCAGGGCTGGAATCCCTTGACGCCGAACTGCCAGAACAGGAATGCGAAGTTGTCCGCGCGCTCCGCATAGCGCTGCTTCTTCGTCGACCCGAAGCCGTGGCCGGCGTCGTAGTCGATTCGTAGCAGAATCGGCTTGCCGCTGGTGGTCGCCGCCTGCAGGCGCGCCGCCATCTTGCCGGCTTCCCATGCATCGACGCGCGGATCGTTGAAACCGGTCTCGACCAACACCGCCGGATATTTCGTGCCGTCCTTGACGTGGTGGTAAGCGCTCATTTCCAGCAATGCCTTGAAGCCTTCCTCGGTTTTCACCGAACCGAACTCCGGAATGTTGGGCACGCCATTCGATGAGAACTCCATCCGCAACGAGTCGGACACCGGTACCTGGTCGAGCGCGGCGGCGAAAAGGTCCGGGCGCTCGGTGATCGACCGGCCGACGAAGATGCCGCCGGCGCTGCCGCCCTGGATGGCGAGTCTCGAAGGCGTCGCATATTTATTCGCGATCAGCCACTCGGCGCACGCGATTGCGTCGTTCCAGGTGTTGGACTTGGTCGACTTGTAGCCGGCCTTGTGCCAGTCCTCGCCGAATTCGCCGCCGCCCCGCACGTGCGCAACGGCGAACACGCCACCGCGGTTGAACCAGGGCAGATAGTCGGGCCGAAAGAACGGCGTCATCGAGATGCCGTATGCGCCGTAGCCGTAGAGAATCGTCGGATTGCTGCCGTCGAGCTTGATGCCCTTGCGGTGCACGATCGACATCGGGATCAGCGTGCCGTCGGCCGCCTTGACCTTGACCTCGCGCGAGACCAGATCCTTTGGATTGTCGTAACGGCCCTGCGGCTGCAGTCCGGTGTCCACCACTTTGCGGGTGGTCGGGTTGTACGCGAACAAACCGCCGAACCGGGTCCAGGCGCCTGCGTCGAACAGCACACCCGCGACTTGCGGATCGGCCGCCAGCGAATCGATGTCGCCCTCGAACGGCAGCTTGATCGGCTCGGCCTTGGCGCCGGGGGTGTAGGCGAGGCGAACGAGCTCGCTGACGCCGCCGTTCATTTTGCGCACATAGAGGGCGTCTTTCGCCGCGGCAGTTCCCGTGATCACCGATTCGCCTGGCGCGATCACGACTTCCGCCTTGGCGATGTCGGGATCGGCGAGCGCAGCCTTCAGCAGCTTGAACCGCGACGCATCCTTGTGGCTCAACAGGTAGGCGGTGTTGCCGTGCACGGCGACATCGGTGACGTCGTCGCTGCTGTCGGCGACCTTGACCCACGGGATGTCCGCGCTGCCGAGCGCCGCCTTTGGCGCGACGTACACCCTGATTTCGTTCTGCACGCCATTGGCGATGATGCCGACCAGGTAGTCGGAGCCGCGCGGCACGCCCGCGAACACGAGCTCGGCGGAATCGACCGGCACGCGCGGCGACAATCCCGCGCCCAGCACCGCAATGTCCTTGTCGGGATCGTCACCAAGCTTGTGCAGGAACACGCGCTGGTTGCGGTACTTGTCGGTGACCGGCGCGCCGGGCGGCATCTTCTGCAAGCGGCTGTAGATCATCGTGCTAGCGGCGGGAAACGACGGCTGCGCGTAGTTGGCACGATCGATCACGTCGGCGGTTTGCTTGCCGGTCGCGACGTCGATCACGTGCAGCACGCTTTCCTCCGAGCCGCCCGGCGACAGGCCGAACGCAAGCAGGCGGTTGTCGGGCGAGGGTGCGTAGTAGTCGATCGCGTTGTGCTTGCCCTCGGGCGCGGGCAGCGCGTCGGGATCCACCAGCAGGCGCTCGGCGCCCTTGACGCCGCGGCGCACGTAGAGCTTGGGAATGTTCTCGCTGGCGCGACGCTTCAAGTAGTAGATGGAGTCGCCGCTGACCTGCACCGAGCTGACGCGCGCCGACGCGGCATCGGCATAGCGCGCGATTTCATCGAGCAGCTTGTCGCGCTGCGGAATGCGGTCGAGCACGGCACGCGTGTAGCCCGCTTGCGCTTTCATCCACGCGGCCACCTGCGGATCCTTGAGGTCCTCCAGCGACCGGTAGGGATCGGCAACCGTTTTGCCGAAGTAGACGTCGGTGGTTTCGCCGATGGGCGCCGCAGGCGGCTTGTCCTGGGCGAATGCGGTCAGCGGAATGCCGAGCAGGACGGCGACGCATATGCATGTCCGGGAAATGGAGGGCAGCTTCAACATGGGAATGGGTCCCGGGAAAGTCGAGCGCGCGATTATGCGCCTGGGGCGAATGGCCCGTCCTCAATCGACGGTGACGGTGACCGGAATCTCGAGGACTTCGCCGCCGCGCTCCTCGAGCCACGCGATCGACTCCTGCACCAGCGAAAGCTGCAACCGGTAGTCGCCGGCAACGTCGGGCGCGCGTACGTTGGCCCAGAGCGAAACGGATTCGCCGGCCGCCAGGTCGTGAGGCAGCAGCGTGCGCTCGCCGTCGAACACCGTGATCGCGTCGCGCGCATCGAGCCAGTGATACGAGACGCGCACCGACCGCTCGCCAAGGCTCGGCCATGTCCCCACGCCCAGGTTGGTGACGTCGAGCTGGGCCGCGACAAGTTGGCCGGTCGGCAGCGCCGGCAGCGCCGCGCGCGCTGTCAACCGCGCGCGGAAATCCTCGATCGGTGGTGAAATTCGCGCCAGACGTTGCACCTGCGCGTGGGTTGCCGACGACGTGTCCGCACGGCACGACACGCCACCGAATTCAAGATCCGGACTCAGTTTGGTCGCGCCCTCGAAATGCCATCCCATGTTGCCGACGACGTCGAATGCCCCCAGTTCGTCGACCCAGTGATAGCACCGGGGCAGGTGGCTCGCGGTCGGATGCACGCTCGCGCCCACCGTGTAGTGACCGACGCCGATATCGGCGCGAAAAACGAACTTGACGAAGCCCTCGGCGCCGGCCGATGCCTCAAGAACCTGGCCATAGCAACGCGTATTGGTCGCGAATACCAGCCGCCCGCGATCGTCGTGAATGAGGATGCCGAGCGTCAGGTCGTCGACCCTGGCATGGGCGCGAAACACGATCCTCGCGACGGCAATTTCGCCGGCCAGCAGTGTCGCGCCGGTTCCGGACTGGTTGAACACTTCGGCGCGCAGCAGCTCGATCTCGCGCGTGCCGAAGTTCGCCGGGCGGCGCGCGGGCGTCGTGTTCGTCGCGGCAGCCTCCGCCGTACTGCCGTTCGCAGGTGATCGGGTGCCGCCTTCGGCGCCGAAAATCACGCGCCGTCGGCAGGCGTCGTGAAGCTCGCGGGCGTAGGCGTAGAGCTCGGTGTCGAGCTCGTTGAGCTTCTGCAGCCGCGTGTGCGTCGCGGCGGGCAAGCTTGCGGCTTCGGGCCGATGGCTGCTGACATTCAGCCGGCGCAGCCGCGGCGGCGCGATCGCGCCCAGCGCATGGCACAGCAGGTCGGCAGTCTCGCCCATGCGCTCCGTCAGGCCGACGAGATCGAACCGCCGCAGCACTTCCTTGGCCAGCGCGAGACGGCGTGCATCGGTCAGCGTCTCCGCGCCGTCCCATGCGAGCGTCGCGAAATGCGCGACCATGGTGTTGGAAAGCGACTCGACGATGCGCGGATCATCGGATTCGATATAGGAAACGAGGTCGAGTGCGCGCGCCTGCTGGCTGAAGGTATCCCCAGTCGGCGCGAGATCGTGCCGCGAATAGGCCAGGTGCGACAGGATCCTGTCGAGCGGGCGCCGCAGCACCGTGAATGTCCAGAGATCGCCGATATCCGCGCGCGGGTGGAAGAACAGGTGGCCCGTGACGCAGCGGAATCGATCGAACTCCGCGCGCGCCTCGTCGATCGAGCCGGTGATGATCGGCGAACACTGCGATGCGCCCAGCGTGTCCTGCAGTAGCGCATGGAGTGTCGTCCCGCCCGTCTTCGCGATGTGATCGAAGAGGATGGATTGGGTCGGGAGCGGATCGGCGTGTGCGGACGATGGTCCGGCGGCGGCGGGCAATGTGGGCATCGAGGGCGAAACGGTACGGACGAGGGGACCGGCGCGAGTATTTGGGGTGGTGGGGTACAGATTAACGCACCAGCGGGCGGGCGCCGGCAGCACGCCGTTGCGGCGCCCCGCAGGACAACGGGCCCACTACATTATAAAATATAAAGTACACTGGCGTCATGTCCGACCCGAAGCCGACTTTCCGCACCAAGCGCGAGCACGCCGTCGCCAAGGTCAGGGACGCGATCATGGCGGGGCGTTACCGACCCGGTCAGGCGCTGAAGCAGGGCCAGCTGATGGTCGACCTGGATCTCGGTGCGACGCCGGCGCGCGAGGCCGCGCTGGAGCTCGTCGCCAAGGGGCTGCTGGTGCACCAATCGCATCACGGCGTGCGCGTCGCCGAGCTCGACGCGAGCCGCGTCGCGCACGTCTACGGCGTGCGTGCGCTGCTCGAAGCCGAAGCCGCACGCCTTTCCGCAGCGCGCGCGAGCGCACAGACGATCGACAAGGTCCGCCGGCAGGCAAGCGCGATGGAAGCCGCGTTCGCCGCCAACGACCTGAAGCGGCTGGGCGCCGCCGACGCGCGTTTTCACCAGACGCTCTACGAGGCCGCAGGCAACCCGGTGCTCGTCGGGCTGATCGAGCAGATGTGGGACCAGTTTCCGCGCTACATGCTGTGGCAGAGCCCCCAGCGCGTGCGCCAGTCGATTGCCGAGCATGGCGAGATTGCCGCGCGGTTCGCGCGCCGCGACGCGGCAGGCACCGCGCGCGCCGTCGAACGCCACATCCTGCACGGCCTCGATGCCTTCAACGCGATCCTGCGCGCGCAGCGTGCAGCATGAGGAGATGACATGACCGACACGGCCGCTGCCGAGACCGGCGATTTCCGCCGCAACCTGATCCGCTACGGCGGCGACGTCTATCCCGAAATCATCGAAAAGGCGCAGGGCTGCTACGTATGGGATGCGGCCGGCAACAAGATCCTCGACTTCACGTCGGGCCAGATGTGCGCGACGGTGGGGCACAGCCATCCCAACGTCGTCGCCGCGATCCGCAGGAGTTGCGACACGGCGATCCATCTTTTTTCCGGAATGATTCCGCGCAGCGTCGTGCAGTTGGCAGAGGCGATCGCGAAGATCGTCCCCCGGCCGTTGCGCAAATCGCTGTTCCTCAACACGGGCAGCGAAAGCAACGACGCCGCGATCAAGATGGCCAAGCTCGCCACCGGCGGCTTCGAAGTGATCGGTCTCGGCGGCTCGTGGCATGGCGTCACCGGCAATGCGTCGTCGGTGTCGTTCGCGAGCGATCGCAAGGGCTACGGTCCCGGCATGCCGGGCGCGTTCGTGATTCCGGAACCCAATGCGTACCGGTGTCCGGTCCGGCACTGCCGCGACACCTGCGACCGCACCTGCATGAAAATCGGCCTCGAGATGTTCGACATGCAGTCGGCGGGCGCGCCGGCGGCCGTCATCGCCGAGCCCGTGATCAGCGCCGGCGGCGTCATCGTCCCGCCCGACGGCTACTTCGCGGCCCTCAAGGACGAAGCGCACAAGCGCGGCATGCTGCTGATCTTCGACGAGGCACAGACGGCGTTCGGCCGGCTCGGCCACTGGTTCGCCGCCGCGCATCTCGGCGTGACACCCGACCTCATGACGGTGTCGAAGACGCTGGGTGGCGGCATGCCGCTCGCCGGCGTCATCACCAGCGACGCCATCGAGGAAACCTGCCACCAGCGTGGCTTCGCGTTCTACACGTCGCACGTTTCCGATCCGCTGCCGGCAACGGTGGGTCTCGCCGTGCTGGAAACGATCGCGCAGGAAAAGCTGCTGGAGCGCAGCCGCACGATGGGCGACTACCTCGCCGCGCGGCTGCGCGAGTTGCAGCAGCGCCACGAGGAGATCGGCGACGTGCGCGGCATGGGTCTGCTGCGCGGCATCGAGCTCGTCAAGGATCGTGAGACCCGCGAGCCGCATCACGCGCTCGGCGCGCTGACCACCCGGCGCTGCCTCGAACTGGGGCTCAGCATGAACATCCGGCGCCGCCCGGAACGCGGCTCGGTGTGGCGGATCGCGCCGCCGCTGACGGTGTCGACCACCGAGATCGACCTCGCGATGACGATCTTCGATCGCGCGCTGGTGGAGTCGAAGGACACGCTGGCGCGGGCTACGCATCGACACGCCGCGGAATAGCGGATCGGGCAGGGTGTTGACGCGCGGGTACCCGCAGGGCATTGTTAGCGGCGACTCTGCATGGCAGCGTACTGAAGTCCAATGCGGGACGGGGCGTCAAGGCCTTCGTCGCGTGACATGGCCGGGCCCGGCGTTGAGCAAAGCAACGCGTCCTGGCATCAATCGGAAATCCTGGAACGAGGACGACAACATGGTGAAGAAATGGGTAACGATCGTGGCCGCGGGCATCGCGCTGGGGATGTTCGGCGCCACCGTGGCGAATGCGGACGTGTTGAGCGACGTCAAGAAGAAGGGCACGCTTGTCGTCGGCACCAAGGCCGACTACCGGCCGTTCGGCTTTCTCGATCCGTCGGGCAAGGTCGTGGGCTTCGAGCCTGATCTCGCCGCCGACATCGCCAAGCGCCTCGGCGTCAAGCTGGAGTTGGTGCCGGTCGTCGCGTCCAACCGCATCCAGTTCCTGCAGCAAGGCAAGATCGACCTGATGATCGCGACGACCAGCGACACGCCGGACCGGCGCAAGATCATCGACTTCGTCGACCCCAACTACTACGGCTCGGGCACCAACGTGCTGTCGCCGAAGTCCGCCGGCGTCAAGACCTGGGCCGACCTGAAGGGCAAGAAGGTGTGCCTGATCCAGGGGTCGTTCTACAACAAGGAGCTGCAGGAAAAGTACGGCATCGAGGGCGTCGCGTTCCCGGGCACCGCCGAAGCCTACGCGGCGCTCAAGAACGGCAACTGCGTGGGATTCGCCTACGACGACACGGCGATCATCGGCGAGATGCAGAAGCCCGAATGGAGCGGCTACGAGATGCCGCTCGACTCGATCCTGTTCCAGCCGTGGGGCATCGGCGTCAAGCAGGGTGAAAAGACGATGGTCGACTTCGTGTCCAAGGCGACGATCGACTGGCACAAGACCGGCTTCGTCAGCGAGCTCGAGAAGAAGTGGGGCATCAAGCCGACGAAGTTCGCGGAGGAAATGCACGCGAAGTACAAGTAACGAAGGCCGCGAGAGCCCGGCGGCACGGCGCATCGCCGCCGGGCCGCCGCGAGGAGTGCCACCGGATCGAGAGGGCCGATGGAAAGCATCTGGGATTGGTTTCGGACACTGCACGACGCAAGCGGAATCAATCTCACGATCTTCTACGATGCGTTCGATCGCCGCCGCTTCGCCCGCGGCGTGCTGATGACGCTCGAGCTGTCGGTGATCTGCATCGTCGCCAGCGTGCTGATCGGCATCATCGGCGCATGGCTGCAGGGATCGAAACTACGCTTCACGCGCAAGGTCGTCTATTGGTACATCCAGTTCTTCCGCAACACGCCGCCGCTGGTGCAGATCTATTTTTTCTACTTCGGCGTCGGCAGCCTGCTGTCCGTAACCAGCGCGTCGGGCCATCCGGTGCCCATCGTCAGCAACGTCGCGTGGGCGATCATATCGCTGTCGTTCTTCGCCGGCGCCTTCAACGTCGAGATCTTCCGATCCGGCATCGAAGCGGTGCCGCGGACGACGATCGAGGCGGCTGAGTCGCTCGGCTTCAGCCGGTTGCGCACCTACCTGCTGATCGTGTTCCCGCTGGCGTTCCGCATCAGCCTGCCGGCGCTCAACAACAACCTGGTCAACCTGGTCAAGACGACGACGCTGGCCTACGCGATCGCCGTGCCGGAAATGCTCTACGTCTCGAGCCAGATCTGGTCGGATAACCTCAACGTGCCGGAAATGATGAACGTGCTGCTGGTCGCGTACTTCGTCATGGTCGGCGCGCTGGTGTGGGCGATGAATCGCTGGGAGAACGCGATCCGCGTGCCGGGGTTCGGCGCATGAAGCCCGCCGTACCGTCCCAAGGGCGAATGCCGGAGCGCGCAGCGCGCAGCTACTCCCATCCGCCCGCCGGGCCGTCCCAAGGGCGAATGCCGGAGCGCGCAGCGCGCAGCTACTCCTATCCGCCCGCCGGGCCGTCCCAAGGGCGAGTGCCGGAGCGCAGCGCGCGAAGGTCGTCAATTTGGCGATCCGCGCGCTGGCAGGCGACGTTGGCGAATTCGACCGATCTGCCGGTATTGCTGCCGTCGGCGACTGCGGTCGCGCGCGCCGCCGGCCGCGAGCGTGCGTGGGGACATTTCGCATTGCGTCTCAAGCGCGAGCACGGCGTCGCGCTGCTGCTGCTGTTCGCCGCGGGCTGTGCGATCGCGCAGGCGCAGGCGGGGCCCGATGACGCGTCGATCTTCGCGACGCTGTGGAAGTGGTCGCCGGTGCTGCTGCGCGGATTCCTGTTCAACCTCGCCATCAGCGTGATGGCGATGGCGTTCGGCACGTTCGCCGGCATGCTGCTCGGCTTCGCGCAGTCATCGCTGGTGTCGCCGGTGCGCAAGGGTGCCTGGCTCTTCACGCAGTTCTTTCGCAACGCGCCATGGCTGGTGCTGCTGTTCTACTGCATGTTCCTGCTGCCGTTCCAGGTCACCGTATTCGGTGTGACCATCCCGATTCCCGACTGGATCAAGGCGACGTTCGGGCTGGCGCTGCCGGTGATGGCGAACGTCTCGGAAATCCTGCGCGGTGCCGTGCAGTCGATTCCCACCGGCCAGTGGGAGTCGGCGGCGTCGCTCGCATTCACGCGAAGGCAGACAATGTGGATGATCATCCTGCCGCAGTGCATCAAGCGGATGCTGCCCCCCTGGATGAACCTGTATGCGATCCTGACGATGTCGACGGTGCTGACTTCGATCGTTGGCGTCGCCGAGATCATGACGCTGACCGGCCGCGTGCTGAGCGCGGAAAACCGGCCGGGACTCCTGCTGGCGTTCTACAGTTACGTGCTGTTGCTGTTCTTCATCTACTGCTTCCCGATCGCACGCTGGACGGTGCGGCTGGAAGCCCGTTATGCGGTCGACCGATGAGTGGCACGATGCCGACAGAGAGTGCGCAGTCGATCGTCAGCGTCCGTGACGTCCACAAGTCGTTCGGCGCGATCGAGGTGCTGAAGGGAATGTCGATGGAGGTGCCGAAAGCCGGCGTGGTCTGCATCATCGGCCCGTCCGGCTCCGGCAAGTCGACGCTGTTGCGATGCATCAACGGGCTCGTGCCGATCGACAGCGGCACGATCCGCGTCGGCCAGTTCGACGTTCACACGTTGACCACCGACCCGCAGCGGATCGCGCTGCGCAAGGAAGTGTCGATCGTGTTCCAGCAATACAACCTGTTCCCGCACAAGACGGCGCTCGAGAACGTGATGATGGCGCCGATCCACGTGCTCCGCGAAAAGGCCGGCGAGGTGCGCGTGCGCGCGCTCGCCTTGTTGAAGAAGGTCGGGCTTTCGGCGAAGGCGGACGCCTATCCGGGCGAGCTTTCCGGCGGCCAGCAGCAGCGCGTCGCGATCGCGCGCTCGCTGGCGATGCGCCCCGAGGTAATGCTGTTCGACGAGATCACCGCGGCGCTCGATCCGGAAACCGTCAAGGAAGTGCTCAACACGATCCGCGAGCTTGCGCACGACGGCATGACGTGCATGCTGGTGACGCATGAGATGCGCTTCGCGCGCGAGCTCGCCGATACCGTCTACTTCACCGACGGCGGCGTCATCGTCGAATCCGGTCCACCGGCAGACCTTTTCGACCGGCCGCAGCACGAGCGCACTCGCGCGTTCCTGTCGCAGGTGCTGTAGCGGACCACCCGCCTCGCATGCGCTACTCGATCTTTTCCCTCATCCGCGGTGCCGCGAGCCACCAGCGCAACTGGCCGCGCGCATGGCGCAGCCCGGCGCCGAAAAAACACTACGACGCGGTCGTCATCGGCGGTGGCGGCCACGGGCTCGCGACCGCGTATTACCTCGCGAAGGAGCACGGCATCAGCAACGTCGCCGTGCTCGAGAAGGGCTGGCTCGGCGGCGGCAACACCGGCCGCAACACGACGATCGTGCGGTCGAACTACCATCTCGAGCCCAACGCGCACTTCTACGAGTTTTCGCTGAAGCTGTGGGAGCGGCTAGCGCAGGAGCTCAACTTCAACGTGATGTACAGCGCGCGCGGCGTGCTCAACCTCGTGCACTCGCCGGCCGACATGGATGCGGCGATGCGCCGCGGCAATGCGATGCGCCTCAATGGCATCGACGCGAAGTTCCTGTCGCGCGACGAGATCGCCGCGTGGATTCCCAACCTCGACTGCTCGGCGGATGCGCGCTTTCCGATCATCGGCGGGTTGCTGCAGCCGCGCGGCGGCACGGTGCGCCACGATGCGGTGGCATGGGGCTACGCGCGCGCCGCCGATGCGCTGGGCGTCGACATCATCCAGCAGTGCGAAGTGCAGGGGATTCGCATCGAGCGCGGCGCCGTCGCCGGTGTCGAGACCTCGCAGGGCTTCATTGCCACGCCGAAGGTCGGCATCGCCGTCGCCGGGCATTCGAGCCACGTCGCGGCGATGGCGGGCATTCGCTTGCCGATCGAGTCGCACGTATTGCAGGCGATGGTGTCCGAGCCGGTGAAGCCGATCCTCGACACCGTGGTGACGTCGGGTGCCGTGCACTTCTACATCAGCCAGTCGGACAAGGGCGAGCTCGTAATGGGCGGCGACCTCGATTTCTACAACTCCTACGCGCAGCGAGGCAACCTGCCGACCATCGAGCACGTCGTCGCCGCATGCCTGGCGCTGTTCCCGAGTTTCGGCCGGTTGCGGCTGATGCGCACCTGGGGCGGGATCATGGACATGACGATGGATGGCAGCCCGATCATCGGCAAGCTGCCCGTCAAGGGTCTCTACATGACGGGCGGCTGGTGCTACGGCGGTTTCAAGGCAACGCCGGCGTCAGGCTTCGTGCACGCGTACACGATCGCCCGCGATGCGCCGCATCCGCTCAACGCCGCATTCACGCTCGAGCGTTTTGCCGAAGGCCGGACGATCGACGAAAACGGCGCCGGCCCCTATGCATGGGCGCACTGAGATGAAGGCGCGCACGCGATGATGCTGATTCCCTGCCCCTGGTGCGGACCGCGCAACCAGGTCGAGTTCACCTACGGCGGCGACGCCACCGTGCAGCGCCCCGCGGATGATGCGCCGGAGCCGGCGTGGTTCGACTACGTCTACCTGCGTGACAATCCGCGCGGCCCGCACGACGAATGGTGGCTGCATTCGGCAGGCTGCCGCAGCTGGTTCAGGCTGCGGCGCGACACGCGCACGCACGACATCATCGCCAGCGCGCGCATCGGGCAGGACCTGTCCGGAGGCGCGCGGTGACGCAACCATTTCGCACCGCGCAAGGCGGCGACGTCGATCGCTCGCGCGTGCTGCGATTCACGTTCGACGGCGTCGACTACGACGGCCATCCGGGCGACACGCTGGCCTCCGCGTTGCTCGCCAACGGCGTGCACCTGACGGGACGCAGCTTCAAGTATCACCGGCCGCGCGGCATTTTCAGCGCGGGAGCCGAGGAACCCAACGCGCTGGTGCAACTCGCGCGCGGCGCGCGCACCGAGCCCAATGCGCGGGCGACGACGCTGGAGCTCTACGATGGCCTCGCGGCCGCGAGCCAGAACCACTGGCCATCGCTACGACACGACATCGGCGCGATCAACGACGTGATGTCGCGATTCATTTCCGCGGGCTTCTACTACAAGACATTCATGTGGCCGCCGTCGCCGCGGTGGTGGCTGCGCTACGAGCACTGGATCCGTCGCGCCGCGGGAATGGGGCGCGCGGCGATCGAACCCGACCCCGATCGCTACGAGCATCAATATGCGCATTGCGACGTGCTGGTGATCGGCGGCGGTGCCGCCGGGCTCGCGGCGGCGCGCGCAGCCGCGGGCAGCGGCGCGCGCGTGATCGTGTGCGACGAAAATTCTCGCTGGGGTGGCGGCGTGCTGGCCAAATGCGAGGTCGACGACAAGCCCTTCGCGCAATGGGTCGCCGACACGGTCGCGTACCTGGCTGCGCAGCCGGGTGTCACGCTGCTGTCGCGCACGACGGCATTCGGCTACTACGACGGCAGCCTCGTCGGCGCAGTCGAGCGCGTCACCGATCACCTCGCCGCGCCGCCGGCGCATTGGCCGCGGCAGCGCTTGTGGATGATCCGCGCCAAATCCGTGGTGCTGGCCAGCGGCGCGCACGAGCGTGGCATCGCCTACGCCGGCAACGACCTTCCCGGAACGATGCTGTCGAGCGCTGCATGCACCTATGCAACGCGCTACGGCGTGCAGCCCGGCAAGCGCGCCGTCGTCTTCACCAACAACGACGGCGCCTATGCCGACGCGCTGGCGCTGCATGCGGCAGGGATCGCGATTGCGGCGATCGTCGACGCGCGCTCGCCATCGCTACAGGCGGATGGCCTGCCTGCGCGCGCGCGCGCCGCGGGCATTGCGATCATCGCCAACGCCGCCGTCGTGCGCGCGCGTGGGCGCCGCCACGTGGCATCGGTAGCCGTCGCTCCGCACGACGGCGGTGGCGCGACGCGGATCGAATGCGACCTGGTTTGCGTATCGGGCGGCTGGAATCCGGCCGTGCATTTGTTCTCGCAGGCGCGTGGCAAGTTGCGCTACGACGATGCGCTCTGCGCGTTCGTTCCGGAATCGTCGCCCTTGCCGATCGTTGCCGCTGGCGCGGCCAACGGTCGATTCGATCTCGCCGCGGCGCTCGAGGAGGCGCATGCCGCCGGCGCGGCGGCCGCGGCGCGCGCAGGCGTCACCGCCGCCGTTGCCGCGATCGCGCCGCGCGCCACTCCGCACGCGGTTGCGCGCTTGCAGCCGTTGTGGGCGGTTGCCGGGTGCGGCAAGCGCTTCGTCGATCTGCAGAACGACGTCACCGTCGACGACATCGCGCTGGCGGCGCGCGAAGGCTACCAGGCGGTCGAGCACCTGAAGCGCTACACGACGCTCGGCATGGGAACCGACCAGGGCAAGACCAGCAACATCATCGGTCTCGCGCTGATGGCGGAGCAGTTGGGCGTGACGATTCCGCAAGTCGGCACGACGACGTTCCGGCCGCCGTACACGCCGGTGACGCTGGGCGCGGTTCCTGGCGCCGAGTGCGGTCCCCATGTCGAACCGACGCGGCTGTCGGCAATGCATGCGTGGCACGCCGAACATGGCGCGCGCTTCGTCAACGCCGGGCTGTGGAAGCGGCCGCATTCGTATCCGTGCGCCGGCGAGTCGGAAGACGACGCGGCGATCCGTGAAGCGCTCAACGTGCGAGCCAATGTCGGCGTCGTCGACGTGTCGACGCTCGGCAAGATCGAGCTGCAGGGCCGCGACGTCGCGCAACTGCTGAACCGCGTCTACATCAATCGCTGGGACAACCTGGCGGTCGGCCGCTGCCGCTACGGCGTGATGCTGCGCGACGACGGCATGGTGATGGACGACGGCACGACATCGCGGCTCGGCGACACGCACTACCTGATGACGACGACCACCGTCAACGCGGTGAAGGTGATGCAGCAGCTCGAGTTCCTGCTGCAGGCGGTGTGGCCGCAACTGGAGGTCTACGCGACGTCGGTGACCGAGCAGTGGTCGGCGGCGGCGCTGTCGGGACCGAAGTCGCGCGACGTGCTGGCGCGCATCGTCGACATCGACGTGGCAAACGCCGCATTTCCGTTCCTCGCCGTCGGCACCTGCCAGCTTCGCACGCGCGAGGGCGGCATCCCCGCGCGGCTGTTCCGGATGAGCTATTCGGGCGAGCTCGCGTACGAGATCCACGTGCGCGCCGATCGTGGCCGCGCGATGTGGGACGCGGTCATCGCCGCCGGCGAGCCGTTCGGCATCATGGCGTACGGCACCGAGGCGATGAGCACGCTGCGCATCGAGAAGGGCCACGTCGTCATCGGTCCCGAAGCCGATGGCCGCACCACCGCCGACGACCTCGGCGTCAGCAAGCTCGTCAACGCCGCGAAATGGTGCATCGGCAAGCCGCTGCTGGGCCGTGAAGCGCTGGTCGCGTCCGGGCGCTGGCAGCTCGTCGGACTCACGGCCCTCGATGGCGCACAAATGCCACGCGGCGCGAAAATCGTCTCCAATCCGGATCCCGAGCACGCGTCGCCTAACCCGATGCAGGGTCACGTCACGTCGTGGTGTTTCAGCCCCCATTGCAAGGCGTGGATCGCGCTGGCGCTGGTCGCCAACGGCCGCGCGCGCCATGGCGAGACGTTGTGGGCGACGTCGCCGCTCGCGGGCGCCAAGGTGCGCGTCAAGGTAGGCTCCCCCTGCTTCATCGATCCCGACGGGGAGCGGCTGCGTGTCTGAGCGCGCGGGCAACATCGGCGCGCCGCGCGCCGGACGCTACGGCGGCGACGCCACCGACGTCGTGCTGGCCGAGCGCGTGCTGTCGACTGCATGGAACGTGCAGGGCGATCCCGGCCGCACATCGGTCGCCGCCGACGTCGAGCGGCTGTTCGCGGTCGCGCTGCCGCTCGTTCCCGACACGACGCGTCGTGCGAGCGGCGTTGTCGCGCTGTGGCTCGGGCCGCGCTCGTGGCTCATCGTCGAGGAGCCTGCCCGGCAGCGCGCGGCGCCGCGCGACTTCGTTGCCTGCCGCGACGCGCTCAATGCCGGAGGGGCTGCGCTGTTCGACGTCTCGGCGAGTCGCGTCGCCCATACGATTCGCGGCACCGGCGCGCCGCGCGTGCTGGCGAGAACCTGTCCGCTCGATTTCGATGCCCGCGTATTCGCGCCGGGTCAGTGCGCGCAAAGCCTGCTGGGCCGCATCGGCGCACTGTTCTATCGCCACGCGGAGTCGCCGGCGTTCACGGTGATGGTCGCGCGCAGCTTCGCTGCGGATGCATGGGGCGCGCTCTGCCTCGCCGCCTCGACGGAGGGGTATGACGTGGAGGGCGCCTCGCCGTTCGACGCGGCGTGAGCGGCGATTGCGGGCACTGGCAATGGCAAGGCGGCGCTCGGTAATCGCGCCGATGGTCACGGTGACCACGATTTGTACCGTGTCCAGCGCTGCCCTGGCATCGTCGCTCGCTGTTGCGCAAACCTGCCGAACAGCCGCACAATGCCCGGCCGGCGCTTCCGGCGAGTGTGGGGAGACATGGGCATGCACCATCGTATCCGCATCGTGTTGGGCGGCCTGCTTGTCGCCTTTGCAGCGTGGGCGACGGCGGCCGGGGCGCAGACGCTCCTCGGACCCACCGCCTATCTCAGCCAATCCGACAGTCCCTTCGCCGCGGAAATCACCGCGGGAACGGTGGTGCTGGAAACCTTCGAAGACGGCGCGCTGAGCAGCCCGTTCGTGACAGCGTCTGCCGGCGCGCCCTTCGGCCCCGGCGGCCTGACCGATTCCGTCGATGCCGACGATGGCGCGATCGACGGATCCGGTACCAACGGCCACTCGTTTTTCAGTGGCGCGGGTTCCACCGGGATCACGTTCACGTTCGATCCGCTCGCACCCGGCGGGTTGCCGACGCGGGCGGGCGTCGTGTGGACCGACGGCGACGGCGCCGTGTCGTTCGAGGCCTTCGGTCCCGGTGGCGCTTCGCTGGGCACGATCGGTCCCGTGACCATTGCCGACGCATCGAATTTCGGCGGCACCGCGGAGGACCGCTTCTTCGGCGTCATCAACCCCGGTGGTATTTCCGCGATTCATATTTCCAACGCAGGCGGCGGCATCGAGGTCGACCACCTGCAATGGGGCGGTGCCGCGGCGCCACCGCCGCCTCCCGTCGCAAGCATTCCGGTGCCATCGGTCGGACCGATCGGTCTTGTGTTGC
>JBDTWY010000033.1:0-35660 GCA_040006455.1 Betaproteobacteria bacterium | reverse complement strand
GACTCGTCATTCCCGCGAAAGCAGACTCGTCATTCCCGCGAAAGCAGACTCGTCATTCCCGCGAATGCAGACTCGTCATTCCCGCGAATGCAGACTCGTCATTCCCGCGAAAGCGGGAACCCAGTGTCGTAGGTGTGACGCCACCTCAGAGTCCCTGGGTTCCCGCTTTCGCGGGAATGACGGCGAAGAATTATCCGCGCATGACGGCGAAGAAATGCTCGGGAATGACGGTGCAGCGATGTTCGGGAATGACGGTGCATCGATGTCAACCGGGCATGTGCTTCGGACGTGCGGCGACCCGGGCGAATGCTACTTGCGCGTGGTGGACGGCGAGGGGCTGGCTGCGGACGGTGACGGCGCGGCGGGATCGATTGCCCCATTGGGCGTCGTACCGCCGGCGGTCGCAGGTTCACGCGTAGCAGCACGGTTGGCGTCGCGTCCGACACGAGTGACCACCGGTTCGGTCCACGGTCCCGTCACCCGGTATTCGTAGCTGAACAGGTGCTCGATCGGATCCTGCATCACTTTCTGCGCGAGGAAGGTGCCCGCTCCGACGACTGCGGCAACGACAGGATTGGCGGCGAGCAGCAGCATTGCCGCGCCCGCCGTGCCGGCGGAAAAGGTCGTCGCAAGTGACGGCTGCACCCGCACGTCGAGCTGCTGTGTCTCGTGCGCGAGATCGGCCTCGCCGCGGATTTCGACGCGCGCCGCGGGCCCATTGATACGGAACGCGTCGGTACGAAGCACGCCGTTGACGATGTCGACGTCGCCCCTGGCTTCGTCGAATGCGAAGCCTTCGCTGAACACGTCGCGGAAGTCGAGCGAGATTCGCCGCGGTAACGCCTGCAGCGACAGCACGCCGATCAGCTTGCCGATGCCGGGATCGATCTTGACGAACTGCCCGGCGGCGGACGTTAGGCGCAGCTTGCCGTTGAGCGCGCGGTAGTCGAAGTCGCTGGGGGCGCCGGGCCACGCGAAGCTGCCCTCGATCTGCGTCGGCGCCGCACGGATTTCGTCCGCATACCCGAAGTGCGCAAGGAAGCGGCCGGCATCGCCGATATCGAGCTTGCCTGCAAGCTCGGTACGCTCGTCGGTGTCGCTGACGTGCCATGCGCCCGACACGGCAATGGTGCCGCCATCGTTGCGCAGGTCCAGCCTGTCGATGCGCCAGTCGCTGCCATTGGGTTGCGCGAGCATCTGCAGCCGGCCGAGCTCGTGGCCCCGCGACAAGAAATTGTCGGCAACGACGTCGAGCTCGGGCCAGCGGTTGACGGTGTTGCGCACCGGCGCCGGCGCGAGCTTGTCGGCCGTGGCGGCGCCAGCCGCTTCGTCGCGCAGGCGCGGCAACGCAAAGCGCGCGAGCCGTACCACTGCACGGCCGTTCGGCGTGCCCGGCGCTGGCGCGAACCACGCGGCGCTGCCATCGACGTCGCGTCCCTGCAGCATCAACTGCCAGTTGTCGCCGTCGCGCCGCGCGTTGATGTTGACATCGCCAAAGCGCCGGCGCATTGCCGTCAGCCGCGACGTCACGAGATCGAGTCCGGCGAGCTTGAGCGGCGGCGCACGTGACGCTGGCGCGCCCGGGGGTTGTTGCGTGTCGATGGCCAGCCATTCGTCGACATCGATCGACGGCAGGTCGGCGCGGATCCACACTCCCGGGCGGTCGGCGTCGCCGGGCTTGGCGACGGCGCTTCCCGCGAGTATCAGCGCGCGCTCGATCGTGGGCTCGGCACCGCCCGACGTACGCCGCTGCATGACGATGCTACCGGCGGCGCCCAGCGCGATGGACAGCGTGTCGCGACCGCCGCGCGCATCGGTCGCGCGCCGCTCGATGCGCACCGGCAACTCTGCTGCGGCATCCTTGCCGAATGGCGCGGGCAAGTCGATCGTGGCCCCTTGCATCGACGAGTCGACATTCCATGCCATGCCGTCGGCCAGCGCCACCGCATCGAAGCGCCAGTCGCTGGTTCCCCGCACGCGATCGACAAACCCCACCGGATAGTACTTGCGCAGCAGCGTGAGATCGGCGCTGCCGCTCGCGTTGATGTGCAGGCCGTCGTCAGCGCCGCGCAATGCAACGCGCGCGGCGCCGCCCATCAGCTCGGCGGTGAAGTCGCCGTCGGCGAGGCCCTTTTCATTGAAGGTGAGCTTGCCGGCAGCGCGTGCCAGCGGCGGCACGCCGGGCAATGTCACCACGCCGCCGTCGAGCGCGAAGCTGCCCTGCAGTCGCGTCGGCTCGACATGGCGCAGCGACAGCACGATCCGGTAGTCCAGCGCGCCGTCGCCGCTCGCCTGCACGCCGTCGACTGCATGACCGGTCCACTCCGCCGCCGGGCTCTGCCGGACGAATTGCAGGAACGCGGGCGCGGCGCCCGTCGCCGAGCCTTCGACAGTCAGCATCGGCTGGCTGATGTCGGCGATGTCGGCGACGGTGCGACCGAGCCGCGTGTCGAGCACGCCGCCACGCGAGCCTTCGACACGCACGTGCGCACGGTCGATCCTGACGTCGGCATCGATGTCGTCGACCTGCGGCCAGCCGTTCGCATAGTCGAGCGTGCCGCCATGCACCTGCGCGGTGACCGTGAACACGCCGTGCTTGCCGCCTTCGAACGGAAAATCGGCAAGGTTGCCCTGCAGCGCGACCTGCGCATTGGGCGCGTTGCCCTTGACGAGCGCGCGCCGCAGCCAGTCGCGCACTGCGGGCGCGAAGGTCACCGGCAGATACTCGGCGACGCGCGCGACGTTGGCACGCGTGAACTGCGCCTTCAGGTCGACCTCCCCGGGGCCTTTAGGCAACGCGCGCCAGTAGCCGCCGATCGCGCCCGCCGCATCGGCGTTGGCAAAGGCGACGTCCTTCAAGTCGATGCGCAGCCCCTCCTGGTCGTGGCTCCAGCGCACTTGGCCATCGAGCCGTTCGAAGCGCAGGTCCTCGCTCATCACGCCGGGGACGTCGACGACGCCTGCGCGCGTCGCGAGGTTGAGCACACCGGTGCGCTCGTCGGTGTCGAACGTGCCGCTGATGCGCTCGATGCCCGGCCAGCGATCGTGCGCCGCCGCGCCGACTTCGGCGAGCGCGCCACGCGCCGACCAGTGTAGCGGCGCGTCGGTTGATCCCTGCCACTCGTAGCGACCATCGGTCACCGCGCCATGCGGCGCATGCGCGGCCAGTTGCTCGCGCCAAGCTTGCGGAAACGGCAGCGCGGACGCCACCACCGCCAGCGACGCAAGGTCGACGCGCGCGAACGTCGCGCTGCCGCGCGTGTCGGCGTCGGTGGCGCCCGTCGTGATGTCGATGCCGAAGTCGGTGGGCGCATGCACGATGCCCGATTGCGTCGTGAACGACACGCCGCGTCCCGCGATCGAGCGCTTCCTGCCGTCGTCCTGCCACTGCAGATGCCCGACGACGTGCGGCAGCGTGAGCTCCGGCAGGTCAGGCCTCAAGCGGGCGTGCACGTCGGCGAGCTCGACATCGGCGACGACACTGGTGGCGATGCCTCCGGCAACGTGGAACCACAGCCGCAATGCGCCCTGCCCGCTGTCGACGTCGACCGGCAGTGGCAGCCACGCGCGCCACGCGGCGACGTCGGCGTAGTCGAGTCGCAGGTAGACATCACCCTTGGCCGCGTGCCAGTCGGTCAGCGACGCGCCGGCGACATCGCCGCGCACGTCGAGCGGCGCCGCCAGCGCCGCCGGCGGCACGCCGGTCGCGCCGAAACGATGACGGCCGAATTCGTTCTGCAGCCGCAGTTGCACATGCTCGAAGGTCAGCGGCGGCGCTGCGCGCGCCTCGTCGTTCCAGCTCACCACGGCGTCGCGCACCTCGATCTCGCGCTGCCGCAATAGCCACGGCAGGAAGCGAGAATCGGTGCCGGCGCGCTGCGGGTCGATCTCCATGCCGGCGACGTGAAAGCGGCCGCTGGCATTGCGGCGGATCGCCAGCGAAGGCCGGTCGATCGTCAATTGCTTGAGGCGCAACTGCAGCAGCGCCAATGACGTCCACGCGGCGACCAGCTCGACGTGCGGCAAATCCAGCACCGTTGGCGCGCCCGGCGCGGCATGCACGCGGAAGCCGTCGATGACGAGCTTGGGGTTCCAGCCGTCCCAGCCGGTGGCGAGCGCGTCGATCTCCAACGGCGCGCCGATCTTGCGTGACAGGAATCCGGCGATCTCGTCGCGATGCGCGGGCACTTGCGGCATCACCACGTAGCGCAACAGCAGCAGCAGCACACAGAACGCCCCGAACCCCGCAATCAGCACATAGGCAAAGAGGCGAACGACGCGCATGGCACGCGCTGGAAGCGTGGCGTGCGCGCGGGCGGGGGCGCGCGTGACGGGCATAATGGGTGGCAGGATCGATGGATTGTAGCGGAACGCCCACGCGCGTCCTTCTTCCTTTTGCCAATGGACATCGAGCGCGCGCTCCGCTTCAGCCACTATGCCGGCCGGCTGCTGTCGGCGCGCCCGGCGATGCGCGACGAGCTCGTGGCGAGCGTCGGTGAGCCGTTCGCGATGGCCGATGCGCTGGCGGCGCTCGCGCCTTTCATCGACGCGCTCGATGCCGGCGCGCTCGCGTCGCAGTTGCGACAGTTGCGCCGGCGCGTGATGCTGCATACGCTGGTGCGCGACCTGACCGGTGTCGCCGGCCTGCCCGAAGTATTTGGTGCGATGACGTCGCTGGCGGACGGCACGGTCGATGCGGCGCTTCGCCTGCATCATCGCGACCTCGCGGCAACCTTCGGCGAGCCGCGCGCCGCCGCCGACGGCACGCCACAGTCACTCAACGTCGTGGCGCTGGGCAAGCTCGGCGGCGGCGAGCTCAACGTATCGTCCGATATCGACCTCGTGTTCGTCTATGCCGACGAAGGCGAGACCGACGGTGCGCGTCGCATTGCCAACCGCGAATTCTTCGACCGCCTGGGACGCCGCGTGATCGCCGCGCTCAACGACGCCACCGCCGATGGATTCGTGTTCCGCGTCGACATGCGGCTGCGTCCCTATGGCGAGAGCGGGCCGCTGACGATGCCGTTTGCGGCACTCGAGCAATACCTCGTTACGCAGGGACGCACGTGGGAGCGCTACGCGTGGCTCAAGGCACGCGTGTTGACCGGCACGCGGCGCGACGAGCTCGATGCGCTGATCGCGCCGTTCGTCTACCGCAAGTACCTCGATTTCGACGCCTACGATGGGTTGCGCGACGTGCATCGGCAGATCCGCGAGCAGGCGCGGCGCGCGACGCACGGCGACGATATCAAGCTCGGCCCCGGCGGCATTCGCGAGATCGAGTTCACCGTGCAGGCGCTGCAACTCGTGCGCGCGGGCCGCGATCCCGGGCTGCGCTTGCGCAGCACGGTCGCCGCGCTGGATGCCATCGGCACGCGCGGACTGATGCCTGCGAGCGCCATTGCGGAACTGGGCGACGCCTATGCATTCCTGCGCCGCCTCGAACACCGGCTGCAATACCGCGACGACCAGCAGACGCAGCGCCTTCCCGCCGACGCCGATGAAATCGACGCCGTCGCCGATGCCTGCGGCTTTGCATCCGCCAAGCCATGGCGAGCGGAGCTCGATCGTCATCGCGGCAACGTCGACACCTGGTTCGGCGCGGTTTTCGACACGCAGGACGGCGAAACCGACGCCGACGCGGCGCTCGCCGGCGTGTGGGATGCGCCGCAGGCCGAAGCGCAGCGCGCGCTGCTCGCCGCGGCTGGCTACGCAGACCCGGACGCACTGGTGGCGATGCTCGCGGCGACGCGCGCGTCGCATCGCTACACGTCGCTGCCGGCGACATCGCGCCAGCGCTTCGACACGCTGGTGCCGCGGCTCATGTCCGCCGCCGCCGAGAATCCGGGGAGCGCCGGCGCGCAGGCGGTGTTCACGCGGCTGCTCGCGCTGCTGGAAAGTGTAAGCAAGCGCAGCGCCTACCTGGCGCTGATGATCGAGCATCCCCCGCTGCTGCCGCGGATCGCGCAATTGTTCGGCGCCTCGGCGTGGGCCGCCGATTACCTTTCCCGCCATCCGATGTTGCTCGATGAACTGTTAGACGCGCGCACGCTGCTCGCCGCCAGCGACTGGGACGACTGGCGCCGCGAGCTCGATGCGGCGATGGCCGCGCATCCCGACGACGCCGAATGGCAGATGGATGCGCTGCGCCATTTCAAGCACGCGCAGGCGTTTCGGCTGCTGGTGCAGGACCTGGCCGGCGCACTGACGATCGAGCGCCTCGCCGATCACCTGTCGGCACTCGCCGACATCATTCTCGACGCGGCGTTGCGGGGTTGCTGGCGCCAGGTCGCCGGCACCGATTCGCCGCCACCAGTGTTCGCGATCATCGCGTACGGCAAGCTGGGCGGCAAGGAACTGGGGTATGCGTCCGACCTCGATCTCGTGTTCGTCTACGACGTCGCCGACGACGACCCGCAACGCGACGCAGCGCCGGCGCGCTTCGCGCGCCTCGCACAGCGCATCAACACGTGGCTCACCAGCATCACGCCGGCGGGCGAGCTCTATGCCACCGACCTGCGGCTGCGCCCCGATGGCGCGGCGGGAATGGCGTGCACATCGCTCACGGCGTTCCTGCGCTACCAGCGGCAAAGCGCATGGACCTGGGAGCACCAGGCGCTGACGCGCGCGCGCGCCGCCGTTGGTGATGCGCGGCTGTGTGCGGACTTTGAAGCGGCGCGCGTCGAGATCCTGTGCGCGCCGCGCGGCATCGCCGCGCTCACGCGCGACGTCACCGACATGCGGCGCAGGATGCACGACGGGCATCCGAACCGCAGCGAGCGCTTCGACGTCAAGCACGACCGCGGCGGCATGGTCGACATCGAGTTCATCGTGCAATTCCTGGTGCTCGGCCATTCCCACGCACTGCCTGCGCTCACCCGCAACGCCGGCAACATCGCGTTGCTGCAGATGGCGGCCGACGCGAAGCTGATCGACACGGCGCTGGCGCTCGACGTCGCCGCCGCGTACCGCGATTTTCGCCGCGTCCAGCACGCCCAGCGGATGGCGGGCGCGACGCAGGTACGTGTCGATCCGGCGCCCTATGCCGGGCCGCGCGCACAAGTCGATGCGCTGTGGACGGCGGTATTCGGCGCCCCTTGGATGTGACCATCCAGGAGCCACCGGCGCACCTGTTAAAATCGCGGCTTCCAACGCAAACGAGCGAGAGTTGCCATGTCGATGGCTGACCGGGATGGCTGGATCTGGTACGACGGCAAGATGGTGCCGTGGCGCGACGCCAATACCCACGTCCTGACGCACACGCTGCACTACGGGATGGGTGTATTCGAAGGCGTGAGGTGCTACGAGACGCCAAAGGGACCGGCGATCTTCCGGCTGCGCGACCATACCGACCGCTTCTTCCGCTCGGCGCAGATCTTCGGCATGAAGCTGCCGTTTTCGAAGGACGAGATCGACGCCGCGCAAAAGGCCTGCGTCCGCGACAACAAGCTCAAGAGCTGCTACATCCGGCCGATCGCCTTCTATGGCTCGAACGCGATGGGTGTTGCCGCCAAGTCCAATCCGGTGCGGGTCGCGATCGCCGCGTGGCCGTGGGGCGCTTACCTCGGGCCCGAGGCGATCGAAAACGGCATCCGCGTGAAGACATCGTCGTTCACGCACCATCACCCGAACACGACCATGGGCCACGCCAAGGCGGTCTGCAACTACGCGGTGTCGATAATGGCCAACCAGGAGGCGACGATCGACGGCTACGAGGAGGCGATGATGCTCGACCCGCAGGGCTTCGTGTGCCAGGGCTCGGGCGAGAACGTGTTCATGGTGCGCGACGGCAAGCTGCACACACCCGATCTTTCCGGCGGCGCGCTCAACGGCATCACGCGGATGAGCATCTTCACGTTCGCCGCCGAGCTGGGAATTCCGGTGCTCGAGCGGCGCATCACGCGCGACGAGTTCTACATCTGCGACGAGGCGTTCTTCACCGGCACCGCCGCGGAGATCACGCCGATCCGCGAGCTCGACAACCGCCCGATCGGCGATGGCAAGCGCGGCCCGATGACGGCAAAGCTGCAGGCGCTGTTCTTCGATACCGTCAACGGCCGCAATGCGTCGAAGTCGGCGTGGCTCTCGCACGTATGAGCGACACCACGCTTCCCGATGCCGCGCAGGCGGTGGTGCGCGTGAGCACGAGGGACCTGCCGGTGTTCTGCCCCAATCCGTCGATGCCGCTGTGGAGCTCGCATCCGCGGGTGTTCCTCGACATCGCGCCGACGGGCGCCGCGATGTGCCCCTACTGCGGCACGCGTTACCAGCTCGAAGGCGGTGTGCGCCCCGGCGCACACTGAATTCGCAACCGGCGCGACATTGGAAGAACGCATCCTGATCGTGGCGCCGTCGTGGGTTGGCGATGCGATCCTTTCCGAGCCACTGATCGCGTTGTTGCGCGAGCCGTACACCGAAGCCAACGTCGACGTGCTGGCGCCGCCGTGGTGCGCGCCGGTGTATGCGCGGATGCGCGGCATCCGCAAGGTGATCGACAATCCGTTCGAGCACGGCCGCTTCGACCTCGCCGGGCGTCGCAAGCTGGCGGCGACGCTGCGGGAAGAAGACTATTCGCGCGCGTTCGTGCTGCCGAATTCGTGGAAGTCGGCGCTGATCCCGTGGCTCGCGCGCATTCCCAAGCGCAGCGGCTACATCGGCGAATCGCGCTACGGACTCCTGACCGACGCGCGCAAGCTCGATCGCAAGGGCATGCCGCAGCTGGTGCAGCGTTTCGCGGCGCTCGCAGGTTCCCCCGGCACGCGCGTGCCGATGTCGCCGGCACCGGTGCTGATTCCCGATGCGGCCAACCGCGCGAAGGCGATGCGCGCGATGCACCTGACCAACAAGCGCCCCGCCGTGATTCTCTGTCCCGGCGCGGAGTTCGGTCCTTCGAAGCGCTGGCCACCGACGCATTTTGCCGACCTCGCGCGGCGCTTTCTCGAGCGCGACCTGCAGGTCTGGCTCGTCGGATCGCCCAATGACACGATCGCGGCGAAAGCGGTGATCGACGCCGCCGGCGATTCGGCGCGCGACATTCGCGACCTCGCCGGTCACACCGACCTTGGAACGGCCATCGATCTCCTGTCCGCCGGGGCGCTGGTCATCAGCAACGACTCCGGCCTGATGCACGCCGCCGCAGCGGTGGGCACGCCGCTGATTGCGTTGTTCGGCAGCTCGTCGCCGGTGTTCACGCCGCCGTTGTCCGATTCAGCGCGCGTCGCGCGCATCGAAATCGAATGCAGTCCCTGCTTCAAGCGCGAATGCCCGCTCGGGCATCACCGCTGCATGCGCGATCTGGCACCCGAGCGGGTTTACAATCTGGCGCGCGCCACCTTCCCCGATTGAACACGCAAACGATGCCCAAGGGACGCAACCTCTCGATCTTCACCACGCCGAACGATGTATCGGTCGCGTTCTACCAGGCATTCGAGGCGCGCGACATCGACGCAATGATGGCGACCTGGGCCGACGACGAGGAAATTCTCTGCATCCACCCCGGCGGCCCGCGCCTCGTCGGCTACGACGCGGTGCGCAGCGCGTGGGAGCAGCTCTTCTCCAACGACATCGCGCTCAAGTTCCGCGTCGACGGCATGCTGGCGCTGGAAACCGTGGGCCTGGCGATGCAGAGCGTCATCGAGGAGATCCACCAGGCCGACGGCAGCGCGCGCGGCCTCGCGGTGGCGACCAACATCTTCATGCGCACGCCGTCGGGCTGGCGGCTCGTCTGCCATCACGCGTCGCCGGCGCCGCCGATCAACGAAAGTCCGCCGAGCGGTCCGCTGCACTGATCGTCGCGCGGCGCGCCCTCCGCGCGGCGCGGCGCTCGCGCCACATCCTGCGCCATCCCGCGAAGGGCAACAGGTTCGCCTGCGCGAACGTGGTCACGCGCTCGCCTGAGCGCAGTCCCGTGCG
Organism: Betaproteobacteria bacterium; assembly: GCA_040006455.1. Classification (GTDB taxonomy): domain Bacteria; phylum Pseudomonadota; class Gammaproteobacteria; order Burkholderiales; family Casimicrobiaceae; genus VBCG01. The sequence goes on along the minus strand of JBDTWY010000033.1, from coordinate 25,748 downwards.
TGGATACTCGCCGGCGCGCGGCGCGCAGAACGTGCCGAACAGGATGTCCCACAGCGGAAACACCGCCGCGAAATTGCGATCGGCGTGCGCGTCCGCGAGCGAATGATGGATGCGATGCGCCTGCGGCCCGACGACGACTTGCGTCAGGCGTCCGAGTGGCAGTCGCAGGTTGGTGTGGATGAAATACGGCCAGTAGGCCAGCGCGGCGGCGAGCCAGCCTGCGCTGACGGGCGTCAGGTCGAGCACGATTGCCATCGGCAGGCCGATGAAGACAATGCGCAGCATCTCCTCCAGCCAGTGATGGCGCATTGCCGTCGTGGCGTTGAGCGACTCCTCGCTGTGGTGCAGCTTGTGCTGCTCCCACAGCAGCGGCCACTTGTGCTGCCAGCGATGGAACCAGTAGTAGAAAAAATCGTAGACGAAGAAGAACAGGAGCAGCGACAGCGCCGCGTCGAGCTTGCCGTCGATCTTGACGAGGCCGAACCACGCCGGATGCGCGCGCTTGAGTGCGCCGATCGTCAGCGCGACCAGTGCAGGATAGACGAACAGCAGCACGAAGTAGTACGAAAACGCCTGGTAGCGGATGTTGAACCACCAGTCGCGCAGTGGCTGCGCGCGCTCGGCAGGCCACAGTCGCTCGATGCCAAGGAGTGCTACGTAGACGACGAGCGCCTGGCCCATCGCCTGCGCGTAAAGCGTCGCACCATGCGTGAGGGAGTCGGGCATGTGCTGTGTTCGCGCGTGCGCGGGGCGTCCCGGTGCGCGACGCCGTCCGCCTAGCCCGTGCCCCCGACCACCAGGCCGTCGATGCGCAGCGTCGGCTGGCCCACGCCGACCGGCACCGACTGGCCATCCTTGCCGCAGGTGCCGACGCCGGCGTCGAGCGCCAGGTCATTGCCGACCATCGACACGCGCGTCAGCGCGTCGGGACCGTTGCCGATCAGCGTCGCGCCCTTGACCGGGTAGACGAGCTTGCCGTTCTCGACCTTCCAGGCCTCGGTGGTCGAGAACACGAACTTGCCGCTGGTGATGTCGACCTGGCCGCCGCCGAAGCTCACCGCGTAGAGGCCGTCCTTCACCGACGCGAGAATCTCCGCGGGATCGTGCGTGCCATTGAGCATCACCGTGTTGGTCATCCGCGGCATCGGCAGGTGCGCGAACGATTCGCGGCGCCCGTTGCCGGTGGCGCCGGTCCGCGTCAGCGCGCTGTTGAGCCGATCGTGCATGTAGCCCTTGAGGATGCCGTCCTCGATCAGCACGGTGCGCTGCGTGGCGTTGCCTTCGTCGTCGACGTTGAGCGAGCCCCGCCGGTCGATCATCGTGCCGTCGTCGACGACGGTGATGCCCGCTGCGGCGACGCGCTCGCCGATGCGGCCGGAAAATGCGCTGGTCTCCTTGCGATTGAAGTCGCCCTCGAGCCCATGGCCGATGGCTTCGTGCAACAGGATGCCCGGCCAGCCCGCGCCGAGCACGACGGTCATCGTTCCCGCCGGCGCGTCCTGCGCGCGCAGGTTGAGCAGCGCCTGCTCGACGGCGGTGCGCGCGTAACTCATCAGCAGGTCGTCGGTGAAATAGGCGTAGCCGAAGCGCCCGCCGCCCCCGAAATGTCCTTGCTCGCGGCGTCCGTTTTCCTCGACGATCACCGTGATCGACATTCGTGTCAGCGGCCGCACGTCGGCGGCAATCGCGCCGTCGCTGCGCGCGATCAGGATCGTCTCGTGCTCGCCGGCGACCGACGCCATCACCTGCACCACGCGCGGGTCGATCGCGCGCGCCATGCGCTCGAGGCGCGTGACCAGCTCGACCTTGCCGGCTTCGTCGAGTCCGGCGATCGGATCGACGCCGGTATAGAGCGCATTGACGTCGCCGTGGCGCGTGAGCGGTGCCGATGCAGACTGCCCCTGGCGGCCGATCGCGCGCACCGCCTTGGCGGCGGAATCGAGCGACGCGCGCGAAATGTCGTCGGAGTACGCGAACGCCTGCTTGTCGCCGGTGACCGCGCGCACGCCGACGCCGCGGTCGATGCTGAACGCGCCCGACTTGACGATGCCTTCCTCGAGGCTCCAGCTTTCGAAGTGCGAGTGCTGGAAATAGAGGTCTGCGAAGTCGACGTCGTGCGCGTGGATGTCGCGCAGCACCTGCGACAGGCTGTCGAGGCCCAGGCCCGAAGGCGCGAGCAGGAGATCGCTGGCTTGTGCAATCAGCGAGGCATGGGCGGCAGGTTGCGACAAGTCGGTCATGGCAGGCGAAGAGATGGTGTCTTCCCAAGCAAAATCAAGTCGTTATTTTAATCCCTTTTCGACGGCTCCATCCGCAACTCGCGTCGCGTGCCCCAGGTAGGTCGCGGCGACGCGCGGATCCGCGGCCAGCGTGCGGCTGTCCCCCGACAGCGCCATGGCGCCGGTCTCTAGAACATAGCCGAAATCGGCGACGGCAAGCGCCGCGCGCGCGTTCTGCTCGACCAGCACGATGGTGACGCCGGTGTCGCGCAATCCGGCGATGATCGTGAAGATGTCGCGCACGACGCGCGGCGCAAGCCCAAGCGACGGCTCGTCGAGGAGCAGCAGCCGCGGGCGCGACATCAATCCTCGGCCGAGCGCCAGCATCTGGCGCTCGCCACCGGACAGCGTCGCCGCGAGTTGCGCGCGGCGCTCTCCAAGGCGTGGAAAGCGCGCGTAGACGTCTTCGCGCAAGCGCCCGATGTCGGCGTCACGCCGGCGCGTGAACGCGCCCAGCAGCAAATGGTCGTCGACGCTCATGCTCGCGAAGAGCTCGCGCTTTTCGGGGACGAGCACGATGCCCTCGGCGACGCGCTGCTCGATCGACAAAGCGCCGATCGGTTTGCCGTCATAGCGGATGCTGCCGCGCGACGGCAGTACGCCCATCAGCGCGCCCAGCAAGGTCGTCTTGCCCGCGCCGTTGGGACCGATCACCGTGACGATGCTGCCGCGCGCCGCGGCGAGCGACACGTCACGCACCGCCTCGACATTGCCGTAGGCAACGCAAAGTCCGTCGACGCAGAGCAGCGGCGCATCGCTCACCGCGCCGCCCGCGCCAATGCGTGTTCGCATCGGCATGCGCGCGCCGGGCTCATGCCGGCGCTCCGCCGAGATAGGCTTCGAGCACCGCGGGATTTTGCTGGATCTCCGCGGGAATGCCCTCGGCGAGTTTTTCGCCGAAGTCCATGACGATCAGCCGGTCGGCGAGCCCCATGACGAACTCCATGTCGTGCTCGACGAGCAGGATCGTCATGCCCTCGGCGCGCAATCCGCGCAGCAGTTCTGCCAGTGCGGCCTTTTCGTGGAAGCGCAATCCGGCAGCGGGCTCGTCGAGCAGCAGCAGCGTCGGGTCGGCGGCGAGCGCGCGCGCGATTTCGACGATGCGCTGCTGGCCCAGCGCCAGGTTCTGCGCCTGCGCGAAAAGCTGCGACTCGAGTCCGCACCGCGTCACCTGGCGCGCCGCCTCGGCGCGGATCCGTGCCTCCTCGCGTCGATCGAGGCGCAGCGCTGCGCGCACGATGCCGCTGCGCCCGCGCAGGTGAGCGCCCAGTGCAACGTTGTCGAGCACGCTCATTCCCGCGACCAGCTTGACATGCTGGAACGTGCGGCCGATGCCGCGCATCGCCACTTCGTAGGGCGCGCGTCCGGCGATCGAGTGTCCGCAGAACACGACGTCGCCACCGGTCAGGACTTCCGCGCCCGACAGCAGCGCGAAAGTCGTGCTCTTGCCCGCGCCGTTGGGACCGATCAGGCCGACGATCTCGCCGCTCGCCAGTGAGAACGACAGGTCGTTGACGGCGACCAGGCCGCCGAACGTCTTGCGCATGTCGCGCACGTCGAGCAACGCGCCGCTCGATTGCGGTCGTGCGCGCGGTGCCAGCGGTTCCGCGCGCGTCACCGGCGGGGGCGCCACGCGCGGCAGCACGCGCTCGACCCACGGCCACAGGCCTTCGCGCGCACGCTGCAGCAGCACGATGATCAGCACGCCGAACACCACCACTTCGAAATTGCCCGACGTGCCGAGAAGAACCGGCAGCGCGTCCTGCAGGTATTGCTTGAGCAGCGTGATGATCGTCGCACCGACGACCGCGCCCCACACGCTGCCGGCGCCGCCGACGACCGCCATGAACAGGTATTCGATGCCCTGGTTGATGCCGAAAGGCGTCGGGTTGACGAAGCGCTGCAGGTGCGCGTAGAGCCATCCCGACAGGCAGGCGAGCAACGCCGCGTAGACGAAAATGACGATCTTGAGGCGCGCGCCGTCGACACCGAAGGCCTCGGCCATCTCGAGGCGGCCCTTGAGTGCGCGAATGGCGCGACCCGGACGCGAGTCGAGGAGGTTGCGCATCGTCCACAGCGCTGCGAGCACCAGCGCCCAGATGAGCCCGCACATCCGTCGCTCGTCTTTCAACTCGATGCCGAGGATCGACAGCGCCGGTATGCCGGCAACGCCGGTGTGGCCGCCGAGAAAATCGAGGTTGCCGAACAGGAAGTAGAGGCTGATGCCCCACGCGATCGTCGCCAGCGGCAGGAAATGCCCGCGCATCCGCAGCGTGATGAAGCCGAGCGCCAGCGCGACCACGAACGTGAGGGCGAGACCCGCCGGCAACGTCACCCACGGCGAGATCGCGTAACGCGTCGTCAGGAACGCGCTGGTATAGGCGCCGAGTCCCACGAACGCCGCCTGGCCAAACGATGTCTGCCCGGCGACGCCGGTCAGCAGCACGAGGCCCAGCGCGACGATGCTGTAGAGGCCGATGTAGTTGGCGAGCGTCACCCAGAACGGCGGCGCCACCCATGGCAGCAGCGCGATCACCACGACGAACATGCCGAGCGCCGCCTGCGACCACGCGAGTCTCATGGTTCGCACACCCTACTCGTCCTCCTCGTGATGCCGGGTCGCGAGGCTGCGCCACAGCAGCACCGGGATGATCAGCGTGAACACGATCACCTCCTTGAACGCGCTCGCCCAGAACGACGAGTACGCCTCGATCATGCCGACCAGCAGCGCGCCGGCGGCGGCGAGCGGATAACTGACGAGGCCGCCGATGATCGCTCCGACGAATCCCTTGAGCGAGATCAGGAAACCCGAATCGTAGTAGACGGTCGTGATCGGGCCGACCAGTACGCCGCAAAACGCGCACAGCAATGCGGCCAGCGCGAACGTCAACGTGCCCGCGAAGTCGGGCGACACGCCGCACAACCGCGCGCCGAGTCGGTTGACCGCGGTGGCACGCAGCGCCTTGCCGTACAGCGTGCGCCCGAAGAGCAGGTACAGCGCGACGATCGCCAGCGCGCTGGTGCCGACGACCAGCACGCTTTGCATGCTGACCGTCATCGCCCCCAGCGTGAACGACGCGCTCGAGAACGCCGGCGTGCGCGAGCCTTCGGCGCCGAAGAAATAAAGACCGAGTCCCGTCAGCACGAAATGCACGGCGACGCCGACGATCAGCAGCACCAGCACCGACGCGTCGGCGATCGGCTGGAACACGATCCGCCACGTCAGCGGGCCCAGCACCATCGTCAGCGCCAGCGCCATCACCACTTCGGCGGCGAGCGGCAAATGCCGCGGTGCAAGCCACGCGGCGCCAGCCGCAAGCGCCACCGGCACGCCGGTCCACAGCGCGAGCCCGCGCGCCAGCAGCGACCATTCGCGGCGCCGCGCACGCGTCACGGATTCCATCAGTCCCGCGAGTATCGCGCCGCCGACGACGAGGTACACGGTGCCGGGTACCTTGCCCTGGTCGAACGCGGCGAGCGTCAGCGTGCCGATCGTCAGGTATTCGCCGGCGGGCACGAGAATCACGCGCGTGACCGCGAACACCAGCACCAATGCGAGCGCGAGCAACGCATAAATCGCGCCGTTGGTCAGTCCGTCCTGAGCCAGCAGCGCGGCGATCGACGAATCCATCGCGAAGCGTTGTCAGCAGCCGATTCGGGCGCGCGGCAAAACAACGCGGGCCGGCGCGGTACTGCCGCGGCCGGCCCGGTTGTCGGCGAAGGCGCAGGTTACTTCTGCAGCACCCACTTGCCGTTTTCGATCTTCACCATCACGCGGCCGCGATTGTCGAGGCCGTTGTGGTCATGCGGCGTCATCACGAACACACCGTGCACGCCGACGACGTTGGCGGATTCGAGGCCGTCGCGCAGCGCGGCACGGAACTCCGGCGTTCCCGGTTTGGCCTTCTGCAGCGCCTTGGGAATCGCCTGGTTCAGCAGCTGCCACGCGTCCCACGCATGCCCGCCGAACGTCGAGCGGGTGCCGAACCTCTTTTCGTATTGCGTCACATACGTGGCAGCGCTCTTCTTCAGCGGGTTCGAATCGGGAAGCTGCTCGTAGACCAGCATCGGCCCCGACGGCAGCAACGTGCCGTTGCCGTCCTTGCCGACGACGCGCAGGAAATCGGCATTGGCGACGCCGTGCGTCTGGTAGATCCTGCCCTTGTAGCCGCGCGCCACCAGTTCCTTCTGCGGCGTCGCCGCCGGCGTCCCGGATGCGCCGATGAGGATCGCGTCGGGGTGCGCGGCGATCAGCTTCAGCGCCTGTCCGGTTACCGACGTGTCGTTGCGGTTGTACTTCTCGGCGGCGACGACTTCGATGCCCGCGGTCTTCAGCGACGTCTTGATTTCGCTCAGCCAGCTATCGCCGTAGGCGTCGGCGAAGCCGATGTAACCCATCGTGCGCACGCCGTTGGCCTTCATGCTGACGGCGATCGCATCGGCCATCAGCGTGTCGTTCTGCGGCGTCTTGAACACCCACTTGGTGCGCGGATTCGCGGGATCGACGATTCGCGACGATGCGGCCATCGAGATCATCGGCACCTGCGCATCGGACACGATGTCGACCATCGCCAGCGAGTTGGGCGTCACCGTCGAGCCGATGATGACGTCCGCCTTGTCCTCGGTGATCAGCTTGCGCGTGTTGGTGACCGCCTTGGTGGTGTCCGAGCCGTCGTCCAGGATCACCCAGTTGATCTTCTCGCCGCCAATCGATTGCGGCAGCAGCTCGAAGGTGTTCTTTTCGGGGATGCCTAGCGATGCCGCCGGGCCGGTCGCCGACAACGTGACGCCGATGTTGATGTCGGCATGCGCGACCGACGCCAGCAGCACGGCGGTCGCCGCGGCCAACAGTTTGCAGCTCTTCTTCATCACTCCTCCTGGTGCTGCGTGCGACCAAGAGCGGCCGCGCGGCGGCCGCCCTGGTCATCCTATCGTTTGAGGGAATCGCGGATCTGCCGCAGCAGCACCACTTCTTCGGGCGCTTCGACCACCGCCGCCGGCGGATCGAATTTCTGCTTCATCGAATTAAATTTCTTGATCATCAGGAATATCACGAACGCGAGAATCACGAAATTCAGCGCGACGCTGAGGAAATTGCCGTAGGCGAACAGCGGCACGCCGGCCTTGGTCAGCGCTTCATAGGTCATCGGCCCGTTGTACCCCGCAGGTGGCGACGACAGCATGATGAAGTAATTGGAAAAGTCGAGTCCACCGAAAACGCGTCCAATCACCGGCATGATCATGTCCTTGACCAGCGAATCGACGATCTTGCCGAATGCCGCGCCGATGATCACGCCGACCGCGAGATCGACGACATTGCCCTTCATCGCGAACTGCCTGAACTCCGATCCAAATGACATGAATTCTCCTTTTTTTAGCAACCGACGCGTTGCGTTGCGCGCAGTAGCCTTCAGATCGCCGCGTCGCCGCTCTCGCCGGTACGGATGCGGATCACCTGCTCGACCGCGGTGACGAAGATCTTGCCGTCGCCGATCTTGCCGGTGCGCGCGGCCTTGACGATCGCGTCGATCGCGCGATCCGCAAGCGCGTCCTGCACGATCACCTCGACCTTGACCTTGGGAAGAAAATCCACCACGTATTCGGCGCCGCGGTAGAGCTCGGTGTGGCCCTTCTGGCGGCCGAACCCCTTGACCTCGGTGACGGTCAGGCCGGTGACACCGAGATCCGACAGCGCTTCACGCACCTCGTCCAGCTTGAATGGCTTCAACACCGCTTCGATTTTCTTCATGGGAGGCGCTGGGCGTGGCGTATCGGCGCGAGCTTACACCAACGACGCGCCGGACGGCGCGTCGAGCGTGCGCCATTCGTTCCACGCCGACGTGATCGGATAGCGCCAATCCTTGCCGAAGCCGCGCGGCGTGATCCGAATGCCGACCGCCGCCTGGCGCCGCTTGTACTCGTTGATCTTGATCAGTCGCACGACCTTCGCGACATCGGCCGGCGCGAAACCCATGGCGACGATTTCCACCGGGCTCGCGTCATGCTCGACGTACGCCTCGAGGATCGCGTCGAGCACCGAATACGGCGGCAGCGAATCCTGGTCGGTCTGGTCGGCGCGAAGCTCGGCCGACGGTGGTCGCGTGATGATGCGCTCGGGAATGACGCGTCCCATCCGGTTGCGATGCTGCGCGAGTCGGAACACCATCGTCTTGGCGATGTCTTTCAGCACCGCGAACCCGCCCGCCATGTCACCGTAGAGTGTCGCATAGCCGACCGCCATTTCCGACTTGTTGCCGGTGGTGAGCACGATCGACCCGTGCTTGTTGGACAGCGCCATCAACAACGTGCCGCGGATGCGCGCCTGGATGTTCTCCTCGGTGGCGTCTGGCGCGAGCCCGGCGAAATCCGCGGCCAGTGCACCGAGAAACGCTTCGAATGGCGCCTCGATGGGAATTTCGTCGTAGCGCACGCCGACGATAGCCGCCATCTCGCGCGCATCGTCGAGGCTGATCTGCGCGTTGTAGCGCGACGGCAGCATCAGCGCGCGCACGCGGTCGCGACCGAGCGCGTCGACCGCAATCGCCAGCGTCAGCGCCGAATCGATGCCGCCCGACAGCCCCAGCAGGACGCCCGGAAAATGGTTCTTGTCGACGTAGTCGCGCACACCCATCACCAGCGCCTGGTAGACGTGCCCCTCGAGCTCGGTATCGAGCGCGCCGCGCACGTGCTTCCACGCGCCACCCTCGAACGTCGCCAGCGCGACCGTTTCATGCCAGGCCGGTAGCTGCTGCGCGACCGTGCCGTCGGTGGCGAGCGCGAACGACGCGCCGTCGAACACGAGCTCGTCCTGGCCGCCGACGCGGTTGACGTAGAGGAACGGCCGTTGCGTTTCACGTGCACGCGCGCGCAGTTGCGCGAGACGCAGCGCCTGTTGCTTCGTGTGGTACGGCGATCCGTTGGCGACAACGATCAACTCGGCGCCAGCATCACGTGCCGCGAGCGCGGGTTGCGTGAACCAGACGTCCTCGCAGATGATGACGCCGATCTTGACGCCGTCGACATCGAACACGCAAGGCGACGCGCCGGGTTCGAAATAGCGATCCTCGTCGAACACCGTGTAGTTCGGCAGGCATTGCTTGCGATAGACTCCGACGACGCGACCAACGCGGATGATCGCCAGCGCATTGGCACGCCGGCCGTCGCGGATCTCCGGAAAGCCGACGATCGCGGTGACATCCTTGATCGCGGGAGCGAGCTGCGCGAGCTCGCGGGCGCAGGCGTCGATGAATGCGGGACGCAGCAGCAGGTCCTCGGGCGGATAGCCGCATAGCGACAGCTCGGGCGTGACGACCAGCGCGGCGCCGCCACGCGCACCGGCGTCGACCGCATCGACGATGCGTCGGGCGTTGCCGGCCAGATCACCCACCACCTGATCGAGTTGCGCGATCGCGATCTGCATGCAGGCGATCTTAGCAGAGTGGATCGCGCGCGTTATGCTTGCAGTTTGCTGCAGTCACGCAAGCCATCGCCTTGATTCCCGACGCCGCCCGACCCTCTGCTGCGCATGCGCGCTCGACGCCGCTGCTGATCCGCGACGACATCGACGTCACGGCACTCGAGGCTGGCGCATGGAACGCGCTCGCCGGCGCGCAGCCGCTGCTGTCGCACGCGTTTCTCGCCGCGCTGCACGAATCGGGCTGCGCATCGCCCGCCACCGGCTGGCGGCCGCAATACCTGACCGCGTGGCACGGCCACGAGCTCGCGGGCGCGATGCCGCTCTACGGCAAATCGCATTCGTACGGCGAATATGTGTTCGACTGGGCGTGGGCCGACGCCTATCGGCGGCATCGGCGCCGCTACTACCCGAAGCTGGTCTGCGCGATTCCGTTCACGCCGGTGACAGGTGACCGGCTGCTGGCGCACGACGCCGCGACGCGCAGGGCGCTGCTCGACCGTGCACTGGGCACCATGGACGAGCGCGGATACTCATCGCTGCACGTGCTGTTCACCGACGCCGCCGACACCGCGGCCTGCGCCGCGGCGGGAATGATCGCGCGTGACGGCGTGCAGTTCCACTGGTCCAATCGCGGCTATGCGACGTTCGGCGACTACCTCGCCGCGTTCAACCACGACAAGCGCAAGAAGATCCGCCAGGAGCGTCGCAGGCTCGCCGAGGCCGGCATGTCGTTCGAGCGCCTCTCCGGCGCCGCCATCGGCGCGCGCGACTGGGACCACTTCTACCGCTGCTACAGCAACACCTACGCGCAGCATGGCTCGACGCCCTACCTGTCGCGCGAGTTTTTCGCCCGCCTCGCCGCGACGATGCCGGCGAACCTGCTGATGGTGATCGGGCGCCGCCACGGGGAGCGCGTGTGCGCGGCGTTCGACGTGCATTCGGCGACGACGCTGTGGGGGCGCTACTGGGGAGCACTCGACTACGTGCCGGGCATGCATTTCGAAGCCTGCTATTACCAGGCGATTGAGTTCTGCATCGAAACGAAAATTGCCGTGTTCGAGGGCGGCGCGCAAGGCATCCACAAGCTGGCACGCGGCCTGACGCCGGTCATCACGCATTCGTCGCACGCGATCGGCGACGCCGACTTCGCCGAAGCGATCGCCGAGTTCTGCGCACGCGAACGCGTCGACGTCGCCCACACCGAAGGCGAGCTCGAACGCGCGAGCCCATTCCGCCAAGTCTGAAAGCACCCGTTCCGCCGGGTCTGCAAGCGACGGTTCCGCGCGCTGCGTGACCGCGCCGCGAATGCTAGACTCGATCCATGGACTCGCCCCCGATCGCCATCACGCGCGTCGATGGAGTCGGCACGCTGACGCTCGCCCGTCCCGCCGCGCTCAATGCGCTCGATTTCGCGATGATGGACGCGCTGGTCGACGCGACCTGCGAGTTCGCGGACGACGATTCGCTGCGTGTCGTCGTGATCCGCGGCGAAGGCCGGCACTTCATGGCGGGCGGCGACATCCGTGCATTCGCGGGCGAGCTCGGGCGCGACGCCGACGCGCGGCGCGAGCTCTTCACGCGTGTCGTCGATGGCGTGAATGCGGCGATCGAAAACCTGGTGCGCATGCCGCATCCCGTCGTCGCACGCCTGCAGGGCGCCGTCGCCGGCTTCGGGATGTCGCTGATGAACGCCGCCGACATCGTCATCGCGGCCGACGACGCGTTCTTCGCTGCCGGTTATCGCAACATCGCGCTGTCGCCCGACGGCGGCGGCACGTACACGCTGCCGCGACTCGTCGGCCACAGGCGCGCCGCGGAAATCCTGCTGCTGGCCGAGCGCTTCGATGCTGCGCGCGCGCTCGAGCTCGGGCTCGTCAACCGCGTCGTGCCGCTGGCGGATCTCGATGTCGAAGTCGACAAGGTCGTCGGTGCGCTGCGTGCCGCGCCGGTGCATGCGGTGCGCGCGACCAAGCGGCTGCTGCGCGATTCGCCGCAACGCTCGCTGTCCGAGCAGTTGCACGCCGAAGCGCTGGCGTTCGGGCAATGCAGCGCGCAGGACGACTTCGTCGAGGGCATCGGCGCGTTCATCGCCAAGCGCACGCCGGCATTCGACCGCTGAAGATGAGCGACGCACGCTCGCTGCACGGCAAGACGCTTTTCATCACCGGTGCTTCGCGCGGCATCGGCCTGGCGATCGCGCTGCGCGCCGCGCGCGATGGCGCCAACGTCATCGTCGCCGCGAAAACCGTCGACTCCAGCGCGAGGCTGCCGGGAACGATTCACACGGCAGCCAGCGCGATCGAAGCGGCGGGTGGGCACGCGCTCGCGGTCGCCTGCGACGTGCGCGACGACGCGATGGTCGCAGCGGCGGTCGCCGCCGGTGTCGAGCGTTTCGGCGGCATCGACATCCTCGTCAACAACGCAAGCGCGATCAGCCTCACCGGCACCGCGACGACGCCGATGAAGCGCTTCGACCTGATGGTGGGCGTCAACGTGCGCGCGACGTTCCTGTGCGCTCAGGCGTGCCTGCCGCACCTCGCCGCCAGTGCTCCGCGCGGCGGTAATCCGCAGATCCTCACGCTGGCGCCGCCGCTCGACATGCGCGCGCGCTGGTTCGCGCCGCATGTCGCCTACACGATCGCCAAGTACGGCATGAGCATGTGCGTGCTGGGCATGGCCGAGGAATTCCGCGCGACGGCCATCGGCGTCAACGCGCTGTGGCCGCGCACCGTGATCGCCACGGCCGCGATAGCCATGATTCCGGGCATCGATGCGGCGCAATGCCGCACGCCGGAGATCGTCGCCGACGCGGCGCATGCGATCCTGACCCGCGACGCGCGCGTACACACCGGCAACTTCTGCATCGACGACGACGTGCTGCGCGAGGAAGGCGTGCGCGACTTCGCGCGCTACGCCGTCGCGCCGGGCAACGCGCTCACGGGCGACCTGTTCCTCGATCCAGGCTGAAGCGCGCGCTCGCGGGCTACTTCGGCTCGTCCTCGTCCTTGGGCAGGCCTTCCCAGCGCTGCTTCGGAGGTTGCGCGGGGCCGCCGCGATTGCGATTGCCCTTGCCGCCGAAGCCCTCCGGACGTGTGTTGCCGGCATTGTGCGAATGCATCGTCAACTGCGGCTGCGAATGCGTCGTCATGGGTGGCTGCCCGTGGGAGGTCAATCGCGGCTGGCGGCTCGCGCCGTTGCCGTCCTGGCCATAGCCGCCCTGTCCCTGACCGTAGCCACCCGCTCCCTGGCCACCTGGCCCGCGCGGCGGCTTGCCTTGGCGGAACTGGTTGTTGCCGGGACGCGGTCCCGATTTTCCATGCGGACGCGGACCTGCCGGCCCGGCGCCTTCGCCACGCGGACCGTGTCCGGCACCGCGGGGTCCCTGCGCGGCCCCGCGCGGGCCCTGCCCCTGCCCCTGCCCCTGTCCTTGTCCCTGTCCCTGGTACCCCTGACCCGGGCCGCGCGGACCTTTACCCGCCGACCGAGGTCCTTGCCCCGGACCGCGTGGTCCGCGCGGGCGCTGGCCTTCGCCGCCGGCGGCGTCCTGGCGCGGACCGGTGTGGGGGCCGCGCGGGCCTTGGCCTTGCCCCTGAGGGCGACCTTGTCCCTCGCCCGGGGGTTGCCCCTGACCAGGCCCCTTGCCGTGGCCGCGTCGCGGCGGTCGCCCGCCTGCGCCCTGTTGCGGACGCGGGCCCTTGCCTTGTGGCTGCGCGCCGGGCGCGCGCAAGCCGACCGCGGCCAGCAGCGCATTGATTTCCGGCGGCGTGAGCTCCTGCGTCTGTCCGCGCTTTAGCGCCGAGGGCATGCTGACGCGACCGTAGCGCGTGCGAATGAGCCGGCTGACGGTGATGCCGATCGCCTCGAACAGCCGGCGCACCTCGCGGTTGCGGCCCTCCTTCAGCACGACGTGATACCAGTGGTTGGCACCCTCTTCCTCGCCGCCGCCATCGTCGATCTTGTCGACCATGGCGGGACCGTCGTCGAGCTCGACGCCGGTCGTGAGCTTCTGCATCTGCTCGTCGTCGAGGCGTCCCATGATCCGCACCGCGTATTCGCGCTCGACTTCGTAGCGCGGATGCATCAGCCGGTTGGCGAGCTCCCCAGAGTTCGTGAACAGCAGCAGGCCCTCGGTGTTGTAGTCGAGTCGGCCCACGGCAATCCACTTGGCGTCCTCGATCGGCGGCAGGTCCTCGAACACCGTCGTGCGCTCTTCGGGGTCGTCGCGCGACACGATCTCGCCCGGCGGCTTGTGATAGATCAACACCCGCGGCGGCGGCTCGGCGAAGCGGACCTTCACCGGCTCGCCGTTGATTCGCACCTCGTCGCCAGGCCCGACCTTCTGACCGATTTCCGCCGGCATCCGGTTGACGGTGATGCGCCCGGCGAGGATCAGCTCCTCCATGGCGCGACGCGAGCCGAAGCCGCACGACGCCAGCACCTTGTGCAGGCGTTGAGGTTCATCGAAGACCTCGTCAGTGGACGCTTTGTGGCGAGCAAGCGGAAGGCTCTCCGCCATCGCCTGCAGAGCGAGGTTCGGTTGCTGCGTCGTCGGAGCCGAGGATTGGGCTCGCGAGTGCGAGTGCCGTCTCGGCGGCCTTTGCTGGGGCATCGGGCATCTCCAGGAGGTGGGATGAATCAAGGTCGGCCAAAGGTGGGAGTTCCGCGAGGGACGTGAGGCCAAGGTCGTCGAGGAAGCTGCGAGTCGTCGCATAGAGCGCCGGATGTCCCGGTGTCTCGCGGTGGCCGACGACTTCGACCCATTGCCGGTCTTCGAGCGACTTGACGATGTTCGTCGACACGGCGACACCGCGGATCGACTCGATGTCGCCGCGCGTGACAGGTTGGCGATAGGCAATGATTGCGAGCGTTTCCATCGCCGCGCGCGAATAGCGCGGCGGCCGCTCCGGCGTCAGCCGATCGAGGTAGGTCTGCAATTGCGCGATGCCCTGGAAGCGCCAGCCGCTCGCGACCTGCACGAGCTCGATCTTGCGGCCCTGCCAGTCGGACTTGAGCTCGTCGAGCAGCTTGCGCACCGTGTCCTGCTCGATCGGCGGATCGAACAGGCGCGCGAGCTGCGCGACGGCGACCGGCTCGCCGGCCACCAGCAGCGCGGCTTCGAGCACGCGCTTGATTTCGACCAGGTCGGCGGGCGCGCCGATTACGGATGCGTTGTCGTCCATCATGGCAATTCAGGCGTCGCTTGCGAGTACGAACGCGCGCTCACCCCTGGCGTTGACGTAAATCGGTGCGTAAGCCTCGGCTTGCGCAATGTCGACCAGCTGCTCGCGCGCGAGCTCGAGCAGCGCGAGGAACGTGACGATCAGGTGCGGCACGTCGGCATGCGGCGCGAAGAGCTCGACGAACTCGACGAAGCGTCCGGCCGGCAGCGACTTCAGCACGCGGCTCATCTCGGCGCGCACCGACAATTGCTCGCGCGTCACCCGGTGGTGGCGATTGGCGCGCGCGCGCGCGATCAACGTCGCCCATGCCGACTTAAGGTCGTCGGGCGTCACGTCGGGCATGCGCGTCGCGGCGATGCGCTCGAACCACACGCGTGCCGTGGCGAAGTCGCGATCGGCGAGCGGCAGCGCGTCGATCGCCTGCGCAGCGGACTTCATCTGCTCGTATTCGAGCAGGCGCCGCACCAGCTCGGCGCGTGGATCCTCGACTTCATCGCCGGCGATCGCCGGCGGCCGCGGCAACAGCAGCCGCGACTTGATCTCGATCAGCACTGCGGCCATCAACAGGTATTCGGCCGCGAGCTCGAGCTGCGTGCGCCGCATCATCTCGACGTAACCCAGGTACTGGCGCGTGAGCTCCGCCATCGGGATGTCGAGCACATTGATGTTCTGCCGCCGGATCAGGTACAGCAGCAGGTCGAGTGGGCCTTCGAATGTCTCGAGGAAGATCTCGAGCGCCTCGGGCGGAATGTAGAGATCGCGCGGCAGGTCGTTGTACGGCTCGCCGTAGACGCGTGCCCGCGGGCGAGCCTCGACCGACGGATGCTCGAGGTCGAGCGAGGCGTCGCCGCTAGTCATAGTCGAGTCCCATCGCCTCGCGCACGTCGTTCATCGTTTCCTCTGCAAGCTTGCGCGCGCGTTCGCAGCCGTCGGCAACGATGTTGCGCACCAGTTGCGGGTCGTCCAGATACTTCTGCACGCGCTCGCGCATCGGCAGCTGCTCACGCACGATCGCGTCGATCACCGGCTGCTTGCAGTCGAGGCAACCGATTCCCGCCGTCGTGCAACCCTTGACCACCCACTGCTGCGTGGGCGCGTCGGAATAGATCTGGTGCAGCGGCCACACCGGGCACTTTTCCGGATTGCCGGGATCGCTGCGCCGCACGCGCGCGGGATCGGTCTGCATCGTGCGGATCTTGCGCGTCACTTCCGCCGGTTCCTCGCGCAGCAGGATCGCGTTGCCATACGATTTCGACATCTTGCGCCCGTCGAGGCCGGGCACGCGCGGCGTCGCAGTCAAGAGCGGCTGCGGCTCCGGCAGGATCACGCGGCGCGATCCCTCGAGGTAACCGAACAGCCGCTCGGTATCGCCGAGCGACAGGTTCTGCGTATCTTCCAGCAATTGGCGTGCCTCGGCGAGCGCATTTTCATCGCCCTGCTCCTGGAACGCCGTGCGCAATGCCGCATAGTGCCGGGCTTTCTTGCTGCCGAGCTTCTTGATCGCCGCCTTGGCGTGCTCCTCGAAATCGGTCTCGCGCCCGAACATGAAGTTGAAGCGGCGCGCAGCCTCGCGTGCGAATTCGAGGTGCGACACCTGGTCCTCGCCCACCGGCACCATGTTCGCGCGGTAGATCAGGATGTCGGCCGCCTGCATCAGCGGATAGCCGAGGAAGCCGAACGTCGCCAGGTCACGCTCGGCGAGCTGCAGTTGCTGGTCCTTGTACGTCGGCACGCGCTCGAGCCACCCCACCGGCGTGATCATGCCGAGCAGCAGCGTGAGCTCGGCGTGCTCGGGGACGCGCGACTGGATGAACATCGTGCAACGGCTGGGATCGACGCCTGCGGCGAGCCAGTCGACGATCATTTCCCAAACGGTGTCCTTGATCGCCTCGGTGTTCTCGTAATGCGTCGTCAGCGCATGCCAGTCGGCGGCGAAGAACAGGCACGGATACTCTTCCTGCAGGCGAATCCAGTTCTTCAGCGCACCGTGGTAATGGCCGATATGCATGCGCCCGGTCGGGCGCATTCCCGACAATACGCGGTCAGCGAACATGGCTCAAAGGACGTCAGCCGCCGATGAACACGCCGACGATTGCGCCGAGCAGGTATTGCGCCGCAGTGATCAGCGGGCTCATCACCACGGTCAGCAGACCGGTCGCCAGCAGCGCGATGACGATGAAGAAGCCATAGGGCTCGACCCGCGACAACGCATACGACGCGCGCCCGGGCAGCAGCGACACGGCGATGCGACCGCCGTCGAGCGGCGGTATCGGCAGGAGGTTCAGCGCCATCAGTACGAGATTGATCTGTATGCCTGCTTGTGCCATGAAGGCGACGCCGTCACTGGCCCACGCGCCGCCGGGCTGCGTGACGACGAGCAACGCGACCCAGCCGAGGGCCATCACGAAATTGCTGGCGGGACCCGCGGCAGCGACCCAGAACATGTCGCGC
This sequence comes from Betaproteobacteria bacterium, assembly GCA_040006455.1. GTDB lineage: Bacteria > Pseudomonadota > Gammaproteobacteria > Burkholderiales > Casimicrobiaceae > VBCG01. The sequence continues at coordinate 8,421 of JBDTWY010000033.1, read as the reverse complement.
TTCGGGTGACGCAAGTTACCGAAATTGACCGGGACCGGCTTCGCCCATCCGAATATGAACCCACCGCCCAGCGCGCGCGACATCAGCAGCATGATGCCGGGCACCAGCAGCGTGCCGATCGGATCGATATGCTTCAACGGGTTCAGCGTCACACGGCCCAGCATTTCCGCCGTGCGGTCGCCGAACAACTTGGCGACATAGCCATGGGACGCTTCGTGGAGCGTGATCGCGAGGATCACGGGAACCGCGGCCAGCGCGATTCGCTCGAGCGAAAGGTCCATCGGACGCCATTTTACCCGACTTCCGCCGCCGACGGCGTAACCATCCCCAATGCGGCCGCATCGCCGGCGCCGTGGCGAACCACGGTTCCCGGCGGCGCGGTCAGGTCGATTACCGTGGTGAGCGTCGAACGGCAGGGCCCTGCGTCGATGACGGCGTCGAGTTGATGCTCGTAGCGTGCGCGCACCGCGTCGGCGTCCTCGAGCGCCGCATCCTCGCCCGGGGGGATCAATGTCGAACTGACCATCGGCTCGCCATGCTCGGTCAGCAGCGCGCGCACGAAGGGATGCGAAGGGATGCGCACGCCGATCGTGTGTCGCTTGGCGTGCTTGAACTGCCGCGGCACTTCGCGCGTAGCTGGCAGCAGGAACGTGAACGGCCCTGGCGCCGCAAGCCGCAGCACGCGAAATTGCCAGTTGTCGACGTGCGCGTAGCGGCCGACGTCGGCCATGTCGCGGCACAGTAGCGTCAGATGGTGTCGGTCGTCGATGCCGCGCAGCGCGCGGATGCGGCGCACCGCTTCGAGGTCGCCGATACGGCAGCCGACCGCGTAGCTCGAATCGGTCGGATAGGCGAGGATGCCCCCGGCGGCGAGGATCTCGGCGGCGCGGCGCACTAGCCTAGGCTGCGGGTGCGTCGGGTGGACATTGAGGTGTTGCGCCATGGTCGCTTGTGCAAATGAGGTCGTTTGGCCGTTATAACCAAATAACTGGCACAGCCAACCATTGATCATCGTCCGCATATAATAAACCGCATCCAGATTGCCTCCCGCTTATAACCATGAACCTCCAGCAAATCCGCTACCTGTGTGCGGTGGTGGACCACGGCCTCAACGTTTCCGACGCCGCCGACGCGCTTTTCACGTCGCAGCCCGGCATCAGCAAGCAGATTCGCCAGCTCGAGGACGAGCTCGGTCTCTTGGTGTTCGTGCGCCAAGGCAAGCGGCTCGCGTCGATGACGCCGGCCGGCGAAGTGGTCGTGGCGACCGCGCGTCGCGCATTGCGCGAGATCCTCAACATGAAGCGCGTGGCCGACGAGTTCCGCGCCGAGGACAGCGGCGCGCTGGCCATCGCCACCACGCATACGCAGGCGCGCTACGTGCTGCCAAAGGTGCTGAGCGAATTCGCCGCACGCTATCCGAAGGTGCGCGTGCTGCTGCACCAGGGCAACCCGCGGCAAGTGGCCGAGCAGGCGGCCAATGGCGAGGCCGATGTCGCGATCGCCACCGAAGCGCTGACCGACTATCCGCAACTCGTGTCGCTGCCTTGCTACACGTGGAATCGCTGCGTGCTGGTGCCTAAAGGCCATCCGCTCGCCAGGGCGCCGGGCAAGCTCACGCTGGAGGCGCTGGCGAAGTGGCCGATCATCACCTACGACTTCGCGTTCACCGGCCGCTCGCAGATCAACGCCGCGTTTGCGGCGCGGCAGCTCGAGCCCAACATCGTGCTGACCGCGCTCGACGCCGACGTCATCAAGACCTACGTCGAACTGGGCATGGGCGTGGGCATCGTCGCGCAGATGGCGTGGGATCCGCGCAAGGACACGGCGTTCGAGCGCCTCGACGCGAGCCACCTGTTCCAGCAGTCGACGACGCGCCTGGCGATGCGCCGTGGCGTGTTCATGCGGGGCTACGTGTACGCGTTCATCTCGATGTTCGCGCCGCAATACGGCCGCGGTGCCGTCGACGACGCACTGGCGGGACGGCCCTTCACCGAGGACACGTCGCCTTCATGAGCGCTCCGGCGGCGCGGCGCTCGTGGTCGTTCGCGGCGCTGCTGGCGTCGCTCGCAATGCTCGGGCCGTTTTCGATCGACATGTACCTGCCGGCTTTTCCGGCCATCGTGCGCGACCTCGACGTGTCGTCGATCGCCGTCCAGCAGACGCTGTCGATCTACCTGTTCGCGTACGCGGCGATGATGCTGTGGCACGGCGCGCTTGCCGACGCGTGGGGGCGGCGGCCGATCGTGCTGGGCGGCCTCGTCATCTATGGCATCGCGACGCTCGGCTGCGCGATCGCCGGCAACGTGCAGTCGCTGTGGCTGTTTCGTGCGCTGCAGGGAATTTCCGCGGGCACCGGGATGGTCATCGGGCGCGCAGTGATCCGCGATCGCTTCAACGGTCCCGAAGCGCAGCGGCTGATGGCGCAGATCACGATGGTGTTCGGCATCGCCCCGGCCGTGGCGCCCGTGGTCGGCGGTGCGCTGCTCAACACGCTGGGCTGGCGCTCGATCTTCTGGGTGCTGCTGGTGTTTGTCATCGGCACGACGTTGTGGACCGTGCGCAGCCTGCCCGAAACCCTGCCGTCCGCGGCGCGCCAGCCGCTGCATCCGCGCAGGATGTGGCGCAACTACGTCGAAGTGCTGACGCACCGCGAGTTCCTGCTGCTCGCGTTCGTGCCTGCGCTCAACTTCGCCGCATTCTTCATCTACGTGGCGCTGGCGCCGAAGTTCCTGATCGACAAGCTCGGCGTGTCGACGTGGGGATTCGCATGGCTGTTCATTCCGCTGATCGCCGGCGTACTGATCGGCGCGACCATCTCCGGGCGCGCCGCCGGACTGCTGACACCGGTGCGCACCGTCGACATCGGCTTCGCGTTCATGGGTGGTGCGGCGCTGCTCAACGTTCTCGTGTCGGCGTTCGCGCCGCCCAATGTAGTGTGGAACATCGCCCCGCTCTTCGTGTTCACGATCGGCTCGTCGATCGTCGCGCCGAGCATCACGCTGTTGCTGCTCGACCTGTTCCCGCGGATGCGCGGCCTCGCGTCGTCGCTGCAGGGATTCGTGCAGTTCACGTTGTCCGGATTTAACGCCGGCAGCATCGCGCCGCTGCTGGATGCGACACTGCTGACGATGGCGCTCGGCATGGCGGCGTTCACCGCCGCGAGCTTCATCTTGTGGAGCGTTTACCGACGCCACCCGCCACCCACCGGAAACCAGACATGACCCGCCTGTTCGCCGCCATGCTGCTGCTCGCCGTCACGTCGGTGTTCGGCGCCGACGTCAACGTCGGCCTGCCGAAGGTCAAGCTCGATGTCGCCGGACAGGTGATCAACGTCGAGGTGGCGGCGACGCCCGCGACGCGCGAAATCGGCTTGATGAACCGCTTCAGCATCCCCCCCGACGAAGGCATGGTGTTCGTGTTCGAGCGCCCGCAACCGCTGTCGTTCTGGATGCGCAACACGTTCACGCCGCTGTCGATCGCATTCATCGACGCCGACGGCCGCATCCTCAACATCGACGACATGGCGCCGCGCACCGACGACCCCCATCCCTCCAGAGGTGCCGCGCTTTACGCGCTGGAAATGCGCCAGGGCTGGTTCCACCGGCATGGTGTCGACGCGGGCGCGCGGATCAAGGGATTGCCGAAGCCCTCCGAACGTTAAATCGGGGTCGGAGTCGATTTACCGAATCGGGGTCGGAGTCATTTGATCAATCGACTCCGACCCCGATTCAAGCGTTGGCGGCGAGCCAGCCGCGTAGTGCAGCGATCGAGTCGACGGTCGCAAGCGGCGCACGGCTCGCCAGTCCCGCGGCGTCATGCGCGCCGTAGCTGACCGCAAGCGCCTCGGCACCCGCGTTGTGCGCGAGATCGAGATCGTGCGTGGTGTCGCCGATCATCAGCGCTTCGCTGCCGGAGACTCCGGTCGCCGTCATCACGTGCAGCAGCATGTCCGGGTGAGGCTTCGGCAGGCCTTCGTCGGCGCAGCGCGTGCAGTGAAAGCGCGGTCGCAGGCCGTGGTGCAGCAGTGCGCGATCGAGGCCGATGCGTGACTTGCCGGTGGCGACCGCGAGAAAGTGTCCGGCTTCCTCCAGCTCCTGCAACAGTTTAGGCACACCGTCGAACAGCGGAATTTCGCCGTCGCGCGCGAGATAGTGATGCCGGTAACGCGCAGCGAGCTCGGCGTGGCGATGCGGCGGCAGCGTCGGTGCGACGTGGCGCAGCGCGTCGCCAAGGCCGAGCCCGATGACGTAGCGCGCAGCCACCGGGTCGGGCACGGCAACGCCGACGTCACCGCAGGCGGCGCGGATGGCATCCGCAATGATCGCCGTCGAGTCGGCCAGCGTGCCATCCCAGTCGAACACGAGCAGCCGGAAGCGTCGCGGACGCAACTCAGGCATCGGCCGCATTTCCGCCCAGCGACTGCAGGTAGCGCGACAGGTCGTCGGGCAGCGGCGAGCGCAGGTCGAGCGCCACACCGGTCAGCGGATGCGCGAACGCGAGTTCGCCCGCGTGCAGGAACATTCGCTTGAGGCCCGTCTTGGCGAGCTCGCGGTTCCATGGGAAGTCGCCGTACTTGTCGTCGCCTGCCAGCGGAAAGCCGAGGTGCGTCAGGTGCACGCGGATCTGGTGAGTGCGTCCGGTGCGAAGCTCGGCGTCGAGCAGCGCGAGCGGCGGCACGTGCCTGGGCCACACGTCGATCCGGCGGAAGATCGTCAGTGCCGCCTGGCCGTCGTCGTCGACACGCACGCGACGCTCGCCCTCGTGCGTGACGAACTTGTGCACGCTGAGCGACACCTTGCGCATCGCGTCGCGCCAGCGGCCGCGCACCAGCACCCGGTAGTGCTTGTCAACATCGCCGCCGCGCCACGCCGCGTGCAGCGAAGTCAGCGCCGAGCGTTTCTTGGCGACGAGCAGCACGCCGGACGTGTCGCGATCGAGCCGGTGCACGAGCTCGAGGAAGCGCGCCCCCGGACGCGCCGCACGCAGCTGCTCGATCAGCCCGTGCGCAATGCCGCTGCCACCGTGCACCGCGAGCCCCGCCGGCTTGTCGAGCGCGATCAGCGCGTCGTCTTCGTAGAGCACCGGCGCGCTTGTCAGCGGTCGCGCAGGCGCAGGAGTCGATGCCGCGGCGACGCGAATCGGCGGGATGCGCACCGTGTCGCCATTTTCGAGCTTGGCGTCGGGTCCGGCGCGACCGCCGTTGATGCGTACCTCTCCCGAGCGCAGAATCCGGTAGATGTGGCTGCGCGGCACGCCCTTGAGGCTTCGCGCGAGGTAGTTGTCGACGCGCTGCCCGGCCGATTCCTCACCGATAGTCACGAGGTTGACGGAATCCTTGCGCAGCTCCTTCATCGGATGCAACGCGTCGACGAACGTACGCCGGCCACAGCCATGCCGTAACGTATCGTCAAGACCGGGCGGTCGCTGCGTGCGGACGTGCGATGCCGCCCTCAGCGAGGATTTCGGGAGGAATCCGCCCTTTCACGTTGCGGATGAGTCGCGCGCCTTCGAGCAGCTTCAGGATGTAGTACGTCAGGTCGAGCTCGTACCAGGCGAATCCCGCGCGCGCCGCCGACGCATAACGATGATGATTGTTGTGCCAGCCGGCGCCCATCGTGTAGAGCGCCAGGAAGGCGCGGTTGACCGAGCAGTCGCTGACCTCGTAACGGCGGTGCGCGCCGGGGAATTGCGGCATGTGGCCGATCGTGTTGATCAGCGCCACGCCGTGCAGCGCCAGCGTCCCGGGGACATAGAACCCCCACAGCAATGCGCCGATGCCGGTGATTCCCGGGCCGAAAAGCCCGTAATGGCCGGCGAGAAACAGGAGCACCGCGCCACCGTAGAACGGCACGAGGTAGAACCGGTCCAGCCAGCGCAATTCCGCAAAGCGCGCGAAGTCCGGAATGTCATCGAGGTTGCAGATCGAGCATTCGGGCTTGCGCCACCAGGTGATATACGCTTCGAAGAACGAGTGGCTCACTGGGGAGTGGGGATCCCTGTCCGTCTCCGTGTACTTGTGGTGATCCCTGTGCTTGCTGGCCCACCACAGGCTGCCACGCTGTCCCGACTGCGCGGCAACCAGCGCCAGGACGAACTGGAAAATGCGGCTGGTCTTGTAGGAGCGGTGCGAAAAATACCGGTGATTGACCCCCTCGACGCCGAACATGCGAATGCCGAAGGTCACGACCAGCAGCCAGAAGAGGGGCCAGTTCAGCGGGAAGAAAACGATGGCGACGAGTGCGCCTGCATGGCGCTCGACGATGCGCGCGATCGCGAACCACGCTGATTCGCCGGGTCGAACGCCGTAGCGGGGGGTGGCGATGGAGGTGGTCATGATGGTGCCTGCCTATTCGAACGCCGTGCGCCGCGCTGGGTGACGGCCCCTCATCGCGACGTGCCAACGAAGTCTCGCACGAACCCGGCAACGTGTCCCCGGTCATCGCGTCGGGACCCGCATGCTCGCGGTAACGCCGGCCGGTCGTCGACCATTTTCCGCGTTTGATGCCGGTGCGCGCCAGCTTTACGCTGATGGCTCAAGGCGTTAGGTTGCTTAATCACTCATTTCGATTATAATTGTGCCTGGATCGTCGATCGGGTTGCCACGCGCGCACCGCGCAGTGGCCCGTTGGCCCAAGGGCAATGGCCGCGTGACATGCGGCACTCGATCCGAAGCGATCCCGCAGCAAAGTGCCGGTTTTTTTGCTCGCCGGCCGAAGACCTTCCAACTGTCGGAAGTCTTTCGCAAAAGAAGAGCAATTTTAAAGGTATTGGCGCAGGTCGCACCCGCAAGGCGGGATTTGGCGAACCGAAAACCTGCGCGGCGACCGTTGCATAGTTTCCCCGTCGCGGCATTCGAGCCCTCCTTGCGCACACAACGCGCAACGACTGCAGAACGCCTCGATCGTTTGGAAAATACGCTGATCAACAGCGAATGATTCGAGTCCCACTGACAAGACGATGACCCCTCGGGCGCCCAGGTGCCCGGATGACGCGATGCAAATGCAGCCCAGCGCCCACACCGTTTTTCACCGCATGCGGCCAACGCCGTGCGCGGGCTCGAACGCAACCACCGCCGTGCATTGATTGCTTGCCGCGGGGTGCTCCACGTGCCTCGCGGAATCGGTAGCCCAGTCTTCCTTGCCCGTCGCGCGCCTCGCGCCGCACGAGGACAAGACGCATGAAGCGCATGCTATTCAATGCCACGCAGGCCGAAGAACTGCGGGTGGCAATCGTCGACGGTCAGAAGCTCATCGACCTCGACATCGAGTCCGCTGCCAAGGAGCAGCGCAAATCCAACATTTACAAGGCGGTCATTACCCGCATCGAGCCGTCGCTCGAAGCTTGCTTCGTCGACTACGGCACTGAACGCCACGGCTTCCTGCCGTTCAAGGAAATCTCCGCGCAGTACCTGAAGGACGGCGGCGGCCGCGGCCGCGTGCTGGAGCAACTGCGCGAAGGCCAGGAGCTGATCGTCCAGGTCGACAAGGACGAGCGCGGCAGCAAGGGTGCGGCGCTGACCACGTACATCTCGCTGGCTGGTCGCTACCTGGTGCTGATGCCCAACAATCCGCGCGGCGGCGGCGTTTCACGCCGCGTCGAGGGCGAGGAGCGCAACGAGCTGCGTGACGCGATCAACGGCCTCGATGTCGCCGACGGCATGAGCGTCATTGCACGTACCGCGGGCATTGGCCGCAGCACCGAGGAACTGCAGTGGGACCTCAACTACCTGATGCAGCTTTGGCGCGCGGTCGAGGACGCCGCCAAGATCCAGTCGGGCGCCTACCTGATCTACCAGGAGTCGAGCCTGGTGATCCGTGCGATTCGCGACTACTTTTCGCCCGACATCGGCGAGTTGCTGATCGACACCGAGGCGATCTTCGAGCAGGCGCAGCAGTTCATGGGGCACGTGATGCCCGGCAACGTGTCGCGCGTCAAGCTCTACCACGACGACGTGCCGCTGTTTTCGCGCTTCCAGATCGAGCACCAGATCGAGACCGCTTACGCGCGCACGGTACCGCTGCCGTCGGGCGGCGCGGTCGTCATCGACCACACCGAAGCGCTGGTGTCGGTCGACGTCAACTCGGCGCGCGCCACCAAGGGCGGTGACATCGAGACGACGGCATTCAACACGAACCTCGAGGCCGCCGACGAAGTCGCGCGCCAGCTGCGCCTGCGCGACTTGGGCGGGCTCATCGTCATCGACTTCATCGACATGGAAAGCACGAAGAACCAGCGTGAAGTCGAGATCCGGCTGCGCGACGCGATGAAGTACGACCGTGCGCGGATCCAGCTCGGCAAGATCTCGCGATTCGGGCTGATGGAACTGTCGCGCCAGCGGCTGCGTCCGGCACTCGCCGAATCGGCGCACATCCCCTGCCCGCGCTGCCATGGCGTCGGCCACATCCGCGGCACCGAATCGAC
>JBDTWY010000032.1:0-35817 GCA_040006455.1 Betaproteobacteria bacterium | reverse complement strand
CGTGGCGCGCAGGCTGCCCCGCTGCGGGAAATCGCACGACGCTGTGTTCCCGCCTTCGCGGGAATGACGGCGTGAGGAGTGTCGCTTGGCGCGCAGGCTGCCTCGCAGCGGGAAATCGCACGACACGGGGTTCCCGCCTGCGCGGGAATGACGGCGTGGGGTAGTTCGCGTCGCGAGAAATGACGCGTGGTTTGCCTACGCCTGCGAGACTGAGGCGAACTCTTTCGGAGTCATCCCCGTCAGTCTTTTGAAATGCCGCGTGAAATGACTCTGGTCGGAAAAGCCCGCGTGCATCGCCGTATCGGCGATCGTCGCGCCCGCGCCGAGCATGTCGGTCGCGTGACGAATGCGGATTTCGAGCACGAGGCGATACGGCGTGGTCTCGTGCTCGCGACGAAATGCGCGCGACAACTGGAACACGCTCAAGCTCGCGATGTCTGCAAGCTCATCGACCGATATTCGCCGCGACAGGTTTTCGCGAATGTGTCGAACGATCTCCGCATAGGGCACGCGGGGCACCTCGGCGACCTGCCAATCGAAACTTCGCTCGCCATCCGGCATTCCATCGCCTCCAGTCCAGCCATGATCTTATTGTGTTTGTCGGCAAATCCTAATCGCATTGATTTGATTCGCAAGGCAATTTTATTCATGCGATCCATGAGTTAAACTCATCGCAATGTCGCGTCGCCTGCCTCCGCTGAATGCGGTCCGCGTCTTCGAGGCGGCGTCGCGCAACGCCACGTTCACCGATGCCGCGGCGGAGCTTTCGGTGACGCAGGGCGCGGTCAGCCGCCACATCGCCGCGCTCGAGGCGTGGCTGGGCGTCAAGCTCTTCGCGCGCAACCTGCGCGGCATTGCGCTGACTCCCAAGGGCGCCGTCTACGCGCGCATTGTCCGCGGCGCTCTAGACCAGCTGGACTTCGGCACCCGCCAATTGAAGGAAGAACCGGCCGAAAACCTGTTGCGGCTCAAGGTGCCGCCAACGTTCGCGATCCGCTGGCTGGCGCCGCGACTCGCAAGCTTCCACGCGCTCAATCGCGCGCTCGAGCTGCAGATCACGACGTCGCATCACGCGGTGGACTTCAACCGCGAGGACGTCGACGCCTGCATCCACTCCGACACGCTGCCGCCACCCAACGCGCGCTGTCACCGGCTGTTCGGCGAGATCATCCTGCCGGTCTGCAGCCCGCGCCTGCTCGAGCGTGCGCCGGCGATGGCGTCTCCACAGGACCTCGAGCATCACGTGCTGGTGTCGTCGATGCACCGGCCGCGCGACTGGCCGACATGGATAGCCGCCGCGGGCGTGCGCAACGTCGACGGCAACAACGGCATCCGCGTCGAGAACTCGGCGCTCGCGTACCAGGCTGCGATCGACGGCGTCGGCGTCGTCATCGCGCAGCGCAGCTTCGTCGACGAGGACCTTCGCAACGGCCGCCTGGTCGCGCCGTTCGCGCTGCAGGTCCCTGCCGACGGCAGTTACTATTTCGCGTATCCGGCCGAGCGCCCGCGCGGTGAGCGCGTCGCCGCGTTCGAGGAATGGATACTGCGGGAAGCGATCAAGATGGAAGAGAACCTGCGCGCCTGACACCTCAGTCGTCCGCGCAGGATCGTTCTATACCAACGGCGCCTGCGTTCGTAATCTGCGAGGCCTTCGTTCGCAGTTCCTCACCGGATCGACCCGTGCTGCAAGGCCTCCATTCCGCCGATGTCACTCGCCGCGACGCGCCGCCGCGCTCGCTGCTCGCGAAAATATGGGATGACCATATGATCGACGACCTCGGCGGCGGCGTCGATCTGTTGCAGGTCGACCGCCACGTGCTGCAGGAAGTGAGCAGCGCCGCGGCGTTCCAGGCATTGCGCCAATCCGGCCGCAGCGTCGCCGCGCCCGGCCAGACGTACGCGACCCAGGACCACATCCTGTCCACCCTGCCCAACCGTACCGAGACCTCGTTCGCCGGCGGTGTCGAGTTCATCCGCTTCCTGCGCCGCAACTGCAACGACTACGGCATCACGCTGTTCGACGTCGACGACCCGCGCCAGGGCATCGTCCATGTCGTCGCCGCCGAGCTCGGCATCGCGCTGCCGGGCTGCACGTTCGTGTGCGGCGACAGTCACACGGCGACACTAGGCGCGTTCGGCGCGCTGTCGTGGGGTATCGGCACGTCCGAAGTGGGACATGTGCTGGCGACGCAGACGCTGACGCAAGAGAAACCGCGGCCGCTGCGCATCCACATCGACGGCACGCTCGCGCGCAACGTCACACCCAAGGACATCATCCTCAGGGTCATCCGCGAACACGGCATCACCGCCGGCGTCGGCCACGCGATCGAATACGCGGGTTCGACGGTGACAGCGATGACGATGGAAGGCCGGATGACGATCTGCAACATGTCGATCGAGATGGGCGCGCGCTTCGGCTTCATCGCGCCCGACGACACGACGTTCGATTACCTGCATGGCCGCCCCTTCGCGCCTCAAGACCGCGCATGGGATGCCGCACTCGCGTCGTGGCGCGCGCTAAAGAGCGATCCCGGCGCGGCCTTCGTGCGCTCGCTATCGCTCGACGTCGGCACGCTCAAGCCGCAGGTGAGCTGGGGCACGACGCCTGCCGACGTCGTCGACATTGACGCGTCCGTGCCCGACCTCGAAAGCGTCGCCGGCGGGCGCCGCGAGGCCATGCAAAAGGCGCTCGCGTACATGGGCCTGGCGCCCGGCCAGCGCCTGGAGGGACTGCCGGTCGACGTCGTATTCATCGGCTCGTGCACGAACGCGCGGCTTTCCGATCTGCGCGCCGCGGCGGCACTCATCGGTGGCCGCAAGGTGGCGCCGCGTGTGCGCGCACTGGTCGTGCCAGGCTCGACCAGCGTACGCCGCGCCGCCGAGCGTGAAGGCATCGACCGCATCTTCACCAACGCGGGGTTCGAATGGCGCGCCGCGGGATGCTCGATGTGCCTCGCGATCAACGACGACGCCGTGCCACCCGGCGCGCGTGCGGTGTCGACGTCGAACCGCAATTTCGAAGGCCGGCAAGGTCCGGGCGCGCGCACGCACCTCGCGAGCCCGCTGACTGCGGTCGCAAGCGCGCTCGCGGGCAGCATTGCCGATCCGTCGAGGCTTGCATAACCAATGGAACCGCTGATCGAACTGTCGAGCGTGGTGTTGCCGTTGATCCGCGACAACGTCGACACCGACGCCATCATTCCTGCCGCCTACATGCGATCGCTGGCGACCGATCCCGCGACGGGACTGTTCGGCCGCTGGCGCTATCGCGCCGACGGCAGCGACGACCCGGATTTCGTCCTCAACGACCCGCGCTACCGCGGCACGCGCATCCTGTTGTCAGGCGCCAACTTCGGGTGCGGCAGCTCGCGCGAGAATGCCGTGTGGGCGCTCGAGCGCTACGGCATCCGCTGCGTGATCGCGCTGGGCTTCAGCGACATCTTCCACGAGAACTGCTTCAAGAACGGGGTCTTGCCGATCGTCGCCGCGCCGCGCGATCATGAGCGCCTCGTGCAGCTGTGCACCCAGGCGCAACCCGCCGTGGCGCGCATCGACGTGAAGGGCTCCACCATTGCGACAGCCGGCGGCGACACGCTCCACTTCGATCTCGACCAACGCAAACGCGCACTGCTGATGAACGGCACCGATGAAATCGACGTGACGCTGGCCTCGGGCGCGCGCATTCGCGAATTCCGCAAGCGCCATCGCCGCGACAAGCCGTGGCTCTACGCGAATGGAGACCGCCAATGAAGCGCGTGTCGCTGCGCAGCGCGATGAACGCCGAGCGGCCGCTGGTGACGCCGCTCGCGCACGACGCGCTATCGGCGCGGCTGATCGAGCGCGCCGGATTCCGCGCCTTCGCCATCGGCGGATCGGCAATGCTCGCGGCGCGCTACGCGATGCCGGACATCGGCCTCGCCGCGCTGGGCGAAATGACCGACGGCATTCGCGACATTGCCGCGGCGACGGCATTGCCGTTTCTCGCCGACGCTGACGATGGCTACGGCGACGTCAAGAGCGTCACGCGCACCGTCGAGACCTATGAACGCCTGGGTGTCGGCGCGGTCCTGATCGAGGACCAGCGCCGCGATCGCAAGCAGCCGCGCGCCGAAGGCGCCAAAGGCGTCGTCGAGATGGCGGAGATGACGCAAAAGCTCAAGGCGGCGATGGCCGCGCGCAGCGACAAGGAAACGATGATCATCGGCCGAACCGATGCCTATGGCGCACTGGGCCTCGACGCGGCGATCAAGCGCGCCGAAGCGTTCCTCGCGCTGGGCGTCGACGCCGTGTTCATCGCCGGCCTCAAGGCCGAGACCGAGTACGCGCGCGTCGGCCGCGAGCTCGCCGGCGCGACGCTGTCGGCCGCCGTGTTCGAGGGCGTCGATACGCCGTGGCTGACTCCCGCGGCGCTCGGCGCGATGGGCTACAGCCATGTGTCGTTCCCGGCGTCGCTGATCTTTCGCGCCGTGGGCGTGATGCGCGACACGCTGGCCGCGCTGCGCCGACATGCCGACGGCAGCGCAACGATGGCACCCGCCATCGACAGCAGGCAAAACCGTATCGCGCTCGACGACGCGCTCGATCTCGCACGCTGGCAGCGCGTCGAAGCGGACTTTCCTCCTACCGGTAACGCCACCTGAAACCCTCGGATATGAAACACAACGAACTGCCTGCCGTCGAACGTCCGCTTCCTTCCACGCCAGCCAACAAGCGCTGGGGCAGCGACCTCATTGCCGACATGCTGCGCGCGCTCGACGTCGAGTTCGTGGCGCTCACGCCTGGCGCCAGCTTCCGCGGACTGCACGACAGCCTCGTCAACCATCTCGGCAATGCGCGCCCCGCGATGCTGCTGGCACTGCATGAGGAGCACGCGGTGGCGATCGCGCACGGCTACACGCGCGTGACCGGCCGCCCGATGGCGGTGGCACTGCACGCCAACGTCGGCCTGATGCATGCGACGATGGCGATTTTCAACGCCTGGTGCGATCGCATCCCGATGCTGCTGCTGGGGGGCGTCGGGCCGATGGATGCCGTGCAGCGGCGGCCGTGGGTCGACTGGATCCACACGTCGCGCGACCTGGGCGCGCTGGTCCGCGGCTACACCAAGTGGGACGACCAGCCGTCGTCGATCGGCGCCGCGCTCGAATCGATGATGCGCGCGTGGCAGATCACGCAGACGGCGCCACAGGCTCCCGTGTACGTGTGCCTCGACGCGTCGATCCAGGAACAGCTCGTCGATGCCGCGATGCCGCTGCCCACCGTTACGCGCTTCGGCGTCGCGTCGGTGGCCGAACCCGCGGCGGATGCGGTGGCGCGCGCCGGCGCGGCGCTGACGAACGCGAAGCACCCGCTGATCCTCGTCGGTCGTGTGTCCGCCGATGACGGCGACTGGCAGCGTCGCGTGGCGCTCGCCGAGCGCCTGAACGCGCGCGTGCTCACCGACCTCAAGACCGGCGCACGCTTTCCGACGCAGCATCCGCTGCATCCGTACGCGCCCGGCGTTTTCGTCAGCGGCGACGCCGTGAATTTGATCCGCGAAGCCGATGTAATCCTGAGCCTCGACTGGGTTGACCTCGCCGGCGCGCTCAAGGTCGCGTGCGCCGGCCAGTGGCCCGACGCGACGATCATCCAGTGCTCGCTCGACGCTTACTGCCACAACGGCTGGAGCATGGATTATCAGTCGCTGCCGCCGGCCGACATCTCGATGCTCGCCGATCCGGACGCGCTGGTGCGCAAGCTGCTCGACGCGATCCCGGCAGCGCCGACGCAACGGGCGACAGCGCCGCGCGTCGCAACGGCGTCGCCGAGCGCGGCCCCGCCACCGTCAACGACACCCGCCACGACTGCACCGCCGCCCGCGCCGGGCATGCCCACGGGCATGTCGATCGACGACATGGCGCGCGTCACCGTCGACGCGCTCGCCGCGCACAATCCGTCGTACATACGCCTGCCGATCGGCTGGCCGGGCCAGTACTGCCGCTTCAATGCGCCGCTCGACTACATCGGTTTCGACGGCGGCGGCGGTATCGGCTCGGGTCCGGGCATGGCCGTGGGCGCGGCGATTGCGCTGCAAAAGACCGACCGCCTGCCCGTGGCAATCCTCGGCGACGGCGACTACCTGATGGGCCTCACCGCGCTGTGGACCGCCGTCCACTACAGCGTGCCGTTGCTGGTGATCGTCGCCAACAACCACTCGTTCTTCAATGACGAGCTGCACCAGGAGCGCACCGCGCGCGTGCGCGACCGGCCCATCGAAAACCGCTGGGTCGGCATGCGCATGAGCGATCCGCCGCTCAATCTCGCGACGCTCGCGACCGGGCAAGGTGCCGTCGGCCTCGGTCCTGTCGACGGCATTGCCGTTTACCAGAAGGCGCTCGCCGACGCCGTGGCGCGTGTCAAGGCCGGCGCCGTGTGCGTGATCGACGTGCACGTCGCGCCCGAATATGCGCGCGCGGTTTCGTCGGCATTGCTGCGCCACATTCCGGACGAAAAACGATGAGGCATTGGTCATGACCGCAGATGATCCCGCCAGCGCGTCGTTCAAGCTGCCCGGCAAGCGCGACCACTACTACGGCGGCGCGTGGCACGCGCCACTGTCGGGTGCGATGCTCGACGTCGCCAATCCCGCGACCGGCGAAAGCCTCGGCGGCGTCGGCAATGGCGGCGCCGAGGATGTCGATCGCGCCGTCGCCGCCGCCGCCGCCGCGTTCCTGCAATGGCGCGAAGTCCCGTCGCAGAAACGCGCGCAGTGCATCCGCGATGCTGCGCAGATCCTCCGCGACAATGCCGACGAGCTCGCGTGGCTCGACGCGCTCGACGCCGGCAACCCGCTGCAGGCGATGCGCTACGACGTCGACATCAGCGTCGCCTACATGGAGCATTTCGCAGGCCTCGTCACCGAGATCAAGGGCTCGACGATTCCCATCGAGCCCGGAATCCTCAACTACACGCTGCGCGAGCCGCTGGGTGTGGTCGCGCGCATCGGCGCGTTCAACCATCCGGTGCTGTTCGTCGCCGGCAAGTGCGCGGCACCGCTGGTGGCCGGCAACACGCTGGTCATCAAGCCCGCCGAGCAGACGCCGCTGTCGTCGTTGCGCATCGCCGAGCTGTGGCACGGCGTGTTTCCGCCGGGCGTGTTCAACATCATCACCGGCGGACGCGATGCCGGCGCGGCGCTGGCCGAGCATCCGCGCGTCGCCAAGATCGGCTTCATCGGCAGCGTCAACGGCGGTCGCGCGGTGATGAAGACCGCGAGCGCAACGCTGAAGGCACTGACGCTCGAGTTGGGCGGCAAGAACGCGCTGGTCGCCTGCGCCGACGCGTCGCCCGACGAAGTGGCGGACGGCGTGGTGCGCGGCATGAACTTCCGCTACGTCACCGGGCAATCGTGCAACTCAACGAGCCGCGTCTACCTTCACGCATCGATCCACAATGCGACACTGGACGCGATCGTGCGCAAGGTGTCGCAGCTGCGAATCGGATTGCCGACCGATGCCGACGCCGAAATGGGCTGCCTCGCCAGCCAGGCGCAGTTCGACAAGACGATGAGCTACATCGAGCTCGGCAAGCAGCAGGGTGCGCGGCTGATGCACGGCGGCAAGCGCCCGTCCGACCCGCGCCTCGCCAAGGGCTTTTTCGTCGAGCCGACGGTGTTCGCCGACGTCACCGACGACATGCGCATCGCGCGCGAGGAGATCTTCGGTCCGGTGGTCAGCATCCTGCGCTGGAGCGACGAGGACGACGTCGTCGCGCGCGTCAACGCGCTGGACGTCGGGCTCACCGCGTCGATCTGGACGCACGACCTGGATCGCGCGCACCGCCTTGCATCGCGCATCGAGGCCGGGTACATCTGGATCAACAACGCGAGCACGCACCACGTGGGCGTGCCGTTCGGGGGATACAAGCAGTCGGGAATGGGACGCGAGGAATCGATCGACGAGCTCCTCGCCTGCACCCAGATCAAGAACATCAGCGTGACCTTGCGCCGGCAAGCGACGTGAACAGTCGCGCCGGCGCGTAACCGCAACCACCACCCAAGACAGTCACTGGAGGAAACAATGGCCATTCGTCGCAGCAGCTTCCTGTTGTCAGCGCTCATTTCCACGATGAGTGCGGTCGTCGCGCTCGGCTCGGCGCACGCGGAAAACATCGCCGTCGGCAACTATGGCTCGTCGGCCAACGGCATGCCGTTCGCCGTCGCGCTCGCCAAGGGCTACTTCAAGGAGGAAGGCGCCGACGTCACGGGCATCGTCGCCTCGGAGGGCGGTGGCACGTCGGTGCGCAACGCGATGGCAGGCGTCGCCTACGGCGAAGCCAATCCGGGCGCGATCGCGGTGGCGATCCAGCAGGGCGCCGACATCAAGATCGTCAGCGACAACGTGCTGACGATCGCCGAGTTCGCGTGGCTCGTGAAGAAGGATTCGCCGATCAAGACGATCCAGGACCTCAAGGGCAAGAAGATCGGCTACACCAATCCGCGCTCGACCAGCCAGGCGCTCGACATCCTGATGCTCGCCAAGGCCGGTCTCAAGCCCGAGGACGCAGAGCTCGTGAAGACCGGCGGCTTCGGCCCGATGGTGGCGGCGCTCGAGCTCGGCCAGATCGACTGCGCGCCCGTCACCGAGCCGCTGTGGTCGAAGTCGAAGGACAAGTACCGCGTGCTGATCACCGGCGCCGAGGCGCTGCCCCCGCTCGACAACGTCGTCGGCATGGCGACCGGCGAGGCCATGAAGACGCGCGGCGACTTCATCCGCGCGGTCATTCGCGCACGCCGCCGCGCCGTGAAATTCATGATCGAGCATCCGGATGAGGCCGGCGACATCGTCGCCAAGCCATTCAACATCACGCCCGAAGTCGCGCGCAGCGCCGTGCGCAACCTGACGACGAGCATGACCGCCGGCGTACCCTATTGGGGCGAGGGCGACTTTCACCTCGAGGGCATGAAGCGGATCATCGAAGTGCAGAAGAGCGTCGGCGCGATCAGTGGTGACATCGACCTGTCGAAGATCATCACGACCGAGTTCCTGCCGGACGACCTGAAGAAGATCAAGTAACCGGGCAATCGCGAATGTCGTCTCCCCATGTCACGCTGCGCGGCGTCACCAAGCGCTTTCCCGCGAGCGCCGGGGGGGGCGGCGTGCACGCGCTCGGCCCGGTGGACCTCGAGATCCGCAAGGGCGAGTTCTTCGCGGTCGTCGGGCCGTCCGGCTGCGGCAAGTCGACGCTGCTCGAGCTGATCGCCGGCCTCACGCCGGCCAGCGAAGGCAGCGTCGAATTCGAAGGCCAGCCGATCGACCAGGAAATTCCCGATGGGGTCGGAGTCGTTTTCCAGGAAGATGCGTGCTTTCCCTGGCTCAGCGTCAGCGACAACGTCGCCTTCGGCCTGCGCAAGTCGGCATTTTCGGCGCAGGACCGCGAGCGTCGCGTCAGCGACGCCATCGCGATGATGGGGTTGAGCGATTTCCGCCGCAGCTATCCCGCGCAACTCTCCGGCGGCATGCGCCAGCGCGTGTGCATCGCGCGCACGCTGGTCGCGGAGCCGCGCCTGATCCTGCTCGATGAGCCGTTCGGCGCGCTCGACCAGCAGACGCGCCTGCTGATGGGCGACGAAGTGCTGCGATTGTGGCGCGAGACCGGCTCCACGGTGTTTCTCATCACGCACGCGCTCGACGAAGCGGCGATGCTCGCCGATCGCATCGGCGTGATGTCGGCGCGTCCTGGCGTCATCATCGAAGTGGTCGAGACCCACTGGCCACGCGACCGCGACAGCCGCATCGTCGAGAACGAGCACTTCGGCGCGGTGACGAGCCGGCTGTGGAAGACGCTGCGCGACGAGTCGATGAAGACGATGGGGCGCACCGCGATTTCGCCATGAACCGCATCCGGCTCTACCAGTTCGGCGTCGTCGCCGGCTTCGTTGCGCTGCTGGAGGTGCTGTGCCTGGCCGGCGTGATCGACAAGATCACCATGCCGCCGCCGCATCGCATCGCCATCGACTTCTACAAGCTGATGATGTCGGGCAAGCTCTATCCCGAGATCAGCAAGAGCATGGCCAACGTGCTGGCGGCATTCGTGCTGGCGTACGTGGTCGGTATCCTCACCGGCACGGTGCTGCACGCGCACAAGGGCGTACGCGACACGCTCGACCCGCTGTTCGCCACGTACTACGCGATCCCGATCTTCGCGTTCTATCCGCTGTTCATCGTGATGTTCGGGCTCGGCGACGGCCCGCAGCTGCTGATCGGCTTCCTGCTGGGCGTGGTCGCCGTCATCGTCACCACGCTCAATGGGCTCGATCGCGTGCCGATGGTGCTGCGCAAGACGGCGAGGATCGGGCGGCTCAGCCCCTTCGAGACGGCGATGCGCGTGACGCTGCCGTTCTGCGCGCCGTACCTGCTGACCGCCGCCAAGCTCGCGCTCGCCTACGCGTTCATCGGCGTGATCGGCTCCGAGTTCATCATGGCGCGCAGCGGCATGGGCTACGAGATCGGCTACGCGTACACGAACTTCGACAACGCGACGATGTATCCGTTGATCCTGCTGATCCTGCTGCTGTCGATCGTGATGAACAGCGCGCTGTCGCACTGGGAAAAGCTGCTGCTCGCGCGCCGAGGGCGGATCTGATGGAGGGCGGGCGGCGGCCGTTGCGCAACACGCTGACGCTGATCGTCGGGCTGCTGCTGGTGTGGCAGCTCGCGTATCTGGTCGTCGGCGACGTGGCGCTGCGCTCGCCGTTGCAGACACTGCGCTTTACGGCGCAATTCGTGCAAACCGATCTCTTCTCCGAGAACGTCGCCAACACGATGAAGGCATTCGGCATGGCGCTCGTGATCGCCGTGGTGCTGGGGCTCGCGATCGGCTTCGTGCTCGGCCTGCATCGCCTGTCGGCCGATGCGATGGAGCCGATGCTGGTGGCGCTCTACTCGATTCCCAAGGTCACGCTCTACCCGATCCTGCTCCTGACGTTCGGGCTGGGCATGTCGGCGAAGGTCGCGTTCGGCGCCATCCACGGCATCATCCCCATCGCGCTGTTCACGCTCAACGCGGTGCGCGGCATCCACCCGATCCTCGTCAAGACCGGCCGCGTGCTGAAGCTGTCGCCGCCGGTGATGGTGCGCTCGATCCTGTTCCCGGCGGCGGTGCCGGAGATCTTCACGGGGCTGCGCGTGGGCTTTTCGCTGACGCTGATCGGCACCGTGCTCGGCGAGATGTTCGCCGCGCAGCACGGCCTGGGATACCTGTTGATGAACGCGATCGGCCTCTACAACATCGACATGATCATGTCGGTGACGTTCCTGCTGGTCGTGTTCGCGTCGGCGGTGAATGGCGTGCTGCTGGCGATGGACCGGCGGCTGCATTTCCAGGTGTAGCCCTAAAGCGGCTCCACCGCGATACGCAGTCCCATTGCCTTCAAGATGGCCGCGAGACTCTTGAGCTCGGGGTTGCCACGTTGCGACAGCGTCCGATAAAGCGTCGTCGCGTTGAGATCGGCCGCTTGGGCCAATTCGCCCACGCCTCCGAATGCATTCGCCAACCGTCGGAGTGCCAACATCAATTCATCCTGGTCACCGTCTTCCAATACCGCATTCAAATATTCCGCCGCGTTTCTCGGATTGCGCCGGAAGCTCTCAATTGTCGCGAGCTCATGCGATCGCGTGCCCATCATTGCAAATCCTTCCTGAGCTCCTGGAAATATGAAAGCGCGCGATCAAGATCCATCTGTTGCTTGCGCTTGTCGCCGCCGCACAGAAGAAGCACGATCGCCCGACCGTGAAACGCGTAGTACACGCGATAGCCCGGTCCAACGTCGATCCGAAGTTCCCAGACACCCTCCCGACAGAATGCATGATCGCCAAAATTTCCCGCAGCCATTCGGTCGATGCGCCGCAGTACGGCAGCATGAGCGCGGGCGTCGCGCATTCGATCAAGCCAACTCTGTATGGGGTCGCGCCCGTCGTCCGATTGATAGTGCCGTAACTCATACATCGCCGGACCAATAGGATTTTCGCTTAAAAGCGAACAATTGTCCAGCCATCGCTTCGTACAGCGCATGCGATCCGCTGGCGCGATTTCCCCGTTGAAGTGCGGCGCGCGACATTTCTAGATCAACCCCCTTTCCGCGAACGACAGCACCGTCGGTCCCGCCACGACGAAGTGATCGAGCGTGCGGATGTCGACCAGCGCCAGCGCCTGCTTCAGCGATTGCGTCAGCAGCTCGTCGGCGCGCGACGGCTCGGCGACGCCCGACGGATGGTTGTGCGCGAAGATCACCGCCGCCGCGTTGTAGCCCAGCGCCGCCTTGACGACCTCGCGCGGGAAAACACTGGTCTGCGCAAGTGTGCCGTGGAAGAGCTCGTCGGCTGCGATCAGCCTGTGCTGCGTGTCGAGGAAGAGGCCGATGAAAACCTCCACCGGCCGCGTCGACAACGCGAGCCGCAGGTAGTCGCGCACCGCTTCGGGCGACGACAGCACGTCGCCGCGCGCGACGCATTCCCGCAATGCGCGCCGCACGATTTCCACCGCCGCGTGAAACTGCGCCGCCTTGGCCGGTCCGATGCCGCGTACGCGCGACACGTCGCGCACGGTGGCCGCGGCCAAGCCCGCCAAGCCGGAGAACTGCGCGATCGCGGTACGCGCGATCTCGCTGGCCGGCTGCCCGCGCACGCCCGATCGCAACATCACCGCCACGAGCTCGACGTCGGTGAGCGCGGCCGCACCGCGCTCGATCAGCCGCTCGCGCGGGCGTTCGCGTTCACTGCCGTAGGGTGCGTACATCGCGCGGATTCCGGATGGCGGGGACACCATCTGACCGCAACTGCACGGGCTTCGCGACTATCCGAACGGATGAGCGTGCAGGCGTGCCGGAAAAAATTGGGGAAATAGCCACCGGCTGGCTGCGAATGGTAAAAGCCAGGCAGGTGTCCCGTCTATCAAGGTGCTCATGAAATCCATCGCCGTCCTTGTCGGCAGCATTCGCGCCGGCTCCATCAACCTGAGATTCGCGAAGGCGCTCGAGCAGCTATCGCTGACTCGGTTCACCTTCGTATTCGTCGACATCGGCAGCCTGCCCCACTACAACGACGACCTCTGGAAGGATCCGCCCGAACCGGTTCTGAAGTTGAAGCGGCAGGTCGAAGCGGCGGACGCCGTTCTGTTCGTCACGCCGGAATACAACCGATCATTTCCGGGCGTGCTCAAGAACGCGATCGATTGGGGATCGCGGCCGAAGGAAACGAGCAGTTGGCCCGGCAAGCCTTGCGCCATCGTCGGGACGGCAGCCGGCGCAATCGCCACCGCTGCCGCGCAGGCGCAACTGCGAGCCCTGCTGCCAGTGCTCGACCTCCTCCTGATGGGACAGCCGGAGGTTTACTTCCGGATGACGCCGGGAATGATCGATGACAACCTGGCCATCACCGACGACACGACGCGCAAATTCCTTGACGGCTGGGTCGAGCGGTTCGATGCGTTCATCGAGCGGGTGGGCGTTCATCGTCACGCCAAAACCTGATTCACGCGGGACTGCTCGTCGCGTCAGTCCCTAAGCATCTTGTACATCACCAGCGCGTCGACGTATCCGAGGCGCGAATGCCGGAATGCGTCGGGAAGCGTTGCCACGATCGAGTATCCAAGGCGCTGCCACAGGCGAATGGCGCGCGTGTTGGTCGAGACGACCAGGTTGAACTGCATCGCGCGAAAGCCCAGCGCCAGCGCTTGCTGCTGCGAGTGCCGACACATTGCCGCGGCGATGCCCTGCCCTTGCGCATCGGCGGCGACCACATAGCCGCAGTTGCAGACGTGCGATCCCAGTCCGGGCTGGTTGGCCTTGATGTAGTAGGTACCGAGAATGTGTCCGTCATCGGCACAGGCGACGTAAGTGGCGGCAGGTATCTCGACCCACGCGCGGCGAATTTCCGCCTCGGTGCTTTGCGGCTCGAAGGCATAGGTGTCGCCCGCCTCAAACGTCGCGTGCAGGATCGGCCACACGGCGATCCAATCCGCAGGCTCGAAACGGCGAATCAGCGCCATGGCGTTCGAGCGGACATAGGTAAACCGGTCGTCAGTGCCCGGTTCCAAGATACAAGCTCGCCATGCGGTCGTCGGCAAGCAGCTCCGCGGCGGGACCGGCGAGCACGACGCGTCCTTGGTCGAGGATGCATCCACGATCGCTGATCGCCAGCGCCTGCCGGGCACGCTGCTCGACCATCAGCACGGCGACTCCTTGCGCAGGCAACCGCGTCACGAGCTCGAGCACCTGCTGAACGAGCGAAGGCGCGAGCGCAGCAGTGGGCTCGTCGAGCACCATCAACTTCGGCTGTTTCAGGAGGGCGCGTGCGAACGCGAGCATCTGCCGCTCGCCACCCGACAGCGTGCCCGCCGGCTGGCGCAGTCGCGGCTTCAGCGCCGGAAACGCATCGAGCTGCCGGGTGATCGCCCTGGCCTCGTCACGGATGTCGGGCACGACCTTAAGGTTCTCCATCACCGTCAGCGATGGAAACACGTTGGCGACCTGCGGCACGTAGGCAATTCCGGCAGCGATCCGGTCTTCGACGGCGAGCCCGGTGAGCTCGCGCCCACCGAACACGATGCGGCCGCTCGACCGCGGCAGGAACCCCAGCACCGCCTTGGCGAGCGTGGACTTGCCGGCGCCGTTGGTGCCGGCGATGGTGACGATCTCACGCTCGCCGACGCCAAGGGTCACGCCGTGCAGAATGTCGGCGCCGCCGTAACCGCCTCGGACATCGGCGATATCGAGAAGCATCAGCGGCGCCCCGGCCCGACGATCGACGCAGCGGCGAGGTGATGCCAGGGTGCGCGCGCGAACACTCAGATCACTCCGCCCATGTACGCCTCGAGCACGCGAGGCTGCGCGAGTACGGCGGTTGGATCGCCGTCGGCGATCACGCGTCCCTGGTCCATCACATACAGGTGCTGCACGAGCGCCTTCAACGCAGTCAGGTGATGTTCGATGATGACGAACGCGATTCCATGCGTCGCGTTGAGCTCGCGAATCCGTTGCGAGATTTCGTCGACCAGCACCGGATTTACACCCGCAAAGGGCTCGTCGAGCAGGATGCACCGCGGCTCGGTCATCAGCATCCGGCCGAGCTCGAGCAGCTTCTTCTGGCCGCCGGACAGCGAGCCTGCCAACTCGCCGGCGACGCGCGCGAGTCCCAGGAATTCGATCCAGCCATCGGCGCGCGCGCGCAATTCGCGCTGTTCGCGATCGACGCGATGCCAGCCGCCGAACACCGAGCGCAGCGTCTCGCCATACTCGCAGCGCGCCGCGACCAGGAAATTCTCACGCACGGTCAGGTGCGCAAACTCGCGTGGCACCTGAAACGTGCGGCCGAGGCCGAGGCGCGCACGGCGCAGCGGTGCAACACCGGTGATGTCGTGGCCGGCGAAGCTGACGCTGCCCTCATCGGCCTCGAGCTGCCCGCTGACCACCGCAAACAGCGTGCTCTTGCCCGCGCCGTTGGTGCCGACGATGCCGACGAGCCCGCGGTCCTCGATCTCGAACGATACGTCGTCGAGCACCTTGAAGCCACCGAAACGCTTCTGTACACCGGTTGCCGCAAGCAGCGTGCTCATCGGCGCGATCCCATGATGCCCTGCGGGCGGTAGAGCGTGAACAGGATCAACCCGAGCCCCACCAATGCGAGCCGCACGCTCGCCATCTGCACCTCCGACACACCCGGTATCCAGTCGCGGGCGAAGCGCGAACCCTCGAGGAACACCAGCAGGAGTACGCTGCCCGCGACAGCCCCCGTGGTGCGGCCGGTACCGCCGATAATCATCGCGATCCACACGTAGAAGGTCACCAGTGGCAGGAACTGGTCAGGCGAAAGATACGTGATGAAGTGCGCGTAGAAGGCGCCCGCGAGGCCGGCGAGACCGGCTCCCAGCATGAATACCTGCACCTTGAGTCGCCGCGGGTCCTTGCCGATCGCCTCGACCGCAACTTCGTCGTCGCGGATCGCCTGGATCAGACGTCCATAGGGACTGCGCACGAGATGCAGCATCAAGCCGATTGCCACGGCGTTGCAGGCGACGAGCGTGGCAAAGATCGCCACGTCGGCGTAACCGCCGACACCCATCGACGCGAACATCCTTGGAATTCCCGGCAGGCCCTGGACTCCCTTCGTCAGCCACTCCTCCTGCTGCAGGACGATGCGGACGAACTCGGAAAATCCGAGCGTGACCACGGCGAGGTACTCGTCGGACAGCCGCAACGACAGGAGCCCGATCGGATACGCGAAAATGGATGCAAGGATGATCGCCGCGACGAAGGCCGGCGCCAGCCACCAGCCGTGCAGCGCCAGCAGCGCCGACGTGTACGCGCCGATCGCAAAGAACGCGACGACGCCGAAGTTGATGAGCCCGGTGTAGCCGTACTGAAGGTTGAGGCCGATCGTCAGCAGCATGTAGATCAGCGCGACGATGCCGACGGCGATGAGATAGGCGGTCATCGGCTACCTCGCGACGAGCGCCCTGCCGAACAGGCCGCGCGGCCGCACCAGCAACACCAGCAGCAGCAGTCCGAACGCGACCGCGATCTTGTACGACGGGCCGACGATGGGCACCGACAGTTCCGACGCGACGCCGAGCAGCACCGCGCCGACGACCGCGCCCACCGGGCTGCCGATGCCGCCGACGATCATCGCTGCGAATGCCGGGATCAGCAGTTCCCAGCCGAATTCGGGGCT
This sequence comes from Betaproteobacteria bacterium, assembly GCA_040006455.1. GTDB lineage: Bacteria > Pseudomonadota > Gammaproteobacteria > Burkholderiales > Casimicrobiaceae > VBCG01. The sequence continues at coordinate 19,111 of JBDTWY010000032.1, read as the reverse complement.
CACCACCGCCTTGATGCCGAACATCATGCCGCCGAGCGCACACAGCACGCCGACGGTGGCCCATAGCGCCAGCAGCACGCGTCCCGAGCGGATGCCACAGGCGCGCGCGAGGTCGGGATTGTCGGCAATCGCGCGCATCTGGCGGCCGATCGGCGTCAGGTGCAGCATGGCGAACAGCAGCAGCATCGCCAGCAGCGCGACGGCGGCGACGTAGAGGTCGGTCGGCAACAGGCGGATGCCGCCGAAGTTCCATGCGCGCACCAGCGGGATGGCGAATGTGTGCTGGTCGTGTCCGACGAACAGCGTCAGCATCGAACGCGCAAAGAACGCCACGCCGATCGACGCCACCAGGCTCGCCACGGGCGCACGTCCACGCAACGCGCGAAATACCCACAGGTAGAACACGATGGACAACGCGGCGCCGGCGGCGATGGCGCCGAGCCCCGCCAGCAGGATCGACGTGGTGCCCAGTGCCTGTACGCCGATGCCCGCGTACGCGGACAGCGTCATGTAGTCGCCGGTGGCCGCGTTGGGAAAGCGCGCGATGCCCATCACCAGCGTGAGCGCCAGCGTCGGCAGCGCGATCAGCAGCCCCTCGATGCAGCCGTTGATCAGCAGATTGACGACATCGATGAAGGTTATCGCCACGGTGCCTCTGCGCGACGGGCCGGCTGCGCGCTGATGGGCCGGCGGCGTATCCGAGCCCGGGCGCGCCGCCGGTGAAGCCGAATCAGGTCAGCTCAAATGGAGATGACATCGCGACGGACCAGCACGCCTTTCTCAATGACGAACATGCCGAAATCAGGCGTCACGTCGCCGTACTGGTCGAAGTCGAGGCGGCTCGACGCGCCTTCGTAGTTGATCTTCTTCTTCTCGCCGAGCAGCTTCTTGCCTTCGGCAAAGGTGTAGACCTTGGTACCTTCCGGATTGGCGACATCGCGTATCTTTGCGTTGATCTGTGCGACGGTCGCGCCGCGCCCCGCCGCCTCCATCGCCAGCGCCAGGCACATCACCATGTCCCAGGTCATCGCCGCGTAGACGTTGGTCGAGCCTTCCTTGCCGGCGGCCTTCTGGTACGCGGCGCCATACGCCTTGTACGACTGCGCGTTTTCGTTCGACACGCTGTCGACCGAGATCAATCCCTCGACCACTTCATTGCCCACCGCCTTGACGAGGTCCGGATTCGCAGCCCAGCCCGGCATGATCCACTGTGTCGGCTGCCCGGACTGATACCACTCGCGCAGGATGATCGTCGAATCGGGAAGGTACGAGCCGGTGACGATGACGTCGGGCTTCTGTGCCAGCACCTGCTGCAGTTCGGTGCGATAGCTCGGCCGGTTGGGCTCATAGACGACACCCGCCACCACCTTGCCGCCCTTCTTCTCCCACGCCTTCTTGAAGCCCTCCGCGTTGCCGATGCCGGAAGCGTTGTTGAACGCCATCGTCGCCGGTCGCTTGTATCCGCGCTTCTCGGCAATCACGGCGAACGCCTGACCGAAGCGGTCGTTGGTCGCCTGGAAGCGCCACACCAGGTCCTTGGTGTCGAGCGTGGAAATCGACGGCGCACCCGAACAGTTCATCTCGATGATGCCGGCCGCTTCGGTCAGCGGCATCACCGCCAGCGTGACGCCGGACGACCAGGTGCCGAGGATCGCCTGCACCTTGTTGACCTCGATCAGCTTCTTCGCCGCGAGCACTGCGGCATCCGGCTTGGTCTGGCTATCCTCGTTGAAGAGCTCGAGCTTGCGACCGCCCGCGCCACCTGCTGCGTTCACCTCCGCGACGATGGCCTCGATGGACTTCTGCATGCCGCTGCCGAATGGACTTCCAGCGCCCGTGATCGGACACAGCGTGCCGATGCGAAAAGTGCCCGCATCCTGCGCGAAAGCGACGCGTGGCAGCGTGGAGGCGGCGGCGAGTCCGGCGCCGGCGAGCAGAACGTCGCGACGTGTAATCGGTGATGACATGGCAACTCCAGATGGAAGGAAAGCGGGGAAATTCAGTGCGATGAGCCGGGCAAATCGTTCTTGTGAAGTCTACCAGCCTTCATGATGACTGGAAGCTGCGCGCCCTGCCCCTGCAGCAACGTCAGGTCCTGCAATGGATCGCCGTCGACAACGACCAGATCCGCCATCGCACCCGGCGCGATGACGCCCAGCACGCCCTGCTGCCCGATCAGTTCTGCGTTGACGGCGGTCGCGCTGCGCAGGATCTCCACTGCCGGCATCGCCGGCGCCCGCAGCGTGAATTCCAGTGACTCGTCGGCATGCATCTCGCCCAGCAGGTCGGTGCCGAAGCCGATCTTGACTCCCGCGGCGCGCGCTATCCGGATCGCCTCGACGCCCTGACTGCGCACGAGCTCGAGCTTGGCCAGCATGTCGCGGCTCCAGCCCAGCCGCTCGGCGTTGCGATGCAGCGCGTCGTAGGTCGCGAGCGTCGGCACGAGATAGGCATCGTGCTTCGCCATCACCGCCGCAGCTTCGGCGTCGAGCAGGTTGCCGTGCTCGATCGAGCGCACGCCACAGCGAATGGCGCGGATGATCGACTCCGGCGAATAGGCGTGCGCCATCACGTACGTGCGCGCGGCGTGCGCCTCCTCCACGATCGCGGTCATTTCCTCGACCGAGTACTGCGTACCTTCGAGCGGGTCGCTGGGTGACGCCACGCCACCGCCAGCCATCACCTTGATGTGGTGCGCGCCGTTGCGCAGCTGCTCGCGTGCCGCGCGGCGCACTTCGCCGACACCGTCGGCGACGCAACCGAGCAGACCGACCGCACCGCAACAAATGCAGCCATTGCCCTGGAAGAATGCAGGCCGCGAATCGCCGTGGCCGCCCGTTTGCGTGATCGCACGACCGGCGATGAACAGCCTCGGCCCGATGAAATGGCCGCGATCTACCGCCTGCACGAGCCCGATGTCCGCGCCGCCGGCGTCGCGCACCGTGGTGAATCCCCGCATCAGGATGCCGGCCAGGATGTCCTTGGCCTGGGCGGTGATCAGCGATTGCGGCTGCATCGTCAGGCGGAAGAAATCAGGGATTGTCGCGGTGACGTGCACGTGCGCATCGATCAGTCCCGGCAGCAGCGTGCGCCCGGCGAGGTCGAGGACGCGCGCGCCGGCACGGGGCGCGGTGCGATAACCGACATCGACGATGCGATCGTCCTCGACGGTGACCGTCGCGCCCGCACGCAACTCGCCGGTCGCACTGTCGAACAGGTTGGCGTCGTGAAATACAATAATGGAGGTCATGCGCGTTGCCTTGGCGGCCGTCGGCCGGGATGGATGCTCGTCGCGATGGGTCGTTGCGCGGTGGTCAATTCGGCCGCGCCCGCGAGACGCCATGGTAATCGAACCGGGCTGCGCATGGCGAACCGGGCTGCGCAAGGCGAACCGGGCCGCGCAGGGCTCGTGCACGCATCACATCAACCGAAAGCAGGCCATGGCCAACGTGCAACTCCGAGGCAACGCGTTCACCTTCGAGGTCGCAGGCAACGACACGGCACCGGTGCTGCTGCTGTCGAACTCGCTGTCCTCCGACATGGCGATGTGGGAGGATCAGCTCCCGCACTGGACGGGCAGCTTCCGGGTGCTGCGCTACGACGCGCGCGGGCAAGGCGGTACAGCGGCGCCGGCGGCGCCATACACCATCGAAGACCTGGGCCGTGACGCGCTCGCAGTGCTCGATCATCTCGGCGTCGCCCGCGCGCATTTCTGCGGGCTGTCGATGGGCGGCATGGTGGGGATGTGGCTTCTTGCGCACGCGCCCGAGCGCATCGATCGCGCGGTGCTCGCCAACACGTCGGCGCACATGGGGCCACCCGAGCTGTGGAATGGCCGCATCGCGCTGGCACGCGAAGGCGGCATGGAAGCAACCGTCGAGCCGACGGTCAAGCGCTGGTTCCCGGCGTCGTTCCATGCCCGTGCGCCGGCGGCCATCGATCGCATGCGCGACATGATCCGCCGCACGTCGCTGGCAGGCTACATCGGCTGCTGCGAAGCCATCCGCGACATGGACCAGCGTGAGTCGATCCGCGTCATCCGAACCCCGACCCTGGTCATCATCGGCGCCAACGATCCGGCGACGACACCCGAGGCCGGCCGCGCGATCCACGCCGCGATCCCGGGTGCTGAGATGACGGTGCTCGACGCCGCGCACATCTCCAATGTCGAACAGCCGCAAGCATTCACGCGCGCGGTGGAGGACTTTCTGATCAGTCGGGGTCGGAGTAACTGACGTTTGGGGTCGGAGTAACTATCGCCGTTAACGGCCGGCGTCGCGGCGGAGTAACGGCACAACGGCGCATCACCTGCGCAGGATCGCCTCCGCCGCATCCGCGAACACCTGGCAGCCGAGCACGATGTCGTCCTCGGCGGTGTCCTCGGTAAAGTGGTGGCTGACGCCGCCGATCGACGGTACGAACATCATGCCGGCGGGCATTCGCCGTGCGAGGATTTGCGCGTCGTGACCGGCGCCACTGTGCATTCGCATCCAGCCCTCGCCGACGTGCTTCGCCGCGGCCGTGGCGATCGCTTCCTGAAAGGCCGCGTCCATGGTGGTGGGTTCGGTACGCGACGCCTGTGTGATCTCGACGCGGCACGGCCCGGCCGCGTTCGCCGCCTCGGCGAGGCGTATCGCTTCCGCGCCAAGCGATTCCATCGTCGCGAGCGACGGATCGCGAATCTGCAACAGCATCTCGGCCATGCCGGGAATGATGCTCGGCGCATTGGGCTCGAGCAGGATCCGCCCGATCGTCCAGACCGTATCCGGCGCCGCCAGTGCCCGAAACCCCCTGTGCACCTCGCCACAGAAGCCGGTCAGCGCCACGCCGGCATCCTTGCGCAGCCGCATCGGCGTAGTGCCCGCATGGTTCTGCTCGCCGGCGAACGTCACCCTGTAGACGAAGATGCCGACGATGCCGGTGACGACACCGATGCGCCGGCCCTGGGATTCGAGCACGGCGCCCTGTTCGATGTGCGCCTCGAGGTAGCCGCGATATCGGGACGCATCGAGACTCGCGCGTGGCGTGTCGGCGAGGCCCGCGCGCGCGATGGCGTCCCGCAACGGCGTGCCGTCGTCGCGATGGCTCGCGTGGTCGATGTCGGCATCGCCGATCAAGCCTATGAATGTGCGGCTGCCGAGAAAGCTCGCGTAGTGACTCTCCTCGTCCTCCCAAGAGGCGACGTCGACGCCGATGCCGCGGCAGGCCGGATCGTCACGCAACGCGCGTGCGAGCTCGATGCCGTAGATCACGCCCATGGCACCGTCGAGCCAGCCGCCGTGCGGTTGGGTGTCACTGTGCGAGCCGATGAGCAGCCGCGGACCATCGCCGGGTGCGCGGCCAATGACATTGCCGATGCCGTCGATATGAGCGTCGAGTCCCGCGTCGGTCATGCGTTCCATCAGCCAGCGCCGAGCCGCGAGATCGGCATCGGAGAACGCGGGGCGATGAACGCCGGTCTTGTACCGCCCGAACTCGGCCAGGCGGCGCAGGTCGCCCAGCAGTCGGGGACCGTCGATCTTCGGCATTGCTTGGTTCCTCGTCGCGTCGTGTCGTCGATCGATGTTAGCACTGCGATCGACGACAACTGACACACGATCAAGCGGGCGTTTTTTCAATCCTCGATGGCAAATTGCTGAGGATGAGCTCCTTGAGTACCACCTTGACGCTCGCGTTGTCGATATCGATCCCGACCAGGTTGCCCACGGCGTCGTAGTCCAGGATCACGCCATCGGATATTTCCCTGCTTTCGGCGCTCGGTGCCATCGCAAGATCGATATAGAGGGAATCGGTTTCGGCGTAATAGTTGAGCTTCATGGTCTGAACCCACGATCGAAAAAGGCGTTGTGCATCGTCACTCTATCCTCCAGTGTGATCACCCTCAAGTAGCGCCATTTGGTCGAGGTGGCCGAACGATCTTTAGGTTCAACAGCCGAAATACGGGCCGACGAGTCGATTTGGACCGCCGCAGACTCGGGGTAAACTCGTCACTCTCTCGCACGGCGATCGAAGAATGGCCAACCGGAATCCTGCAGGAGCCCCGAAGCTGAAGCGCATCGTGCTTGGCGTCACCGGCGGCATCGCCGCGTACAAGGTCGCCGAGCTGACCCGCCTCCTCGTCAAGGATGACGTGACCGTCGACGTGGTGATGACCGACGCCGCCACGCAGTTCGTCACGCCGATGACCTTCCAGGCACTGTCGGGGCGCGCGGTGCTGACCGATCTCTGGGCATCCGGTGCCGACAATGCGATGGGCCACATCGCGCTGTCGCGTGGTGCCGACGCGATTGTCGTCGCGCCTGCCTCCGCCGACATCCTCGCCAAGCTCGCCAACGGACTCGCCGACGACCTGCTGTCGACGCTTTGCATCGCGCGCGAATGCCCGCTGATCGTGGTGCCGGCGATGAACCGCCAGATGTGGGGCAATGCCGCCACGCAACGCAATGTGGCGACGTTGCGCGGCGATGGCGTGACCGTGCTCGGCCCGGACTCGGGCGACCAGGCGTGCGGCGAAGTCGGCGATGGACGCATGGTCGAGCCGGAAGCCATTCATGAATGGCTGAAGGGCCTGCGCGCGTCGCAGGTGCTTGCCGGCAAGCGAATGCTGCTGACGGCCGGTCCCACGTTCGAGGCGATCGATCCGGTGCGCGGCATCACCAACACGAGCTCCGGCAAGATGGGGTACGCGCTCGCGCAGGCGGCCGTCGAAGCCGGCGCGAGCGTGACGATGGTGTCGGGACCGACGTCGCTGGCGACGCCTGCCGGCGTTTCGCGCATCGACGTGAGGAGCGCAGCACAGATGGCCGATGCAGTGAACTCCGCGATCGACGGCAGCGACATCTTCGTCGGCGTAGCTGCGGTCGCCGACTACACGCCCGAGTTGGTCTCGGACCGCAAGCTCAAGAAGAACGGCAAGTCGATGAGCCTTGCGTTGAAGCCGACCACCGACATCCTGGCGCTGGTGGCATCGCGCAAGAATCCGCCGTTCTGCGTCGGCTTTGCGGCGGAGAGTCACGATATCGAGAAGTTCGCCGACGAAAAACGCCGCAAGAAAAAGCTGCCGCTGATCATTGCCAATCGCGCGCAGGACGCGATGGGCAGCGACACGAACGAAGTGGTGCTGCTCGACGATCGCGGCGCGCATCCGCTACCCAAGATGGACAAGCTGGCGCTGGCGCGAAGGCTGGTGGCCGAGATCGCGGCGCGGTTGCCGAAGTAAACGCCATTCGCTCGCTTGAGCGCTTACCGCTGTGACGTCGCAACGAATACGATGCGTCACCGGCGAGGAACTCCCGTATTACTGAGCCGCCATTCCTGCGACACATATGAAACGTCATTCCCGCGAAAGCGGGAACCCAGCGTCTTTACCTCGACCCAATGCCCACCACCATTGACTTCCGCGTGCTCGACGAGCGCATCCGTCCGCACCTTCCGCAATACGCCACCCCCGGATCAGCCGGCATGGACCTGCGCGCGTGTATCGACACCCCGCTTGCCATTGCGCCCGGCGATACCCACCTCGTGCCGACCGGCATCTCGATCCATATCGATGATCCCGGCCTGGCCGCCGTCATCCTTCCCCGCTCTGGCTTGGGCCACAAGCATGGGATCGTGCTGGGAAACCTGGTGGGGCTGATCGACTCCGACTACCAGGGGCCGCTGATGGTGAGCTGCTGGAATCGTGGGCGGGAGCCGTTTACGCTCAATCCGATGGATCGGTTGGCACAGATTGTGTTTGTACCTGTGGTCCAGGTGCAATTCAAGGAGGCGGTTACTTTCGACTCGACTGCACGCGGTGACGGTGGATTCGGAAGCACTGGCCGTTGACCGGCCGGCAAAGCGACCACCTTCCGCTACCGATCAAGTTGGCAGGCCACCGCAAACTCAATGACCAAGACCATCAAGACAGCAGCGGACCTTGCGATCAACGGCGCCTCCCCGCTCTTCGATCAGCCAGTTCACGTCGGACGCCCCAATATCGGCGACAGGCAACACTTCAATGCGCTGGCGGACGAAATGTTCGACCGGCACTGGCTTTCGAACGATGGGCCGCTGGTCAAGCGATTCGAAAAGGAGTTGTGCGACTTCCTGAAGGTCAGGCATTGCATTGCGATGTGCAATGGGACGATCGCGCTCGAGATCGCGATCCGGGCATTGGATCTGCGGGGCGAAGTAATCGTACCCTCCTACACGTTCATCGCGACCGCGCATGCGTTGCAATGGCAGGAGATCACTCCGGTCTTCGCGGACATCGATCCTTCGACGCAGATGCTCGACCCCGCCTCCGTTCGCAAGATGATCACGCCGCGGACGACGGGAATTCTGGGGGTTCATCTGTGGGGAAGGCCAGCACCCGTCGAAGCGTTGCAAGCACTGGCGGATAACAACGGCCTCAAACTCATGTTCGACGCATCGCATGGTTTCAGCTGCACACACCGCGGTGTGCCGCTGGGTAATTTTGGCCAGTGCGAAGTTTTCAGCTTCCACGCGACCAAGTTCTTCAATACGTTCGAAGGCGGCGCAGTCGTCACGAACAACGATGAGCTCGCCTCGAAGATGAGGTTGATGCGCAACTTCGGGTTCGTCGACTACGACAAGGTCATCTATCCGGGCACGAATGGAAAGTTGACTGAAATCGCCGCAGCAATGGGACTTACGAATCTCGCCGACCTCGACAAGTTCGTCGATGCCAACAAGCGCAACTATTCGCAATACCGGACGGCTCTTGCCTCAGTCGAGGGTGTCAAGGTCCTCGAATTTAACGCGAACGAAAAGAACAATTACCAGTACATCGTGATCGAGGTTTCACCGGCGTATCGTACTTCGCGAGATGATCTGGTGAAGATCCTGCAGGCCGAGAATATCCTTGCGCGCAAGTATTTTTGGCCCGGTTGCCACAACATGGAACCGTACAAGTCCTACTATCCAAACGCCGGGATGTTGCTGCCCAACACTTCGATGGTGGCGGGTCGCGTCGTGGTATTGCCCACAGGCTCCGCCATCGGCGAATCTGAAATCGCGGCGATCACGAATGTAATCAGATTTGTAGCAACCATGTCGTCGCACTGAGCACGCTCGAGCGCGATGCAAGTTAAGCCGCTGAATCCCTTTCGGACTTTGCAATGCCAGTGATTCTCGCCCTCGTCGGGCAGTCGATGAATGACGCGCTAGGCGCCGCAACGCGGGCGCACCAGCCGATGTTCGAACGCCTCGGATACGAATTTCGCGAAGTCAATTTTAGCAAGCCCGATGCCAGCGAGGTGTTGAACAACTCGGTCGCCGAAGGAGATATCGAGTTCGTATTCAGCGCGATGGGAATGGGCGGCGATTTCCGCACCAAGAACCAGGACGACCAGGACCTCAACCTGTGGGAAGCGATACACGTTCCGTTCATCTCGCTGCTCGGCGACATTCCCGGGTATTTCTTCGACCGTCACGTGGCCGCGACATCCTGGCATGCGCCTCTCTATTTTTTCCCCGATCACCTGCTCATCCGCAAGCGTCTTCCCTTTCCTGCATCGATTTGCGGTGTAATCCCGCCGATCCCTTTCGACGCGACTCGCAGCGAAACGATCGACTTCAAGAAAAAGGAGTCCGGCAGGCTTTTGTTTCTCAAGAACGGCAACGACCCGGAGCAACTGGTTCGTGTCTGGCGCGAAGGCCTGCCGGCGCCAACGTTTCTGCTGCTCGCCGAGCTTGCGAGCACCCTTGCCAGTTCGCTGAATTCGGACGCGGCAACCGACATCGACGCCGCAGTGACCTCGGCGTTCGCCAGCCGCGGCTGGGACATTGAAGGCTCCCTGCAATTGCGACTTTTGTTCATGGCTCAGCTGGACGACTACCTGCGGAGGGTCAAGAGCACGATGCTCGGCCGCGTTCTAGCCGAATTCCCGGTGGCCATCCAGGGTTTCAACTGGGAGCACGTCGATTTCTCCGGCAAGCGCGCGCGACATCTTCCCGGCGGAGACTACGTCGCATCCGGCGACCAGATCCGTCAATCGCTCGGTGTCATCGACATGTCGCCCAATACGCGGCTCGCTCCGCACGACCGGCCGATGCGTGCAATGGGTTTGCATACGCTCTGCCTGACCAACCGGCAAACGTTCTTCGAAGAGAACTTTGCCGACTGGCGAGAATTCAGCTTCAGGTTCGACGAAGAGAGCATTCGCGACCGAGTATCTTCGGTGATCGCCAAGCCCAAGCAATTCATCGAGCTGGGCCGGGCGGTTGCCGAGGAATTCGCAAAGCGGCATTCGCCGGAGGATTTTGGGCAGTTCCTGATCGACACCGCAAGCCACGTCCGTGCGTCGAATCTGAACCGCCCCGCGGGCTTCCAACCGTACTTCGTATGGCCGCCAGCAGTCCTGCAAGGAAAACATCGTGAATGAAGAACCTGTAGTAACTTCGAAGGCATGGCTGGCCTCGATCATGGTCGACCTGTTTCGTTCGGTTCACAATCAGGAGCAGGATAATTTCGATTCGTTTCGTTATCCGGAGGCCCATCGAAATGCGTTCTTTTACGATGCGCACGCGCGATTCCTGGGCTACCTGAACGAGCACCTGGATTCTTTTCACGCGTCAAGAGCATTGCTCGAGGATCAACCTTCGCGCGACCTGTTCGACAAGCTCATCCTGTACCGGTTGCTGGGGCACCTGCATGTGCGACTGCCGTTCAACAATCCGGAAACGATCCAACGCATGCAGGTGCCGGACGAGTGGAAAATCGACGATACCGGCGACATGGGAATGTTCGGTCCGCTTTCCATTTTTTCAGTCCCACACAAAGGATCGAACATATGGATGAAAGGATGGACGTCGAACGTAGCTGCGGCGTTTCTGAGCGAGCAATACTATTTTGACCGGGCCGGCATTCGAATCGCGCCCGCTCTTGACGATCACGTGATCGATGGCGGCGGTTGCTTCGGCGACACCGCGCTGGCGTTCGCAAATGAAGTCGGGCCGTCCGGAATGATCTACACCTTCGATCCGATTCCAAAGCACTGCGAGATCATGCGCGAGGCGTTTCAAATGAATCCGCGACTCGCATCGCACATCAAGATATTCGATGTGGGACTCGCGAAGGAAAATCATGCCGGAAAGGCCGCGCAGGTCGATGAGCGATCGATCAATCCGGGGGCACGTCTCGACGATGGCCTACCGACGAGGACCATCGACGATCTGGTTGGCGCGCAGGAACTCGACCGCATCGACTTCATAAAAATGGATATCGAGGGAAGTGAGCTCGGTGCGCTGCAGGGCGGCGAGAAATCCCTCAGGCGATGGCGGCCGAAGCTGGCGATATCGTTGTATCACCGTCCCGAGGATTTTTTTGCCATCCCCCTGTGGCTTGACTCGCTGGATTGCGGCTACCGCTACTACCTGGATCACTATAGCATTCACAACGAGGAAACCGTGCTGTACGCGATTTCCTCTGCCTCGTACAAAAGCCCGTGATTGCGCTAGCGCTTCGCGACGATGCGCACTGCCTTCGCCTTGCCCAGGTGGCTGGATGACGCGTGGCGGGTTGCACCGAGAATGACGAGCGACCAGAACTTGCCCTTGCGAAACACCGCGTTGGCCTTCCTGCCTTCCTCGATCCACCCACACTTGTCGACATGCAATTTCAGCGAAGCGGAGTTGAACTCGACGATTGTGGTGTCGAGGCGCTCCAGCCCCATTTCTTCGAACGCGTAGCGCATGATCGTTCGAACCGCGTCCTCGGCAAAGCCCTTCCTACGGTGACGCCCCTCGCCGATCAGCACGCCATGGAATGCATTCCGATCCTTCCAGTTGATGTTCGTCAGCGTGATCAGGCCGACAGGACCGGTGCCCTTGCCTTCGATGACGAATCGCTGGTCGATTCCATCGTATTTGAAAGTGTCGATCCACCTGTGCATCGATGCACGCGACAGTGGAAAATGCCAGCCTCCGAGGTTCTGTTGCACCTCGGGATCGTTGGACCACCGATGCAACACATCGACGTCGTCACTTTCGATTGCTCGCAGGATAATCGAGTCGCCGAATATGTTCATGAGTTAGCTTCCGTCGAGACCGATCTGTAGGCCGGAAAAAATGTGTTGCCTTCTAGTGGTTTCTGTTCGCAAAGATGTCGGTACGCTTTCGGATCCAATACCGCTCCATAGAGAAAAGAGTCGATCTTACGATTCGAAAAGCCCTCCTTGAACAAAGCGAGCCCATCGTCTTCCGTTGTGGTCAACCCTGCGCCGCCTCCCAAGCTGACCACCATATTTTTTAACTCATTGATGGAATAGTCGTACAACGCATAGGAAGCTCCATTTTTACGCCCCAGGCCGTTTACAACTGCCAAATGACTCCACGCAATACCTTGATGGCAAATCCACAGGTGACAACCGACTAGCGTCCCATCGAGGCTCGCCGCGGCAACCGTCAACCCAGGACAGCCAGCCAACATCGCGAACGCGTGGCCTGAGAACTTTGCGGGCCCAGTTATCTCGTGCCTAACAACCAATTCTTGATATAGCGCAGCCCATTCAACAATAACGTCTTCAAGTCTGACCCATTTGACAGTAACTCCTCGTCGTTTCGCCCGCAGGATCCTGTCGAAATGATGCTTGGTCGGTGTGTATCTCCCATCTACCTGATCGACGACAAAGTGTTTCTTGAACTCTCGGGCCGTCGAAAACGTCCGCCGAAACTCCGATTGACTGGTTCCGTCCAGATGATCGCTAACGAGCACAACAGATACGGCACCAGCTTCACGCAGGTCATCCAATCCGGAAGCGAGATCGACAGAGTTGCCCATCATCGTAAGCGGATACGCACCGGTGATGTCCATTAGCTCGCCCGAGATGGGTCGCTGCAGCACAAATGTCTCCCACGCCTGAACAAAGCGTGGCGTTCCAATGTGCGCCAATGACTCCGCATACGCCAGCGTGCAATATGGATGAGCACCGCCGACTTCAGACGCTGTCATCGACCAAAACCTCGCGTGCGGCCTTCGCGACGCGCATCATGTCAGAAGTATCGTAGCGATAGTCGCAAGGTAACGTCAGGAGAGCCCTAGCAAGGTTGTGTTCGAGGGCAAAACGCTCGCGGTCCGATGGAAGCGTCGTCCAGTGTCGCGGCGCAAAGATACCTTGTGCCGCAAGCGATGCGGACGCCCTGCCTGCGTTACGCGATATCACCGGGAAGCCCAGCGGAATAAAGTCAATTGGCAGTTCCCCAAAAAAAGCCCACGGCGACAGATGTTCCTGTAGCGTTTCGTAATTGCGCCGGCGGACTTCGGAGTCCGCCTGAAACGGTGTCCGCTTAATAATCGAAAGCGATAAATCACTCATTTGAAGCCGGCCCACTTCAAATCGCTCCTCCACCTCTATGTAGTTCGCGTACCAGTGGGAATTGTTTCGCTCATCCCCGTCTTCAGAACGTCCAATCACCGGCAATACGAACGAAAGATCCGTGAGCGGCAAAGTATTTGCCGCTGGCAGCTTTTCTCTGCGCGAAACAAGAATGCCACCATCGGGAACACCGACAACTTTGCGTGGGCTGTAGATGAGCCAATCGCCCCAAGCCTGCGAGAACCCGGCCACCGCTTGGGCACAATCCTGTACCCATCCGACATCCGGTCTCGATTTCGCCAATGTGAAGAATTCTGCGTTCTGTGGCCGCCCGAAATAGTCGACTGCCAAAACGTGTTCGCCGGCCCGCACATGTTCATCAAGAAACACCACGGAGGGACGCAGCTGGCTATCGAGCGGGAAATACCGCGGTACACAGTTTGACGGTACGCTCCGCGCAACTTCTTCACAGACGTATGCGGGGAGCCAAATCGTTGGCGGCGCCATGGCTGTCCACAATGCATTGAGGGCGCTACGCGCATTGTGAAAACACCAGACATCCGCTGAAGAGGAACACCAGCTCGAATAAAGTGATCCCGCGACTTCCGCGTCGAGAAACCGAAGCGGGAGAAAGCCGCCGATCAATCGGTGCATGTAGGGCCTGCGACGAATTGGTGATCAACAACGCATCGAACGCGATTCATTGCGAATGAAATCGTCTGCCAGCCAACAACCGACGACCTCAGCCATGGCTGCACACAAGATAGATACTTGAACAAAGATCGGGATAGCCGGATCCCACCATATAGCACCCTTCCAAATACTCTGGCGAAATGATGCCCGCCTCCAGAGCCTTGTCGATCTGGAAATTCGCGAGAGCTTTGAAAAAGATGCCGCCCTTGCTTTCGATCGACAATCCGGCCTCCCTCGCCTCTCTTTCCAGCGATTCCAGGGTATAGGTCAGCGTATGCCCGTGCGCCCGCTCGGCTTCGGTGATTGCCGTGGGACGGTCAATGATTCCCATTGCGACTGCAATTTGTCGCGAGCCCGCATGGGCGTTGGGAGTCGCGATGAACATTCGTCCCGCGGGAGCCAGCCAGGACGCCATTTGCGAGAGTCCCGCCACGCGCTGATCGAGATGTTCCAGCGTATGAATCAGGAAAATGTTCTCGAATTTACGTGCGGGACGAAATTCGTCGAAACGACAATGATGAAAGTCGGCACCGTTGTCGACCGCAGCCGTCGCCAATCGAATGCACTCGGACGATGCATCGACCACGTCGACGCTGCCGAATTGGGCGCAAAGAAGCCTGGTGAAATTGCCGTGATAGCAGCCAAGCTCGAGCGCGGATTTACCCGCGAACATCGGTCGAAACGTCCGCATCATGAATTCGTGCATGATGCAATCGAATTCGAACGCATACGCGTGCGCCGGTTGGTCGGTTGCCTCCCGGTCGTAGTCGCGATCGCCGATACTCGTCAAGGCTTCACCTATTCGTCCTGGCCGCGCTGGTAATACCGCTTTTCCACCGGCAAATAGAATTCCTCGAGTGTCGCCGGCACACGCGCGTTGAACCCCACCACCTGCCTGAGAAACAGCGAAAGCGAGTCGCCATTCTCGTAACCGAACAGCCTCGGATAGTCGAGTTGCTGCTTGAAGAACGGACTGGTAAATGTCAACGTCAACGCTTTACGGGGATAGTCGGTCAGGTTTGGGCCGGTCGCATGCCAGAGGCGAGAATCAAAGAACAATACCGAACCCTTCGGACCAACCGCCCGCTCGGACTGGTCGAAGAACTGTTTGTCATCCGGGCGGGAGTCACGCGACTGCGAGCTGGAAAGGAGAAATGTCGCCCCATTTTCCAGCGTAAAGTCGTCGAGCATGACAAGGCAATTCAGCATGAAGCGCTTTGCATCGGAAGCAAAGCGAATGTCCCGGTGAACGTTGTGAACGTACGCTTTCGTCGCGCGACGATTGATCACGCCACCGTACGAATTCAAAATATAGTTTCCCGACAGGAAAGCGCGAATCAGCGGGTCGAACGAGGCAAGTACCTCGAGCACTTCAAGGAACGCGGGGTGATCGACAAGCAGATGATGGAGGGTTCCGTCGTTCTGGCCATCGACATGATTTTCCCGCCGGATTTTTTCCCTTCGAGACAGCGCAGCCTCGAGCGCGGACTCGATGTCACGCATCAGGGCATTCGAAAATACGCCGCTGACGATCGCCCAGCCCTTGGTATCCAGCTGGCGCAGCATGGTCAATTCACCGATATCCGACGCACGATGTCGTTGGTAGCCTCTTCGACAAAGGCGTCGCTATAACCCGCTTCCTTGAGCTTGAACTTGAATGTCGTCCCGAGCTTGGCCTTCTTATAGATTCCCAAACTGTGCTCTGCCTTGAATCGCACGGCGCGTGCGCCAAGGCCCTCCAGGATCACTTTCAACTGATGCTTTGCGCCTGGATCGGTCCGGGCCTCGGACGACGGAGGAAAACGCCTCACCAGGTCCGCGGCAAGCGCCTGCGCAAACTCTTCGAGAGCTTTGGTTTCGAACAATCCAAACAACGCCATGTGATCCTCAATTCTTACTTCTGCGATGAGCGCATTTTCCCAACCTATCGAAGCGATCTGCGTCCTTTGCTATCGAGCAATGGGAATACAGCCGCTTAGATCCACGTCGACGACCACTTCTTCGGGAATTGCCAGGATCGCAATTTGCGAGACGTAACGAGCCCCGTCGGAGTCGGCATTGTTGAAATTGTGGCGCCGATATACCTCGGACCGATGCATCCAGCACGAGTAGGCCATTGCCGCCAAATGCGCGGTCACTTCCTCCTGGACATTTCCAACATTCAGAAACAGTTTCGGACGTGTGCGCCACAATGTTTGCTCGGCTCCCTTGAGCACGGCTAACGCGTCATCGGCAGAGTTTACTTTCAGCCAGTCGAGATCCTTCAGCTCCAGGTCGTCGACGGATTCGGATTCAGCGTGCGTGCCGGTCGGCGCCGCCATTCCGAACGGATTCATCATCACCGTGACGTTGCGGGCCTTGTTCGCTCGCAGATTTTGCCGAAGGACCCCCTTCACTCGGTGATCGTTCTCATAGACCATTATATGGCCCTGTGCTCCTACCAAACGCGAGACTGCGACGGTATGGACGCCTACGCCTCCGCCGATTTCAACGAGCGTTTGTCCAAGCTTGATGAGCCTCGCCAGCAATCCCAGCTGTTCGTGGAGCCACTCGCCGTAGCGCTGCAATGGTGCTCCTTCGTCGCGATCCGGAAAGTATTGGAATATCCCCTCGCGCATTTCCCCGATGGCCGTCAATCCCGACGGCACGGTGATGGGGGTAAACGTAGTGTGAACGGGAGCGATCTCGAGTATCTCGCCGAGCTTCATGACTGGGTCGACGATATGAACCCGATCGGCCATGAAGCTCGAGAGGGTGACCTTCAAGTCCTCGATCACGCCCAGCCAGTCGCCTCGAACGGACTGTCGGAAAAGCCTGGCGCCGGGGTACCAATCCGAATAGCGACGCTCATCCATCCACCGCCACTCGGCGGGGTTCGGCAGCAGCACCCAAACGGGCTTTCCAAGCGCGCCAGCCAGATGTGCAACCGACGTGTCGACACTGATCACCAGGTCCAGCGCCGCGATAGCGTCTGCCGTATCTCCGAAATGGTTGAGCTCCGTCGACCAGTCCACGATCGCGGAATCCCCGTCGCCGCACGTAAGCTGCTTTGCGGCCTCGCCCTTTTGCAGCGAGTAGATGCGGGTGTTCGGCAGGTTCGCCAACTCATCGAACAGCGATAGCGGCATCGACCGCGTCTGATCCTGGAGGTGAGTCGGATTTCCGGCCCACACCAGACCGATGTTTAGCATCTTCGGATCGAGCCGCGATCGAAAATACGCTGATCGCGATTCGTCGATCCGGATATAACGCTCGCGCACCGGACTAACCCTGGGGTCGTTGCCGAAGAACCGCGGCAGGCTCATCAAGTTCGTTAAGTACTGGAACTCCGGAAACGCATCGCCCGAATTGATGACCTTGTCTACGCCCACAAAGCGCGTTGACAGCTCCGCCATTCCATCGCGGCCCTGGAAAACGACCGTTGCGCCCAGTTGCTTGACGAGGGGCAAGTATCGCGCGAATTGAATTACGTCACCGATGCCTTGTTCCGCGCGAACAAGAATCGTCTTGCCGTCGATATCCTGCCCTTGCCAAACCGGCGTATCGAGATTGGCGCGCAGGGAAATGAGCGGCTCCTGCAGCCAGCGGAATTCGTAAAGGTTCCAGCCATTAACGAAATCGCCTGTATGCATCAGGCACATTCCCAACTGCGTGAGTCCCGATGTATTGGGATGGCCGGGCAGGTATTTGAAGTACATGGCGATGGCTTCGGAAACTCGGCCGACATTGCGCAGGTAACTCGCGTAACTGACAAAAGTGTCGACGAACTCACCGGTCTCGTGCTCGAGGCGTTCGGCCTGTTGATACGCCTCCTCTGCACCCAACGTGCCTTGCCGATACAGGTTCACGCCCAGATTGAGCCAAGCGCCAGGATTTCGCGCGGCCAATTCGATCGACCGCCTGAGTGGTATTTCGGCCTCCGCAAAGCGTCCCAGGTCCATCAGGCAAACGCCGAGGTGCGTAAAGGCGTGGGCAGCGTTGGCGTCCAGATCGATGACTGTGCGGAAAACCTCGGCTGCGGCCTCGTAGCGCTTCATTGATTGCAACACCACGCCGCGCCCATAGTGAGCGTCCGCCACGTCGGGTCGCAGGTCGACCACGCGATTCATGCACGCTTCGGCTTCCCCGGCATTACCGAGCACGTGAGCGGTCCATCCAAATCGCGCGATGAGATCGACATTCTCGGGGAATAGCGCAAGCGATTCTCCGTATGCATGGTAGGCATCATGGAAGCGCGACCACGAATACAGGGTCGAGCCACGCGCGAGCCGCAAATCCGCGTTCCGGGGGAATCGCTCTATCGCGCCATTCAACAGGCGCAGCGCCTCCCCACGGCGATGTTCGCCCTCCAGTCGCCGCGCTTCGGCAAGCATTGCGGGAACGTTCTGCGGAGTCGCCTCGACCGCGATTTCCGGTTCATGCGCCTGCCGTGTCGCTGGAGATGACGTTCTAGATTTGGCGAGCCAGGACATCACGAATGGCGCAAGCGAAGTGCGTCGGATGGCATGAAAAACTCATGGACAGCCGAATTCAAGCACGTTTCGAATGTAAAGGGATGCACCCACACCGGATAGCGCGGCCACGAACCTATGGTTCGTTTTAAATCGGTCAACGTGAAAGCAGGATGGCGGCACAAAAAAATCGGCTGGGCGAGCCCAGCCGATCGTTTGCGGCGAATTGCTTAACGGAAGTTCGAAGGAACGTACTTCGAATCGCAGGCGCTGTGCGAACCGGTCCACGTCGGAATATCCGGAAGCGAAGCGACGTCTGCCGACAGCGTCAGGACGCAAGGACCCGACTTGGAGCCGGTGTTTTGAGTCGTGACCGTGATGGTCGGCGACGCAAACGTCAAACTGGCAACGTATTGCGTCGGAACGCTCGAGCAACCCGCTGTCGCTGCATCGGCCGGCATCGTCGTTTTGGTCGAAACATATTCAGCGACGGATGTCTTGCACGCGGCCAAAGCAACCACGCCTTCCGACATCTTCGAACGAATCACGTAGTCTTGGTACGCCGGCAGCGCGATGGCCGCCAGGATGCCGACGATCGCGACCACGATCATCAGTTCGATCAGAGTGAAGCCCTGCTGCAGACGTTTC
>JBDTWY010000031.1:0-36238 GCA_040006455.1 Betaproteobacteria bacterium | reverse complement strand
CGACCGATTCGGCCAACGCCTGGTCAACCGCCTCGTTGAATCGAGTCATTTCGGTTAGCACGGTATCCTGCTGGATCGACAGGTGTTCGCGCCAAAGCTTGATGACGCTTGCTTGCCCGGCTAGTCGACGATTTGTTGGTCAATGATGTGCAGGGAGCGAACTGAGTGCAGGCAGCAACCACGCCGATCGTCCGCGACATCGTCCTGATCGGTGGCGGCCACAGCCATGTCGGCGTCTTGCGGCGTTTCGCGATGAAGCCGCTGCCCGGCGTGCGGCTGACGATGATTTGCACCGATACCGAAACACCGTACTCCGGCATGCTGCCCGGCTATATCGCCGGGCACTACGATTTCGACGAGGTGCATATCGACCTGCGCCCGCTGGCCGAGTTCGCCGGCGCGCGCTATTTCCGCGACGAGGTGATCGGCATCGATCGTGACTCGCGCCGGGTGCTGTGCCGCACCCGGCCACCGGTTCCCTACGACGTGCTGTCCATCAACATCGGCTCGACGCCGCAACTCGCGGGCGTCAAGGGCGCCGCACAACACGTGGTGCCGGTCAAGCCGATCCGGCGCTTCAACGACCACTGGCTGGCGCTGCTGGGGCGCGTGCGCGCGCATGCCGGAACGACGACGATCGCCGTGGTCGGCGCCGGTGCCGGCGGTGTCGAGCTAGCCCTGGCGATGCAGCATCGGTTGCGCGGCGAACTGACTGCGCTGGGACGCGACCCGGACGAACTTCGCTTTCACGTCTTCTCCGCGAATGCCGACATTCTGCCGACGCACAACGCCGTGGTGCGGAGCGTCTTCGAGCGCGTGTTGGCCGAGCGCCGCGTCGCGATCCACCGCAACGCCGAGATCGTCGAAGTCGCCGCCGGTCGCCTGGAGGTGCGCAACGGCGAGTCATTCGAGGCCGACGAAATCCTCTGGGTGACGCAGGCCGGTGGCGCACCGTGGCTGCGCGACACCGGGCTCCCGCTCGACGCCAAGGGATTCATCCGCGTGCGCGACAGCTTGCAAAGCGAAGTTGACCCGCTGATTTTCGCCGCGGGCGACTGCGCATCGCTGATCGGCACGCCGCTGGAAAAGGCCGGCGTCTTCGCGGTACGCATGGCCAAACCACTGGCCGCGAACCTGCGGGGATCGGTGCTGCACCGGCCGCTCGTCTCCTATCGTGCGCAGCGCCGCTGGCTCGCGCTGATCAGCACCGGCGACCGATACGCGGTAGCCTCGCGCGGCGCGCTTTGCGTGCGCGGCGCATGGGTTTGGCGCTGGAAGGACTGGATCGACCGCCGCTTCATGCGCCGTTATGGCGAATTCCCGCCAATGGCGGAAAGCGCGGCGCCGCCACCGGGGGAGCCGATTCCGCTCGACGAGGCCGAGCAAACCGAGGCGATTTCGGCAATCGCGATGCGCTGCGGCGGTTGCGGCGCCAAGGTCGGTGCGACGTTGTTGTCGCGGGCACTGTCGAGGGTTGCGCCGATCGAGCGCGACGACGTGCTGATCGGCCTGCATGCGCCCGACGATGCGGCGATCATGCGCGTGCCGGCGGGCAGCGCGATGGTGCACACGGTGGATTTCTTCCGCGCCTTCATCGACGATCCCTGGATCTTCGGCCGGATCGCTGCCAATCATGCGCTCGGCGATATTTTCGCCATGGGCGGCGAGCCTCAGTCGGCGACCGCGATCGCCACTGTACCGCCAGGGCTGGAAAGCAAAGTTGAGGACACCGTGTTCCAGATGATGGCCGGCGCGGTCGCCGTGCTGAACGAGGCCGGCTGCGCCCTGGTCGGTGGCCATACGGGCGAGGGGCGCGAACTGGCGCTGGGTTTCGCGATCAACGGGCTGATCGACGAACGGCTCGTGGGCGTTATGCGCAAGGGCGGCATGCGGCCGGGCGACGCGCTGATCCTCACCAAGCCAATCGGCACCGGCACGCTGTTCGCGGCGCACGAGCGGAGGCAGGCACGCGGCCGCTGGATCGACGCGGCGCTGGAATCGATGCAACTGTCTAACCGTGCGGCGGTGCCCTGCCTGATCGCGCACGGCGCCACGGCCTGCACCGATGTTACCGGTTTCGGCCTCCTCGGGCACTTGGTAGAGATGACTCGCGCATCGGCGGTAGATGCCGAAATCGACCTTGCCGCGCTGCCGCTCCTCGACGGCGCAGCCGAAACCGCCGCCGCGGGAATCATGAGCTCGCTGCAAGCGGCCAACGTGCGCCTGCGCCGCGCGCTCGACAACCAGCCCGAGACGCTGCGACACCCTAACTATCCGCTGCTCTTCGATCCGCAAACCGCGGGCGGCCTGCTCGCCAGTGTGCCGGCGGCGCGAGCCGAGGCTTGCATCGCCGCGCTGCGCTCCCTGGGCTACGCTCGGACCGCCTGCATCGGCCGCGTGCTGCCGGCCGGCCAGGCGCTGGAGTCGATTCACCTGCGGTGTCGTCCGCAATGTTACCTTGCCTCGATTTGACATGCACCGGCAAGACATCCCTGGGGCGGGATCCAGGGTTTGCCGACTTCCGATGCCCGATGCCCGATCGATGAATGCTAGCGTCGATGGATGTAGCAGCCTTCGATCAGTCAACGATCAGGCGCTGTGTAATGTTGGCGCCCATGCGTTGACGCGCGAGCGCCCCAAACCGATCACGCCGAGTTTCATATATGTCTCCCGAGTGGGTTGTTACCACTGGAGCCAGCGGCGCAGCAGCGACTGGATGATCGGCGTCAGGCGCGTGCGGTTGTACGCGGAACGCCGCCGGCAATCATTAAGCGAGTGCACGACGCGCTGATCAAAATCATGCAACAGCCGGAAATAATCAACAAATTCGCTGCAATCGGCATGGACACCACAACCAGCGCCACCCCGGCCGACTTCGCGCAAATGCTGCAGGATGAAATCAAACGCTGGCCCCCTGTGGTGAAGGCTGCGGGCATTCAGCCCGAATAGCAGAGTTCGGCCTTGAACATACTCTTTCTAACCTCGGATCAGCAGCGCGGCGACTGTTACGGTTTTGAAGGCCGGCGCATAATGACGCCTCACCTTGACGACATGGCGCGTGCCGGCACGCGCTTCTCCGCGTGCATCACGCCGAATCTCGTATGCCAACCGTCACGAGCATCAATTCTCACGGGCCTTCTCCCGCTCACTCACGGCGTATCTGACAACGGAATCGACCTGCCGAGCGCCACCGGTAGCCGCGGATTCGCAGGCACGTTAGCAGAACACGGCTACGACACAGCGCTCATCGGCAAGGCGCACTTCAATACTGCGCACACCTTCGCCCCCACGGGCACGCCAGAGTGTAGGGAGAGCAGCGCACGTTTCGGCCCCGGCTGGTACGGTCCGTACATGGGATTCGGCCATGTCGAACTAATGCTGGAGGGGCACAATTGCTTTCCACCGATGAAGCCGCCGCGCGGCCAACATTACGAGCGCTGGTATCACGCGGATGGACGCGGCGATGAGCGCACAGCCCTTTATCACCAGCAGCTCTTGCCGATCACCGATGCAACCCAGACTTGGAACTCTGCGTTGCCGGTCGCGTGGCACAACTCCACTTGGATCGGCGATCGCACGATCGACTTTCTGCGCGAGCACCGCGAGCGAGACTTCTGTCTGTGGGCATCCCTCCCGGATCCGCATCATCCCTTCGACGCGCCCGCGCCCTGGTGCTACCTTCATCACCCCGATGATGTCGACCTTCCGGAGCATCGGACGCTCGATCTCGACAGCCGCCCGTGGTGGCACCGCGCCGCTCTCACGGGCGAGCCACTCATGGCCAACGAGGAATTGCGTCAGTTTCGGCAGCAGTCTTCGCGGACGCCTAAACAGACCGATGCGCAGCTCCGCCGATTGATCGCCAACTATTACGGCATGATTTCGCTTATCGACCACCAGGTAGGACGCATCAGGATCGCATTGCGCGATTTCGGCTTGACGGAGAATACGTTGGTCGTATATTCCACGGACCATGGCGACTGGCTGGGCGATCACGGCTTGCTTTTGAAGGGACCGATGGCGTACGAGGGCCTGTTGCGGGTTGGTCTGCTGTTCGAGGGTCCCGGTGTCCCTGCGGGCAAGCTCGTCACCGATCCCGTCTCTACACTCGACCTCCCGCAAACCTTTTGCGACTACGCGGGAGCCGTGATGCCCGAACCTGTGCACAGCACGAGCCTGCGGCCCCTCATCGAGTCCGACCGGGCCTCGCGCGATTTTGCCCTTTCCGAGTGGGACCTGCGTGCTTCGCGTTGTGGCGTGGATCTTCATTTGCGGACGGTGCGCACCCGCGATCGCAAGTTGACGCTGGAGCTCTTGAGCGGCGCGGGCGAGCTCTACGATCTCGTGGGCGACCCTCACGAAATGATCAATCGTTTTGACGATCCCGGCTTTCAAAACGTACGGCGCGAGCTCACCGACATGATCGCCAGCCGCCCGCAAGACAGTGTCGAGCCCCTGCCCCAAGTTGGCATGGCCTGACACACCCGGCTCATCCGCCACCTCGATGGGCAATTGGTAACGTCAAATGTCCCGAATTGAATCCGTAACCGCCCGGCTCCACCGCGTACCGCTGGCCGAGGTACTGGTCGACGCAAAGCATGGCGCGCACACCCACTTCGAGCTTGTGACCGTCACGGTACGGCTTACCAACGGCGCCGACGGCACCGGCTATACCTACACCGGTGGAATTGGTGGCCATGCGATCCTCGCGATGATCCGTCACGATCTCGGGCCGTGGCTCGTGGGACGCAACGCAAATGATGTGGAGCAGATCTACGAAGCGATGCAGTGGCGCGTGCATTATGTCGGCCGTGGCGGCATTGCCTCGTTCGCCATCTCGGCGCTGGACATCGCATTGTGGGATCTTCGCGGCAAGCGCACCCAGCTCCCGTTGTGGAAGATGGCGGGTGGCGCCGGCAATCGCTGCAAGGCCTACCGCGGAGGCATCGACCTTGAATTCACTTTGCCGAAGCTACTCGAAAGTGTCGAGGGATACATGGCCGAAGGTTTCAACGGCGTCAAGATTAAAGTCGGGCAACCCGATCTCGCGGACGATGTGCATCGTGTGCGCGAGGTTCGCCAGACGATCGGTTCGGGTCTCGCGCTGATGGTCGATGCCAACTATTCGATGGACGTCGACCAGGCAATCGTTGCGGCAAGGGCGTTGGGTGAATTCGATCTTACGTGGTTCGAGGAACCCATCGTGCCCGACGACTATGCGGGATACGCGACGATCTCCGAGAAAACCGGGATTCCGCTCGCGATGGGTGAGAACCTCCATACGTCACAGGAGTTCGATCTTGCTTTCGAGCGTGCCCGCTTGTCGTTCATTCAGCCGGACGCTTCGAATTGCGGCGGCATTACCGGCTGGCTACATGTCGCGCGGCGATCACGCGAGGTCGGCATGCCCGTATGCAGCCACGGCATGCAGGAGCTGCATGTGAGCCTGATGGCGGGCCAGTCCAACGCGGGCTGGCTGGAGGCGCACGCGTTTCCGATCGCCGAGTACACGAGGAGACCACTTATTCTCGGGGAACATCTCGCGATCGCGCCGGATGAGCCCGGGATCGGCGTGGAATTCGACTGGGAAAAGCTCGATGCAGTTGCGGGGCCGTCTGTGTAGGCCACTGGCGTGGTGCGC
Source organism: Betaproteobacteria bacterium (assembly GCA_040006455.1). Lineage (GTDB taxonomy): Bacteria > Pseudomonadota > Gammaproteobacteria > Burkholderiales > Casimicrobiaceae > VBCG01. Next base: position 30,597 of record JBDTWY010000031.1, on the reverse strand, counting down.
GTCGCACAAGGTGGGCACTATCCCGTCGGCATTGCTCGCAAGTTTGATAACAGAACGTACCACAGGCGAGTTGTGAATCGCACGCCACTCGGCGCAGTCGCACTGCGCCGCCGGAGCCAACACGGTGACCTTAGCCTTGAGGATGCTGCCGCGCCGGCCGCGAACGACCGGACGCGCTGAGCAGTGGCAGAGCAGGACATCGCCCAACAGCTGGCGCTCACGCAATCCACAACAGCCGTTCAAACAGTTCCCAAGAGCCATTTTGGCCACCCTCGAGCATCAGCTCCAGTCCATTTAGCCGCCGCGGATCCGCGTGCAGCCTTGCAACCGGAACACCCGGGCACAACTTGCCGGCAGGATCAAGCGCCCATGCAACGAGCGCCTTCCAGCGCCGCGCCCGCCTTCGCTTGCGCTCGCCGTGTACATGAGCACTGCGCGGTGCTGGCTAAGTGATCTTGCGCAGCGCTGCGCCCATAGCGGTATGTGATTTGAACATTACGTATCGGTACAAGTATACGGATGATCCCTTATGTGACTTTCGCGATTAGCTGATGATGCGCAGTGACGCCGATGTCGCCACGCGACGTGCCGTGCGTCTTTCCGTCGCTGTGATAAACCAGCAGGACGGCGTTAGCGCTGGTTAGCATCTCCGGGGTCTTTACGGTAATCGAGGCGCTCCCGTCGGCCTTGGCGACAAACGAATTCTTCGTTCCGTGGCCATCCAATGGAGTAAAGCCAATCGGCTTCTGATCGAAATGATTTTCGAACAGGCTGTAGACTCCGTGCGGTCGCAATCCGGTGAATTTAGCGAGGACCTTCGCACCGCGGGTCTTAAGCGGAGTGATCGCGACCTCTCCGCGCGCGCCGAGCCAACTGCCGAGGGTGAAACCCTCCAACCGCTTACCTTGAGCGGTAAAGAGTGGACTGTCCATCGGATCGGTGAGAAGGGCATTGCGATAACCGTCGACGTGGATGATGCTTTGCGGGCCTGTCCCTGCTTTTGCAGACGAATCCTGCACAAAAACCTGGGGATCCAGCGCTTGCGGCTGATGGGATTCCTGTGAGAAGAAAGCGGCGTGCGTAACGACTGCAGGTTCGAGTGGCTCCGCGGCGGCGAGTGGCAACGACAGGGCAAGCGAAGCAACCAATGCGCCAAGGACCGCTGTGCTCTGTACGAATCGACGACGACTGCATTGATGTATCAAGGGAGCTCCTTCTTGTTGGAATACCTTACAAATACGGACAACGATTCGTTCCAAGGCAGGTCACCGTCGCCGTAGCTCCGCCACGGTAAACCTGTCGTGGAACATTTTGTCCATTCGTTTGCGAATGGCAGTGGTGTGATCTTTAGCTTCGTCTAGGCAAGACGAGGTTGTATTGGTTCCGGGGAGGGCCGATCACCACACGCTGGTGACCACGTAACGCGCCGCGCCATCTACACCGATCGCGACCGCGACAAGGTGGAAGTCGAGCGCGTTCCGGCGATCAGAGCGCTCGACGCGCAAACGCAACCTGCGCGCATTCCGCGCCCCTCCATCCCGCCCGCCGAAGACCAAGCGTGGGTCCCGGCGCGCGAATGATGCGGCCGGGGTGCGGCAGCAGGTTGGATGCCATGCCTTCGCTCGAAGCTAGGGCGCCAACCGTGTTGCGCGCGCCGAGTCTGAGGGTTCATGCTTGACCAGCGCAGCGTACGTCGCTCCGAGTACCCAACCATAGATGATGTGGACAATTAGCGTCATGATGGGCGCCATGGGGCCGAGATTCATGCCGAAAAGACCAGCGCCGGCCATCGGCATCACGACAATCATCATTCCAAGCCAGGCACCAATGGCGAAGACGATGCCGCGCCACCAAAACCCATTCGCGGCCGCCCCGAAAATAGCTGTAAAGAGGAGGCCCCAAGCTACTGCGCCGATCATGAAATGCATCACCCACCCGACCGTCCGCGATCCGCCGCCGACCATGTTGCCAAGCATCTGAATCGGATCCAGCTCCGGCATGATTCCCATTCGGCCCTTCATGAACATGATGGCCGACAGAACGATGGTCGCGACAAAGCCGGCCGCGATGCCTTTCCAGTAATTTTTGCGATGCCACGTTATCCATGGCGCCTCCGATAGGTAGGACTGAAAATAGAGAACTCTTTTATAGGTTCGCTCGGCCAGCCAAAAGGTTACCCATTCAGGAAGAAAGGCCTTTCTCCGAAGGATGGGCTGAGCCCAGCGAGGCAGGAACGCTAGCTGGCTCGTTCACGAGAAGACTGGATGGCAGACCAAGGCTGGGGCCGATTCCCGACGCCTTTCTGGCGTTTTGTTTTCAGCGACCCGTGATCGTGTGACCACGGATATGCAATGTCATCGCGCGCTGCAATGGGGAGTTTTGTCCATCGTCATTGCTTACCTCGCACTTCACTGCCCACCGACACGCTTGCGATCGTTCACCGTCCAATCGTAGTCGAAAAAGCGTACCTTGAACTCGGAAGGGATCGGTTCCGTCCGATAGCGATTTACATAATCGATAAGACTCGGCGCAGGGCCGAGAAAATCCCTGGTGTAGAAATCGAAGATACCCGAGAGCCAGACCTCGCGCTTTACCAGATCGACGCTGACGTTGCGCTTCTCCATGATGAACGTGTGGGCCGCCGCATCGAGCTGCTGCTCCAGCGCGCCGGCGCTGAACGCGGTGCGAGGCAGCCGCGGGCAACTCACTACCATGCAATTGAGCGCAAAGTGGATCCTCTCCTCGCGAAGCGGACGAATCACATCGTTTTCGAACGCGTAGAGGGAAATCGCTTTCCCGCCAATGGTGAATTTCCGAAGGTAGAAGAAGGTGAACTTCCTCAAGCCGCTCAGACTTTCCGGAACGCCTGCTTGCACGACGCCGTGCATCGCCAGCGCATTGTAGGCATTGATGTAGAACGCAAGACGCGACGCCCGATCGGGAAATCTTTCGGGCTGCGAAACGGAGTCGGACATTGCAATGAACACAACAACGCGATCGAGATCCGCGTGATCGTGTTTCAGCCCGGAGAAATCAATATGGCCCGCATCGTCGACATGCCGGGTCAGGACGCGTGTCCAAAGGGCCTCCCATTCGGGGATCGTCATGCCTTCGGCGCCCGGTGCAGGTGCCGCCGCCGACGCCGCGGCAATCAAAATCGGCAGAATAGCCATAGCAACTGACGTGAGCGCGCGCACCATGAGCGATCCCGATTCTCGGCCAGTCAGTCTCATCACTTGGCTGGAGTAGCCACCGCGCGTTTGAGCCGCCCCTTCGCAAGCTTGCTATCGTGGTCGATCATCGGGTAGATCCGGATCGGCTCTGGCGTGATCTCTCCGGAAAGCGGGCTCCAAAAACTATCACGCTTTGCTCCTTGCAAGCCCACTGGACTCAGAACGAAGGCGTCGCGCTCGGCGTTGTGCAAACACATCGAGATCGGCCCGGTACCCGTCGTCGTGGTGAAGACGCAGGCGTCGATCCGATCCTTTTCCAGGCTGCACGCATCCATGAAGTCGTGAACGAAAAAGGAAAGCTTGTCGACGCGCCCACGTGCCCGCAGCAGGTCGGCCTTGGCTTGCCATAGCTTGCCCAGCAGCCATAGCGCTCCGCGCAACATAAGACGTGGACTGGTCATAATCCCTCGCATGAATGCCACGATCGCGTTGCACTGGCTCCGCCGGTCGAATTGCAACTGAGCCGTATGTTCCAAGACGTCATTGAAAAGATCCTGGTCATCGAGCATGTCGTAGACCTTACCGTTGGTCACCAACGTCATCGCATACCGATTGCAACGTGCATGGCCTGTTTGGGCGGTATCGAACGAAAGCGAGGTGCGTGCGCCGAGCTCGATCTGGCGCCTTACCGACGAAATCGTGATCCGTGGATCCCGGCCGTCCAGGATCCCCCGGCCGGTGTCCGCCAAAAGCTGGAAGGACGCAAGCCGGACCGTGCCGCTATTACGGATGAAGAAGGCGACTATCTCGGGAATCTGATCGAAATTTCCATCGAAGACCGTGGTGTTGAACATGACTGAGAGACCCACGCCGCGCGCGCGCTCGATGTATTCCTGCCGTAGCGCGTTCAGTGCCACCTCGCTTGCGTTGCCTTTGCGCTGCTGCGTCATGTCCACATGAAAAGCGACATCGACCAGGCCTGCGGCGGCGAGCTCCTGCAGCAGATCCCGTCTGGCACGGATGCCGTTGGTGAACAGCGTCGGCCGCATGCCTTTGTCGCGAATCCGCCGCACGATTGCGACCAGTTCATCGCGCTTGCGCAGCGTCGGATCACCACCGGTAACCTGCACGTCAGTATTCGGCCCGTAGTGGGCGAAGATCATATCGATGCGATTGAACACTTCCTGAAGGGGAAGATCCTTTACCGCTTCAGCGTTCTCCGAGAGGTAGCATGCGCCGCAATCAAGGTTGCAGCGTTGCGTGATCTCGAGAGCAACACAGCCGATCGGCCAGCGCCTGCCCATGAACTGGCTTGCCGTCCACTGGCCTGCCGCCATCATGCGTTCGCGTGCCGCCGCGAGCGCGGCACGATGATCGGGCGGCTGCGGCGCGGGTTGTGCGGCGCGGACCTCCTGTGGCGTCATGCACCGGCTCGTGCCATCGACGGGTGAGATGTCACCGCTCTTGATCACGCGGTTTCCTCCAGATCGAGTACGCGGCTCAGCGCGCAGTCGTAGCCTCTGCGAGGCTCGACAATGCCTTGCTGAGGTCTCCCACCGCGAGACACTGCGACACGCCATGGCGCTGCGCGATGTACGCGGGATCGTTGTAGCCCAGCCAGACTTGACCGCCATCGCCCACGCATGCGAGTCCATCTTTGCGTGCGCCGCTTTGTGCTACGTTACCTTGTTACGTCTTCCCTGCAACCAACAGCCGACCGGGTAATCATATTGATTTCAATCCGCATCCCGGCAGCATGCTTTCTTCCATGAGGCCGCTAGCGCGCAGGCGGTCGAAATCCTCCGATCGGTCCACATCCCAGGACGGCGCGAGCTCCTCATAGCGAAGTCCCTCACGGTGCAGGCGTTCGCGCGTCTGCGCCATCACCCTATCGCTGCCCCACGCGATACCCTGAAAGAGCGGCGCAATCGGTTGGCGCAGACCGATCAGAACGTAACCGCCGTCCTCTGCCGGAATCATGGCGGCGTCGTTGCCATCGAGCAGTACCTTGGCGGCGGCGCGCAACATATCGGCGGTCAACGCGGGGCAGTCGGTACCGATGATCAGTGTCGGCCGTTGCGGGCAGCGCTCAGTAAAAGTGTGAAACATGCGCATACCCAGATCCGCACCCCGCTGCGCAAACAGCGAAACGCCAGGCTGCTTCGAGCAGGCGTCGAAGGCCGGATGTTGGCAATCTGGCGTGCACCACACGGATACCGGTCCCAGGTTCGCCGCGAGTGCAGTGGCGAGCGCGCGGCGCATCAGCGCATGCTGGAGATGTGCCGCGCCTTGGGCTCCCAACATCGGGATGAGGCGCGTCTTGGCCTGGCCTGCCACCGGGGCACGAGCGAAGATAGCGATGTCGACTTCCATGGCGATTGATTCAGCGCACACGGCGACCAGACGCATACGCCGTCGCCAATCGACCCGGGTCTACTCCGAGCCAATAGCCAGCGCGCAAACGCCACATCAGCATAATTGTGCGCAGCACCCCGTGTTGTTCCCATCGTCGCCCTGAGGTGGTGACGCGCTCCCTAAGGCAAAGCGGGTGCCCTATGCGCTTCAGGCTGCGCGATAGTGCGATGTCTTCCATCAGCGGGAGCTCGGGAAATCCGCCAGCTTGCTCAAAAGCACTCCTGCGCGCGAATATGGCCTGGTCGCCGGTGGCAATCCCGGTGAGGCGGGAACGCCAATTCATCGACCAGGCGACCACGCGCAACAAGGGATGCGCCGCCTCGATGGTGACATCGAACCGGCCCCATGTCCGCCCTTCATCGGCAAGACCCTCCGCGATCAGCGAATCTGCCGACTCAGGCAGGCGCGTGTCGGCGTGGAGGAACAACAACAAGCTGCCGCCCGCGTGGCTGGCACCGAGATTCATCTGGACCGCTCGCCCGGGGATGCCGGAGACGATGGCGTCGGCCCATGGTGCGGCCAGCGCCGGCGTGCCATCGGTACTTCCACCGTCGACGACGATGACTTCAGTGCCACCCCTTCGCAATCCCTGCAGCGCTACCAGGTGCTCGACGATGCCGGCAGCTTCGTTCAGCGTGGGAACGACAATGGAAAGTGTCGCCATGTCTTTAGACAACTTGCCATGCGTGGTAGCGCCAAACCAGCTTCAGCAAATGTGCGGAAACATGGGCACGCTTCCACGCGCGAAAAGAGCAATTGTTGACCTCGACCCGGGATCGGACAAATTTGATCATGGGGTGAATTCGCGTACCGTTGTCGCACCCGCGGTCGCACGCCCGATTGCGTCATCCAGGGAGAAGGCCGGCCCGTCGACCAGCCGATGGAAATACGAGTCGTGAGCCGGCGATCCGGGAGGGCAGTACTCGAGAAAATCATGCAGCCAGCGGCGTTGGTCGAAGTGCACCGGCAGTGCGTCGATGAACACGCCGTCGCGCTTGACGCCATACAGAGCCTGATGTGGCGTTGGGCGCAAGCCGATCCGGGTAATGACGCCGAAGTTTGTTCCACGGAAGTTTGGCATTCCCGCAGCACCGTTGTTGATGACGGCGAGCCTGCCAGCGTCGAGGGGAAAACACCGCAGCGTCGGCAGGCAGGTGTGGGTCGACGCAAACACGTCGATGCGCGACGCAGCGCGGACGAGTTCGAGCCACGAACGAGCCCCCGCAGCATCGAGCGTATCGTGAGCAAAGCGCCACCCGGCGAGCGACTCGGCGTCGCCATGAACGATGCCAATACGCAAGGGGCCTATGGCAACCACCAGCGTTATCGACAGCGCAGCCAGGCGTTGACGCTCTCCATCCAGCGAATCGACGCACCGCCGCAATTCGGCAAGGATGCGATTCGAACGCTCGACCGTGGCGTCGTCCACCGACCCCGGATACGCGCAGCCGCAGCCGGCGCCAATATCGCCGGGGCGCGCGAGTTCAGTCTCCACGTTGCCACGCAGGAAGCGATGTCCGGCGACCCGCCTGCCGATATCGGCAAATCGCCGCGGCGTGGCGTCGAACCAATGGAAGTCGCCGTTGAAGACGATGTCGACGGTCCCCTCTTCGCCGCTTGCCATCTGCTCGATCGTATCGAGCGCCCACCGATTGCCGTACAGTCCGCCGACAACGTAAAGTGTCTCGGTGCAAAAGTCGGGCGCCCGCGCGAAGGACGTGGGGTCGTAATGGTAATCCGCAGGGCAGAACCTGCCGGGCGTCGTCATTGAGCGCATTCCCGCGCACAGTGTGGTTGCCACAGGAGCGGCAGCATAAAGCCCGCGGTGCAGATGACGAGCCCATAGGCGTTGGCACCCAGCAGCAGGGCATACTTGCCGGTGCCGATGGCCCACGCATGCGGGATCAGCTTGGCGATTAGCAGTACACCGAGAATCACACCCGGCCAGAACGACAGGTGGAAGCTCCGCGGGGAATAACGCACAAAGCGCTGCAACAGGAAAACCGGAGCCAGGCCCATGACCATGGTGCCGCTGATCGTGGTTGCAGCGAGGATATCCACCCCGAAGATCATGGGTATGTTTCCCAAGACCGCGACGATGATCATCGTTACCCTGCCAACGCGCACGGAACGCGGACCCGTGCTCCACCCCGCCAGAAACGGAAGCTCCAACGCCACCGCCTTGGAGGTTGAGGAAAACGCCGAGTCGAGTGTCGAGCCCGCGGCGTTTACCATGATGATGGTCATCAGGAACAGCGCGCCCAGGCCGAAGGAGCGCGCCACGGCCGCCGGCACGTTGTCGTCGCCGACGAGTCCCTCGATCCGGGCATGGATCCCGATCAGACTGAAGAGAAGGATTGCGGCAAAACCCGCAATGCCCGCGATCATGTAGGACTTCAGCATTACCTTTTCGTCGGTGATGAACCCGCGGTCGGTCAACACCGGGTCGTGAAACGGGTAGCTCAGTACCTGGAGCAGCGCAACGAGCAGCAGATCCGCACCGGTGGCCAACGTGAAGCTGCCCTGGCTCAAGAGTTCCGAAGGCGTATGCCGGGGCAGAATCAGAAATAGCACGATGCCCAGGAAGACAACGAAGATCGCCGTGTGGATGACATCTGTGAAGATCGAGCTACGCAACCCCCTTTGAGGCTGTAGACGAGCACCGCCATGGTGAACAGCAACGCCGAGCCGATAAAGGCCGCGCTGCCCGGCGCGCCGTAGTAGCCACCGACCACCGCGGTATTGCTCCACACTTCGTTGTAGAGCCGAATGAGAATCGCGGCCGCGAACGCGACGGCGGCTCCGCGGCCGTACTTGCCCACCAGGAAAGGCACGAGCCCGGTGGCACCGGTACTGCGCCGGATCGCATAGATCGCGACACCCGCGAGTGGAATCGAGAGCCAGTACGCCGCATACGCCAGTCCACCGACGACGCCGTACGCCGCGCCGAGGTTGGCCGCATTGGTAACCGATTTGGCAAAGATCCACGCAATGAAGACGCTCGACGTGAGCATCCAGCGCGACGTAGGACGCCCCCTCGCATCGCGGCCGCGAAAGAAGCCATCGACGGTGCGCGCCGACGGCGCAAGCGCGTACAGCGCGATGCCGTAGAACCCGAGGAAGCCCCAGAATGCGACGCCGAGTGCGCCTTGTGCAAACATGGCCAAGTGCTCCGATGGCCTACTGAACGGTCAGTCCCCCAGCGCACCACCGCAGCTGCTGCCCTGTCCTGCCGTACATCCGTAGCAGTGATCGGCCACCCGGATTGATTGGCCGGCAAGCCGCGTGACGTCGATCTGCGACAAATGCACGCGCGGCCGATGACCCTGCACGATTGGCAAGCCCAGCATCTGATTGAAGTCGCAGTCGTAGACAAAACCCTGCCAATCCACACTCAACAAGCTGCGGCACATCACACCATCGAGATTGGCTTCCAAATAGGCGTTGCGCAGCAGTGTCATGTAAGCATTGAACTGGCCCTTGGAAATGAGCGTGCTGCCGAAGCGCTGGATCGGCATGTTGGTCAACGTGTACAAGCGATTGAAAGCGATTCCGAAGCGCTGCCCCAGCTCACGCTTATATTCGGCTTCGAGTTTCGCCTGCGCAGGTGCCAGCGTTGGCCCCTGCGGGTTGTAGACGAGGTTGAGAACGAGTCCACTCGCTTCACGCCCGTAGCCCAGCGCGTTGAGCGCTTGCAAGCCGCGGATGCTCGCGTCGAAGACACCCACACCACGTTGCCGATCGACGTTTTCTTCGAGGTAACATGGCAGCGAGGCGACAACCTCGACCCGCTCATGTGCAAGGAACTGCGCCAGATCCTCATGGCCGGGTTCTTCGAGAATGGTGAGATTGCAGCGGTCGATGACGCGGGCGCCCAACGCTCGTGCCTGCGAGACAAGCTCGCGAAAGAGTGGGTGAAGCTCCGGCGCGCCACCCGTCAGGTCGAGTGTAGAAATCCGGGACTCGGCGAGAAACGCCACGACCGCGTCGACATTCTGGTGCGACATCTCCTCCGTCCGGTTCGGGCCCGCGGCAACGTGGCAATGGGTGCAACTCTGATTGCACCGATAGCCGAGGTTGACCTGGAGGCTTTCCAGCATGTGACGATGGATCGCCGGGAAATCGGTTGCCCGCAGAAGTGGAAGGGTCGCATGCATGGCAGTCTGTCACCTTTGATTGGTTTGACCTGTCTTGTTCAGCCGGAAACACTGGCACGGGATCCGAGGATGCACCCGGCTCCTACGATCATCATTGCAATCCCAAGGTTCCACATGAGCACCATGACGGTCGCGTTCAGCTCATGGAACAGCGACAAGGCGGTCGCGGTTATGGCGGCGACCGCCAAACTGCCGCAGATCGTCACCATGTTCGGGCGAATCAACACCGCGTGACGCAGCATGACGTACAGCGCAAGTGACAAGGGCATGCTGGTGAGCAGCAACGTGGCAAAACATCGTGCTGCTTCCCCAACGTGCATGCCATCGGGGCCGATACTGACCCAGTTGGTGAGGCAGCCATAGCTGACAGTCGACACCCAGACGACGAGCGCTGGTACGGGCAGCAGAACCCAGCTGCGCGACCGATCGGGCAGGCTGACCAGGAACGAAGCAATGGCCGCAAGAACTCCGGTGACCAGTGAAGCGACGATACCGACCACGAACAGGGGTTGCTCGACTTGCTGCGCGAGATCCTGACGCACGCCATGGCCCAGCTCGAGGAGCACAAAGACAGCCGCAGCCAACACAAGCCAGAGCCCGGCGCGCACCAGCGGCGGCCGCAAGCGGCGCACGGGTCTTGCATTGGCCGCAAGCAAACCGATCAATTGGGGTGTCGTGATCATGTGTCGTTGTGTGGCTTCACCAAAATCTTGCGCAGGCTTTTGATTGCGCGATGCGTCGCTACCTTCAACGCGGCAACCGACATGCCTGATACGGTCGCCGTCTCCTTCAATGACATTTCCTGCAACTTCAGCAACTTGATAGCATCGCGTTGACCTTGCGGCAGGCGCTCGATCGCTTTCTGCAAGGCGCGAGCGTCCGACATCGACTCATGGTAGTTCGCTTCGGGCGCGGCAAAGGTTTCATGCTCCGTTGTCAACGTGGTTTCCCGCGCCGTGGTTCGTCCCTGGCGACGCAGCCGATCGGTGATGCGGCGATTGGCGATCGCCACCAGCCATGGCCCGAATGGACGCGTCGGATCGTAGGTGTGGCGTACCGCGTGCACGGTCAGCAGCACGTCCTGCACCGAGTCCTCGACATCGCTCGGATTGCGATGGCACTTCTTCGCGAGCGAGTGTACGTAGGGTGCGATTTCCTGCAAGAGACGCTTGTAGGCGTCCTGTTCCCCCGCCTGCGCATGTGCCATGAGAATGGACCAGTCCAGGCCACGCACTGGCGCATCCGGTATGCGGCGTTCTGGGTCGTCGCTGCGCTCACCTGATGAGGCGGACCCAGGCACAAGCGTAAGCGGTCGGGCGCGATGGTCGCCACCAGTGCTCATGACAATGTGGCTCTATCTGTGGATCTGGTGGACGCCGCCGACAACTGATGATCGGTCCCTTCGTTCATCAAACCAAGATACCCGAATCCTCCTTCCTCATGAGCACAATATTTTTTATCTGACCCGTTACCTTTTGAGGTGCCGCAGCGAACTAGCAACAATGGGTCTCACAACGAGATCGTTAACACCACATGACACCATGTTTCAACTCCAGCGGCGAGCGGGACCTGAAGTCTGCGTCGATCGATGGCACGCTTGATCAAAGTCAGTTTCACTAACACAACACTACCCAGGAGGTTATCCATGACAACGGGATCGCGAGTATTGCTGGCGGTGCTTTCCATCGTTGCAGCCACGAGTGCGCTCGGCGCGGATATCAAGCCTTTCGACCAGGCGACATTCGAGCAATTGCAGGCCGGCAGCAAGCCGATATTGGTCGATGTTTATGCGGATTGGTGTCCCACCTGCAAGCAGCAGACGCCGATCGTGTCCGAACTGATGACGCGCCCTGAATTCAAGGACTACACCGTGCTCAAGGTCAACTTCGACACGCAGAAAGACGTGCGTCATGCCCTGCGCGTGACGCAGCAAAGCACGTTCATTGTCTATCGCGGCACGCAGGAAGTGGCGCGCACGATCGGCGATACCCGCAAAGACTCCATCGCGGCAACCTTGCGCAAGGCGTTGTCTTGAGCCCTCCCGGGAGCGAGTAAATATGCAGCTTGGCCCTGGGAGCTACGGGTTCGGATTCGTTGCCGGATTGCTCTCCATCCTTTCGCCGTGCGTGTTGCCGCTGGTGCCGATCGTCGTGGGCACCGCAGTGGCCGCACATCCGTTGGGTGCGGTGGCGCTCGCTGTCGGACTCGCACTGTCGTTTACCGGTGTCGGGATCTTTGTCGCTACCGTCGGATTCGCCGTCGGGTTGGACGCCGAGTGGTTTCGGAATGCCGCGGCTGCCTTGCTGGTCGGTTTCGGCGCAATTTTGCTGAGCGGAACGCTGCAGCGGCGCTTCGCGGGCGCCACCGCGCCACTCGGCGCCTACGCAGATCAATGGCTGCGCCGGCTTCGCATCGAAGGCATGGGCGGACAGCTGGTCGTCGGCCTGCTGCTGGGCCTGGTGTGGGCGCCCTGCGTCGGACCGACGCTCGGCGCCGCCGCGATGCTGGCCAGCCAAGGCAAGAGTCTTGGCCAGGTGGCGCTCGTCATGGCGCTTTTCGGCATTGGCGCCGCGTTACCGCTGACGGTCGTCGGCTCCGTTTCGCACCGGCTTTTCGCCGGCTCGAAAGCAAACCTCCTTCGCGCCGGGACCTACGGCAAGTACGTACTGGGCGCAATGATGGTGGCACTGGGGCTCATCATGCTAAGCGGCTTTGACCGATCGCTCGAAGCGTACCTGGTCCAGATCTCTCCGGCTTGGCTGACCGAGCTCACGACTCGCTTCTGACCATTGGTGGCACCCCACATTCCAAGGAGACATCCGTGTCGCGCATACTTCCCCGTCAACCCGTCCCCGATCTCACGGTGCCCACCCTGTCCGGCACGCCGTGGAGTCTCGCGGCGGCATCACCGCAACGCTTTGCGCTCATCGTTTTTTATCGCGGGCTGCATTGTCCGATCTGCGCGACGTACGTTGCAGAGCTCAACAAGTCAGTCGCCGAGTTCACGACCCGTGGCGTCGAGACCATCGCGATCAGCAGCGACACCGAAGCGCGTGCGCACGAGGCCCAAACCAAATGGGGGCTCTCGCAGCTGACCGTTGGTCACTCGCTGACGATCGGGACCGCCCGCGCGTGGGGCTTGTATATCTCGAGTGGACGCGGCGTGACGTCCACCGGCATCGAGGAGCCGGCTTTGTTCAGCGAGCCGGGTGTATTCCTCGTGCGCAGCGACAAAACGCTTTATTGGGCGTCGGTCCAGTCGATGCCATTTGCGCGTCCACATTTCCGGGAAATCCTCGCTGCACTCGACTTCGTCATCGCCAAGGATTATCCGGCGCGCGGCGAAGCGTGAGCGATCGGCAGACGCTACCCGTCCGGGTGCGGCGAACGGGCCATGGGTAACGGCAACGCGACGATTGTCGGCATTGCGGCATGGAAATGGGCCGCCGGCGCACTCGTCGCGGTTGTGCTGATCGCTGTCGCCTATTTCCTGCCGGTGAAGATGTGGACGGAGGACTTCCAGCGGTGGATCGAAGCGTCTGGCCCGCTGGGCTGGATCGTATTCGCCGGCGTGTACATCGCCGCCACCGTGCTGCTCATTCCCGCATCCGTACTGACACTTGTCGCCGGGCTCGCCTTCGGGCTGGCGCTCGGTTTTCCGCTGGTGGTGGTGTCGGCCACGATCGGCGCGACGCTCGCCTTTCTCGTCGCCCGCCACCTGGTGCACGATCACGTGGACAAATACGTAGCCGGGCGTCCTAAACTGAAGGCCGTGAAAGCCGCGGTGAGCGAAAGCGGCTGGAAGATCGTCGTGCTGCTCCGGTTGAGCCCGGTCGTTCCTTTTAATCTGCAGAACTATTTCTATGGCGTTACCGACGTGAGGCTCGCCGAGTACATCTGGGCCACGTTCGTCGGCATCATGCCGGGCACGCTGGTCTATATCTATCTCGGCTCGGTGGGTAAGGCTGCTACCGGCGAAAGCGGCGGTCCGTTGCAATGGACGTTTTTTGTGGTCGGCCTCATCGCGACGGTTGTCGTCGCCTACCTTGTCACCCGAAAAGCCGGGGCCAAGCTCAGGGAGCACGGGGTAGGCAACATCCAATGAAAAGGAAAAAGAGAAGAATGGGCAAGCCATGAACGAAGTCGCAGTCGATCTCTGCGTGATCGGTGCCGGGTCGGCTGGCCTTACGGCAACTGCGATCGCCGCGCAACTCGGCGCCAAGGTCGTACTCATCGAGGGCGCAAAGATGGGAGGTGAGTGCCTGAACAATGGCTGCGTGCCGTCGAAGGCGTTACTCGCCGTCGGCAAAGCAGCGCACGTCATGCGCTCGTGCGCACCGTTCGGCATCGAGGCGGTCGAGCCGCGTGTCGATTTTGCCGCTGTACACCGCCACGTGCAGCAGGTCATCGCCTCGATCGCGCCCCACGATTCTGTGGAACGCTTCACGAGCTTGGGCGCGCAGGTGATTCGTGCCGAAGCGCGCTTCGTGGAGCCGCGCGTGGTGACCGCCGGCGATTCGCGCATCCGCGCCCGGCGCATCATCATCGCGACGGGCTCGAGGCCGTCGACACCGAAGATCGACGGCATCGATAACGTCGACTATTTCACCAACGAGACGATCTTCGGCAACACGACGCTACCGGAACACCTGTTGATCATCGGGGGCGGACCGATCGGCATCGAGATGGCGCAGGCATACCGGCGCCTGGGCTCGCGAGTGACCGTGATCGAGAACGCGAAGGCCCTCGTCCACGACGATGCCGCGCTGGTCGATCGACTGCTGCAGGTGCTCACTGGCGAGGGTGTGGTCATCCGCCAGAACGCCAAGGTCACGGCGGTGCGGCAGCGTGGCGCGGGCATTGTGCTAGCGCTCGTCGAAGGGGGTCAGCACTCCGAGGTCGAGGGCTCGCACCTGTTGGTCGCCGCCGGACGCCGGCCGAGGCTCGCCGCACTGGATCTCGAGCGCGCCGGTGTGCACGCAAGTGATGATGGCATCATCGTCGACGCAAAGCTTCGTACCAGCGCCCGCGGCGTCTTCGCCATTGGCGACGTGGTGGCCAGGGCGCCGCACTTCACTCACGTCGCTGGCTACCATGCCGGAATCGCCGTGCAAAACGCGCTGCTGTTCCCGTACGCAAGAACGGACTACGCCTCATTGCCGTGGGTCACCTACACCGATCCCGAACTCGCGCACATCGGTGCGAGCGAAGAGGCAGCGCGCAAGCAGCACGGCGACGGCGTCCGAGTCCTCGAGTTCGCCATGAAGGACAACGACCGGGCGCAAACAGAGCGTACGACTGTCGGTGCGGTGAAGGTGGTCGCGCGCCGCAACGGGAAAGTGCTCGGCGTGTCCATTCTCGCATCGCACGCTGGCGAGCTTGCGCATCTCTGGGTGGCGGTGATCGCGTCGGGGCAGAAACTCAAGTCAGTGGCGCGACTGATGGCGCCTTACCCCACACAAGGCGAAGCAAACAAGTCAGTGGCCAGCAATTTCTACAAGGCGAAGGTATTCAGCGCACTGTCACGACGCATCGTGCGAGCGTTCTCACACATGTCCTAGACAGGTCGCATGAACCGTCAGCAGCACGTCCTGGATCGCGTCCTCGATACCCGCGAGCACCGGTTGGCGTCATCCAACTGTTCATTGTCTATCACCTTGCCGCAACGTCCGCGTCCTGCGGCAAGCTTCAGCGGCGGTGGCCGGATGCGCGGTACCGACGTCATTGCGATTGCGTTCGGAACCAGCGGTCGAGCGCATGATCGATCGACAGCCGACCCGGTCCGATGGCAATGATGGCGATTGCCATGGCCGCCCAGGGCAGATGGAAATTGGCCCAGCCTTCGGGGACGACGAGCTGAATCACGCCGGTCATGACGAGCAAGCCGAACGCGGTGAACCGCGTGGCCAGACCCAATACCAGCAGGATCGGCAGCACGATTTCGGCGCTGCCGACGAGGTGCGCGACGACCAGGGGAGCCGGAAAGCCATAAGTCCCTCCGAACAGATGGAGCTTGAACTCCTGCTCGAAGAGATAAGCCGCGCTCGGTGACAACGACAGGAACCCGTCCCAGCGCGTGAGGCCCGATCGGAAGAAGGGAACGGCAAGCGCAATCCGCAGGATTGGCGGCGCGATGATCGCAGCCACTCGGGCGAGCCAGTTCACGGCCGCTCGCACCGTCGTTACCATGTTCGCGGGATTTACCTGCGCATCGTTGAGGCTTGTCATGCTCGAGATCCTTGGAGTTGTCCGCGTGCGTCCCGCGGAGACTGGAAGCCGACGACGATTCCCGATTGCAGAAGCTCGGCGAGATCGAGCGAAAGATCGAAGCGACAGTCAACCGCCAAGGCAACCTTGGCGGCTTCGATTACGGGCCATCCATCGACCAGGGATTGAATGAATTCGGTGCTTGCTTGCGACAGCAAGCGAAGTTCGACCTGCGTCCCCGGCCGCGCGACGAGCACGTTCTCTCCGCCCGCGTCGAAATCCACGGGTCCCGGCGCGCCATCGCCGACATTCATCCGCCAGATGGTCAGCGCCGGGAAGCGGGATCGGATCAGCCGGACCGAAGGGCCGAGGCACAGTTGGACCCCGGGCAGCGCGTCCGGCGGGATTTGCGCCATCGCGGCGGCCTCGATCGGCGATACATCGGCGGCGTGGTAGGCGCCGGCCCAGGCGTGTTCAATGCGTGCCACGTCGGGCAGATAGGCCAGTGTGGCCGCCGGCTCGAAAGTGCCGATGAAGTCGGCGAAGCCTGCGCCGTATCCGAGAAGGATCGGCGAATCCGGCGGCTCTTGCGCGACATACACGCGCGCCATCGCGCGAAAGAACTCTGCCCCGACGATCCGGCACACGGCGGGGAACGCCGCCTGCAGGGTGTCGATCAGCCCGCTCACCACATTGTTGCGATAGACCGCAAAGCGCCGCTCGCTCGGCTCGCCGTCGGGGCCGACCAGGCCGGGCGGAATGGAACGCTGCGGATCGAGCAATGCGCGGGCGAAGCCGTGTTGCCGTTCGGCGAGCCGCGGAACGATGCGCGGCGCTCCGTGCCCTTCATGCTCTTCGCGCCAGCGTTGCTGTTCGGGCCGTTCGGGTTGTTCGTGCTGGGTGTGCTGTTCATGTCTTTCATCCGAGACGGCGGCCATGACCGCCTGTGCGCGCTGTGCCTCCGCCTCGAGCACTGGCCAGGCCGGAACGTTGGCATCCCACTCAATCAGCGTGGGCGTACTTCCGAGGCGTCGAATGGCGCGCGCGTAAAGTTCCCAGACGATTTCGTCGACACGGCGGTCATGCGCGTCGATGAGCAGTGGCCGCCCTTTTTCGTCCGCTTCCCGTGCGTGGCCGGCCAGATGGATTTGCTGGACGTGGGCGAGCGGATAGCTGTCGATATAGGCCGTCGGATCCTGCTGCTGATTGGTCGATGAGACGTAGACATTGTTGACGTCCAGTAAGAGGGCGCAGCCGGTACGCCGCACCACTTCGGCGATGAAATCGACCTCCGACCACGTGCTCTCAACTAACGCGAGATAGGTCGACGGATTCTCCAGAAGCATCTGGCGGCCGAGCGTCGTCTGCACGTCGTCGATGTGCTCGCACACGCGCCCAAGCATTTCGGCTGTATAGGGCACTGGCAGCAGGTCGTTGAGAAAGCCACTGTCGTGCGACGACCACGCGAGGTGTTCCGAAAACAGTCCCGGGCTGTAGCGGTCGATCAAGCCGCGCAGGCGGCGCAGGTGTTCATGATCCAGCGGCCGAGCGGACCCGATCGACAGCCCGACGCCATGAAGCGACAGCGCATAGCGCTGCCGGATGGCCTCGAGATAACGGTGCCGTGGTCCGCCGGCACCCATGTAGTTTTCGGCATGGACCTCGAAGAAACCGATGTCGGGTTCGACGTCGATGACGGTGCGGTAGTGCTCGGCCTTCAGGCCAACGCCAGCCCGCCGCGGGACCGTTCCAGGATCGTCAATCAGTGCTCGATGGGGCATGGCGGCCTCCGTGCGAATGTGACGCGGGCGGGTCAGTGTCCCCGCTCGCGTCACGCGGGCTTCAGGCCTTCTCAGTCAGACTTCCCGGTCCGTTCGGCGTCTGTATCGTCGTGCAGGTGCCATTGGGTTCGAGCTTGAACGCGTTGCCCTGGTAGTCCTTGCTGCTCGTCCCCGCGCAGGTGGTGCCGGCGCCGGCGTAGCAGTCGTTGTGGCCCTTCAGCGCCACGCCGAAGCACTTCTCCATCTTGCCGCCCGCCAGGACCTTCATGGTCTTGGCCTGGTTCTCCTTCATCATCTTTTCCATTGCTGCACTGGGCTTCATGGTATCAGCGGCACTGGCGGGAGCGACGGAAATCGACCCGAGTGCCGCTGCAAAGGCGCTGGTGACGAGAACGGATAGCACTTGATTGGACATAACTGTTTCTCCAGTTGGGATCGGCAGCGCGAAGTTGCGAAACCGCTTGCGACGGCAAGTCGGACATGGCCTGCCTGCAGGGAAGTTCGCTGCGGAGCGCAAAAGGTTACATTCGTTGCATCGGCGCAAGCGCGCAACCGCGCCCGCCTACAAGTCAGTTCGAAATGCCGCCCATCGGCTTGCCCAAGCTCGACTGCGCCGGCCTTTGATCCCGTCCGCAAGCCGAAATCAGCACACCGCCAATCGAGGCAGAAAAGCGCATTGATGGTGTAACTTATATTTAACACCCACGCTAACGCGACTGGGGTGGAATCGAAGGCACGCGTCCCCCGAGAACCGGCGGTGGTGCAAAGAACGGCAGTTTTAATTGCCGTCATCGAAAAAATAGTTGACGCCAAATGAAATGCTAAAGCCATGCCATCGGTTCACGGTCATCCTGCCGTGGGCTCTCGGCCGCGAGCCCACCCAGTCTGGACGCCAGAGTCTGCCGATCATGCTGCCGCTCGATTACGCAACCTCGGTCCCGCAACCCGCTTCGAATTCAGCGTTACAGACGGGCCCTGCGCAGCCGCAACGCGTTGCCGATGACGGAGACCGAACTCAAGCTCATCGCCGCGCTGGCGATCATCGGACTCAACAACAGGCCGAACCAGGGATAGAGGACGCCGGCCGCGATGGGCACGCCGATGAAATTGTAGAAGAAGGCGAAGAACAGATTCTGGCGGATGTTGCGCATGGTCTGCTGGCTCAGCGCCCGCGCCTTGGCGATCCCGCGCAAATCACCTTTGACGAGCACGATGCGCGCACTTTGCATCGCCACGTCCGTGCCGGTGCCCATGGCAATGCCCACGTTGGCCTGCGCGAGGGCCGGAGCGTCATTGATGCCGTCGCCAGCCATCGCCACGATCAGGCCCTGCTGCTGCAGCGCCTTGACCGCCTTGAATTTGTCCTCGGGCAGCACGTCCGCCTGGACTTCATCCAGTCCCAGCTGCTTGGCCACCGCTTTTGCCGTGAGGGTGTTGTCGCCGGTGAGCATGACGATGCGTATGCCGGCATCGTGCAGCTGGGTGATCGCCTCGGCTGTGGAGGCCTTGATCGGATCGGCGACACCGATGAGTCCGACGCCGCGGCCGTCCACACCGACGAGCATGACCGTCTGACCCTGCTCGCGCAGCGCCTGTGCCTGGGCTTCGAGCGTTGCGAAGCCGATTCCAGCGTCTTGCAACAATGGCGCATTGCCGAGCACGACGTGGCGTCCCGCGATCTCGCCGCGGACGCCCTTGCCCGTCACCGATTCGAAACCGGAAACAGCCTCCAGTTGGATCTTCTTCTCGACCGCGTATTCGAGAATCGCCGCCGCCAGCGGATGCTCGCTCATTTTTTCGAGGCTCGCCGCAATCTTCAGTACGTCGTCCTCGCCGAAGCCTTCGGCAGCGATCACGCGCTGTACCTTCGGATGGCCTTCGGTCAACGTGCCCGTCTTGTCGACGACGAGCGTATCGACCTTCTGCATCAGTTCGAGACCCTCGGCGTCCTTGATGAGTACGCCATCGCGCGCTCCGCGCCCGACACCCACCATGATCGCAATCGGTGTCGCCAGCCCAAGCGCACAGGGACAGGCAACAATCAGTACGGATACCGCCGCGACCAATCCGTTGGCAAAGACCGGAGAAGGGCCGACGAGTGCCCACGCCACGAAGGCCAGGATCGCAATGGCAATCACCGCCGGCACGAACCACGCGGAGACCTGATCCGCAAGCTTCTGGATCGGAGCCCGGGAGCGACTGGCTTCGTTGACCATCTGGACGATGCGGGCAAGCAGCGTATCAGAGCCGACCTTGTCGGCGCGCATGATGAAAGAGCCTGTCTGGTTCACGGTTCCCGCGGACACGCGACTGCCGGTCTCCTTGGCGGCGGGTACCGGCTCGCCGGTGATCATGGACTCGTCGATATTGGAGCGACCTTCGACCACTTCGCCATCCACCGGAACCTTGGCGCCGGGCTTTACCCGAAGCTGGTCGCCGACCTCGATCTGCGCCAACTCGACTTCCTCGTCCCTGCCACCGGGACGAACCCGCGTGGCCGTGGCCGGTGCGAGTTCAAGCAAAGCCTTGATCGCACTGTTGGTGCGCGAGCGAGCGCGTAATTCAAGTACCTGCCCCATGAGCACCAGCGTGACGATCACGGCGGCCGGCTCGAAATAGATCGGCGCCATGCCGTTCATCTTGAAGGCTTCCGGAAGGAGGCCAGGGAATAACAGGGCGATGATGCTGAACAGGAACGCAGCACCGGTGCCCAGCCCAATCAAGCTGAACATGTTGAGGTGCCACGACTTGAACGAGGCCCATGCGCGCTCGAAGAACGGCCAACCACCCCACAACACCACCGGCGTGGCGAGAATTGCCTGCGCCCAGTTGAAGATTTCGCTACCAACGCGATGCTGCAGATCGACTCCCGGCAGCAGATCACTCATCGTGACTACCAGCAGCGGTGCGGCGAGCGCAGCGCTTGCCCAGAAGCGGCGCGTCATGTCGCGCAACTCGGTATTGTCCTCGCTGGCCGTCGCGTCTAGAGGCTCGAGCGCCATGCCGCAGATCGGACAATTGCCGGGACCGGCTTGCCGGATCTGCGGGTGCATTGGACAGGTGTAGATCGCGTCCGCGGACTCGGTGGAGACCCGCGTATGCGGTTGTGCAGCCGTATATTGCGTTGGGTCGGCGCGAAACTTGTCGATGCAGCGCCGGCTGCAGAAGAAGTAATGCTGGCCTTGGTGTTCGACCGACTTGGCAGAGTTCGCAGCGACCTTCATGCCGCACACCGGATCGGTTTCAGTCTGGGGCGACGGCGGCACCGAGACTGGAGTGGCTGACGGCGCCGCCTCGTGAATGTGCGTTTCGTTCATGGCCACGCCTCGTCAGGGTCCGCTGATGGCTCTGCACGGGTCAACGCCAGCGCAATCTCTCGGCACTTACGCGGCCCCCCCTGCAAAGGCATTACTTGGATGAACACCCGCAGGCGGTCGCCGACTTCTTGGTTGCAGTCTCGCAACACTTCATTGCGTGCTCGGAGCTGGCCTTCGCTTCATGCGGCTTGCTTTTGTCGTGACATTCCGCGGCCTTGGTATGGTGTTCAGCACATGCTTGGTGCTCGCTGGCAGCTTGCTTGTGGGCAGCGCTTGCTGTGTTGTTGGTGTCGAGCATGACGAATTCCTTCACGGTAAATGATCAATTGCCTCTTACCGACGGGCGCATTCGATAATGCCTGTAGCGAACATCGGTGAAGCAGAGTGCGCGGATAGAACGAATGTGTCCGTCTGCTGCCGCACATAGCGGTCCTTTCAACAACGGGGAGAGCCGAAGCAAGCAGTGATCGGACACTCGCTGGCCGTTGGCGCCTGCCGCAAATGGTGATTTTTATATTGACCAGCCGCGACAATACTTCGGCCGGCATCCAAAAGTCCGCGCTGTTAAGCGAGGTCGGGAGGTTCGTCCCAGCACCCGACCAGACGCTGATCTGGGCGCCGGTGCAGTCGATGTCGTTCGCGCGTTCCCACCTCCGCGGCATTCCTTCGGCTCTCGCCTTCACGATAGGCAAAGATTACCCGGCGGTCTGGCGGCGATGAACGACGGCTCCGGCTTCAGTTCTGCGAGTTCGTCTTGCGGGACTTTAGCATCGGTCTTCAAGGATGGATTTTCGGATTTGGAGTGAACTTGCAGCCTGTGCGTGGGACAAATGACGATGTCCGTGCAACGGTCCGTGGGAGGGTCATGGCACGCATATCAACGCGAGAAATGCTGCGATGCAATATCACGTGCGACCGGCTCTCGATATACTTCTGTACGATGGCGTACGTAGCAATACTGAAACCCGGCTGCGACGGCTAGTGGCTCCCGTCCCAGAGGTTAACGTGCCAAATACCCCCCGCAGCAATCACCTGTTGGCCGCCTTGCCACCCGCCAATTGGAAAAACTGGCTTCCACAACTGGAGCTCATTGATTTGCCGCTCGGCAAGGTGATTTACGAGTCTGGACAAAACGTGAGCCACGTCTACTTTCCCACTACCGCAATCGTGTCGTTGCTGTACGTGATGGAAAACGGCGAGTCGGCCGAGATTGCGGTGGTCGGCAACGAAGGACTCGTTGGAATCGCGCTGTTCATGGGCAGCGAATCGACGCCCGATCGCGCAGTCGTGCAAAGCGCGGGCAAGGGTTTTCGCATGCCCGCGAAGGTGCTACAGGAAGAGTTCAGGAGCGCGCCCGTCATGCATCTGTTGTTGCGATATACGGCAGCTCTGATGACGCAGATGGCGCAGACAGCAGTCTGCAATCGCCACCACTCGCTCGATCAGCAGTTGTGCCGCTGGTTGCTGCTGAGCCTCGACCGCCTCCGCGGGAAGGAACTGGTGATGACGCAGGAGCTGATCGCCAATATGCTGGGCGTGCGTCGCGAAGGCGTGACCGATGGCGCGCTGAAGCTGCAGCAGGCCAAATTGATCTCCTACGCGCGCGGTCACATCACCGTGCTCGACCGGCCCGGGCTCGAGAAGCGCAGCTGCGAGTGTTATGCGGTGGTGAAGAAAGAGTACGACCGCCTGCTGCCAGATCGCGAAGCGCGCTGAGCCGAAGAACTCGACGACGCACGTGGTCCGCGTACATTGGCGCACAAAGATAATCGCCAGTCGGACGCTTAACCTGCTCACGCGCTTGAGAAACGTGCTGCATCGCTTCGGCGTTCACACTTCTCCAGCTATCGAGCGCTTGACCGTCACTGGCTGGAGTTCTGCGGTGGCGTTTGCGACGATACCGTAGTGGTGCTCGGCGCCTGCTTGTCGCTCTGTGCTACTTCCGCAGGATTTGTCGCGAACCACTGAGTCACCAGCATCACGCCTATCCAGAACACGTAGATTATTACCAACTTGACGCGCGCGGCGTGGCCCGCCGCGTCGGCGTCGGCGTCGGCGTCGGCGTCGGACAATCTTGCGCGAGGCTGGACATCGGATACGGCTCGTCGTGGCAACAACGGGATCAAACGGGCGGCAATCGTTCCGGCATCCAGGCGCGTGGATGGCCCGTTAGGCAATGCGGCAATCAACGATGTCAATTTGCGAATCGCTGTCTCACTGGGCAGGCGCGATAACTCGGCCGCTTCCTGCCAAGGATCGACATCCAAGCGCGCTAATGCCGACAGGACGCTGAGCTGCATACCGCTGTTGTTGCTGTCTCCACCGATCGTTGCCATGAGGAAGCCATCGAACTCGGGATTGAAAGTCAAGGCCGTAGCAGAGCACGCCACTTCGTCACCGGAAGTAAAGACCGCCATGGAACACAAAGGTCAGACCGCCGCGTGGGTAGCGCCGGGAGGCTGTGCATGCGACACATCGCAGGTAACTCATTTAGCTGGATTCACGTTACCAGGTGCGGTGAGGTCTCGCCCATAAGGATCGGAGCGACCTGACCGGAACTCGAACCCTGGTCGACCCCGCGATCATCAACATTGTGATCGGTCAATTTTCCAGGAAGCGTGAGAGTCTTTCGCCGAACAGTCGCTGCAGTGCTCTGGCACGATGAGGTCAGCGTCCTGTCGAGCGACTTCGAAGTTCGGTAACTTACAGTGGGTACGTGTGCTAGGTGCATGGCAGCTCCAAGTGTTGGTCGACTGGCGGCCCGCGCGTATTGCGAGGCTCCTGAGTAGACCTGAGTGGGTAAAGCTAGCGGCATCGTCGTTAACTGTCTGTGCGATACCGAACAAGCCGGGTCGACTTTGCTTGGGACGCGTCACATTTCCATGACACAGGGCACGGACCCCACCGCGGGACGCTAGCCAGTGACGCTCAAGGGGTCGCTAGCCGCACGCGAACGCGGCGCGCCGAATGTAACCAAACGTTACTCACGTCCACTAAGTGTCGTACCGCACCGACGCGTTGAGTCGAGCACGCTACGGTATGTTCAATCGTGGCAGCCCAATACCCCATGTGCAACGCCCTGATCGAGCGCCCGTGAAAGACGTGCGTTGCTGCGAAGCGATGACGAATTCGCGATGAGCAACGCACTCTCCGAAATCGGAGCAGGCGCGACGACGCGATTTGAAGCGACGGCTGCGGCTGACGCCGATTCCAGCCGAAGGAGCAGCAAATGACAGAACGCAATGCGGTGATCGCAGTATTTGCGGATCATCAAAGCGCAGAAAGCGCTGTAAAGAAACTAGCCGATGCCGGCATCGACATGAAGCACCTGAGCGTCGTCGGCAAGGGCTACCACACCGACGAAAAGGTGGTGGGGTTTTACAACGCTGGCGATCGCGTCAAGTTCTGGGGCAAGCGCGGTGCCTTCTGGGGAGGGCTTTGGGGTTGGCTCTTCGGTGGCGTGTTCATGTTCATTCCCGTCATCGGTCATGTCGTCGTGCTGGGGTACCTCGCCACGCTGGTGATCTCGGCGATCGAAGGCGCGGTTGTCGTCGGCGGCCTGAGTGCGCTGGGCGCAGCGCTCTACAGCAGCGGCATTCCCAAGAACAGCGTGGTCGCCTACGAGACTGCGATAAAGGCTGACCAGTTTCTGGTCACGGCGCACGGCTCTACCGACGAGATGGCGCGCGCCAAGAAAATCCTCGACACGCTTAAGCCGTCGCGGGTCGATCATCATGAAAGTGCACTTGTCGCGGAATGAGCGGCGCCGACCACGTGAGGATGCCGTGAGCCACGTCACCGAGTCGAACCGGAGCATCACGGTCTTTGTCAACCGCGTTTCAATGGCCCGAGGGGCCGCCGACGCGCCTGTAACCCGTTAGGAGCAGCACATGCCACTTCATCAACGAGACGACGTCCGCGCGTGCCTGGATGCAGATATTTACGGCACCGAAGCTGCCGACGTCTCGGTACCGAAATTTCGCCTGGGAGACCGCGAGCTGCGGCCCGACGTGGCGCACGCGCTGGTCCGTGACGAGCTCTTCAGCGACGGCAACGCCCGCCAGAACCTGGCCACCTTTTGCCAGACCTGGCTCGACACCGACGTTCACCAGCTGATGGATTTGTCCATCGACAAGAACATGATCGACAAGGATGAATATCCTGCCACCGCTGAGCTGGAGAGCCGGTGCGTGCATATTCTGGCCGACCTCTGGCACTCGCCCACGGCTGCACATACGATCGGTTGCTCGACCACCGGGTCGAGCGAAGCTTGCATGCTCGGTGGTCTGGCGCTGAAGTGGAAGTGGCGCGAGCGCATGGCCGCCGCAGGCAAACCCGCCTTCAAGCCGAATCTCGTCACCGGTCCGGTGCAGGTCTGCTGGCACAAGTTCGCACGCTATTTCGACGTCGAGTTGCGCGAGATCCCGCTCGAGCGCGGCCGTCTGGGCATGACGCCGGAGGAGGTGATGAAGCGCGTCGATGAGAACACCATCGGCGTAATGCCCACATTCGGCGTCACCTTCACCTGCCAATACGAGCCGGTGGCCGAAGTCGCTGCAGCTCTGGATCGACTGGCGCTTGACAAGCGTCTCGATATCCCGATGCACGTGGACGCCGCTTCGGGAGGCTTCACCGCGCCGTTCGTGGAGCCGGGGCTGATCTGGGACTTCCGCTTGCCGCGCGTGCGCTCGATCAACGCGTCGGGGCACAAGTTCGGCCTCGCCCCGCTGGGCGTGGGCTGGGTCGTATGGCGCGACCGGACCGACTTGCCCGAGGACCTGATCTTCTATGTGAATTACCTGGGCGGCAACATGCCCACCTTTGCGTTGAACTTCTCGCGTCCGGGTGGCCAGATCATTTCTCAGTACTACCTCTTTCTTCGCCTCGGGCGCGACGGATACAAGCGCATCCAGCAGAACGGCTACGACCAGGCGCAGCTCATCGGGCGCGAGATCTGCAAGCTGGGGCCGTTCGAGCTGGCCTTCGATGGCGATAGCAAGAAGGGCATTCCCGCTGTGTCCTGGATGTTCAAGAACGGCGCGGACCCGGGCTATTCGCTATTCGATCTTTCCGACCGCCTGCGCGTGCACGGTTGGCAAGTCGCGGCGTATTCGATGCCCGCCAACATCACCGACGTCGTCGTCATGAGGGTGCTGGTCCGCCACGGCTTCAGCCGTGATATGGCGGACCAGTTCCTGAAAGACGTCCGGCGATCGATCGAGCATCTGCATCAACATCCTCCCGGAGTGCCTCAGGGTGCGTCGGGCGGCACCACGTTTACGCACCATGCCGTGCCGAAGGCGCAACTTCCGGCGTCGTCGCCAATGCAGAACCAGGTCGTGGAAGATCACGCCACATCGACGCCGCACGTCCAACCGAAGGAAACGCTGCCGGTTTGATGGATGGCAAGGCTCCCGACATTTATTCACCGGTCGCCTGATACCAACAAAAGAGGATTTCATGGCTCTCGCAAAAGACGGCAAGTATCTAAGCGTAACGGCGATCGGTCTGATGACGGCCGCCGCCGTGGTCACCAGCCTTCGAGGCCTGCCGCTGCTCGCGAAGGAAGAGATGACGATGTTCGCGTATCTCGCGTTCACCGTCATTTTCTACCTCGTTCCGGCGTCGCTCGTGTCGGCCGAGTTGGGTGGCGCCTATGCCGATAAGAAGGGTGGCATCTACACCTGGGTCTCCGAAGCGTTCGGTGTGCGTTGGGGGTTTTTGGCAATCTGGCTGCAGTGGATCCAGAACGTCGTCTGGTTTCCAGTCGGCCTCACGTTCGGCGCGGTGGCATTGGCCTATACATTCGGCCGCCCCGATCTGGCGAAAAGCGGATTCTTTGTCGGGACTTTCTGCATCATCGTCTACTGGCTCGCGACCGTCGTCGTTCTTCAAGGCGTGGAGTTTTTCGCCAGGTTCGCCAAGTGGACGTTCATCTTCGGGACGATCGTTCCCGGCCTATTCCTGGTGGGGCTGCTCGTCTACTGGGTCTTCTCCGGCCACCCGATTGGCTGGGAGCACCTCACGACTCCCGCGCTATCGGACGCCGGCCACCCGAGATTCTGGCCGGTCATAAGCGGGTTCGGCGCGGTTGCGTTCCTCGCGGGGATCGTCCTGTTGTTCGCCGGCGTCGAAGTGCAGGCGGTGCATATCGTGGAAATGCGCAAACCCAGCAGCGGATACCCTCTGGCCATTGCGCTGGGCGCGACTCTCGCCCTGGCGATCTACGTGCTGGGGGCCGCGCCAATCGCTGCGATCCTGCCGAACGACAAGATTTTGCTGCAATCCGCAGTCTTCGACACGTTCAGCGCCGTTATCACCGATGTATGGCATCTCGGGTGGTTAACGACCTCACTGTCGCTGCTGGTGGGCATCGGCGCGATCAGCGGCATATTCGCGTGGCTGGGCAGCCCGTCCAAGGGATTGCTCGCGACGGCTCGCGACGGCGAATTGCCGCCGTTGATGCAGGCCACCAATCGCCACGGGATGCCCACGCACATCCTCATCGGCCAGGGTTTGGTGGTGACGCTGATGTCGTCGCTCTATTTCGTCATGTCAGACGTCTCAGTCGTCTTTTTCCTGTTGTCGGCGATGACGGTTGCCCTTTACCTCATCGCGTACATGTTCATGTATGCAGCGGCCATCAGGCTGCGCTACTCGGCGTCGAAGCTTGCCCGGCCATTCAAACTACCCGGCGGTGTGGCAGGAATGTGGCTGGTCGCCGGTGTGGGCTTCGTGGGTGTGCTCTTCAGTTTCCTGGTGGCATTTTTCCCGCCCGACCAATTGCCGGTGGGATCGCCGACGCTGTACGTGTCCCTCGTCGCCATCGGCACTGTGGTGTTTTGCGGCATGCCGCTAATCATTCACCAGATGCGTAAACCCGAATGGGTGCAGGCGGCACAGCCAGCAGGGGGTGCCGATACGTCATCTCCGAGCCAGGGCGCTAAAGCCAACGTAATGCTAGCAAAGGCCGCGTCGAGCGCCGTCACTTAGCGCCTGGCCAGGACCGGCATGGCGTATTGACTGCTCGCTTATCCGCGAGATATTTCAGGGCCGATCTACGGGGCACGCGTGCGATGGATCGCGCGCCTCATTTTCAAAACTCGTCGAATGCCCGTCGTTCGATGCTTCCGAAGGAGTAGGAACCATGTTGCGTAACATCAGTGATCTGGAAGGTTATGCCATTCGCGCGACCGATGGTGAAATTGGCCACGTGAAGAATTTCTATTTTGATGACGCCGCGTGGGTCGTCCGCTACCTCGTCGTCGACACGGGGACGTGGTTGTCGAGCCGGAAGGTGCTGATCTCGCCGATCGCGATCGGCAAGCCGAACCTGATGAGCAGAGTTCTGCCCGCCTCGATCACGAAGGAGCAAGTGAAGAACAGCCCCGACATCGATACGGACAAGCCGGTTTCGCGGCAGCACGAGATACGATACCTTGGCTACTACGGTTATCCGTACTACTGGGGCGGTGCTGGGCTCTGGGGCGCGGGAGCCTTCCCGGGAGCCATGATGGTGCCGGGTTATGTTGCGGGTTCTGTAGCTGTACCGCGTGCCACACCGTCAGAAGCCGAGAAATCTTTCGCGCGGGCCGAGGAGGCGCGACACCGCGATGATGACCCTCACCTCCGCGCTGGCAATTCGGTCATGACCTACCACGTCGAGGCAACCGATGGCGACATTGGTCACGTCGAAGGCTTTATTGTCGACGACGAAACCTGGGCCATTCGCTACATCATCGTCAACACGAGCAACTGGTGGATGGGACACCAGGTTCTCATCGCGCCGCAGTGGATCGAGAGCGTGAACTGGCACGACGCGACGGTGTCCGTCAACGTGACGCAGCAAGCCGTGAAAGGCGCCCCGCCCTACGATTCGGCGGATGGGCTGGATCGAACACGCGAATCTGCCCTCTACAAGCATCATGGGCGTCCGGTTTATTGGCCGGCCGAGGAGAAACTTGACGCCGAAGTGGCTGGCCATTAAGTCCGCGTTTGCGAGCGCTGAGGCGCCAGAAGCTTCGCCATTCAAATCGTCGATGATTGCGTCGCGTCGGTAAATGCGATTGCACGCGCACGAATTCTTGAACAGCTAAACGGATGCGCTAGCGCGAACACGTACTACGGAGGCATTGTGACGAGCATGATCGTGTGTGTGTTCAACTCGCGCAACAATGCGGAATCAGCGCGCGTCCGCCTGCGGGAGCACGGGTTCGAAGACGCACGAATCCGCATCGAAGATGGCGGACTCGCGCAAGGTTCGATTACAGACCGGCACGCCAAAGATCCCGCGTCGGCGCGCAGCGTGGACCGCGGCTTGGTCGGCGTGTTCGAGCGCATTTTCGGGGCCGTGCGACTCAACAGCGACGAAGTCGACAGCTACGCGCACGCCGTGTACAACGGCAAGTCTGTCCTTGCCCTGCACGTGGCCGACGATGCGGCCGCCGCGCGCGCTGCATCGATTCTGAAAGAGTTCAGTGGAGAGAACATCGCGCCTACCGGTTGCAACGATGGGATGTCTCCGGCCCTGACGTTCACGGGTGGAAACGAGAATGGTCGTTGGGGGCAGAGCACGGGGGTCAACGTCGAGGTAGCCGTTTCGGGTCCTCGCATCTATCCACTTCCGAACAGCGCCACAGGCTGGGGTGAAGCTTCGCACGGCTCAAAAAGCTCGATCGGCGGCACAATGAACGACCCGGGGCGTCCGAACGGCCTGCTGCGGGACACGGAAGGACTGGGGACCGACGCGGATCGCCGCATTTTGGAAGGCTCAAACGACACCGTGCCGCGACAACAAGCCCCCACGCCATGCGGAATGATTGTGAACACAGCGGATCAGCCCTACCGGGTCGCTACCGACCGGTGACCATGCACCGATTACAGTTGGACTCCATGGGAGCGTTTCCTGGGATCCTCCTGAGGGCGATGCCAAGACCCTCCACTTCTATTTATGCTCACCGATAGCGCAGTCCTACTGCGGGACAACGGGTTTGCGGCGAGCCAATGTCACCGGTCTGCGTTAGACGCAGGTTGATTTAGTGCGGCGCTTGGCATGGATTCACCCCGACGAGGCGAAAGCGAGGAAGGCCATTCCCGTTCCGCTAAACGCGGATGCCATGGGTCTTTTCGCCAAGCAGGTCGGTAAACACGCAACGCACCTGTTCAGCTTTCGGGGACAGCCGATACGCCAGGTCAGTACGAAGGCCTGGTATCAGGCGCTGGAACGCGCGGGTATTGAAGACTTCCGCTGGCACGATCTGCGGCATACCTGGGCGAGCTGGCACGCGCAAAACGGTACGCCGCTGTTCGCGCTGCAGGAGTTGGGCGGTTGGGAGAGTTCGGAGATGTGCGCCGTTATGCGCACCTATCGGCGGAGCATCTGTCGCCGTATACCGATTGCCTGTGCAAGGGTCGTGTAGCGGATTTAGTTGGGCACGTTTTGGTCACACCCCAGAAATTAGAAGGGGCTAGCAGTTGGCTAACCCCTTGAATTTTGGCGCGCCCGGCAGGATTCGAACCCACGACCCCCTGGTTCGTAGCCAGGTAC
>JBDTWY010000030.1:0-36447 GCA_040006455.1 Betaproteobacteria bacterium | reverse complement strand
TGCGGTTCTCGAAGCTCTGCTCCTCGTACACCGCCTTGGCGACGTCGTGGAACGACACCACGCCCTGCAACGTCGTGCCATCGAGCACCGGCACGTAGCGCGCGTGGCGCTCGAGCATCACGCGGCGCAGCTCCATCACGTCGAGCGACGTTGTCGCGGTCAATGGATCGCGCTCGAAAATGTCGGCGACGGCGATGCCGTCGATGTTGCCTTCGCGCTCCGCCATCGCGCTCAGCACTTCGCGGAACGTCAGCATGCCGACCAGGCGGCCCTTGTCCATGATCACCAACGAGCCGATGTCGTGTTGGGCCATCACGCGCACCGCCTCGAGCACGAGGCCGTCGGGACCGGTTGTGAAGAGAGTGTTGCCCTTGATACGCAGGATTTCGCTGACGACCATGATGTTCTCCTTCACGCCGCCCGCATCGCGCATGCGGCCACAGGGTGAGCCTACTCCGGTCGCGTGCGTCAGGAAAGCGGGCGGCGCTCGCGCAGCGCCTGCGCCAGCGTGCCGCTGTCGACGTATTCGAGCTCGCCGCCCACCGGCACGCCGCGCGCGAGACGGCTCACGTTGAGGCCGCGCGTGCGCAACATCTCGCCGACATAGTGCGCGGTGGCTTCGCCCTCGTTGGTGAAGTTGGTCGCCAGCACCACTTCGCGGACGATGCCGTCGGTGGCTCGCTTCAGCAAACGGTCGAGGCCGATTTCACGCGGGCCGATGCCGTCGAGCGGTGACAGCCGGCCCATCAGCACGAAATAGAGGCCTGTGTACGCGTGCGTCTGCTCGACCATCAGCAAGTCGGCCGGCGTTTCGACGACGCATAGCAGCGATTCGTCGCGCTTCAGCGACCGGCACAGGTTGCACAGCGTGTCCTCGGTGAAGGTGTTGCAGCGCTCGCAATGGTGAACGGTGTCGTTGGCGCGGGCGAGCGCATGCGACAGCCGTTTCGCACCTTCGCGGTCATGCTGCAGCAGGTGCAACGCCATGCGTTGCGCCGCCTTCGGGCCGACGCCGGGCAGGCAGCGCAGTGCGGCGGCGAGCTCGTCGAGGCTCGACAACGGCTCGGAGGCCGCGTGGCGCGTGGCGGCGAGCGGGCGTTCGCTGGCCAAGGTCAGAACGGCAGCTTGAAGCCCGGCGGCATCGGCATTCCCGACGTCAGGCCGCCCATCTTTTCCTGCGTCGTCGACTCGACGCGGCGGATCGCGTCGTTGAACGCGGCGGCGACGAGGTCCTCGAGCATGTCCTTGTCTTCCGCCAGCAACGACGGGTCGATGGCGACGCGTCGCACGTCGTGGCGGCAGGTCATCGTGATCTTCACCATGCCGGCGCCCGCCTGGCCTTCGACCTCGATCTGCGCGAGCTCTTCCTGCGCGCGCTTCAGGTTGTCCTGCATCTGTTGCGCCTGCTTCATCAGGCCGGCAAGCTGGTTCTTCATCATGATCGTTCGCCTTGCGGGAAGTGGTCAGGGCACGCGCTTGATCGAGTCGGGCTTGATCGTCGCATCGAAGCGCGCGAGCACGTCGCGCACGAAGGGTTCTTCCTTGAACGCCGCTTCGGTGCGCAGCCTGGTCTCGTGGCGCTCGCGCTGCTGCTGCGATGCCAGGGAACCTTCGGTGGCGACGCCGACTTCGAACGCGAGCAGCAGCTTGCGGCCGCTGACCTTCTCCAGCGCCGCTTTCAATTTGTCGGCATAGGCCTTGTCGGCCAGGTGCTTGTGCGTGGCGGGCAACGCCAACGTCAGCGTATTGCCGGCGACACCGCGCCATTCGGTTTGCGCGGCGAGCTGTGCCGCCATGCCGGTCAACGGCAGCTGCGCGACGAATGCCGGCCATTGCTCGGCGGTTTGCGGCAGCGCAATGGCGGCAGCCGGGGTGTTGGCATCGGGTGACGCAACCGACGCCGCGGACGGCAGCGGCGACGTCGCGGCAGCGGCGCGCCACGCATCCGGCGCGGCCTCGGCGGATGCCTTCGTCGACGCAGCCGGTGCGGCCGTGTCTGGCTGTGCGATGGAAGCGGCGGCGACATTCGGCGCCAGGCGCGCGGGCGGCTTCGCGGCCGCTGCGGGCGACGGCGCGTCCGTCGACGCAGCGTCGGCCGGCGCGAACGCCAGCATGCGCAGCAGCGTCATCGCAAAACCCGTGGTTTCGTCGGGCGCGAGATCGAGGTCGTCGCGGCCCTGGATCGCGATCTGATAGGCGAGCTGCGCCGCCTCCGGCGACCATTGCGACGCGAATGCGCGTACGCGATCGGCATCGTCGAAGTTCGCAGCGGCATCGGCAACGACCTGCGCAACGGCGATGCGGTGCAGCAGTCCCGCCAGGCCTTCGAGCGCCTGCGACGGCGCGAGCCCGCGTCTCGCAAGATCGTCGGCTTCGGCCAGCAACGCCGGGCCGTCGTTGGCGACTAGCGCGTCGACCAGCCGGTACAGGTAGTCGCGGTCCACCGCGCCCAGCATCGCGCGCACGCCCTCCTCGCGCACTTCGCCCGCACCGTAGGCAATCGCCTGGTCGAGCAGCGACAGCGCGTCGCGAAGCGAGCCTTGCGCGGCGCGCGCGATCAGCGCCAGCGCCGGTGCGTCGTACGCGATCGCCTCGGCGCCGAGGATGTGCGCAAGGCGCGCCTCGATCATCGGCACCGGCAGCGGCTTAAGGTTGAACTGCAGGCAGCGCGACAGCACCGTCACCGGCAGCTTTTGCGGATCGGTCGTGGCGAGCACGAACTTGACGTGATCGGGCGGCTCTTCCAGCGTCTTCAGCATCGAGTTGAACGCGTTCTTCGACAGCATGTGCACTTCGTCGATCAGGTAGACCTTGTAGCGGCCCGCCGTTGGCGCATAGCGCGCGTTGTCGAGGATCTCGCGCATGTTGTCGACACCGGTGTTCGACGCCGCGTCGAGCTCCAGCAGGTCGACGAAGCGGCCGGCGTCGATCGCCGTGCATGCGCCGCAGGTGCCGCAAGGCGTCGCGGTGACGCCGGTTTCGCAATTGAGGCTCTTGGCGAGCAGGCGCGCGATGGTCGTCTTGCCGACCCCGCGCGTGCCGGTCAACAGGTACGCGTGGTGCAACCGCCCCTTGTCGAGTGCGTTGGCCAGCGCCTTGACGACGTGCGCCTGGCCGGAAAGCTCGCCGAACGATTTCGGGCGCCACTTGCGTGCAAGAACCTGATAGCTCATCGGTCGAGTGTGGGTTGGATGCCGATTGGCCTAGATGCGCGCAAATCCCGGCTTTGCAACCTCCATCCGCGCGCTGACCGGAAATCGGATCCCGGACGGCACGGTGGAGCGAATGAGTGGCGAGCCGTTCCCCCGGCACTTGAGCTTGGTCGCTGTGGCTGCTTCCTTCCGGACCTGACCAGATTCACGACGACCCAATGCGAGGCGACCCGCCGTTGATCGGTGCACAAACAACGCGCGAATGCGCATTATAGCCGGCGCGGCCGTCGCATCGCCGGGGTGCCGGAATGCGCCGATATAATGGCCCCGCCGACGTTGTGCCATTGCCGATCGAGTGTACGAGCGCAAGCCGCGAACTGATCCCGACCCCGGCGCTCGCCTCGCCGCGCCGCTGCTGGCGCTCGCGCTGGCATTGACGTCGTGCCAGCCGCAGGCGCCGCCGCCCCCGTCATCCGGCAATGCACTGGTAGCCATCGTGCGCCCGGCGCCCGGCGCATGGTTTCTCGGCCCGCAGGATGCGCCGCTCGGCTTCGAGCACGACCTGCTGGCGCGATTCGCCAGCGAAACGCATCGCGAGTTGCGTGCGGTCACTGCCGAATCGGCGTCCGACCTCGTTCACCAGATCGGCCGCAACGATGCGCAAATCGGCCTCGGCGGTCTTTACCGTCCCGACCAGCCGGACACGGCGCTACGCCGCAGCACGCACGCCCGGCTCGATCCCGACAAGCAGGTGTTGTGGACGCACGGCATCACCGCCGTCGAGCCGGTGCTCATCTATAACGCCGACGGCTACAAGCCGAAGTCGTGGAGCGACCTGGCCGGCGCCGAGGTCGCTTATCTCAGGAATACCGGCGTCGAGCTGGGCTTCGCCAAAGTTCGCGCCGAGCATCCGGGCATTCGCTGGACGTCGCTCGACTTGGCGTCGGCGGATGCACTGATCGCGCAGGTCGATGACGCGGATATCGATTACGCGATCGTCACCTCAGCCGACGTGGCGCTCGCGCGCAATGTCCACCTGTCGTTCGACGTCGCATTCCCGGCGGGACCCAAGCGCGAGCTTGCCTGGGCCGTTCCCGCGAGCCAGGCGAAGCTGCGCGACCAGCTCGACGCGTTCATCGACCGCGTGCGCGGCGACGGCACGCTGGCGCAATTGCTCGATCGCTACTTCACGCCGGCAAAAAGCCTGCAGCGCCCCGATGCCGGCGCGTTGCACGATCGCATCGACACCGTGCTGCCGGGCTTGCGCAAGTATTTCCAGCAGGCGCAGGACGACACCGGGCTCGACTGGCGGTTGCTGGCGGCGGTCGCGTACCAGGAGTCGCAATGGGATCCCGATGCCACCAGCGAGACCGGTGTGCGCGGCATCATGCAAATCACCGAGGATACGGCGAAACAGGTGGGGCTCGGCAACCGCCTCGATGCGCAGGCGAGCATCCTCGCCGCGGCGCGTTACCTGCGAGACCTGCGCGACAAGCTGCCGAAGCGCATCACCGAGCCCGATCGCACATGGATGATGCTGGCGGCATTCAATATCGGCCTCGGCCACCTCGAGGATGCTCGCGTGCAGGCGCAACGGATGAAAGGCAATCCGGACCTGTGGAGCGACGTGCGCAAGGCGCTGCCGTTGCTCGCCGATCCCGAGTATTTCGGCCAGGCCAAGTTGGGTTACGCCCGCGGCGGCATGCCGGTCGCGTTCGTTCAGCGCGTGCGCTCGTACTACGACATCCTCGCGCGCTCGTTGCCGGCGCATGCGCCGCGGCTGCGCAACCTTGCGCAGGGCACGCTCGCAAGCCCCTGATGTGACTAATTATCTAGTTATTTAGTCACGTTGACTGACGTGTTGCGATCGCGTCCGTCAAGCGCAGCGCCGACACGGCAGCGCGCTCGCCTAAGATTGATCGATGAATCGTTGCAAGCAAAGGATGCTCGCGCTCGCCGCACTGCCGTGGATTGCCTGCATCGCCATGGCGGCGCCGCCGGTGATGATCGAGTCGCTGACGAGTCCCGAGCTCGCCGCGCGCGTCGCCCAAGGTGCGACGACCATCCTCATCCCGATCGGCGGCACCGAGCAGAACGGCCCGTACATGACGCTCGGCAAGCACAACGCGCGCGTGCAGGAGCTCGCGACGCGCATCGCCGAGCAGCTCGGCAACGCGCTGGTCGCGCCGGTGATCGCCTACGTGCCGGAAGGCAACGTCGCGCCGCCTACGCAGCATATGCGCTATGCGGGCACGATCTCCGTTCCGGAGCGCGCCTTCGAAGCCACGCTGGAAGGCGTGGCGCGCAGTTTCCGCGCGCACGGCTTCCGCGATGTCGTTCTCCTCGGTGACCACGGCGGCTACCAGGCGAGCCTCGGACGCGTCGCCGTGCGCCTCGACAAGGAATGGGCGGCGACGCCGGTGCGCGTGCATGCGCTGCCCGAGTACTATCGGGCGGCGAGCAGCAGCTGGGACAAGACGCTGGCAGCGCGCGGCTTCAGCGCCGCGGAGATCGGCGTGCATGCCGGATTGGCCGACACTTCGTTGTCGCTCGCGACGACACCGTCGGTCGTGCGTGTCGACGCGCTGCGCGCCGCACAGCATGCATCGGCCGCGCGCGGCGTCGAAGGCGACCCCACGCGCGCCAGCGCCGAGCTCGGTTCCCTCGGCGTCGACGCGATCGTCGCGTCGACCGTCGCCGCCATCCGCAAGGCGGTCGCGCGCCACTGACGCGTGACCGCGAACCTCAACGCACAAGGATCGTCGTGACCAAGTCATTCACGTTGTCGCTGGCAGCACTATTAATCGGGCCGCTGATCGCGGCGGGCAGTGTGGTTGCGCAGGCGCCCTCAGCGCGACCGGCTACGCCACAGGCGGTGCAGACCGTGCCTGGCATGCCGCCGGTGGTCGACCCGGCCAATCTCTACAGCGAGGCCGGCGCCGGCAGGTTCGCGCCCGCCACCGCCGGCGCGCTGGCGCGCATCTACGTGCCGAATGTCCGCTCCAACGACGTCTACGTGATCGACCCGGCGACGATGAAGGTCGTCGACAAGTTCAAGGTCGGCTACAACCCGCAGCACGTGGTGCCGTCGTGGGACCTCAAGACGCTGTGGGTCGCCAACAATGCCGAGCACCGCACCGATGGCAGCCTGACGCCGATCGATCCGACGACCGGCAAGCCCGGTACCCCGGTGGCGGTCGACGATCCCTACAACATGTATTTCACTCCCGACGGCAAGTCGGCGATCGTCGTCGCTGAAGCGCACAAGCGACTGGACTTTCGCGACCCGCACACGATGCAGCTGCAGTCGTCGCTGGCGACGCCCGAGTGCGGCGGCATCAACCACGCCGATTTTTCGATCGACGGCCGCTACGCGATCTTTACCTGCGAATTCCAGGGCAGCCTCGTCAAGATCGACTTCGTCGATCGCAAGGTCATGGGCTACCTCAAGCTGTCGAAGGGTGGCATGCCGCAGGACGTGCGCGTTTCGCCTGACGGACGCGAGTTCTTCGTCGCCGACATGCGCGCCGACGGCGTGTTCGTAATCGACGGCGCGACGTTCAAGGAAACCGGCTTCATCAAGACCGGCATCGGCACGCACGGCCTCTACCCGAGCCGCGACGGCAGGAAGCTCTACGTGACCAATCGCGGCTCCAATCACGTGCACGGCATGAGGGGCGGCAAGGGCAGCGTGTCGGTCGTCGATTTCGCGACGCACGCGATCGACGCCAACTGGCCGATCCCCGGCGGCGGCAGTCCCGACATGGGCAACGTCAGCGGCGACGGCAGGACGCTGTGGCTGTCCGGCCGCTACGACGACGTCGTCTATGCGTTCGACACCACCAGCGGCGCGGTCACGCGCATCAAGGTGGGCATGGAGCCGCATGGCCTCGCCGTGTGGCCACAGCCGGGACGCTATTCACTCGGGCACACGGGGAACATGCGCTGAGGCCGCCGTATGGTCCTGCGGCGCCGCGCGCGCCGCGATGTCGGTGATGCGCCGGGCGTCGGCGGACGCGAGCCCCTGCGGCAGGCGCCGCGCGATCTCTTTCGCCACGCGCACCGCTTCGGCAGCATCGCCCGACCGCAGCAGGCAATCCGCCAGTGACGCCGCGGCTCGCAGCTCGAATGCCAGCGCGCCTTGCGCATTGGCGAGCGCCATCGACTCGCGGTACGCGGCGAGCGCGACCTCGGGCTCGCGGCCGAGATCCAGCGCCAGGTCGCCGCGCAGGCGGTGGATTTCCGCCGTGTAGAACTGCACGCCCTGCGCGGCCGCGCTCGCCAGCGCCTCGTCGAGATGATCGAGCGCCTCGGCGACGCGCCCCTTGGCACGGCAGGCTTCGGCGAGCAGGCACAGCGAATACGGGCGGAACAGCTCCGCGCCGGTGTCGCGATACGCGCGCAGTCCGGATTCGAGCGTCTTGAACCCGGTATCGAACTGGTCGAGCTGCACCAGCGCCCAGCCTTCCAGTACCGAGCCCCAGGCGATCCAGTACGGCATGCTGTTCTCGCGCGCGAGCGCCACGGTGTTCGCCGCGAGCTCGAGCGTCTGCTGCGGATCGGCGTCGCACTGGTGTACCGCGGCCGACATGCACAGCGCGTAGGCGAGCGACAGCGGCCGTCCCAGCTCGCGCGCCAGCGTCACGGCCGTGCGGCTGCGCTCGATGGCGACCTGCGGATGGCCGACGACCCACTCGAGCCATGCCGAATTGACGAAGCCGACGATCCACGGATGCGCGCCGTAGACGATGCTGTGCTCGCTCGAGCGCGTGGCGTCGTAGAGGCCGAGCGCGCGGTCGAGATGCTCCTTGCCTTCGCGCATCTGGCCGCTGCAGAAAAGGCTCCAGCCGTAGCGTCGATGCGCCTGCGCGAGCTGCGATTGGTCACCGCTGCGCTCGGCGAGGCGCACCAGCCGCAGCGCGACATCGCGTGCGCGCTGCAACGGCCCGCGCACCTGGTAGAACGAATGCAGTCCGCTCAACGCCGCGAACAATTGCTGGCGCTCGTCGCCGAGGTTCTCGCACAGTGCATACGCGCGCGCGTAGGTGCGCTCGACTTCGGTCGAGCCGTAGCCGCGCGCCGCGGTGAGCGCCGTGCCGAGCGCGATCTGCAGCTCGACTTCGCGCGCCGCCTGCGCTGCTGACTCGGGCTGCGACGCAACCTCTTCCAGCGCCTTGGCGAGGTGCGCGGATGCCTCGACGTTGGCCGACGCCTCGAGTGCGCGCATCCCGGCCGCGCGCCAGTAGCCGAACGCGCGGTCGCTCAGGCCTGCCTTCGAAAAATGATGTGCGACGAATTCGGGGTGGCCTTCGGCGAGCGCCGGGAAGTTCGCGAGCAACGCCTCGGCGGTCTGCCGGTGGTAGACAGCGCGGCTCGACTTCAGCAACGACTGGTAGGCGGCGTCGCGGATCAGCGAGTGCTTGAACGTGTAGTGGGATTCTGGCGGAACGCCCCGCTGAAGCAGCAGCTCGGCGTCGACCAGCGTCGCCGCACGCGCCTTGAGGACGTCGTCGGAAAGGCCGCACACCGCCTGCAGCAACCTGAACGAGATCTCGCGATCGATGACGGCAGCGATCTGCGCAACGCTCTTCGCCTCGCCCTGGCGATCGAGGCGCGCGAGCAACGAGCCGCGCAGTGTGTCCGGCACGTCAATCGCCCGCGAAGCGCTCGCGGTCGCTCCGCCCGCCGGAGTTTCGAGGACGCCGGCCTCGATCACCATCTTGGTGAACTCCTCGACGAACAGCGGCACGCCGTCGGTCTTTTCGATCACCTGCGCGAGGATCGTCGCCGGCAGCGGCTTGCCTTCGGTCAGGCGGTCGACGATGGCGCGCACGTCGCCCGACGATAGGCGGCCGAGCGTCAGGTGGAACATGTTCGAGCGGATCGGCCACGGCGGCCTGAATTCCGAGCGGAACGACAACAGCAGGAACACCGGCGACGATGCGATCTGGTCGACCAGCAGGCCGAGGAAATCCAGCGTCGACGCGTCGGCCCAGTGCAGGTCCTCGACGATCAGGATCAGCGGGTGCGGCGACGCCACGAGCCATGCGGCCAGCCACTCCATGAACGTGTCGCGCTGCGCCTGCGGCGAGCGCTCCGACGTGGCGTCTGGCAACGCCGCGCCGGCCAGCATCGCGGCAACCAGCGGCAACGCGTCGCGACTTGCCACCGTGCGCGCATTGAGCTCGGCGGCGAGTGCTGCGTGGATGTCGGCCTGCGTCGGCTGCGCGCCGAGCTTCAACTGCCGGCGCACGAGATCGGCGAAGGGAAAGAACGCGCTGTTGGTGAAGTAGGGCGAGCATTGGCAGGTGAGGCTCGCACCTGCTTCCGGTCCGATGCGCGTCGCGAGCGCCTGCAACAGCCGCGTCTTGCCGATACCGGCTTCGCCGCTGACCAGTGCAACCTGGCCGTCGCCGTCCTGCACGCGCCGCCAGCGCTTGGCGAGGAGCCCCAGCTCTTCCTCGCGACCGAGCAGCTCGCTGACGCTGACCTGCTGCCAGTGATCGGCGGCCGCCGATTCGGGCCGATTCGCGACCAGCCGGTACGCCGATTGCGGCAAATCCACGCCTCGCAGTTGCAGCTGCGGCAACGCCTCGAACACGAATCGACCCTGCACCAGCCGGTGGGTGGCGTGGCTGATGATGACTTCGTCGGCGCCTGCCACCCCCTGCAGCCGCGCGGCGATGTTGGGTGTCTCGCCGACGACGGCCGCCGCCTCGCGCATCGCGCCCGAGCCGAATTCGCCGGCGATGACTTCGCCGGTATGGATGCCGATGTGCACCGACAGCGTGCCGCCGGCAAGATCGGCGAGGCGCGTGCTCAGCTGCGCGAGATCGGTGCGGATCTGCATCGCCGCCTGTAGCGCGCGCACGGCGTCGTCGTCGTGCGCGAGCGGATATCCGAAGTAGACGAGCAGGCTGTCGCCGACGTAGCGTGCGACGAAGCCTCCGAACTTGCGGACGGTATTGCTGACGGTCTCGCGATACGCGAGCAGCACGGTTCCGAGATCCTCGGGATCGAGCCGGCCGGACAACGCGGTCGAGCCGACGAGATCGCAGAACATGATGGTCACCGACCGCCGCTCGAGCCCACCCATGGACGCTGCGACAGTATCGGTGGCCTGCGGCGCATCCACGCTTGGCGCGACCGCGGTCCCGCAGCGCGTGCAGTAACGCGCGTCTGGCGGGTTGTCGCATTGACAGGCGTTGCACCGCATCGGCAGCTTTCGTCCGTCGTTCGCTGTATCATACCGTGGCAATTCTCGTTCGGCACTCGCGCCGCGAACGACGGCGCCGTGGCCGTTGCATCATTCGATTCCATCAACCGGATCGTGAGCAATGCAGCCCAGGTTCGAGACTCCGCCGAAGATCACGCTGTCGATCACCAACACGTGCAACCTCGCGTGTGCGCACTGCTACGGCGACTGCACGCCAACGCCGGACGCGCGCGAGCTCGGCACCGGCGAGATATTCGACTTCATCGACTATCTCGTTGCCAACGATTTCATCCAGATCTACATCGAAGGCGGCGAGCCGCAGTTGCGGCCGGATTTCGACCGCATTCTCGCGCACTGTGCGCGGCGGATGATGACGCTGGTACGCACGCACGGTACGCTGATGACGCCGGCGACCGCGCATGCATGGAAGGGTCTCGGCGTGGGTCGTGTCTACGTCGACGTCATGGGTGCATGCGCTGCCACGCACGAGCGCCTGAGCGGCGTGGCCGGCTCCTTCGCGCGATCGTGCGCGGCGGTGCGCCATCTCGTTGCCGCCGGCATCGAGACCGACGTGCTGATCATCATGAACCGGCACAACGTCGGCGAGCTCAACGACTACCTGCGGCTCGCGAAATCGCTCGGCGCCACGCGCGTGGGCATCCTGCGCCTCTATCCGCTCGGCCGGGCCAAGCACCGCTGGGCCGAGCTCGCGCTGTCGCTCGAGGAGCAGGACGCGGCGATCGCGGATCTCGATCCGCCGGAGGGTCTCGGCATCATGCAATCG
Source organism: Betaproteobacteria bacterium (assembly GCA_040006455.1). GTDB lineage: Bacteria > Pseudomonadota > Gammaproteobacteria > Burkholderiales > Casimicrobiaceae > VBCG01. The sequence continues at coordinate 25,295 of JBDTWY010000030.1, read as the reverse complement.
TGGCATCCGAAGGACCGCAACTGCTGCTGGCAGGCGGCGGCGGTCTCGCCGTTCGGCGACTCGATCGGATGCATGTACCTGCGCGAATACGTCAACCACGGCAACATCCGCGACGTGCCGTTCCTCGACACCTGGCACCAGGCGCCGCTGTACAAGACACTGCGCGCGGGCAAGGTGGACACCACCTGCAACGGCTGCCATGCGCGCAGCAACAGCCGCGGCGGCTGCCGCTCGACCGCTTACGCGTTCCATGGCCGATGGGATGCGCCGGACCCGTTCTGCAGCACGCTCAACGACGGCGTCGACCTCCGTGTTCTCCCAGCGCGCCTGCTACGCAAAGACTCGTGAGCTGCGCGTGCGGCCGGTGCCCGAGATGGGCATCTGCTTCGTGTTCACGCCCGCGCAGCCGAAGCTCTATACGCTCAACGCGTCCGCATGGCTGGTGCTGGCGCTGTGCGACGGCCGTCGCGGGCGCAGGTTGGTGGACGCGTATGCCGGCAAGATGCCGCCGGACGTCACGCGCGCCGCAGCGCTCGGCGAAGTGCGCGACGCCATCGCTGATCTCGAGAGGAAGGGAATTGTCGAGCGGCTTGCAGTACGTCGGTGAAGTTGGAGGCTGGACGTAACGCAGTGGAGATCCCAATCAAATGGAGGACGTCATGAAAAAACGCACTGAACTGGATGTCATCGGGCAGATCGCGCGCGGCGGAGCGCACGTGCCGCCGCGCATCGACGTGCTGCGCAGCGAATTGCGGTCGGATTCGGGGTTCGAGCCGCCGCTGCCGCCGCCACCGTCCAAGCTGACGTACATCGTCGTCAAGTGGAAGTACCACATCCACTTCGCACAACTCGACGCTTTCCACGGATTTCTGAAGGAAACCGAGGAACTGATCTACGCCGACGTCAAGGACCTGAAGATCGGTGGCGCCTACATGGGAACCTATGCCGAGCTGCCGCAATGCACGCTGCACCAGACTTTCTGGCATTACAAGACGCCGGCGGCGATCGACCAGTTCAAGTCTGCGCTGGCCGGAATGCCGAAGTCGGCGCTGTACAGGAACCTGACCAAGCTCATCTCGTACATCGACGACCCGGCGCTCGGCATGCACCGGCTAGTGCGCGCGAGCGCGCTTGCGCGACAAGTGGGCATCGAGGCCAAGGGCGATCCGATCCTGCAGATGTTCGCCGCCCACCGGCGCTGACGCCGCGTCGCGAAGCGCGCGCCGCCGTGCGCCGGCGGCGCACTCGATCCAGTCCGCTGGCGGTGCGCTCAATCCCGCGTGCGCTGTCGGCGGATGACGTAGCCTGCGCTCAACCTGCCGTCGCCGCGGCGCTGCGTGATGGCGAGATCGCCGCTGCCGCCGCTTGTCGACACCAGCAACGGCACGAAGCGGCCGCGCGACAGCGCCAGCGCAAGCTCGAGGGTGCCATGTGGGAGTTCGAACTCGATGCTGTCGAGGCCGTCGTGCAGGACTTGCCTGGCCGCCGCGCGAGGCGCTGGCCGCGCATCGAGCATGCCCGCGCGAAGCCGTCGCATCAGCTCGGCGTCGGCGACATGCAGCCGCACGCGCGCAAGATCGCGCATCGCACTTGCATCGATGCGCACGCCGGTGACGCCGCCCTCGCCGTCGGAACCGGCCATCATGCCGACGAACGATTCGCTTTCGGCAGCGCCGGGGTCGACGATGCGGATGTTGCGCTGGGCGATGTTGTTGTCGCCTTGCACGGGCACCGCGAGGCCGCCGATGGGCGCCGGGCCATCGTGCGGCGACGCCTCCAGCAGCAGGCAGGGATGCCACAGCACCTGCGCCGTGCCGATGCTGAATGTCGGCGGCGGTATCAGCGCCTGCGGCCACGCCAGCTTGACGATGCGGTCGGCGCCTGGCGCGAGATCGTCGATGCGCGCTTCGCCGATCAGATAGCTGCCGCGCGCCAGCGGCGACGGCAGCGTGCCACCGACAGGCGTCGACGCCCGGAAATCCTGCGGATAGGCGAATTCGAGGCCGCCCCAGTGCGCGATCATCGCGCGCACGTACACGACAGGCGCTGCGACGCTACCGCGGTTGCGCACGCGGCAGAATATGGCGTTGTCCTGTCCGCGCAACGCGTTCTGATGCGGTGGCGGATCGCCCCACGACAGGTTGGGAATGGCTTCGCTCGCATCCTGCCGAACCCAGATGTCGGGGCTTTCCGACCACGCGCCGGTGGAGGCGACGTCACCGACGTCGCCCAGGTTGTCACGCACGTAGATATCGGCGAGGCCGAGTGCGGGATCGAGCGCCATGGCCACCGCGGCGTCGACGTCGATGCGTCCTGCGCCGTACCACCGGCTGTAGTCGACCTGGCCATCGCCATCGGCGTCCCGCCATTGCCCGATTGCATTGGCGTTGGCGCCGGTTGCCGGCGTATTGTCGACACGCGCACATGAGCGGCGCAGGATCTCGCGCACCTGCACCCAGTTGAGATCCGGCCGCGCCGACAGCACGAGCGCCACCGCGCCGGCAACCAGCGGCGTCGATTGACTGGTGCCGGAAAATGTCCGCGCATAGTCGTCGCAGACTGCCGGTGCGACGCAGCCGTTGCGCGTGCCGTTGCCGACGCGCACCGCAGACATCACCGGATCGAGCGGCCCGCTGCCCAACGGGCCATTGACATACGCCGTGCTCGACGGCGCGACGAGATCAGGCTTGCGCCAGGCGTTCGGTGCAGTCGCTGCGTACGAACCATAAGGGCTGTACAGCGCCCGGGTATCGGTGACGGCCGTGATGCCGCTCGTGTTGGCCGCGGGATCGGCATGCACCGACTGCTGCACCGGGCTTGTCGGATTGGGACCGACGCTCGCGCCGATGCCCAGCACCTTCTCGTACGCCGCCCACGCCCGGTAGCGCGGTCCGGGAAGGCTGAAGTCGAGGTAGCCGTTGTTGCCGATCGAAAAGCACAACACGCAGCCCTTGCCACCACGACCGAAGGTCGTCAGAAAATCGAAGCAGTCGCGCAGCGTATTCGACAGCGGCACCTGCGAGACGCCCCAGGAGCTCGAGATCACGTCGGCCGCGTGCAGTGGCGGCGCTGTCGGAAATCCGGCCGCGGTGGACCCATTGAGGAAGCCGGCGACCCACAGGTAGACGTCGGCCATCAACACGTCGGACGGCAGCGGATCGATCTGCGCGCCCAGCAGGTGGCAATTCGGCGCGACGCCCGGTAGCCCACGATGGTCGTCGAATGCGGCGGTCGCGGACGCCGCGCATTGCGTGCCATGGTCGCCGCCGAGTCCCGCGACAGCCTGCGCGACGATCGGCGACACGGCGAAGTTCATCGACGCGTCGAGCTTGGCGGTGCCATCGGTGAGCGCCGCCAGCAACTCGGGATGATCGGGCGCGACGCCCTCGTCGTCGATGACGGCGATCGTGATCGCGGGAGTGCCGCCGCGCCGATCGGCGGCCACGTTGCCGAGCCGTTCCCACGCGGCGCCGGCGTTGATGAGCGGCAGGTGCGGCACGTCGGGCCACAGCGGATCGTTCGGCACGTATTGATCGGGCTCGGCGACGAACGTGAGGTTCGGCTCCGCATATCGCGTACGTCCCGATTGCGCGAGCGCGTCGGCCGCCGCGAGCACATCGTAGGTCGGTGGGCCCATCCGGGTGAGCACATACGCGTTGCCGGCGTGACGAACTTCGCGCGCGATCTCCATGCCGGCGTGTTGCGCGAGCCTCTCGGCATCGGCGCGAGTGACGTCGTCGGCGAAGCGCACGACGAGCTCGTTGCCGAGGCCGAAAACCGGGCCGTCGCCATGGCGAATGATGCGCAGCACTGCGACGTCGACGCCATCGCGCCGCATTTCCTCGGCGAGGTGCGCGCCTTCGCCAACGTCGCCGGTCACTTGCGCGAAGACAAGATCGTTGCCCGGGGCACGCATCGACGCGGGGCGCCACGCGAGCCGCAGGCGTTTCGCGACGTCGGCGAATCGTTGCGCGGCGTCGCGGCCACGCACCTTCAGCAGGTAGCAGGTATCGTCGCGCTTGAGCGCGAGCCGGCTGTCACCCTTGCTGTAGCCGATTTCGCCGGGCCGACGCAGGCCGATGATGACCTGCGTCACGGCGTCGCGCAGCGTCACGGCGTGCGCCTCGCGCGCGAAGCCTGCCGCCTCGGCCTCCAGCGTCACGCGATCGCCGCCTTCGGCATCGGCCTGCCAGCGGCCTTCGATCGCATGCAACGCGAGATCGTCGCCGTTCGCGGTGGCGGCACGCACGCGCGCGCCGACGACGGCGCGGCCATCCGCATCGACAACGCTCACCCACATCGCATTCGTCATCGGTCCCCCTGGCGGGCGAACCCCTTCTACGCACCTTGCCAGCGGCGAGGCGCGCACGGCACGACGCTACACCGCTTCAGCCAGCTTGGCCAATCACGTCGACGCCGCCCATGTACGGCGCGAGCGCCTTCGGCACGTCGATGCGGCCGTCGGCGCGCTGGAAGTTCTCCATCACCGCCACCAGCGTGCGGCCGACGGCGAGTCCCGAGCCATTGAGCGTATGCACGAATTCCGTCTTGCCGTGCGCGTTGCGGAACCGGGTCTGCATACGTCGCGCCTGGAACGCCTCGCAATTGCTGCACGACGAGATTTCGCGGTACGTGGCCTGCCCCGGCAGCCACACTTCGAGGTCGTAGGTCTTCGCCGCCGCAAAGCCGATGTCGGCGGTGCACAGCGCCATCACGCGGTAAGGCAGTTCGAGCCGCTGCAGGATCACCTCGGCGTGGCCGGTCAGTCCCTCGAGCGCCGCATAAGATTGATCGGGATGCACGATCTGCACCATCTCGACCTTGTCGAACTGGTGCTGGCGGATCATGCCGCGCGTGTCCTTGCCGTAGCTGCCGGCTTCGGAGCGGAAGCACGGCGTGTGCGCGGTCAATTTGATGGGCAGTGACGCCACGGCGAGGATTTCGTCGCGCACCGAGTTGGTCAGCGTGATCTCCGACGTCGAGATCAGGTACAGCGCGTCGTCGTCGCCCTGCTGGCCGCCCTTCCTCACCGAGAACATGTCGGCCTCGAACTTCGGCAGTTGCGTGGTGCCGGTCAGCGTCGCCGCATTGGCGATGTAGGGCGTGTAGCACTCGGTATAGCCATGCTCGCGCGTGTGCACGTCGAGCATGAACTGCGCGAGCGCGCGATGCATCCGCGCGAGATCGCCGCGCAGGAACGTGAAGCGCGCGCCGGCGAGCTTGGCGGCGGTGGCGAAGTCCAGAAGGCCCAAGCCCTCGCCGAGATCGGTGTGATCCTTGACGGCGAAGTCGAACGCGCGCGGCGTGCCGACGCGCCGCAGCTCGACGTTGTCACGCTCCGACTTGCCCACAGGCGTGTCGGCATGCGCGAGGTTGGGCAGGTTGAGCAGGAAATCGCGAAGCTTCACCTGCACCGCGTCGAGCGATGCCTCGAGGCGCTTGAGGTCGTCGCCGAGGCCACCGACTTCGGCGAGCAGCGGCGCCACGTCTTCGCCGCGCGCCTTGGCGGCGCCGATTTCCTTGCTGCGGACGTTGCGACGATTCTGCAGGTCCTGCGTGCGCGTCTGGATGTCCTTGCGCTCGCGTTCGAGACCCTCGAACCGCGCGGTGTCCAGCGCCACGCCGCGCGCGGCGAGCCCGGCCGTCACCTTCGGCAAGTCAGTTCGCAGCAGATTGATATCAAGCATGCGCAAATCTTAACAAAAGGGCGGCCGACCCCAATGCTTACTTGCGCGGCTTGCGCCCATCCGCGGCGGCATCGCGTTCGCGCAATTCCGCGAGCTTGTCGCGAATGCGCGCTTCCAGGCCGCGATCGGTGGGCGTGTAGAAGCGCGTGTCCGGCATGTCGTCCGGGAAGTAGCGCTCGCCGGCCGCGTACGCGTCGTCTTCCTCGTGCGCGTAGCGATAGCCTTCGCCGTAGCCGAGCGTCTTCATCAGCTTGGTCGGTGAATTGCGCAGGTGCATGGGCACGGGACGCGAGCCATCCTGCTTCACGAACGCGCGCGCCGCACCATAGGCGGTGTACACGGCATTGGATTTCGGCGCGACGGCGAGATACAGCACGCACTGCGCGAGCGCGAGCTCGCCTTCCGGGGACCCCAGGCGCTCGTAGGTTTCGGTGGCGTCGAGCGCCATCCGCAGCGCGCGCGGATCGGCGAGGCCGATGTCCTCGGTCGCCATCCGCACCATGCGGCGCGCCATGTAGAGCGGGTCGGCGCCGCCGTCGAGCATTCGCATCAACCAGTACAGCGATGCATCCGGATCGGAACCGCGCACCGACTTGTGCAGCGCGGAGATCTGGTCGTAGAACGCCTCGCCACCCTTGTCGAAGCGGCGCAGGCTCCTGGCGATCGTCTGCTCGACGAACGCGACGTCGATCGCGGCGACCCCCTGCTCCTGCGCAGCGGTCGCGAGCTGCTCGACCATGTTGATCAGGCGCCGGCCGTCGCCGTCGGCGTAGCCCACCAGTGCGTGGCGTGCCGACGTGTCGAGCATGCGCTCGGGCATCGCCGCGGCGACGGCGCGATCGAGCAGCTGTGCCAACTCATCGACCGACAACGGCTCGAGTACGTACACGGCGGCGCGCGATAGCAGCGCCGAATTGACTTCGAACGAAGGGTTCTCGGTGGTCGCGCCGATGAATGTCAGCAGCCCCTGCTCGACGAAAGGCAGGAATGCGTCCTGCTGCGACTTGTTGAAGCGGTGCACCTCGTCGACGAACAGGATCGTCGAGCGCCTCGACTGCGCGCGCGTCAGCTCAGCGCGCGCCACCGCATCGCGGATGTCCTTGACGCCCGCCAGCACCGCCGAGATCGCGATGAACTCGGCGTTGAAGGCGTCCGCCATCAGCCGTGCGAGCGTCGTCTTGCCGACGCCGGGGGGTCCCCACAGGATCATCGAATGCGCCTTGCCGGCGGCGAACGCCACTTGCAGTGGCTTGCCCGGCGCGAGCAGGTGCCGTTGCCCGATCACGTCTTCGATCGACTGCGGGCGCAGGCGTTCGGCGAGCGGCGCGGAAATGCGGGGATCGGTGTCGAACAGGTCGCTCATGGCACGGTCAGGGTCATTGCTGCTCGCCATTATGCGGGTTAGAGTGCGCGTCTCCTGCGACTCCATTGCCGCCGCGTCGCGCGCCGGCCGCCAAACGACCCATGAAAATGCGTCCGCCGTTGCAGAGGCTCCCGCGTCGCGAGTTCCTGCGCAGCCTGTTCGCGCTGACCGGCGCATCGGCGGCGGCATCCGCACTGCCCGCACTGGCGCAGGTGCCGTCGACTTCGAAGCCACTGCATGTCGTCATCGTCGGCGCGGGACTCGCCGGTCTCGTCAGCGCCTACGAGCTCGAGAAGCGCGGCCATCGCGTGACGATCCTCGAAGCCGATGCGCGACACGTCGGCGGTCGCGTCCGCACGCTGCGCTTTGGCCAGGGCCGCTACGGCGAGGCCGGCGCGATGCGCATTCCGACGCGCCACCAGCTGACGCGCCACTACGTCGGCGAATTCGCGTTGCCGCTGCGCAAGTTCGTGTTCTCCAATCCGCAGGCGTACCTGTTCATGCGCGGCGAGCGTCATCGCATCGCCGATGTCGCCCAGGCGGCGAAGCTCTACAAGCTGACCGACGCCGAACGCAACAAGACGCCCGACGACCTGTGGGCGGATTCGGTGGGCAAGGCGCTTGCCACGCTCGACTACGCCGACCGCAAGGACCTGGTCGCCGATGCGCTCACGTCGCCGCGCGTACGCGCGTTCGACCAGAAGACGTTGCAGCAACTGTGTGAAGACGCGGGACTTTCCGACGAGGCGATCGAATTCATGGCAGTCGCCAGCGGCTCGGAAACTATCCTGCAAACTGCCGCCACGGAGACGCTGCGCGAAGAGATGCTCGAAGTGTGGTCGCAGGGCTTCGACGAAATCGTCGGCGGCACCGACACGCTGGCGAGCGCGTTCGCGACGAAGCTCAAGTCCAAGCCGAAGCTCGGCTGCGAGGTCACGCGCCTCACGCAATCCGCCGACGGCCTGCGCGCCGGCGCGATCTATCGCCAGAACGGCAATGCGCGCAAGGTCGAGGGCGATTACCTGCTCTGCACGCTGCCCTGCCCGGTGCTGTCGCGGATGCGCGTCGAGCCGGAATTCTCGGGGCGCAAATGGCGCGCCGTGCGCGAGGTCGCGTACGACTCGTCGACCAAGGTGCTGGCGGTGACGTCGCGCCGCTTCTGGGAAGCCGACGACGGCATCTACGGCGGCGGCACGTTCACCGACCTGCCGATCGCCACCGCCTATTACCCGTCCGATAACGCCGAGTCCAAGGATCCGCGCGTATCGCGCGGCGCCGGCGTGCTGCTCGCCTCCTATTCATGGGGACAGGCTGCGCGGCGACTGGCGAGCCTGCCGCATCCGCGGCGCGCGGCGAAAGTGCTCGAGCACCTGGCGCGCGTGCATCCGCAACTTGCCGCGCCGGGCATGGTGCGGCAGACGGCGAGCTGGAGTTGGGACAACCATCCGTTCAGCAGCGGCGCTTTCGCGTGGTTCAACGCGGGCCAGCACAGCGCGCTGTACCGCGACCTCATCACACCTGAAGGTCGCATCCATTTCGCCGGCGAACATGCGTCGCTGACGCACACGTGGATGCAGGGCGCGCTCGAATCGGGGCTGCGCGCGACGCGCGAGATGCTGGAAGCGGCGCAGCGCGCGTCGTAGGCCGGCGCGGGACGGCTACTTGCCTTCGCCGATCACGTCGGCGCCGGCGGGCGGCGTGAAGTGAAACGCGCCGGCGGCGAGCGCTGGATTGCGCTCGAGGTGATCGAAGGTGAGCTTCGTCGTCTGGCCAAAATTGTCGGTCAGCAGCATCGCGCGCGGCAGATGATCGCGAAATCCCATTCGCACCGCGGAGAAGCCGGCATCGGTGCTCTTCGGCGTCGCATCGACCCAGTCGAGGCCGTCGGCGCTGCCGCCGTCGACGAGCGTGAAGTTCCTTTCCAGAGTGTTGTCGCCGGCCAGCAGCGCGGCGGGTGTCGAACCCAGCGCCTGCGACATCCGCCGCACGATCACCTGGTTGAGGTCGTGGTCGTAGACCCACACGTGCTCGCCGTCGCCGACGATCAGCTGCTCGAGCGGCTTGTCGTAGGTCCAGCGGAACTTGCCGGGCCGCGCGAACGTGAAGGTTCCCGTCGACTTCTGCACCAGGCGACCGCTCTTGTCAGTGGTCGACTGCGCGAAGGTCGCCTTCGCCGACTTCGTGCCTTCGACGAATGCCTGCAGCTCGGCGATGCCCCCGGCGTGCGCCGCCGTGCACGCGAGCCACGCCGCCAGCATCCATGCGCCGCGCATCAGTGCAACGCTCCCAATGGCGTTCCCGGAATGTTGGCGAGGCAATTGCCGACACGGTCGAGGATCACATAGCTGTGGTCGAGTCCGTCGAAGTCGTGCTGGCCGCTGCGCAACTGGTACTGGCGGATGTAGACGCGCCAGTCGCCGCGCACCAGCTCGGGCTGCGCGTCGCATCCGGTGACGAAGTGCGACGGCGTGCAGAAGCCCGGCAACAGCGCGATCGCGCGCGCATCCACTTGGGCCTCGCTCAACGCCGGCGCGCTGGCCGGCTGGTCGCGCGGACAGAACTCGCGTCCCTCGCGATACGATTCGACGGGACCGGCGTGCGCGAGCATCGCCATCGCCAGCGCGATGACCGGCGCCGCCGCCAGCGCGATTCGTCGCACCATCAGGCGTCGGCCTTGCTCGCCGGAACGAGCACTTCGCGGTTGCCGTTCGACTGCATCGGCGACACGAGTCCCGCGCGCTCCATCTGCTCGATCAGGCGCGCGGCGCGGTTGTAGCCGATGCGCAGGTGCCGCTGCACCAGCGAGATCGATGGGCGCCGCGTCTTCATCACCACCTGCACCGCCTGGTCGTACATAGGATCGGCCTCGGCGCCCGCGACGTCGACATCGAGCACGCCGTTGCCGTCGTCGCCACCCGCGCCGGCGAGGATGGCCTCGACGTATTGCGGCTCGCCCTGGCTGCGCAGGTGTTCGACGACGCGATGCACTTCTGCGTCGGACACGAACGCGCCGTGCACGCGTTGCGGATAGCCGGTGCCCGGCGGCAGGTAGAGCATGTCGCCCTGCCCCAGCAGCGCCTCGGCGCCGCTCTGGTCGAGGATCGTCCGCGAGTCGATCTTGCTCGCCACCTGGAAGCCGATGCGCGACGGGATGTTGGCCTTGATGAGGCCGGTGATCACGTCGACGCTCGGCCGCTGCGTCGCGAGGATCAGGTGGATGCCGGCGGCGCGCGCCTTTTGCGCGATGCGCGCGATGAGTTCCTCGATTTTCTTGCCGGTCACCATCATCAGGTCGGCGAGCTCGTCGACGACGACGACGATCAGCGGCATTTCCTCGAGCGGCTCGGGCTCCCCGGGATTCATCGGCGCCGGATTCAGCAGCGGCTTGCCGGCCTTTTTCGCCTCGGCCACCTTGTGGTTGTAGCCGGCGAGATTGCGCACGCCGAGCTGGCTCATCACCTTGTAGCGGCGATCCATTTCACCGACGCACCAGTGCAGCGCATTGGGCGCGAGCTTCATGTCGGTCACCACCGGCGCGAGCAGGTGCGGAATGCCCTCGTACACCGACAGCTCGAGCATCTTGGGATCGATCAGGATCAGCCGCACGTCGCGCGGCTCGGACTTGTAGAGCAGCGACAGGATCATCGCGTTGACGGCGACCGACTTGCCGGAACCGGTGGTGCCGGCGACGAGCAGGTGCGGCATGCGCGCGAGGTCGGCAACGACCGGCTTGCCGGCAATGTCCTTGCCGAGCGCGAGCGTCAGGTGGCCGGTGGCCTCGTGATACGTGGTCGACGACAGGATCTCGGTCAGCGCCACCATCTGGCGCTTCGGATTGGGCAGCTCGAGCGCCATGCACGACTTGCCGGGGATCGTTTCGACGACGCGAATCGAGATCACCGACAGCGCACGCGCCAGATCCTTGACGAGGTTGACGATCTGCGCGCCCTTGACGCCCACCGCCGGCTCGATCTCGTAGCGCGTGATCACCGGGCCGGGATACGCGGCGAGCACCTTCACCGCGACGCCGAAGTCGGCGAGCTTGCGCTCGATCAGCCGCGACGTGTAATCGAGTGTTTCCGCGGACACCATTTCCGACTGCGGCGGCGCGTCCTCGAGCAGCGACAGCGGCGGCAGCGGCGAGTCGGGCATGTCGGTGAAGAGCGGTCGCTGCTTTTCCTTGACGACGCGCTCCGACTTCTGCACGGCGGCGAGCGGCGGCACGACGATCACCGGCGCGCGCTCGAATTCGTCGTCGCGCGTGCGCTCGACGACGGCTTCGCGCTCGGCGGTGGCGATCGCGCCCAGCTTGCGATCCTCGCGCTCCTCGCGCTTGCGGCGCACCAGCGCCACCGCCGCTTCGATGCCGGTGCCGATGCGCTCCATCACCCTGAGCCACGACACGCCGGTGAAGAACGAGAAACCCACGGCGAAGATGGCGATCAGCAGCAGCGTCGCGCCGTTGAACCCGAGCGCCTGCGCCGCGCCGCGGCCGATGACTTCGCCGAACACGCCGCCGGGCGCGAGCGGCAGCGCTGCCGGCATCCGCCACAGCCGTGTCGCTTCGATCGCCGCGCTGGACAGCAGTACGAGGCCGAAGCCGACGGCCACGAACACGAACGGGTGCTCGCGCTCGCGCGCGGGATCGACGATCAGCCGGTACGACGTGACGATCGCCATCACACCTGCGACGACCCACCACCATGCCGACACTCCGAACAGGTACAGCAGCACGTCGGCGAGCCATGCGCCGAAGACGCCGCCGCGATTGGCGATCGTCGTCGACGTGCCGGTATACGAAAACCCGGGATCGCTGCGCGCGTAGGTCGCAAGGATCAACGTCAGGTAGCCGATGATCGCGACCACCAGCAGCCACCACGATTCCTGGATCAAACGGGCCGTGCGCGGGGACCAGGACTGGGGCGTTTCTGAGCGTCTATTGCCGGCTTTTTTTTTCTTGAAAATCATTAAGTTGCTAGAATGATTTCACAATCGACATTATAGCCGGAATGGGCGCGATGCCAATGACGTTTGGAATGACGGCGACGCCACGGCACGCGTACGGGGCCGCGCGACGCGTAGGCTAGAATTCGTGGGCTTTCAACACCAGATTGAGTACATGTCAACCAAGCACGCACGCCTCTTGATCCTCGGCTCAGGTCCCGCCGGCTACTCCGCCGCAGTATACGCGGCACGCGCGAATCTTTCGCCCGTGCTGGTCACCGGTCTCGCGCAAGGCGGACAGCTGATGACGACCACCGACGTCGACAACTGGCCCGCGGACGCCGACGGCGTGATGGGACCCGACCTGATGGCGCGCTTCCAGCGTCACGCCGAGCGTTTCGACACCGAGATCATCTTTGATCACATCCACACGGTCGACCTCGGCGCGCGGCCGTTTCGGCTGCAGGGCGACTCGGGCGAATACACCTGCGACGCGCTGATCATCGCCACCGGTGCGTCGGCGAGGTACCTCGGGCTCGAGTCCGAGACCGCGTTCATGGGCAAGGGCGTGTCCGCGTGCGCGACCTGCGACGGCTTTTTCTACAAGAACCAGGACGTGGTCGTCGTCGGCGGCGGCAACACCGCCGTCGAGGAAGCGCTGTACCTGTCCAACATCGCCAAGAGCGTCACCGTCGTGCATCGGCGCGACAAGTTCCGCGCCGAGGCGATCCTGATCGACAAGCTGATGTCGAAGACCCGCGACGGCGGCAACGTGCGCGTGCTGTGGAACCACACGCTCGATGCGGTCGTCGGCGACACCTCCGGTGTGACGGCCGCGCAGTTGAAGCACGCGCAGACGGGCGCCGCGCGGGAAGTCCCGGTGCACGGCATCTTCATCGCCATCGGCCACACGCCCAATACGCAGATCTTCGAGGGCAAGCTGGCGATGAAAGGCGGCTACATCGAGGTCAAGGGCGGCGCCGAAGGCAACGCCACGGCGACCAGCGTGCGCGGCGTGTTCGCCGCGGGCGACGTCGCCGACCACGTGTACCGGCAGGCGGTGACGTCGGCGGGCACCGGGTGCATGGCGGCACTCGACGCCGAGGCGTTTCTCGAGACCGCGGGCTGATCGCGCGCGGGCATCGACGCTCGCATCGGGATAGACGATGGCCAGGCTCATCGACCTGAAGGCGCTGATCGAGGCCCGTACGCGCGCCGCGGGAGTGACGGCGCACGCGAAGGCTGCCGGTGCGCCGGTGGCGGCGCCTATCGCGACTCGATCGCCGGCCGCCGAGGCCGACACGCGCAGCCAACGCGCGAATGCAAAACCGGCGCCGGCTGCAACGGCCACCTTGGCAAAGCGCGCCATTGCCTCCGCCAAGCACGCGGAAGGCGATATCGACATCGCCGCCGCATTCGCCGATGTCACGCGCCTGCCACGCGTCAATCGCACGCGCGCGCGCAAGCCCCCGCCTCCGCCCGATCCGCGCCAGCGCATCGCCGACGAGGCCGATGCGTTGCTCGCATCGAAATACGGCGTCGAGCCCGCACCGATGCGATGGGAGGTTGGCCAGGAGCTGGAAGCCGACCAGACGTTCCTGCGCAAGGGCCTGGGCAGCGACGTGCTCGGCAAGTTGCGTCGCGGCCATTGGTCGGTGCAGGCGGAAATCGACCTGCACGGCCATACGTCGGACCAGGCGCACGACGCGCTTGCCGACTTCCTGCTCGAGGTGCGCGCGCACCGGATGCGGTGCGTGCGCGTCATTCATGGCAAGGGACTCACGTCACCCGGCAAGGAGCCGGTTCTCAAGGGCAAGGTGCGACGCTGGCTCGCGCACTGGGACGACGTGCTCGCCTACGTCGAGGCCCCGCAGCACGCGGGCGGCGGCGGCGCCGTGCTGGTGTTGCTGCGCGGCGCCTGATACCGCGTCCGGTCGGCAGCTCGAATGGGGTGGGAGTCGATGGCGGCCATTCGACTCCGACCCCGGATGGGCCAGCCGACTCGCGCCTCATTGCTTGACGCGATTGTTTGACGTCCCTACCTATTTGACGCCGGTCATCGTGATGCCGGCGATGAAATGGCGCCGCGCGAACAGGAACGCGACCACCAGCGGTGCAGTCAGGATCGTCGCCGCCGCGGTAAGGGCGCCGTAGTTCGAGCCGGTTTCGGCATCGGAGAAGAACATCATGCCGAGCGGCGGCGGCGCCAGCTTGGCGTCCGAGATGACGATCAGCGGCCAATACAGGTCGTTCCAGTGCGCGACGATCGAGAACACCGCGAACGCGGCGATCGCCGGCCATGCGCTGGGCGTGACAATGCGCCAGACGATCTCGAACTCGCTCATGCCGTCGAGTCGCGCAGCATGAATGATGTCATCGGGAAAGCCCTTGAAGAACTGCCGCAGCAGGAATATCGCGAACACCGACAGGAAGAACGGCACCATCATCGAAAAATAAGTGTTGAGCAGGCCGAGATCGGCCAGCGCGATGTAGAGGGGTAGCGCCGGCACCTGCACGGGGATCGCAAGCGCGAGCAGCGTCAGCACGAACAGCGCCTGGCGCCCTGGAAAGCGCAGCTTCGCCAGCGCATAGCCGCATGGAATCGCCACCAGCAGCTGCACGGCGAGGATGCACGCGCAGATGAAGACGCCGTTCAGCGCGAAACGCAGCAACGGCGCGCTCGTCAGCGCGAAGCGATAGTTTTCCAGGCCATAGAACTGCTTCGGCCACAGCCTCAACTGCGCAGTGAAGATCTCCTCCGGCGGCTTGATCGACGTAACGAGCATCCATACGAATGGCAGCAGCATGAACACCGCGCCGGCAAGCAGGAAACCATGCACGAACAACAGTGACACGGCGCGGCGCAGCAGCGCCCAGGCTGGCCTCGTTGTGGACAATCGTCGGCTGTCGGACTCGCTGCGCATCAGTAATGCGTGCGGCGATCCAGCACGAACGTCTGGATCACCGAGAACACCAGGATGAACACCAGGAATATCACCGTCAGCGCCGCCGCGTACGCGGTGTGGAAATACTGGAATCCTTCGAGGTAGATTGCGTAGAGAAGCACCTCGGACGAGCCCATCGGGCCGCCGCGGGTCATTACCGCGACCGTATCGAAGATCTTGAACGCGGTGATCGAGGTCGTGACGATGACGAACATCGTCGTCGGGCCGAGCAACGGCCACGTGATCGTCAGGAACCGGTCGATGCTTCCCGAGCAGCCGTCGACCTCGGCCGCCTCGTAGATATCCCTGGGAATCGCCGACAGGCCGGCGAGGAACAGCACCATGTTGAAGCCGATCAGCTGCCACATGCCGATCACGGCCAGCGTCGGCAGCGCCAGCGACGGTTCGCTGAGGAACGCGTACTGGCGCGAGCCGATCAGCTGCAGGAAAGCGTTGATGGGACCCAACCGCGGGTGCAACAGGAACTGCCACACGGTGGCCATCGCGATCAGCGTCGAGGTCACCGGCAGGAAGTAGATGATTTCGTAGAACGAGCGCGTGCGCTTGCGCTGATGAACCAGCACCGCGACCAGCAATCCGAGGCAGACCGAACCTGGCAGCACGATCGCGACGTACAGCAAGGTGTTCCACAGCGAGCGCCGGAACATCGGATCGGACATCGCCTTGCCGAAGTTGGCAAGGCCGACCGACTTGATGTCGAGCGCGCCAAGCTCGTAGTCCGTGAAGCTCATCACCACCAGCACGCACAGCGGTACAAGGCTCGTCAGCAAAAGCAGGGTCGTCGCGGGCAGGCAGAATCCCATGCCGGTGATCTTCTCGATCAGCGCCTGCCGGCCGCCAAACGCTTGGCGCCGGACACCCGGCGCGGGAATCGCCAGGCTGCTCATTCAGGTCGCGCTGCCGGCATTGAGATAGAGACGCACACGCCCATCGCGCGCGTCGCGCCGGCCGCCGAGCGGCTCGGCGCGCAGGCCATCAGTGCCGAAGACGTGGCACGCGCCGACGTCGAACACGAGGTCGACCTGGCCGTGCGCAGCGACATCGTGATCAGCCGGCACGCGGCAGGTGATCACCTTGCCGGCGAGCCCCGTGACATCGAAATGCAGGATGAATTCGGAGCCGAGGTTCTCGACGCGCCGCAGCGTACCCGCCAGCGTCGCCTGTCCGTCGCGCAACGGCGCATTGCCGATCGGAGCAATCGCCTCGGGGCGGATCGCCAGCGTGGCCGACGTGCCCGCAGGCAGCGCCGTTCGCAACGGCACGCGACGGCCGATCACGTCGATGTCGCCGCCCTCGCCCACCGTCGCCGGCAGCAGGTTGATCGTCGGGCTGCCGATGAACTGCGCGACCTTGATGTTGGCGGGCGTCGCGTAGAGCTCGGTCGGCGTGCCGAGCTGCAGGATCGATCCGGCATCCATCATGGCCACGCGGTCGGACATCGTCATCGCCTCGACCTGGTCGTGCGTGACGTAGATGAACGTCGTCTTGAGCCGCTCGTGCAGCTCGGCGAGCTCGGTGCGCATGTGCACGCGCAGCTTGGCGTCGAGATTGGACAGCGGCTCGTCCATCAGGAAAACGTCCGGATGGCGGACCATCGCGCGCCCCAGCGCGACGCGCTGGCGCTGGCCGCCGGACAGCTGCGACGGTCGGCGTCCGAGCAGCGGCTCGATCTGCAGTTGCGCGGCGACGGCGCGCACTTCCTCCAGGATGTCGCGCATCACCCGACGGCGCTTCGGCGACAGCAACTTGACCAACGGCAGCCGCTCCCACAGCGACAGCCGCTGCATCGTCAGCGGCAACGCGATATTGGACGCGACCGACATGTGCGGATACAGCGCGTAGCTTTGGAATACCATCGCCACGCGCCGTTCGTGCGGACGCAGGTGATCGATCGTCCTGCCGTCCACCGCGACCGATCCCGACGTCTGTGGCTCCAGCCCGGCGATGATGCGGATCAGCGTCGACTTGCCGCAACCCGACGCGCCGACCAGCGTAAGGAATTCGCCATCGGCGATATCGAGATCGATGCCCGACAGCACCGGCACCGCACCGAAGGACTTGGCAATCGACTTGAGCTCGACGCGCGCCATGCGCTCAGCCCGTCGATCCAACCGGCTGCCGCGGCGGATACACCTCGTGGAGGACGTCGTCGATCCAGAACCGCGTGAGATCGACGATCTCGGTCGCAGCGACACGCACCGAGCTGCCGTCGAAATCGTAGGTGACGCCGCCAAGGCGTTTTTCGCCCGGCATCTCCGGCTGGTTATCCGGACCGACGACGAACGCCGACGAGCCGCACCATAGGTAACGACAGCCGTCGACGACGCAATCGTGCGACTTGTGCAGGTGCCCCGTCGCCACCAGTGCCACCGCGTGTCGCTGCACCAGCTGCAGAAGCGGTGCGCGCAGCGCCGGCTTCACCGACCAGTAGCCGGTATCGGCTTCGTCCGCACCCTCGAGAAACAGCGGCCGGTGCATGAACCAGCCGATCTTGCGCGTGCCCCCGTCGGTCATCGCCGCCTGTAACCACGCGAGTTGCTCCGCTTCCTGCGCGAGTCCCGAGCCGAACAGCATCGCGTCGAGGCCGATCAGCCGCCAATCCTCGACATCCTTCATCCACCAGTCGTTGCCGAAGTGCCGCCGCCAGCGCGCGATGCGCGCGTCGTTGACCGGCTGGTGCGGATGGTGGGGCTCGCCGACGTCGTGATTGCCGGGAACGCACAGCACGGGCATGCCGAGGTCGTGCAGCAATCCCGCGCAATACGCCATGTCGTCCTCGCGATCGGCGCCATCGACCGTGACGTCGCCGGTATGGATGACGAGGTCGGCGTCCTGCCCGATGATCCAGTCGCGCAGCGGCTGCCAGTTCGCGGCGAAGTGCCGCTTGCCGGGGCTCATGTGGGTATCGGAGATCTGCAGGATGCGCATCATCGAAGTGTCCGAGTCGGAACAGCGCGGGTCGGGGAAGCGCGGGTCGGGGAAGCGGCGATAGCGTCAGGCGGTGTTGGTCGAGCCACGGGTGTGCGCATCATCAATCCTCGGTCATCGACAAGTCCAAGGGTAACGGTCCGGGCAGTGACGCGCGCGCCTATGGCCTTCACATTCACGCGGGATTGGCTTTCGCAGGATTCGCCGATGGACAACGATAAGCATTTCATCAACGCGTGAACAAAATGATCAGGCAAGAACCGGCAAAACTCAAGTAAAAAAGTCGAGGTCATCCGATCGTGCCTGCAAACGCCGGCTTGAGATCGGCGTAGAGCCTGCGAAACAGCGCGCGTCGCGGCGCCAGTGCCGCGGCGAGTACAGGCTCCGGTTCGATGACCTGTGAGACGGCCGGCCGTTGGCAGCCTTCGTCCAGGCTCGTCCCTCCTGCCGCGATCCTCGCAAGTCGCGCCGCGCCCATGGCGGGACCGAGATCGCCGCCATGCCGATAGACGAGCGGCCGGTCGAGTGCGGTCGCGATGATGCGCCCCCACAATCGCGAGCGCGATCCACCACCGATGACGTCGAGCGATCCGATCGCCAGTCCGCTGGCCTCGAGCGCATCGAGGCCGTCGGCGAGCGCGAAGGCGACGCCCTCGAGCGCGGCGCGGCCGAGATCCACGCGGCTCGTTGCGCCATCGATGCCGAAGAACACACCGGTCGCGGTCGGGTCGTTGTGCGGCGTGCGCTCGCCGGAGAAATACGGCAGCATCACCAGCCTGCTGCCGGCACGCGCCATCATTCCGGCCGCCTCGACCTCGGCGACAAGAGCGCCTTCGCTCGCGGCGCCCACCAGCCGCGAAACCACGCTCAACGTACCGGCACCGGACAACGTCACTGCCATCCGGTGCCACATTCTCGGAACGCAGTGGCAGAACGCGTGCACGCCGCGCTCGGGGTCGGACCGCACTACGGCGTCCGCGACGAATATCACCCCGGATGTGCCGAGCGACAGCATCGCATCGCCGTCGCCCACGATGCCGAAACCCACGGCGCCGCAGGCATTGTCACTGCCGCCGCCGGCAACCGGAAGGCCCGGCCGAAGGCCCAGTGCCTTCGCCGCCTCGCGCGTGAGCTGGCCGGAGACCTCGGTGCCTTCGACCAGGCGCGGCATCTGTCGCGCGTCGAGCTCGCAGGCGGCGAGCATCGCCGTCGACCAGCGGCGTTGCGCGACGTCGAGCCACAGAGTGCCGGCGGCGTCCGATGGCTCGCTGACGAATTCGCCGGTCAGCTTCAGGCGCAGCCAGTCCTTCGGCAACAGCACGTGCGCAATGCGCCGGAAATTCGCGGGTTCGTTGGCGGCGATCCAGATCAGCTTCGGCGCAGTAAATCCGGGCATCGCCTGGTTGCGCGTGATCGCACGGCTGCGAGGCTCGCGCTGCTCGAGCGTGTTGCAGGCTGCGGCCGCGCGCCCGTCGTTCCACAGGATGGCCGGGCGAATGACGTGGTCTTGCCCATCCAGCAGCACCGCGCCGTGCATCTGTCCCGAAAGACCCACTGCACGCACCGCCGGTAGCAGCCCTGCGCGCAGGCACGCGACCGCAGCGAGCGCTGCCCGCCACCACGCACCGGGGTCCTGTTCGGACCATGTCGGCTGCGGCGTTGACACCGACAACGCGTGCACGGACTCATCGACGCGTTCGCCGTTGTCGTCGATGAGCACGGCCTTGACGCTCGACGTGCCGAGATCGATGCCGAGGAACATCGGTCACGATCCTTGCATGGGATGTCGGGCGCGATTCACCGTGTTGGCGCCTCGTGTTGCGAATCGAGGTAATGCGCGAGCGTCGCGCGCGTGCCGTCGCGCCAGACCCGCTCCAGCGCGCGCGCAAAAGCCTTGGCATAGCGCTCGTCAGCCCCGAGGTCGCCGAAGATGTCGCGCATGCCGAGCCATGCGCTGGCGTGCTGCCGCGCCCGGTGCGCCCGTTCCTGCAATCGCGTCCAGTCGGGATCGTTGGCTGCGATCGCGACACCGCTGTCGGTTTCGCCTCGGCAGTAGCGACACCAGAACGCCGCAACCAGCGCGAGACCTTCGATGCCGAGGCCTTTTTGCAGCCGCTCCGCGACCGAGGGCAGGATGAACTTGGGTTGCCGGTTCGAGCCGTCGAGGCACAAGCGCCGGATGGTGTCGCCGATTTTCGGATTGGCGAAGCGTCGCTCGATCAGCGCCTTGTAGTCGCGCAGATCGGTCGCCGGCACCGGTGGCACGATCGGAATGATTTCCGTGTCGAGCAGCTTCGAGAGAAAACCGCTGACGAGCGGCTCCGCCATCGCCTCGTGGACAAAGTGGATGTCCATCAGCGCGGCAGGGTACGCGATCGCCGCGTGGCCGCCGTTCAGCATCCGGATCTTCATCAGTTCGAACGGCAGGACATCCGCGACGAACTGCACGCCGACCTCGTCGAGCGCGGGCCGGCCCGAGGGAAAGCGATCTTCGACCACCCATTGCCTGAAGGCTTCGCAAAACACCGGCCGCGCGTCGACAATGCCATACGTTTGGCGCAACACGTCGCGCTCGCGATCGGTCGTTGCCGGCGTGATGCGATCGACCATGCTGTTTGGAAATGCAACGCGTTCGCCGATCCAGTCGGCGAGACTTGGGTCGACGAGTTTGGCGAGCCCGGTGACCGCATTGCGCGTGACGTCGCCGTTGCCCGGCAGGTTGTCGCACGACATCACGGTGAACGCGCCGACGTTGCCGTCGCGCCGGCGACGCAGCGCGGCGACGATCATCCCGAACGGGGTCCTCGGGTGCAGCGCCGCGGTGGCGTCGGCGTCGACGACCATGTCGGGATGCGTCGGATCGAAGCGTTGCGTCGCTGGATCCATGCAGTAGCCGCCTTCGGTGATCGTCAGCGAGACGATGCGGATCGCCGGATCCTGCAGTCGCGCGAGCAGCGCGGGTGTATCGCCGACGCCGATGAAGTCGATCATCGCACCGGTGATTCGCACCGCGGATCGATCGGCCTCCTGTTCGACGACGGTTGTCAGAAGGTCCTGCGAAGCCAGGTCGCGACGCATCGCCGCGTCAACGTCGCGCACGCCAGCGCCGATGATCGCCCAGTCGAGATCCTGCTGTCGGCCGAAAAGATCGTCGAGATACACCGCCTGGTGCGCGCGATGGAAGTTGCCGACGCCGATGTGAAGGATCCCCGCCGTGAGATCGGCGCGATCGTAGGCCGGCGTCCTGGCCACGCCCGAAAGCGCCGGCAGGTTGGCCGCGGAAAGGTGGATGCTCATGCGCAATCCTTCGATCGTGGCGGCCGCTCGCGCGCGTGAAAACGACCGCGCCGGCGAAACGAATCGCGTCGTCAATCCTGAAGCAGCGCGCTGGCGGTCGACTCGTCCGTCACCACGCCGTTGATAATCCGGCCCGCGAGCGCGGCGCGCAATGGCAGCACCTTGTCGGTGCCCTGCGCGACGCAGATCCGCGGGCGCGGGTTGTCGATTTGCGGAGGAATGCTGGTGACGCGCGTGTTGGTACCCTCGTCGAGGATCCGACCGTTGGCGTCGAACACCCAGCCCGTCACTTCGCCGACCCCGCCGATCCGCGTCAGCTCGAACAATTCGTCACGGGTGATGAAGCCGTCGCGGAACAGCACGGCATTCTGATCGATCTGGCTGGTGCCGAACAGCCAGATATCGGCGCTTGAGGCCATGTCGAAAATCCGCCGCACAGACTCGATGCCGAGCAGCAGGTCACGCTCGGACGACGTCGATGCGTGCATCGGCAGCGGCATCGGAAAATGCTGCGCCTGCGTGATTTCGGCGAGCTTGCGCAACGCGTCGAAGGGACTCGCTGATCCATCCGGTGAAATGTTGCCCACCAGGGACACCAGCCGGTGCAGCGGTCGCGACATCGGCGTCACGCGCTCGACGCTGGCGCGCATCGCGCGCCCCGTTCCCACCGCCATCACCAGCGGGCGCTCCGAGCGCAACAAACGCTCGATGAAGACCGCCGCCGCCTCCGCGACTCCGGTGAACGCGGTGGGGGTCGAGCCATCGGCGGGCACGACATCGCAATGCGCGAGGCAGAAGCGGTCGCGAAGCCGCGTTGCCAGCTCCATGCACTGCGCAACGGGGTGATCCATGCGGAACGTGACAAGACCTTCAGACCGGCACAACGACACCAGCCGCTGTGCGGTCGGACGCGACACGTTCAGCGTGCGCGCGATGTCGTCCTGCGTCTTGCCGGCGATGTAATAGAGCCAGCCCGCGCGTGCCGCTTCATCGAGCCGCGGATCTTCCGCGTCGGTCATCGCGCGACTTCCCGCGCGCCGATGTGCGTGCGCAGCGACTGCATCGACTCGACGATGTGATCAGCGCCGGCAGCGCGCAATTCGCGTGTGTGATCGACGACGGCGAAATGGCTGCCGCCCGTGAATCCATAGGCGGTCATGCCGGCGGCTTTCGCGGCGCTGATCCCGCTCACGCTGTCTTCGACGACGACGCAACGGCCGGGGGGCACGCCTGCACGTGATGCCGCCAGAAGGAACAGGTCTGGCGCCGGCTTGCCGTGAGTGACCATCGTCGTGCTGAAGATGCGCCCGTCGAACAGTTCCCACAGGCCCGTCTTGCGCAGCGCCCGCTCGATGCGTTCCTCGTCACTGGACGACGCGACGCAATACGGCACATCGAGCGCGGCGACGGTGTCGCGGGCGCCTTCGATCGGTGCCAGTTCTCTGGCGAACGCGGCGAACAGCTCGGCCCGCCATTCGCGAACGAAATGCTCGGGCAGCGGCGCGCGGGTGATGCGGACGAGATCGCCGGTGATCACGCTCGCCGGGCGTCCGAGGTATCGGTCCAACGCCGCCGGCAGGTCGCAGGGCACGCCGTGACGGGACAGCAGCCGGGCAACGATGTCACAGCTCAGCGTCTCGCTGTCGACCAGTACGCCGTCGCAGTCGAAAATGACCAAGCCGGGATCCCCGCGGACTGGCGGCGTGGTGGTGATGGCATCGTTCATGTTCCGCTCAAGATCATTCGCTCGGTGCCCGAGTATTGTTTCAGCATAATTGATTTCCGTGTAGGATTCCATTCGGCGCGCTGGCGGCCGATCCGTCGGTACGGCCGGCGCGAGCCAACCTGCACAATAGGAGGATCGTCAATGGGCAGTTTCGCAAGGATGAAGGGCGTGCTTGCCGGTATGTTCGTCGCCGCATGTGTCGCGGCGAATCCGGCTTACGCGCAGAAGGTCGCGCTGGACGTGTTCTACGCACAGCCGTCCTTCGCCAAATATCACGAGCCGATCGCCCAGGCGTTCATGAAGGCGCATCCGGATATCGCGATCACGTTTCGCGCGCCGGCCGCCAACTACGACGAAGGGCACCAGGCGATGCTCCGGCAGGCAGTCACCAACCAGTTGCCCGACATCTACTTTCCGGGCTTCCACCTGCTGCCCGAGCTGACCGGCATCCTCGTCAAGCGCCAGCAGGTTCTCGATCTCGGTCCGTTGCTGGCGGCAGAGCCCGCGGCGTGGCGCGCGGCCAACTATTCCGACAAGATCGTCAACCTGGGCAAGGTCAACGGCAAGCAATTCGGGATGGCGGTCAACGCATCGCTGCCGGTCATGTATTTCAACGCCGACCTCGTGAAAAAGGCCGGCGGCAACCCGCAGCACATGCCGGATACGTGGGACGGCGTCATCGCGCTCGCGGCGAAGATCCATGCGGCCACGCCCGAGGCCGCCGGCATGGCGTACAACGTCCACGACTGGCCCGACACCTGGCTGTTCCAGGCGATCATCGACCAGGCTGGCGGCAGCATGCTCGACCCGTCGGGAACCAAGGTGGCGTTCGACACCGCGATCGGGCGCAAGGTGATGGCCAACCTGCGCCGGTTCGTCACCGAAGGCAGCATGCCGATGATCGAGTTCGACGCATCGCGCCAGCAGTTCATCGCCGGCCAGATCGGTCTCTTCTTCGATACGCCCGCGCGGCTGCGCCAGGTGACGGATCTTGTCGGCACCCGGTTCGCGCTCGGCACCGCGGTGTTCCCCGTCGACGACAAGGCCAAGGGTGGCATTCCGACCGGCGGCTGCGCACTCATCATCACCACCAAGGATGCGGCGAAGCAGAAAGCCGCCTGGGAATACGCGAAGTTCATCACCGGGCCGGAAGCGCAGAAGATCGTCGTCGAGATCACCGGCTACCTGCCGACGAACCTGCGTGCGTCCGGACCCGAATTCCTCGGGCCGTTCTACGACAAGAATCCCAACTTCAAGACGGTGACGATGGAAACGGATCGCGCAGTCCCTTGGGAAGGCTATCCCGGCGCCAGCACCGTTCGCATCTGGCGGCAGCAGCGCGACGTGATCAACGCGATGATGCGCGGCGAAATCGCACCTGACGCGGCACTCGACAGGATGGCCAAGGAAACGACGGCGCTGATGAAATGACCGCCGGAAGGCCGGCTCCGCGCCGGTCTTCCGCGCGACCGCGACGACGCGCTGCCCAGCACGCAATGCGCCGGCGAGGCAGGTGACGAAGTGTGTGCCACCAGCCTTTACTTCCAGGAGCTTGCAATGCGCGGTTCTCCCCGCCCCTCGCCCGCGCACCGGGCTGGACTGCTGTTCGATCTCGATGGCACGCTGGCGCAGACCGAGCATCTTCATCTGGCCGCGTTCAACGCCATTCTGGCGCCGCAACGCCGCAGGCTGGACGAGGAAGGCTTCGTGCGCGATGTGTCAGGGCGGGCGAACGCCGCGATCATGGCGTTCCTGTTTCCGGATGCCACTGCCGATGAGCGCGTGCGCCTCGCCGAGCAGAAGGAAGTGTCGTTCCGGGAGCTTGCGGCGGCCGGCGGCGTCGCCGCGACGCCCGGCGCGGCGGCGTTGCTCGCATGGGCGCGACACCGGGGCATCGCGACCGGGCTCGTCACCAATGCGCCGCGTGCCAACGCCGAGATGATGATCAACGTGCTGGGCCTCGCCGATGCGTTCGACGTCCTCGTCAGCGCGGACGAGCTCGAGCGCAGCAAGCCGCACCCCGATCCCTACGAAGCGGCGCTGGAGTTGCTCGCGCTCGCCGCTGACGACACCGTGGCAATCGAGGATTCCGTCACGGGCATCGCGTCGGCACGCGCAGCGGGCATCGCGGTGATCGCGTTGTCGATCGCGCAGACCGCGGCGGCGCTGCATGCAAGCGGCGCCGCGCTGGTCGTCAGCAATCTCGCCGATCCGGCGTTGTACGCATACCTTGACCAGGCGTTTGCCACGGCCTAGCGGATCGCCGCGCCCGCCTTGGCGCCGACGCTCACCAATGCCGTCGTTCCGACGCTGGCAGTGTCGTCATTCCCGCGAAAGCGGACTCGTCATTCCCGCGAAAGCGGACTCGTCATTCCCGCGAAAGC
>JBDTWY010000029.1:0-36508 GCA_040006455.1 Betaproteobacteria bacterium | reverse complement strand
CGATTCGTTGACCGTATGCGTGTTCGACATCAGCAGCAGCGTGTAGCCGTCGGGCTCGCTCTTGGCCACTGCGTCGGTGCCGATGATCGAGCCCGCACCCGGCTGGTTCTCGATGACGAACGGCTCCTTCAGCGACTGCTGCAGCCGCTGCGCGAGGAAGCGCGCGAAGATGTCGGCCGGCCCGCCGGCGGCAAAGGGCACGATGATCTTCACCGGGCGGCTCGGATAAGTGTCGGCGGATGCGGCCGCGCCGCTCGCGAGCGCCAGCGTGCCGGCCACGACCCATGCCGCGCAGCGACGCAGCGTGGAAAACGCGGGGGAATCCAGGTTCATTGGCCGTCTCCTCGACAATGCTCGTGTGCGTGCCGCGCGCGCGCGAATGATTTGCGATCAGCCGGCGTACGCGGGCGCCGGCTGCGTGAAGTACGCGTGCAGGATGTGATAGACCATCAGGTAGTTCTTCTGCTGGAAGCTCGCGTGTGAAATGCCGGCCATCACGGAGAATTGCTTGTCCGGCGACGGCAGGCGCTTGAAGAACTCGATCAGGTCGTCCATCGCCGCGATGCCATCGAACTGGCCGCGCAGGATGATCGTCGGCACGGTGATCAGCGCCGGATCGACGACCGGCAGGTTCGCGCACATGTCGATGTAGGTGCCGTTGGGCATCGAGTCGTCGAGCGCGAGGATCGCATCGGCGAACGCCTCGACGACGCGCGGCTCGACACAGTCCGGATGGTCGCGCTGGAAGATCGACTGCACGAATGCGCGATCGATCGGGCGCCGCGTCGACTTGCGGAACTCAGGCAGCTTCTTGCGCCGCTGCTCGAGGGTGGGAGCGCCTTCGCCGGTCCAGACGAATGCGTCGAGCGCCAGGCGCGCGACGCGATCCGCATGGCGCTGCGCGAACAGCGCCGCCCGCAACGCGCCCGACGAGATGCCATACGTCAGGAATCCGTCGATGCCGCGGAGGCTCATCATGTACTCGGTCGCACTGGCGAGATCGTCGGCGCCGTTGGCGATGTCGCAGGTGATGTCGCGCCATTTGTCGGAGCGGCCATAGCCTTCCATGTCGACGCACCAGCAATCGAAGCCGCGGCGCGCGAACCAGTCCATCACCGATGAATCGGGACGTCCTGGAACCTGCAGGTCGAACGTCGGCTGCGACGCCATCGACGAGCCGTGCACGAACAACGCCGCGGGCTTGCCGTCGGGCGTGCCGACGAATTTCTCCCACATGAAGAGGCGCACGTCGCCCTTCTGCGTCCAGTGCTCGACGCCGGTGACACCGGCAGTGATGCCATCGCCGCTTCGCGAATCCATCGGCGGTTCCCGTGGCGTGGCGTGATCCGGCATCAGTCGATCTGCGCGCCGGTGGCCTTGACTACCGCCGCCCACCGTGTTTTCTCTTCGTGGAAGAACCGGTCGAACTCGGCCGGCGTGCTGCCGACCACTTCGATCGACGCGTGATTCATGTATTCCTTGACCTGCGGCTCCTGCAACGCCGCGGACACCGCGCGATAGAGCGTGTCGATCGCCGCGGCAGGTGTTCCCTTCGGCGCGAGCAGTCCCATCCACACGTACGCGGCATAGTCGGGAAAGCCCGACTCGGCCAGCGTTGGCAGATCGGGCATCTGCGAAGAGCGCTTGGTGCCTGTGACCGCGAGCGCCCGCAGCTTGCCGCCCTGGATCAGTCCGGTGACGCTGGCAAGGCCCGGCACGATCATCGGCACTCGACCGCCGACGACGTCGCTGATTGCGGGCGCGCTGCCCTTGTAGGGGACGTGCGTCATCTTGAGGCCCGCCATCGACGTGAACATCGCCGCAAACAGGTGTTGGCCGCTGCCATTCCCGGACGACGCGAAGTCGACCTGGCCGGGCCGCGCCTTCACGTACGCGATGAGCTCCTGCACGCTCTTGACGGGCAACGCGGGATTGACCGCGATCACCGCCTGCTCGCGCCCGATCAGGGAGACCGGCGCGAAGTCCTCGATCGGATCGTAGGGCAGCTTCGAATACATCGTCGCGCTGATCGCATTGGTTTGCGAGGCGAGCAGCAGCGTGTAGCCGTCGGGCGCCGCCTTGGCGACCACGTCGCTGCCGATCGTCGCGCCGGCGCCGGGCTTGTTCTCGACATAAACCGCCTGGCCCAGGCGCTTGCCCATCGCATCGGCGACCACGCGGATCGGTCCGTCGACCGCGCCGCCCGCGGAAAACGGCACGATGATCTTGATCGGCCGGCTCGGATACGCGTCGGCGGCGACTGCGGGAAGCGGGCTCGACGCCAGCAGTCCGAAGGCGAATGCAGCAGTGAGGTGTCGCAACATCGAATGTCTCCTGGATGCCATTTCTAGACAGGCACTTCGCCGAGCACCGTGCAGCGACGGATCACGCGACCCTGCGTGACGGGATCGTACGGCGTCGCACGGTGCATCAGGCAGCGATTGTCCCAGACGATGAGCTCGCGCAGCTTCCAGCGATGCTCGTACGTGAGATCCGGATGCGGCGCCATCGCGTTCAACTCCTCGATCAGCGCGCGGCCTTCCGCATACGGCATGCCGACGATGTATTCCGCATGGTCGCCCAGGTACAGGCACTTGCCGCCGGTCTGCGGATGCGTGCGCACGACCGGATGGTCGACCGGCGGCGTCGCCAGCCGCTGCGCCTCGGTCATCGGATCCTCGCCATGCCGTCGCGTGCGCGAGAAATCGAGGTTGTGCACGGCGCGCAGTCCGGCGATCCGCGATTTCCACGCATCGCCCAGGCGCTCGTATGCACCGTACATGTCGCAGAAGTGCGTTTCGCCGCCGGTCGACGGCATCACCTCGCCGTAGATGATCGTGACGTGGCCAGTGACGTGCTGCCACGAGCCGTCGGTGTGCCACGCCAGCGTGCCGCGGTCCGGATGCCGGCCGTTCGGCTTGCCGTTCGCGTCGAGGTTCGACAAGCGGTAGAGCTCGGGATAGCCGTCGGCGTGGTACTGGTTCATCACGTGGACCTGCACGTCGCCGAAATGCCGCGCGAGCGCGACCTGCCGGCCGGGCGGCACGTCCTGCGGCGGAAACACCAGCACCTGGTAGCGCAGCAACGCGCGATGAATCGCGCGAAAGACCTCGCCTGGAATCTCGTCCGCGAAATTCACACCCGAGATCTCGGCGCCGAGATGGGCGGTGAGCGGTCGCACCGCGAACGGCCAATGCAGGTCGGGGGCATTCATGGACGTTCCTTCACGCATCCTCGTCAAGGACAAATATACGCCGCCGTTCCCGGCGCCTTGAAGCACCCGACCGATTCCGGCAGCAGGTGCTTGGGGAGCCACAGCACGATGTCGGGGAACATGACGGTGAACGCGATCGTCCCGAAAAACACCACGTACAGCGGCAGCGACCGCAGCACCGCCTTGCCGAAGCCGACGCCGACGTATTTCGACGCCACCAGCAGCGACAGTCCGTACGGCGGCGTGATCAGGCCGAACACCAGCGTCGTGATGATCACCACGCCCATGTGCAGCGGATGGATGTTGCCCACTTCGGTCAGCTTGATGATGATGGGCATGAAGATGATGATCGCCGGCACCGCGTCGATGAAGTCCCCGACGATGACGAACATCGCCACCAGCAGGAACATGATGATCATCGGATCGTTGCCCGCGAACGCGGTGATGTGCACCGCGACGATGTCGGGACCGCGCAGGTACGCGACCATCCAGCCAAACGCCGAGGCACCGGCGACCGCGGCGAGAGGCAGCGAATACAGCAGCCCCGCGTACATGAAGTCGCGCGGCAATTCGACGACGTGCTTGCGGTTGAGCAGCGGTATCAGCACGGCGAAGATATAGACCGCCGCCACCATCCCGGCCTCGGTCGGCGTGAACCATCCGCTCAGGATGCCGCCCATGATGATCACCGGGATCACCAGCGGCAACGCCGCGCCGCGCGCCGCGATGACGACTTCGGTCGGCGTCGCCCGCTTTTTCATCACGCCGACCGGGCCCCAGAAATAGCTGTAGATCATCAGTCCGATGCCGATCAGCACGCCCGGAACGACGCCGGCCAGGAACAGGCCGCCGATCGACACGTTGCCGGTCGCGCCGTAGACCACGGCCATGATGCTCGGCGGGATCAGGTTCGCCATCGTCGACGCGGACGCGATCAGCGCGGCGGTGAACGCGCGGTCGTAGCCCTCCTTCTCCATCTCGCGCGCGACCGTGCGGCTCAGCACCGCGACGTCGGCGGTCGACGATCCCGAAATGCCGGCGAAGAACATGCTGAACAGCGTCACCACTTGCGCGAGTCCGCCGCGCAGATGACCTACGAGCGTTTGCGACAAGCGGATCATCCGGTGTGCGACGTCGGACGACGCCATCAGCTCGCCGACCAGCAGGAAGAACGGCACCGCGAGCAGCGTCTCCGAGTCGATTCCGTGAAAGAGCTGCCCCACCATCGACTGCATGCTGATCTGCGTAAACGCCGTCGCCGCCAGCACGCCGGCGATCAGCGCGAACGCCACCGGCACGCCCATGTAGCCGAACGCCAGGAACAGCACCGTCATCATCAACAGGACGGTGGTGGGACTCACAGGATCGCCTCGCGCGAGTCGTCGCGATCCTCGGGACCTTCGAAGCCGTGCTTCCAGCCGTTGACGAGCTGCTCGATGGTGAACAGCAGGATCAGCACGCCCATGATGGGCACGATCGCCGTGTAGACGGTCAACGGGATCAACGACGGCATCCGGTAGCTGCCGAGATCGAGGATCGCGTTCTGCGTGCCGCACCAGATCAGCAGCACGGCGACGACCAGCACGATCAGGCGATTGATCACTTCGATCGCGGTGCGCGACCCACCGGTCATCCGCTTGGTGATCTCGGTCAGGTAGAAATGGTCATTGCGGCGCGTGGCCGCGGCCATGCCGATGAACACGCCCCACGCGAAGAACGCCGTGGTGACCTGCTGCAGCCACAGCCATGGCGCGCCGATGGTCCGCGTGACGACGTCGAGCAGCACGGCCAGCGTGAACATCGCGATGCAGACGCCGCACAGGATCATCAGCGCGGCCTCGAGCGGATCGAACGCCTTCCATTTCAACTGGCGGTGGCGTTGCAGGATCAACGCGCGGAAATCGGCCATCGTGTCCCTCGGATGTGGGTGCGAGCGGCAGACATGGCGAGCGCCGCGGCGCCGTGGCGCCGCGGCTCACCGACGGGCTGGAACTACTTGACGTCGCGAACCATCTTGAGGAGCTTGACCGCGTGCGGGCCGAGCTCCTTGGCGAGCTCGTCCTGGACCGGCTCGGCGGCCTTGATGAAACCCGACTTGTCGACGCCGTCGACGACCTTGACGCCGATCTTCTTGAGCTTCTCAGCCGAATCCGCCTCGAGCTTCATCGCCAGCGCGGGCTCCGTCCGGCTCACTTCGGTGGCGGCCGCCTGCACCCACCCCTGCTGCTCGGGTGTCAGGCTGTTCCACGTCTTGTCGCTGATCCACAGGCAGTTGTTGTTCGCCTCGTGCTCGGTCATCGACAGGATCGGCGCCACTTCGTAGTGCTTGTTGGCGAGATAGACGTTGATGCCGTTCTCGGCGACGTTGACGACACCGGTCTGCAGCGAGGTGTAGACCTCGCCGAACGGCATGTGCACCGTCTGCGCGCCATAGGCCGGGAACAGCGTGTCCTCGGTCTTGGTCGCCTGCACGCGCACTTTTTCGCCCTTCATGTCGGCGACCGACCGGACTTCCTTCTTGCTGTACATGTCGCGCATGCCCATCGTCAGCAGGCCCAGCACTTGCGCGCCCTGCACGGTGTCCTTGACCATGTCACGGAATTCCTTGGTGATCGCCGGGTCGGCGAGCACCTTCATCAGGTGGTTCTGGTCGCGGAAAATGAAGTGCAGCGAGAACACCCCGGCCTGTGGCGCGACCGTCGACGCGTTCGCCGTCGACGTGATGACGAAGTCGATGTCACCGGCGCGCATCTTCTGCAGCAGCTGCGGCTCCTGGCCGAGCTGGCCGCCTGGAAACTGGTTGATGCTCATCGTGCCCTTGCTCAACTCCTTGAGCTTGGCATCGAAGATGTTGCCGGCGATGCCGTAAGCGGTCGACGTCGGCTGGTCGTAGGCGAAGCTGAACGTGCGGGACTGGGCTGATGCCGCGGCCGGCCAACCGGTCGCGACTGCGACCGCAACCGCGAATGCCCCGAGCAACGCCGTGCGGCGATGGCAATCAATTTTCATTTGGGTCTCCTCCTGCTGGTGGGCGCCCCGGATCTTGAGTCCCGGTATGGGCGAAGTGGCGGCAAACGATAGCCCGCTACCGTACACAAAGCAATGGAAAAGTTGCGCAGTGGCAAGGTCGGCCCGGGTGCCCCGGACCCGGCATCACGCGTTGCGCGTGACGGGTCGAACCGTGAGGTGGTCGGGGTGAGAGGATTCGAACCTCCGACATCTTGCTCCCAAAGCAAGCGCGCTACCGGGCTGCGCTACACCCCGAACCTGCGGATTATGCCAGCGCGCGTGAAGTGGCCGGCGTGATGAATTGCAGTGGGCGTCCCGAAACGACAGGACGAGGCACGCGGCACCGCGAAAGTTGGCCGAGAATGCAGGTCGTCGCCGCAACGATGCGCTTGTCCCACATCGCAATGACCGTGAACCCCCGCCGCCTGCTGGCACTCCCTCGGACTCCCGGTCCGGGCACCGTCGCTGCGTTCGTGTTGGCCTACGTCGCGCTCGACTGGATCAGCTTCATCGACCCCGTCGGTCCCCTCGGGATAACTCCGTGGAATCCGGCACCGGGCCTCGCACTTTTCCTGTTGTTGCGCCATGGCATGCGCTTCGCGCCGTGGCTGTTCGTCGCGGTGATGGCGGCCGAAATCATCGTTCGCGGCGCGCCCGCGCCATGGCCGGCGTTATTCGCCATTGCCACGGTGCTCACGTCGGGATACGGATTGCTGGGATCCCTCTTGCGGGGCCGCCTCGAATTTCGCCAGGACATTGCGACGCTGCGGGACGCCACGGTTTTCGTCTTTGCGTCAGCGGTTGCGACGGGCGCGATCGCATTGGCCGTCGTGTGGGTGTTTGTTGCAAGCGGAACGCTGTCACCCGACCATTTTGCGCACAGCATCGCGCAGTATTGGGTCGGTGACTTGATCGGTGTCGTGGTGACGACACCGATATTGCTGGTGGCGGCACGCGCGGCCGATGCAGGCGTCGAGCGATCGCGACTCGAGTCAGCGGCGCAGGTTGCCGCCATCCTGGTCGCGTTGTGGATCGTGTTCGGATCGGGCATCGGCGAAGAGCTGCAACTCTTCTACGTGCTGTTCCTGCCGCTGATCTGGATCGCCATGCGCCGCGGCGTCGCCGGCAGTGCCTTCGCAGCGCTGTTGATGCAGCTGGGCGTGATCGCCGCGTTGACATTCGGCGGCCACGTGCCTGGCGCGGTGCTCGGCTTCCAGGTGCTGCTGCTCGTGCTTGCGCCTACCGGCCTTTTTCTCGGCGCTGCCGTGGAGGAGCGGCGAGCCACCGAGCAAAGGCTTCGCGACAAGCAGGTGCAACTCGACCGGAGCCTGCGAGCGGCCGCGGCGAGCGAGCTCGCGAGCGTCCTCGCGCATGAGCTCAATCAGCCGCTATCGGCGGTCGGCACCTACGCGCGCGCCTGCCAGCTCCTGATAGAAAACGGTGATCCTGCCAGCGAGCTTTCGACCACGCTCAACAAGGTCGCGGCGGAAGCGAACCGCGCGGGAGTCGTCATCAGGCGCCTGCGCGAATTCGTGCTGACCGGCAGCCTGCGGCGGGAAAGGA
Source organism: Betaproteobacteria bacterium (assembly GCA_040006455.1). Lineage (GTDB taxonomy): Bacteria > Pseudomonadota > Gammaproteobacteria > Burkholderiales > Casimicrobiaceae > VBCG01. Next base: position 28,722 of record JBDTWY010000029.1, on the reverse strand, counting down.
TCGACGTGGCGTCGCTGCTCGCGGACGCGGCCGCAGCTACGCGCATGCAGGCCCACCGACTGGGCGTCGCGCTGAGCGTCGAAGTTGCGCCGATGCTGCCCGAGGTTTCCGGCGACCGCATCCAGCTGGAGACAGTGCTGCACAATCTGGTTGCCAATGCCATCGAAGCCTTGAAAGATGCGACTGGGAAAAAGACCATTACACTGACCGCGATCGCCCACGATTCCCGGATCGTGCGTATTTGCGTCGCCGACAATGGCCCCGGCGTGCAACCGCAGATCGCGGCAACCCTGTTCGAGCGATTGACGTCCAGCAAGGTGCAGGGACTGGGACTGGGACTGCCGATCAGCCGGACGATTGTCGAAGCGCACGGTGGGCGCCTGTGGCTCGAGCCAACGACGCGAGGCGCGTGTTTCTGCCTGACCCTGATGGCAGACGGCCACCAACATGCCTGATCGCCCAACCATTTATATCGTCGACGACGACGCTGCAGTCCGCGAATCGCTGTCGATGCTCCTGCGACTGCGCGGTTATCTGCCGCGGCCGTTTGCATCCGGCGAGGAGTTTCTCGCCGCAACCGGCACCGCCGCCAGTGAGGTCGTGCTGCTCGACTTGCGCCTGTCCGGAATGAGTGGCGCCGAGGTACAAGCCGCGTTACGCGAGCGCGAAGCGTCGTGGCCCGTCATCATGATCACCGCGTATGGAGATGCGGCATCTGCCCGCAATGCGCTCAAGTCCGGCGCTGTCGATTTCATTGAAAAACCGATCGACGACGCGATCCTGCTCGACGCGATCGAATCGGCCTATGCGGTACGGACTGCGGCCCGTGCCGAAGGTGCGCGCCGCGCGGAGACCAGCCGCCGCCTCGCCCGGCTTACGCCCCGCGAGCACGAGGTGCTCGGCATGGTGGTCAAGGGCCTGCAAAACCGCGAGATCGCCGCAGCGCTGGCCATCAGTCCGCGCACCGTGGAAGTCTACAAGTCGCGGCTGATGGACAAGCTCGATGTCGAGCGGCTGCCGGACCTGATTCGCCTCGCCATCGACGCCGGCATCGCATAAGGGAAGCACGTACGCGCTTCGCGTGGGGCATCCACCTACGGCAAGCTCGAATTAGCGAGCGTGCGGCAATTTCGTAGTCTCCGTAAGTAAGGTCGCGCACGACGCTGCGGCCACGCCTCTCGGAGGACACGCAATGCCACGAGTACTGATTCCATTCGTCGAGCCGGAGGGAGCGCGGAGGGCGATTGCGGGACTGCTCGCCGAACGATCCGGGCCCGGTCTGAGCGTCCATCTGCTGGCGGCCGTAGAGCCGCTGGTGTCCGGAAAGGTTCGCGTCTTCGTCTCGCCGGAACGCGCCGAAGCGCAGGTTCGCGATGCCGCGCAACACTGGATCGTTCAATTGCGATCGATGTTGGCAGAGGCTGGCGTGCAGTCCACATCCCAGATCGTCGTCGGCCCGATCCGGGCGGCGATCCGCGACTCCGCGGCACGGGCCGACATCGATCGTGTGTTGCTGCCGGACAGGCACCCGCGGCAGTGGACAGCGTCGCAGCGTGGCAAGCACGTGCCACGCACGCAGCTTCCGGCGACGTTGATCGCCTGATCGCGGGCGCGCGCGATGTGGCGATGCCTGCTGGCGTTGGCGCTCGTTTTCTGTTCTCCGAACGCAATGGCCGCGGGGAGCGGAATCAACGGCGGCGCGCTCTCGCCACTGTGGGTCGTGCCATTCGCGGGCATCCTGCTGTCGATTGCGCTGGCGCCGGTTACGGCACCCTCCTTCTGGCACCATCATTTTGGCAAGGCAACGGCCTTCTGGTCGCTCGCGTTCATCGTCCCGTTCGCCATCCACCACGGCGTCGCGGTCGCACTTCACGAAGTCGTGCACACGCTGCTGCTCGAGTACCTGCCGTTCATCATCCTGCTGTTCGCGCTGTTCACGGTATCGGGAGGAATCCACATCCGCGGCAGCCTGCATGCAACCCCTGCGCTCAATACCGGGTTGCTCGCATTGGGGACAATACTCGCGAGCATCATGGGCACCACCGGTGCCGCGATGCTGCTGATACGGCCGCTGCTGCGCGCCAATGACCATCGCAAGCACAAGGCGCATGTGGTGGTTTTCTTCATCTTCCTGGTTGCCAACATCGGCGGCGCGCTTACCCCGCTCGGCGATCCGCCGCTGTTCCTCGGGTTTCTCAAGGGCATCGATTTCTTCTGGACAACGAAGGCGATGTTCCTGCCGACGCTGACCGCCAGCAGCATCCTGCTGGTCGCGTTCTATGCAACCGATCGCTGGCTCGCGCGGCATGAGAGCGCAACTGCATTCGCGCGGCGCGACCCGACGCCGGATGCGCCCATCCGCATCGACGGCAAGGTCAACATCGCAATTCTGCTGGCGATACTTGCCAGCGTGCTCTGGTCCGGATTGTGGAAGCCCGGTTTGACGATGGAAATCGCCGGCACCCCGCTGGAGTTGCAAAACGTGCTTCGCGATATCGCGCTCGTCGCCCTGGCCTGGGGTTCGTGGAAGCTCACCCCCACGGCGGTGCGCCGCGCCAATGACTTTTCCTGGGAACCGATCGTGGAGGTGGCCAAGCTGTTCGCCGGCATCTTTCTGACGATCATTCCCGCGATCGCCATGCTGCACGCCGGCAACGAGGGGACGCTGGCGCCACTCGTCGCATTCGTCACAGGCGCCGACGGGCAGCCCATCGACGTGCGCTATTTCCTGCTCACCGGTGCGCTTTCCTCGTTCCTCGACAACGCGCCAACCTACCTCGTGTTCTTCAACCTCGCCGGTGGTAATCCCGTCGACCTGATGGGACCCCTGGCGACCACGCTTGCCGCCATTTCCGCGGGCGCGGTGTTCATGGGCGCTAACACCTATATCGGCAATGCACCGAATTTCATGGTGAAGTCGATCGCCGAATCGCGCGGCGTGGCCATGCCCGGATTCGTGGCCTATTTCGGCTGGGCAATGCTCGTGCTCACGCCCGTCTATCTGCTGACTGCGTGGCTGTTCTTCGCCTGATCCGAACAGATCACCGCGCTGGGACGGCCCGACCACGGGCCGCATGCACCTGCGCCTATACTTAGGCAGGTCTCCCGCGCGTCAGGTCGAGTATCGCGGGTCAACAGCCAAGGATAGCAATGAGCAACCCCACGAACGTCGCCGTTGTCGTCGGCAGTCTCCGCAAGGAGTCCTTCAACCGCAAGATGGCGCTGGCGATGGCCGAGCTTGCACCCGCGCCCCTCAAGCTCGAGATCGTCGAGATCGGCCAGCTCGCGATGTTCAACCAGGATGACGAGGCGAGCCCGCCGCCGCCCAACGTCGCTTTCAAGGCGCGCATCCAGAAGGCCGATGCGGTGCTGTTCGTGACGCCCGAGTACAACCGCTCGGTGCCGGGCGTGCTGAAGAACGCGATCGATGTCGCATCGCGGCCGTACGGCACGAGCGCATGGGACGGCAAGCCCGCGGCGGTCGTCAGCGTGTCACCCGGCGCCATCGGCGGATTCGGCGCCAACCATCACCTGCGTCAGTCGCTGGTGTTCCTCAACATGCCGACGCTGCAGCAGCCGGAGGCGTACATCGGCCAGGCGGCAACGCTGTTCGACGCCGCGGGCAAGCTTGCCACCGAGCAGACGCGCGAATTCGTCACCAAGTTCCTCCAGGCGTTCGCCACGCTGATCGAGCGCTGCGGAAAGTAGTCAGCGCGCGAACTTGCGGATGACGGCGAGCGCCTCGTCGATTGCGCGTTCGCCGTTGCCCGACTTGACAGCGTGCTGCACGCAGCCGTGCAGGTGATGCTCGAGCAATTGCAGTGCCAGCGCGTCGATCGCCGCTTGCACCGCCGACACCTGCGTCAGGATGTCGATGCAGTAGCGGTCCTCGTCGATCATCCGGCCGATACCGCGCACCTGGCCCTCGATGCGGTTGACGCGCTTCGCCAAGGCGTCGTGATCGTGGCGCGCAACGACCGGATGCGGGGGCGCCGCCGGCTTCGCGCGCCCGGCGCGCACCGCGGGCGCGTCAGACGCGGACGCCATAGCCCGCGTCCTCGACCGCGCTCCTGAGCTGCTGCACGTTCGCGCGGCGCTCGTCGAACGTGACGCGCGCGCGTGGCGGTGCAAGTGTCACCGTGACGCCCTCGACGCCCGCGACGCCCTCCAGCACGCGTAGCACGCCGGCGACGCAACCGTTGCATGTCATGCCCTCGATGTCGAAATCAATGATTTGCATCTGCGATCCTTTCAGGATGAACGTGACGGCATGAAGCGCCGCAGCAGCAGCGCGTTGCCGACGACGGAAACCGAGCTCAACGCCATCGCCGCGCCCGCGAACACGGGATCGAGCACGCCGAACGCGGCGAGCGGAATACCCAGCACGTTATAGGCGAACGCGAAGAACAGGTTCTGGTGCACCTTCGACAACGTCGCGCGCGATAGCTCGATCGCGTCGACGACGGCGTTGAGATCGTCGCGAACGATCGTCACATCCGCCGCCTGCGCGGCGATATCCGATCCGGAGGCCATCGCGAAGCTGGCATCGGCCGCCGCCAGCGCCGCGGCGTCGTTGATGCCGTCACCGACCATGCCGACGACGTCGCCGCGCGAGCGCATCGCCGCGATCGCCTCGAGTTTCTGCGACGGCGACAAGCCCGCGCGGACGTCGGTGATGCCGACGGTCGCGCCGACACGTTGCGCCGTCAATGCATGGTCGCCGGTCAGCATCGTCACGCCAATGCCTGCGCGCGCCAGACGTGCGATCGCCGCGGGCGATGTTGCACGCAGCGGATCGGCGAGCGCGAACGCGACGAGCGGGCGGCCGTCGAGCGTCACGGCGACCGTCGTCTTGCCGTCCGCCTGCCACGACCGGATCGATGCGACGGCGTCGCCTTCGAGCGCGACGCCGAGCGCGCCGAGCATCGCGATTTCGCCGGACTGGAGCACGGCGCTCACGCCGCGTCCCGGAATGTCGTCGGCGCGGGTCACGCGTGCCGGTGCAATCTGCGCGTCGGCGGCGAAGCGCGCGATCGCGCGCGAAAGCGGGTGCGCCGAGGCTTGCGCGAGCCCCGCGGCCACTGCGAGCGCGTACTCGCGAGTGGTCACACCCAGCGGACGTACATCGGTCACCGCCGGCTGGCCCTCGGTCAGCGTGCCGGTCTTGTCGACGCACATCCGCGTCACCTTGGCGGCTTGTTCGAGCGCGGTAGCGTTGCGCACGAGGATGCCGAGCTGCGCTGCGCGGCCGGTGCCGACGACGATCGCCGTCGGCGTGGCGAGTCCCAGTGCGCAGGGGCAGGAGATGACGAGCACCGCGACGGCGGACAACAGCGCACGCGCAAGCTCGCCGGTGATCGCCCAGGTGGCGGCGAACGTGACGAGCGCGACTACGAGCACCGCGGGCACGAAGATCGCCGCGACGCGGTCGGCGAGTTGCTGCACCGGCGCGCGCGAGCCTTGCGCGGCGCCGACCTGGCGAATGATCGACGCGAGTCGCGTCGATGCGCCGACGCCCTGCGCGACGCAGGTCAGCAAGCCCTGCTGGTTGAGCGTGCCCGCGTACACGCGCGCGCCGGCGCGCTTGTCGACCGGCATGCTTTCGCCGGTCAGCATGCTTTCGTCGATGCTGGAATAGCCTTCCTCGACGACGCCATCGACAGGAATGGCTTCGCCCGCGCGCACGACGAGCCGGTCGCCGGTGGCGACCTCGTCGACCGGCACGTCGCGCACTTCGCCATCGCGCAGCAGGTGCGCGCTTTTCGGCGCCAGCCGGATCAGCGCTTCCAGCGCGGTCGACGTGCGCGCCCGCGATCGCGTTTCCAGCAACTTGCCGAGCAATACGAGCGTGATGACGGCCGCCCCGGCCTCGAAGTAAACGTGCTCGTCGAGCCCGGCCAGCGTGATGACGACGCTCGACAGGTACGCGATGCTCGTGCCGAGTGCGATCAGCACGTCCATGTTGGCGGCGCCGCCGCGCAGCGCGTGCCACGCGCCGATATAGAACCGCCGCCCGGCCCAGAACTGCACCGGTGTCGCCAGCGCCATCTGCCACCCGCGCGCAATGACATCGCCGTGCATGCCGTCGCCGGCGAGCATCGGCAGCATCGTCGCCAGCAGCGGTGCCGTCAGGATCGCGGCGACGATGACGTCGCGGCGCAGCGCTACCAGTTCGGCGCGCTTGCGCGCCGCATCCTGCGCACGATCGAGCGCGGGATCGCTGCGAACGCGAGCGCCATAGCCGGTACGCTCGATCGCCGCGATCACGCCTGCCGCATCGGTTGCGCCGTCGAAGTCGACCGCCGCGGTTTCGGTCGCCAGGTTGACCTGAGCATGTACGCCGGGAAGCCGGTTGAGGCTGCGCTCGATCCGCGTCGCGCACGCGGCGCACGTCATCCCGGTGACGCCAAGCTGCAGCGTCGAGCGCGCCGGCGCCAACGGTCCGGAAGGCGCTGCGATCGGTTCGGCGGAGGGGTTCACACCGTGATTATACCCCTATAGGGTATATGCGCAAGCGGGCTGCGGGGCGCGCGCCGCACAGCCGACGCAAAGCGCCGCCTCGCTATTGCTCGCGCTTCAGCTGCGGAAACAGGATCACGTCGCGGATCGACGGCGCATCGGTCAGCAGCATCACCAGCCGATCGATGCCGATGCCCTCGCCGGCGGTCGGCGGCAGTCCGAATTCCAGCGCGCGCACGTAGTCGGCGTCGTAGTGCATCGCCTCCTCGTCGCCGGCGTCCTTGGCGGCAACCTGTGCGGCGAAACGAGCCGCCTGGTCCTCGGGGTCGTTGAGCTCGGAAAAGCCGTTGGCGATCTCGCGGCGGGTGATGAAGAGCTCGAAGCGGTCGGTGACGGCGGGATTGGCGTCGTTGGCGCGCGCCAGCGGCGATACGTCGGTCGGGTGCGCGATGATGAACGTCGGCTGCACGAGCTTTTCCTCGGTCGTCGCTTCGAACAGCTTCAACTGCAACACACCGAGGCCGTCGGTCGGCACCACCGCTGCGCCGGCGCCGCGCAAGGCGTCGCGCAGGAACTCGGGGCGGTCGAGGTCGGCGAGCGCATAGCCGTCGTTGTAGCGATGGATCGCCTGCGCCATCGTCAGCCGGTCAAATGGGGGACCGAGGTCGATCGTCTCGCCCTGGTAGGCGATCCGCGTCGTTCCCAACACCTGCTGCGCAATGCCGCGGATCAGCTCCTCGGTCAGGTCCATCAGGTAGTGGTAGTCGCGGTACGCCTCGTAGAACTCGAGCATCGTGAACTCGGGATTGTGCCGCGTCGATATGCCCTCGTTACGGAAGTTGCGGTTGATCTCGAACACTTTCTCGAGACCCCCGACGACGAGCCGCTTCAGGTAGAGCTCGGGCGCGATCCGCAGGTAGAGCTCCGTGTCGAGCGCGTTGTGATGCGTGACAAACGGGCGCGCAGCGGCGCCGCCGGGTATCGGATGCATCATCGGCGTCTCGACTTCGAGATAGCCGCGCGCGACGAAGAACTCGCGTACCGCCTGCACGATCTGCGAACGGCGCACGAACACGTCGCGCGACGCGGAGTTGGTGATGAGGTCGAGGTAGCGCTGGCGATATTTCTGCTCCTGGTCGGAGAGCCCGTGGAATTTCTCGGGCAACGGCCGCAGTGCCTTCGCAAGGAGGCGCACGCTGTCGCAGCGCACGGTCAGCTCGCCCGCCTTGGTCTTGAACAGCGTGCCGGTCGCGCCGACGATGTCGCCCAGGTCCCAGTGCTTGAACGCATCGAGCGTTTCGGCGCCGACGTTGTCGAGCGTCACGTAGAGCTGGATGCGCCCCGACATGTCCTGCAGCGTCGCGAAGCACGCCTTGCCCATCACCCGCTTCAGCATCATCCGGCCGGCGACGGCCACGCGGTGCGCGCGCGGCTCCAGCGCGTCGTTGTCGAGCGCGCCAAACTCGGCATGCAGCGCCGCCGCCAGCGCGTCGCGGCGAAAATCGTTGGGATACGCGTGGCCACGCTTGCGCAGCTCGGCGAGCTTGGCGCGGCGCTCGGCGACGATCTGGTTTTCGTCGGCGGGCTCGGCCGGTGCGGCGGTCTTGTCGGTCATGCGTGCATTCCCCTGGACATTCGCCGGCCCTGTCGCGCGGCATTGGCCGCAGCCGTGCGCGCCATGCGCACGCCGCCGCGTCGAATCGCGTTCATTGCACGCCCTGCTTGAGGCTCGCGGCAATGAAGTTGTCGAGATCGCCGTCGAGTATCGCCTGCGTGTTCCCTACCTCGTAATTCGTGCGCAAATCCTTGATCCGCGACTGGTCGAGCACATAGCTGCGGATCTGGTGCCCCCAGCCGATGTCGGTCTTGGTGTCCTCGAGCTTCTGCTGCTGCTCCTGGCGCTTGCGGACCTCGAGCTCGTAGAGCTTGGCCTTGAGCATCGCCATCGCTTCCGCGCGATTGCGGTGTTGCGAGCGGTCGTTCTGGCATTGCACCACGATGTTCGTCGGCAGGTGCGTGATGCGCACCGCGGAGTCGGTCTTGTTGATGTGCTGGCCACCGGCGCCGGACGCGCGGAACGTGTCGATGCGCAGGTCGGCGGGATTGATGTCGACTTCGATCGAGTCGTCGATCTCCGGATAGACGAACACGCTGGCGAACGACGTGTGCCGTCGCGCGTTGGAATCGTACGGGCTCTTGCGCACCAGCCGGTGCACGCCGGTCTCGGTGCGGAGGTGCCCGAACGCGTATTCGCCGCTCACCTTGATCGACGCGCTCTTGATGCCGGCGACTTCGCCCGGAGACTCCTCGAGCACCTCGGTGGCGAAGCCCTTGCGCTCGCAGTAGCGAAGGTACATGCGCAACAGCATCGATGCCCAGTCCTGCGCTTCGGTACCGCCGCTGCCGGCCTGGATGTCGACGAAGCAGTTGTTGGCGTCGAGCGGATTGGCGAACATCCGCCGGAACTCGAGCGTGTCGATGGTGGACTGCACGGTCGCCAGGTCGTCGCCGACCGCCGTCATCGTCGCGTCGTCGGCGTCGTCACGCGCGAGATCGAACAGCTCGTCGCTGTCGGCGAGCCGCGTGCCGAGCTGCGTCAACGTGACGACGACGTCGTCGAGCTGCTTCTTCTCCTTGCCCAGCTCCTGCGCGCGCTTGGGGTCGTCCCAGATCCGCGGATCCTCGAGCTCGCGCGCGACTTCCTCGCGACGCGCCGACTTCACATCGAAGTCAAAGATACCTCCGCAGCTCGGCCGTGCGGGTCTTCAAGTCGACGAGCGAGTTGGCGATCTGGTTGATGCGTTCGGCTTCCATGGCAGGGCCAGTCGGGCAGTGACAAACGTCGAATTATACGGGCGCCTGTCGACCAGGGACAGGCGCGTATCGGTCGCGCCGCCGCCACGCCGTCGCGGCGTAAAATGGCGGCACTTGCACGAGCGCGTTACGCGGAGCGAACATGCCCACTTTTTTTGTCAACAAGGATCGCGTCGACGTCAGCAAGGACGTCGCCGCCGACACCCCGCTGCTGTGGTTCCTGCGCGACCAGCTGAACCTCACCGGCACCAAGTACGGCTGCGGCCTCGCGTTGTGCGGCGCCTGCACCGTCTACGTCGAAGGCAAGCCGGTGCGCGCCTGCCAGACGCCGCTGTCGTCGCTCAAGCAAGGCGCCGACATCACGACGATCGAGGGACTGAAGACCCGCGAGGCACAGGCGGTGCAGGCGGCGTGGGCGCGACTCGACGTGCCGCAATGCGGCTACTGCCAGTCGGGCCAGGTGATGTCGGCGACCGCGCTGCTGGCGAAAAACAGGAAGCCGACCGACGCCGACATCGACGCCGCGATGGCGGGCAACATCTGCCGTTGCGCCGCCTATGTCCGCATTCGCGCCGCGATCCACGATGCCGCCAAGAGCCTCTCATGAAGAAAGCGGCACGATGAATCCGATGCGCATGCAGCATCCGACCGCCGGCACCGGCATTTCGCGCCGCGTCTTTCTCAAGGCCGCCGCGGCCACGGGCGCGGGGCTCACGCTGGCCGTCTACACCGGACGCGCCGCCGCGCAGGCGGCTGCCGGCGCCAGGGTCGACCCCAGCGCCTTCGTGAAAATCGGCACCGACAACACGGTGACGGTGCTGGTCAAGCACCTGGAAATGGGCCAGGGCACGTTCACCGGGCTGCCGACGCTGGTGGCCGAGGAGTTGGACGCGGCGTGGTCGCAAGTGCGCGCCGAAGGCGCGCCCGCCAACGTGGCGCTCTACAACAACCTCTCGTGGGGACCCATGCAGGGAACCGGCCGCTCGTCGTCGCTGGCCAATTCCTTCGAGCAGTATCGTACCGCCGGCGCCACCGCGCGCGCGATGCTGGTCGCCGCGGCCGCCGCGCAATGGAAGGTCGACGCGAAGTCGATCACCGTCAAGGAGGGCGTCGTCAGCGGCGGCGGCAAGCGCGCGACGTTCGGCGAGCTCGCGAGCGCCGCCGCGCGCCAGCCGGTCCCAGCCACGGTCGAGCTCAAGGACGCCGCCGACTTCGTCTACATCGGCAAGCGCTTCGCGCGCACCGACTCGAAGGCCAAGTCGAACGGCACCGCGATCTACACGCAGGACGTCAAGTTGCCGGGAATGCTCACCGCGGTGGTCGCGCATCCCGAGCGCTTCGGCGCGCGCGTCAAGAGCTTCGATTCCGACAGCGTCACGGCGATTCCGGGCGTGCGCTACGTGATCGAGGTGCCCAATGGCGTTGCGGTCGTGGCGACGAGCTTCTGGGCAGCCAAAAAGGGCCGCGATGCACTGAAAGTCGTCTGGGACCCTGCGACCGGCTTCAAGGGATCGACGGCGGACATCCTCGCCGAGTATCGGCGCCTCGCGAAGACGCCCGGCAAGCCCGCGCGCAACGACGGCGACGCGGCCAAGGCGATCGCCGCAGGCGCCAAGCGCATCGATGCCGAATTCGTTTTCCCGTACCTCGCGCACGCGCCGATGGAGCCGCTCAACTGTGTCGTCAAGCTGTCCGCCGATCGCTGCGAAATCTGGAATGGCGAGCAGTTCCACACGGCGGACCAGCAGGCGGTCGCGCAATTGGTGGGCCTCAAGCCCGAGCAAGTGTTCATCAACCAGGTCTATGCCGGCGGCAGCTTCGGCCGCCGCGCGTCGTCGACGTCCGACTATGTCGTCGAAGCGGCGGCGATCGTGAAGGGCATCGCCAGCGCCGGCAAGCGCGACATTCCCGTCAAGCTCGTGTGGACACGCGAGGACGACATGACCGGCGGCTACTACCGTCCTGTCTACCTCCACGCGATGAGCGCGGTGCTCGACGCGAGCAACAACGTCGCGGGCTGGCAGCACCGCATCGTCGGCCAGTCGATCAGCGAAGGCACGGCGATGGCGGCGATGACGACCCACGACGGCATCGACGCGACCAGCGTCGAAGGCGCCGCGAACCTGCCCTACGCGATCGCCAACCTGAGCGTCGACCTGCACACGCCGTCGATCGACGTGCCAGTGCTGGGGTGGCGCTCGGTCGGCTCGACGCACACCGCGTACGCGACCGAAGTGATGATCGACGAGCTCGCGATCTCCGCCGGCAAGGATCCGGTGGAATTCCGCATGGCGTTGCTCGGCAGCAAGCCGCGCCACAAGGGGGTGCTCGCGCTCGCCGCGCAGAAAGCCGGCTGGGACCAGCCGCTCGCGCCCGGCAAGGCGGGAGAAAAGCGCGGCCGCGGCGTCGCCGTGCACGAATCGTTCGGCACCTACGTGGCCCAGGTCGCGGAAGTGACGGTCGGCGCCAACAACGCGCTGCGCGTCGATCGCGTCGTCTGTGCGGTCGACTGCGGGCTCGCGGTCAATCCCGACGTCGTGCGCGCGCAGATGGAGGGTGGCATCGGCTTCGCGTTGGCGGCGGCGCTGTACGGCGAGATCACGCTGAAGGACGGCGTCGTCGAGCAGACCAACTTCCACCAGTACCAGATGCTGCGGATCAACGAAATGCCGGCGGTCGACGTGCACATCGTGACGTCGAGCGAAAAGCCGACGGGGATCGGCGAGTCCGGCGTTCCGCCGCTCGCGCCGGCGGTGGCCAACGCCATCGCGGCGGCGACGGGCAAGCGCCTTCGTGCGCTGCCGTTCAGGCTCGCCTGACCTTGGGGCCTTCGCTGCCACGGGGGGCGGTCAAGCCGCCCCGGCAGCCCCTCCCGCGCTGAAACTGGCCCGCGACTTGCTTTAGGTCAGGATCGGTACGCCGTGCGCGCGTACAGTACGGACGGCCCAAAACGGCGCGTGCGAAGACGCCGTGGCCGCGCCGTCAATTTCGAAGAAGTCGGAGGAACCCAGAATGCGCAAGCTTTTCGCGGCGCTGGCCGCCGTCGTCGCGCTGACCCCCTTGCCGGCATTGGCCGAGCCGGGCGTCACCGCGACCAGCATCGTCATCGGCCAATCGGCGCCGCTCACCGGTCCGGCAATGGAGCTCGGCACCGAAATGCGCGCCGGCGCGCTGCTCTATTTCGACTACGTCAACGCGCGCGGCGGCGTCAACGGCCGCACAATCGAGCTGCGCACGCTGGACGACGGCTACGAGCCGGACCGCGCGGTGGCGAATACCAAGCGCTTCGTCGACAAGGACGAGGCTTTCGCGCTGTTCGGCTACGTCGGCACGCCGACGACACTCGCATCGATGCCCACGTTCACGCAGGCGAAGGTGCCGCTCGTCGGTCCTTTCACCGGCGCCGAGGCGTTCCGCAAACCACTCAACCGCTACATTTTCAACGTGCGCGCGAGCTATTTCCAGGAAACCGACGACCTGGTCGAACTGCTGACCAAGCTCAACCTGACGCGGGTCGCCGTGTTCTACCAGAACGACGCCTACGGCAAGGCCGGGCTCGAAGGCGTCGATCGCGCGATGAAGAAACGCAAGCTCGAGATCGTCGCCACCGGCACCGTCGAGCGCAATTCGTCGGACGTCGCCGCCGCGGTTACGGCGATCGGCAAGGCCAATCCGCAGGCGGTGATCCAGATCGGCGCGTACAAGTCCTGTGCGGCGTTCATCAAGGCGATGAAGAAGTCCGGCGCCGTCGCGCAGTACATGAATGTGTCGTTCGTGGGCGCCAAGGCGCTCGCGCTAGAGCTCGGCAACACCGGCCGCGGCGTCGGCATCTCGCAAGTGGTGCCGTTCCCGTGGAACGGCGGCATTCCCGTCGTTCGCGAATACCAGAAGCTGTCGATGGCCAAGAACGGCAAGGAAGCCTATTCGTTCACAAGCCTCGAAGGCTTCATCGCCGCCAAGGTGATGGTCGAGGGACTGCGCCGCGCCGGCCGTGAGCCGACACGCGAGCGGCTGGTCAGCGCGCTGGAATCGATGAACGACTACGACCTGGGCGGCTATGCCGTCACCTATTCGACGGGCGACCACACCGGATCGCGCTTCGTCGAACTGACCGCGATCGGCAAGGACGGCACTTTCGTCCGCTGACGCAATGTGGACAATTTGGGGTCGGAGTCGTTTGCGGCATCCGGCCCGCCGAATCGCCGAATCCGGGTTGGAGTCAAAACGACTCCGACCCCGATTTGCGCAATTTGCGCCAGACCCGATCTGCGCCAGACCCGATCTGCGCCAATTCGCGCTTTTGACTCCGACGCTGATTCGGGTGGTGCCGATGCTGCGATAATCGCCACAGGTCCGGCGCGTGAGCGTCGCGTGCCGGCATCGCGCGCTGCGCGTCTTCCAATTCCCGCATGCACACCCCGCCGCAATTCGTCCCCGGCCGCCGCTACACCGCGGCGCTGCCCGACGACGCCTGGGTGTTCGCGTACAGCGGCGTTCGCTTCCTATGGTGTGGCGGCGACGACGCGCCCGCCATTCCGACGCTGGCCGAGCTGTCGCGTGCGGGCGTCGCCGGCGATTGGCACTACATGGGTGCGCTCGATGGCAGGCCCTGCATCGCGATGACGCTCGCCGATGGCGGCGACACGCCGCCGGGCTTCACGCAGGGCGGCCTGCGCACGCTGTTCTTCCGCATTCCCGACACGATGCTGGCCCTCGCCGGACGCGCGTCGCAGATCGTCGAATGGGACCGCACGCATCGCTACTGCGGGCACTGCGCGACGCCGACGCACGACAGGGTCGACGAGTACGCCAAGGAGTGTCCCCAATGCGGCCTGATCGCGTGGCCGCGCGTGTCGCCAGCGATGATGGCGCTGGTGACGCGCGGCCGCGAAATGCTGCTTGCGCGCTCGCGGCGCTTCGCCAACACGTCGATGTACAGCGCGCTGGCGGGTTTCGTCGAGGCCGGCGAAACCGTCGAGGACTGCGTCGTGCGCGAAGTTCGCGAGGAAGTGGGACTCGAGGTCGCCGGCCTGCGCTATTTCGGCAGCCAGTCGTGGCCATTTCCGCATTCGCTGATGATCGCGTTCACCGCCGAATACGCGGGCGGCGACATTCGCCTCGACGACGACGAGATCGTCGAGGCCCGCTGGTTCAGCGTCGACGCGCTGCCGCAGATGCCGCCCAGCGTGTCGATCGCGCGCAAGCTGATCGACGCCACCGCCGCGCGGCTGGCGGCGACCTGACGCACCCGCAACGCCCGCCCTCCGCGCCTTGCTAGAATCGCGGACTGAACCGTTTCCCTCGAGCCGATGCGAACCTGCCGCCGTTCCGCGTTACATGCCGTCATGCTGGCGCTCTGCATCGCCATGACGGTGTCGCCTGCCGCGCATGCGCAAGGCCAGGAGGCGCCGCCGCCGCTGCCCGCCGAGTACTCCGAAGCGTCGCGCAAGGCCTACATGGCGACGATGAAGGACGTGCGCGACCTGATGGCGAAGAAGCGCTACGACAACGCGATCGTCAAGCTCGACGCGTTGTCGAAGGACCGGCCGCGCGAGCCGCAATCGCGCTTCCTCAAGGGTGTTGCGCTGTCGGAGCTCGGCCGCGACGACGCCGCGATCAACCAGTTCCAGGCGCTGACCGCGGATTTTCCGGAATTGCCCGAGCCGCACAACAACCTGGCTGCGCTCTTCGCGCGCAAGGGCCAGTACGACTCCGCGCGCCGCGAGCTCGAGCTCGCCATTGCCGCCGATCCCGACTATGGCATCGCCAACGAGAACCTCGGCGACGTCTACGTGCGCCTCGCCGGCGCGCAATACGAGCGCGCGGCGACGCTTCAGAAGAACAACAAGACCGTGCCGCTCAAGCTGAAGCTCGTCCGCGACGTGCTCGCGGTCAAGGCCGACCAACCGGCATCCGCGACTGCGGGCGCCGTCACCGACATCAAGGAGAAGTCGCAATGATCCGTCGTTCCCTGCGCCTCGTTACCGCGCTCGCGCTCAGTGCATGCGCGGCCACCGCCGCGCTCGCCGCCAATCCCCAGGTCGAGCTCGACACGTCGCAGGGCAAGATCCGCATCGAGCTCTACCCGGACGCTGCGCCGAAGACGGTCGCCAATTTCCTGCAGTACGTAAAGGATGGCTTCTACAGCGGCACGCAATTCCATCGCGTCATTCCCGGCTTCATGGTGCAGGGCGGCGGCTTCGGCGCCGACTACCAGGAAAAGCCGACGCGTCCGCCGGTGCCCATCGAATCCGAGCAGTCGGTGAAGGCGGGCCTGTCGAATGCCCCCGGCACCGTGGCGATGGCACGCACCGGCAACCCCAACTCTGCGTCGGCGCAGTTTTTCATCAACGTCGCCAACAACAAGCGGCTCGACTTCACGTCGCCGGATGTGCGCGGCTACGGCTACACCGTGTTCGGCAAGGTCGTCGACGGCATGGACGTCGTCAACAAGATTGCGGCGACGCCCACCGGTCCCGGCGGACCGTTCCCCACCGACGTACCGAAGGAACGCGTGATGATCAATTCGGCCAAGGTCGTAACCCCGTAAGCGAAAGACTATTCATGGACAAAGTGAAGCTCACCACCAACTTCGGCGACATCGTCGTCGAGCTCGATCGCGACAAGGCACCCGTCACGGTCGACAACTTCGTGCAGTACGTCAAGGATGGCCACTACGACAACACGCTGTTCCATCGCGTGATCGACGGCTTCATGGTCCAGGGCGGCGGCATGGAGCCGGGAATGAAGCAGAAGTCGACGCGCAAGACGATCGCGCACGAAGGCGCCAACGGACTCAAGAACAAGAAGTACACGCTGGCGATGGCGCGCACCGGCGATCCGCATTCGGCGTCGAGCCAGTTCTTCATCAACATCGCCGACAACGACTTCCTTGACTTCAAGTCGCCCGGCGGCCAGGGATGGGGCTACTGCGTATTCGGCAAGGTTGTCGAGGGCACCGACGTCGTCGACAAGATCCGCAAGGTCGACACCGCCACCAGCGGCTCCCACGAGAACGTCCCCAAGGAAGACGTGCGGATCGAGCACGCCGAAGTCGTCGCCCCTTGACCGCCAC
The DNA here is from genome assembly GCA_040006455.1 of Betaproteobacteria bacterium. GTDB lineage: Bacteria > Pseudomonadota > Gammaproteobacteria > Burkholderiales > Casimicrobiaceae > VBCG01. The sequence goes on along the minus strand of JBDTWY010000029.1, from coordinate 12,374 downwards.
GCACCCGCCGCCCGGCCCGTCGCGCGCGATGCGCATCGCGCGCTAGCGCCATGCCGGCGACCGGCGCGCCCACGCTGTTCGTGTCGGACCTGCATCTGTCGCCGTTGCGGCCCTCGCCGCTCGCCGCGTTCCATGCTTTCGCGCGCGGCGCCGCGCGCGACGCGGCGGCGCTCTATGTGCTCGGCGACCTGTTCGACTGGTGGATCGGCGACGACCAGCTCGATGATGCGTTCGCCGCTGCCGTCGCGCGATCGCTGCGCGACGTCAGCGACACCGGCGTCGCGCTGTGGGTCGCGCGCGGCAATCGCGATTTCCTGCTCGGCGAGCGCTTCGCGCGCACGACCGGCGCCACGATCCTGCCCGAGCAACAGGTGATCACGTTGCAGGGCGAACGCACCCTGCTCACCCACGGCGACGAGCTTTGCACCGGCGACATCGAGTACCAGGCTTATCGCGCGCGCATCCGCAGCCCGCGCTCGGTGCAGCGACTGCTGTCGATTCCGCCGCTCGCGCGCCGCGGCATCGCTTGGTGGCTGCGCCGCAGGAGCCGCAGCGCCACGGCGTTGAAGCCGGAATCGATCACCGACGTCGCGACAGCCGCCGTCGACGACGCGTTTCGCCTGCATGACGTGACGCGGATGATCCACGGCCACACGCATCGGCCGGCGCGCCATCATTCGGTGGTCGACGGCAGCGCGCGCGAGCGCATCGTGCTCGCCGACTGGCATGATCGTGGCCATGTGCTCGAAGCCGGCCAGCACGGGCTGCGAACCTACGACATCGGCAACTGAACCAGGAACCGTCGCACCATGGCCCTCGAATTCCTCTCCTCCGCATGGTGGTCGGCGCTCGCATCGATCATCGTCATCGATCTCGTGCTGGCGGGTGACAACGCGATCGTCATCGGCCTCGCCGCGCGCAACGTGCCGCCGGCGAAACAGCGCGTCGTCGTCATCTGGGGCACGATCGGCGCGATCGGAGTGCGCGTCCTGCTGACCAGCGTCGTCGTGTGGCTGCTGAAGATCCCCGGGTTCCTGGTCGTGGGCGGGTTCGGGCTGATCTACGTCGCCTGGAAATTGACGCGCGACAGCGGTGCTGCGGGCCACGACATCGAGGCGCGGCAGTCGGTGCGCGGCGCGGTCCAGACGATTATCATCGCCGACGCCATCATGGGCGTCGACAACGTGCTGGCGGTCGGTGGTGCCGCGCACGGCGACCTGTGGCTCGTGGTCATCGGCCTCGCGATCTCGGTGCCGATCGTCGTGTGGGGCTCGACGCTGGTGCTGAAGTGGGTCGAGCGCTATCCGCAGATCATGTGGTTCGGCGCCGCGGTGCTCGGCTGGACCGCCGCCAAGATGATCGCCAGCGAGCCCGCGCTCTCCGGCGTGTTCGCCGCGGCGCCGTGGGCGCGTACCGTGCTGTCGGTGGTGATCGTCGGCGGCCTCGTCGCGCTGCCGATCTGGAGCGCGCTGTCGCCGGACGCGCGCGCGCAATCGATCGTGATCGCCGTCGTCGTCGCATGGGTGTCGCTGTTCGGCTATGTCGAGCAGCGCTTCAGCGACAGCTTCGATCCGATCGACGCGTGGCAATGGGAGCACGAGATCATCGACCTGGTGCGCTGGCTCGGCTGGATTCCGCTGGCGTTGCTCGTCCACCGGCGGCGGGTCGCCGCGACGAATGTATCGTGACACGAGCTGTTTGCAACCGGCGCGCACCACCCGCCAGCGGTTCGACGCCGCGCCCGGGTAGCGCGCATCGTGCGCGAGCCGCGTACATGCGCTGCATGGCCGCGCTCGCGATCGCCTGTATCGCCGCCATGGCGCAGGGCCTGCGCGGCATCGACGACGTCGAGGCGGTGGTCAACGAGCTCGTCGTCAGCTAAGGCCGCGCCCGCGTCACGGTCATCCAACACCGGCCGCCATCATCGTGGCGATGGCTTTTGCAACGTTTGCGCTACAAGGAGCGTTCCATGTTCGATCACATCGGCATCGGCGTCAGCGACCTGGCGTCCAGCAAGTCGTTCTTCCTGGAGGCGCTTGCGCCGCTGGGAATCGGCCTCGTCATGGAATTCCCCGGCAACGTGGGGATCGGGCCGCCTGGCAATCCCGCGCTGTGGCTCGCCGCCGGCTCGCCGTCGACGCCGATGCACATCGCTTTCGCCGCCGCGACCCGGCAGCAGGTCGACGCGTTCTACCAGCTCGCGATCGGCGCGGGCGGCAAGGACAATGGTCCTCCCGGCATTCGCGCGCAGTATCACCCGGACTACTACGGCGCGTTCGTCATCGGTCCCGACGGCCACAACATCGAGGCCGTCTGCCACCTGCCGGCCTGAACGTCACGGCACGGCGTCGAGCGCCTGCGCGAAATCGCCGATCAGGTCGTCCTGGTCCTCGATGCCGATGGACACGCGCACGAGTCCGTCGGCGATGCCCATCTGCGCGCGGCGTGCGGCGCCCATTTCATAAAAGATCGTCTGCGCGACGGGAATCGCCAGCGTGCGGTTGTCGCCGAGGTTGGATGAGAGCACGACGACGCGCAGCCGGTCCAGCATCGCGAAGCAGTCGACGTCGGGCGCCAGCTCGAACGCCATCAACGCGCCGAAGTCGCGGAACAGCGAGCGCGCGAGCGCGTGCTGCGCGTGCGCGACGAGTCCCGGGTAATGCACGGCGCGCACCTTGGGATGGCCATCGAGGAAGCGCGCGAGCGCCATCGCATTCGCGCATTGGCGGTCCATCCGCAGCGCCAGCGTCTCGGCGCCGATCGCAATGTGGTGCGCCGCCTCGGCCCCGAGCGTGGCGCCAAAATCGCGCAATGCCTTCTTGCGCAGCTGCATGATTCCCCACTGCGCGGGCTTGTGCTTCTTGTAGCTGTCGGCGATGTTCGGAAAGCCCGTCCAGTCGAAGAGCCCGGTGTCGGTGACCGCACCGCCGAGCGCGTTGCCGTGCCCGCCGATGTACTTGGTCAGCGCGTTGACGATGAGCCCGGCGCCGACTTCGATGGGCTGGAACAGCCACGGCGACGTCATCGTGTTGTCGACGACGTAGAGAATGCCGCGCGCGCGGCAGATCTCGCCGATGCGCGCGAGATCGGCGACCTGCGTGCGCGGGTTGGCGATGGTCTCGACGAACACGATCCGCGTGTTGCCGGTGATCGCCGCCTCGACATTGCGCGCGTCGGTGGCGTCGACGAAAGTCACGCGCGCGCCGTGGTTGGCGAGCGTGTCGAGCATGCTGTTGGTGTTGCCGAACACGAACTGCGACGACACGATGTGATCGTTGTGCTTGAGGAGCGCGATCAGGATCGCGCCGATCGCCGCCATGCCGGTCGCGTAGCAGACGCTCGCGACGCCGCGCTCCATCGCCGTCACCTTGGCTTCGAGCGCCGCCGTCGTCGGGTTGCCCTGGCGTCCGTACGCGTAGCCTTGCGCGCGGCCCTGGAACACCGCGGCCAGCGCGTCGGCGCTGCGATAGCCGTAGGCCACCGACAGGTGCAGCGGCTTGTGCAGCGCGCCGTGTTCGATCGCGTCGTCGCGATCGGAATGCAGGATCGCGGTGGTGAAGCCGCGCGTGTTCGAAGTGCTCATGGTTCACCCGCCCAAACAAAAAACCCGTCCGCAATGCCACCGAACGGGTTTCGTGTGCCTCGCCTGGTATGTCCAGGCTGGAGCGAACCTCGCTTTAGCGGCATTTATCATGCGCCCGCAAGCTGAAGCTTCAAATCGGCGCACGAAAATGATAGCGCAAAGCGGCGCGGCCGTCAAAATCGCGGGACCGACGCGACCAAGCTGGCGCGGCGACGCTATCCGGTCAATCGTGCGATCGCGTCATTGCGTCAATTCGCGCTGGCGCGGCTCGTCGTCCTCGCTCTCAGGCTGGCCGCGCGCTTCGTCGCGCTCGCCGGCGACGTGCGCCAGGTATTCCGGCGTGATGTCGCCGGCGACGTAGATGCCGTCGAAGCAGGAGGCGTCGAAGCGCGTCAATTGCGGATTGGTCTTGCGCACGGCGTTCTTCAGCGCCTCGAGGTCCTGGTAGACCAGCAGGTCGGCACCGATCTCGGTGGCGATCTCGGCCTCGGTGCGGCCGGTGGCGACGAGCTCGCTGGGCGTCGGCATGTCGATGCCGTAGACGTTGGCGTAGCGCACCGGCGGCGCCGCCGACGCGAAGTAGACCTTGCGCGCGCCGGCTTCGCGCGCCATGTTGACGATCTCGCGAGACGTCGTGCCGCGCACGATCGAGTCGTCGACGAGCAGCACGACCTTGTCCTTGAACTCCATGCCGATCGGATTGAGCTTCTGGCGCACGCTCTTCTGGCGCATCGCCTGCCCCGGCATGATGAACGTGCGGCCGATGTAGCGGTTCTTGACGAAGCCTTCGCGGTACGTGAGGCCGAGGCAGTTAGCGAGCTCGAGCGCGGACGGCCGGCTCGAATCGGGAATCGGGATGACGACGTCGATGTCCCGCGCCTGCGGAATGCCGCGAATCTTGTCGGCGAGCCCGGCTCCCATGTTGAGGCGCGCCTCGTACACCGACGTGCCGTCGATGACGCTGTCGGGTCGCGCGAGGTAGACGTACTCGAAGATGCACGGCACGAGCTGCGGATTGTCGGCGCACTGGCGCGCGTGGAACTCGCCGGCATAGTCGACAAAGATCGCCTCGCCCGGCGCCACGTCGCGGACGACCTCGAAGCCCAGCGAGTCGACCGCCACCGATTCGCTGGCGGCCATCCACTCCGTTCCGGCCAGCGTCTCGTTGCGCCCGAGGATCAGCGGGCGGATGCCATTGGGATCGCGGAATGCCAGCAGCCCGTAGCCCGCGATCATCGCCACGATCGCGTACGCGCCGCGGCAGCGCTTGTGCACGCCCGCAACCGCGCGAAAGATCGCGTCGGGGTTGAGGCGATGATGCTGCGCGGCGCGCTCGAGCTCGAGCGCGAGCACGTTGAGCAGCACCTCGCTGTCGCTGTTGGTGTTGACGTGGCGGAAGTCGAGCTGGAACAACTCGCGCTTCAACGCGTCGCTGTTGGTGAGGTTGCCGTTGTGCGCGAGCGTCACGCCGAACGGCGAGTTGACGTAGAACGGCTGCGACTCGAGCTCGGAAAACGCGCTGCCCGCGGTCGGATAGCGGCAGTGCGCGATGCCTGCGCTGCCCTTGAGCTCGCGCATGTTGCGCGTGCGGAACACGTCGCGCACGTAGCCCGGACCCTTGTACATGTGGAACACGGGGCCTTCGCTGGTGGCGATCCCCGCCGCGTCCTGGCCGCGGTGCTGCAGCAACAGCAGCCCGTCATAGAGGAGCTGGTTGACCGGACCGTGCGATACGATGCCGACGATTCCACACATGACGGTTCCTAGATTCGTTGTTCCGGCGCGCCAGGCACCACCGCCGGAGCCTGCGAATGAAGCGTTCCGCCCAGGAAATCAGCCCACGCGGGCGGCAACGACTGGCGCACCAGTGCGGCGCCGCGCAACAGTTGCGGCACCAGCGACGAGCGCGCGAACCACGGCTCCTTTGCCATCGCCGTCGACGCGAACACCAGCACGACGATCATTGCCACCAGCACGCCGCGCAGCACGCCGAAGAGGCCGCCCAGCAAGCGGTCCAGCATTCCCAGACCTATGGCCTTTGCGCCCGATTTCAAGAGCGAGCCGAGCAGCGCGCCCAGCACCAGCATCGCCACCAGGATCAGCAGGAATGCCACCACGTAGCGCAAATGGGGCGATCCCAGCATGTCGGCCGGGAACCAGCTTCCCACCCGCCCTGCCAGCAGGATCGCCGCGCCGAGCCCGACGATCCAGGCGGCGAGCGAAAAGATCTCCTTGATGATGCCGTGGATGAGCGCGAGAAGCGCGGAGGCGATGATGACGGCGACGAGCAACAGGTCGAAGCCGGTCATGACGCGCGCGCGGCGACGATGCCGCTCTGGCCTTCGCGCTTCAGCTTGTCGCGCGCGGCGCTGGCTTCGTCGCGCGACGAGTACGGCCCGACGCGCACGCGCCACAGCGTACCGCGCGATGTCGACACCGGCTCGGTGAATGCGGGATGGCCGCTGCGCTTCAGCCGATTGGCAAGCGCGTTGGCGCCCTTGTCGTCGGCAAACGCCGCGAGTTGCACGACGAAGCCGCCGTGAGCGGATTTTGCCGCCGGCGCGCTGGCCACGGTGGCCCTGGCGGTCGCGGGTGCTGCATTCGAGGTCTTGGTGTCGGCGCTCGCCGCCGACGCGGATTGCGGTGTCGCGTCCGGCTTGGGTGCTGGCGTCGCGCTCTTCGTCGCGCGCGCGTCGCCGTCGCTCGTCGACTTGGCCGCGGCGGCATTGTCGTTGCCGTTGCCCATCGCAGGCAGTGGCGATGACGCGGCCGCCGGTGGCGACGCAACTGCGGGTAGTGACGCAACCGCCGGTGGCGACGCAGATGCAGGTGAACTGTCCTTGTTGCCGGCGACCGCGTCGTCCGCGCTGGCCGGCGTCGCATCGGAGCGGGGCAGCGGCGCCGCCGATTTCGGCGGCGTGGAGGTCGCGGGCGTCTTGCTCCCCGACGCGGGCTGCGGCGAATTGAGGCGATTGACGAACCTGCCCTGGTCAACCGGCGGAATGCGCACCGAGACATCGTCGCCGAGCGGGCGCTCGTCGCTTTCCAGCAGCATCGGCACGAACACCGCGGCGGCGAGTGCGAGGACGATGGCGCCCACCAGGCGTCGCCGCGCCTTTTTTTTCAACTCGTCGAGATTGGCATCGGCTGCTGCGCGCATGTCGGTCAGGCTTGGGGACTCGCGGCACCCGCGGCGATGGCGGCCGCGACGGTGACGAATGAGCCGAAGACGACGATTCTATCAGCCTCGGTCGCCGTTTCTCGCGCCTTGTCGAAGGCGCGACCGACGTCGTCGCTCGCATCGATCGCGTCCGCGTCGATCCCGGCGTGCAGCATGCGTTCGCGCAGCGACTCCGCCGACAACCCGCGCGGTCCGTGCAGCGCGCCGATGAACCAGCGATCGATGCGCGCCGCCAGCGACTGCACGATGCCGTCGATGTCCTTGTCGGCGAGTGCGGCGAACACCGCGTAGGTGCGCGGATGAAATCCCATTTCGCCGAGCGCGCCCGACAGCGTCGCCGCCGCCTGCGGATTGTGCGCGACGTCGAGCACGGTCACCGGCCGGCCGGGCAGCACCTGGAAACGGCCGGGCCATTCGACGCGCACCAGGCCGTCGCGCACGGCGCCCGACGACACCGGCAACCGGTCGCGCAGCACGTCGATGACGGCCAGCGCGGTAGCGGCGTTGCCGAGCTGGAACGTGCCGCGCAACGCCGGCACCGGCAATCCGTAGCGACTGCCCGCGGGGCCGCGATAGCGCCACTGCGCGCGCTCGTCGGTGTAGTCGTACTCGCGGCCGATGCGCACTAGGTGCACGCCCGCCGCTTCGGCGCGCACGTTGACGCTGGTCGGAATGTCGCGCTCGCCGATCACCGCGACGCGCCCCGGGCGGAAGATTCCCGACTTCTCGAAGCCGATCGCGTCGCGCGTCGCGCCGAGATAGTCGACGTGGTCGATGCCCACGCTGGTCAGCACGGCGACGTCGGCATCGATGACGTTGACGGCGTCGAGCCGGCCACCGAGGCCCACCTCGAGGATCAGCGCCTCGAGGCCGCTTTGCGCAAAATGCTCCAGTGCCGCAAGCGTGGCGAACTCGAAATACGTGAGCGGGGTTTCACCGCGCACGCGCTCGACCGCGGCGAAGCTCGCGCACAGCGCGTCGTCGGTGGCAGCAACGCCGTCGACCTGCACGCGCTCGTTGTAGCGGAGCAGGTGCGGCGACGTGTAGAGGCCGGTGCGGTAGCCGGCGCAGCCGAGGACCGACGCCAGCATCGCGCAGGTCGATCCCTTGCCGTTGGTGCCTGCGACAGTGACGACCGGACACTCGAAGACGACGCCGAGGCGCGTGAAGACCTCCTCGACCCGCTCGAGTCCCAGCGCGATCGTCTGCGGGTGCAGCGTTTCAAGATACGCGAGCCAACCCTGCAACGAATCGGGCAAGGAGGCCGACAGCGACATGTCAGGCGGCCGGCGCCGCTCGCCGCATCAGGAGCGCGAGCGTGCGCGCGAGCTCGGCGCGAAGCTCGCGCCGGTCGACGATCATGTCGATGGCGCCCTTGTCGCGCAGGAATTCGGCGCGCTGGAAGCCCTCGGGCAATTTTTCGCGCACCGTCTGCTCGATGACGCGCGGCCCGGCGAAGCCGATCAGCGCGCCGGGCTCGGCGATGACGATATCGGCGACGAACGCGAACGACGCCGACACGCCGCCCATCGTCGGGTCGGTGAGGATCGAAATGTAAGGGAGCTGCGCACGTGTCAATTCCTGCAGCACGGCGGTCGTCTTCGCCATCTGGAACAGCGAGCTGACGCCTTCCTGCATCCGCGCGCCGCCCGACGCGGCGATGCTGATGAACGGCACGCGATTCTCGTAGGCGACGCGCACGCCACGCACGAAGCGCTCGCCCACGACCGACCCCATCGACCCGCCCATGAACTCGAACTCGAACGCGGCGATGACGAGCGGCAGGCTGTCGATGCTGCCCTGCATCACCACCAGCGCGTCGGTCTCGCCGGTCTCCTCCAGCGCCGCGGCGAGCCGCTCCGGATATTTCTTCTGGTCCTTGAACTTGAGGCTGTCGATCGGCACGACTTCCGAGCCGATCTCGAAGCGGCCGTCGGCGTCGAGCAGCATGTCGAGCCGCTCGCGCGCGCGGATGCGCGTGTGGTAGTTGCACTTCGGGCAGACGAACAGGTTCTTCTCGAGGTCGGTGCGATAGAGCGTCGCCTCGCACGCCGGGCACTTGACCCACAGCCCCTCGGGCATCGCCTGCTTGCGCGTCCCCGGCGAGCTCTTGATGCGCGGCGGTAACAGTTTCTGCAGCCAGCTCATCGTCGGCTTCCCTCTGCGCCCACCATCGCTATGCGGCGCTCTTGTGCACGGCGTCGAGCGCGCGGCGGATCGTCGCGAGCCACGCGGCCGCGCGTGCGATCGCACCATCGGGCGCGCCGTTCTCGATTTCCTGGATCAGCCGCGTGCCGATGACGACGGCGTCGGCGTGCGCGGCCACCGCCTGCGCGCTCGCGGCGTCACGGATGCCGAAGCCGACGCCGAGCGGAATGCGCAGGTGGCGGCGTATCGCCGCCAGGTGCTTCGCGACATCGCCGGCGTCGAGGTTCGCCGCGCCGGTGACACCCTTCAGCGACACGTAGTACGCATAGCCGCGGGCGATGCGCGCGATTGCCGCGATCCGCGACTCGGGTGTCGTGGGCGCGATCAGGAAGATCGGGGCGATGTCGGCGTCGCGCAACAGGCCGTCGAGCGCACCCATTTCCTCGGGCGGACAGTCGACGAGGATCACGCCGTCGACGCCGCTCGACGAAGCGCGCGCGACGAACGCGCGCGCGCCCATCGCTTCCAGCGGGTTGAGGTAGCCCATCAGCACGACCGGCGTCGTCGCATCGGTGGCGCGAAACTGCCGCGCGACATCGAGCACGTCGGCGAGGCCGACGTGCTGCGCCAGCGCGCGCTCGGAGGCGCGCTGGATCACAGGCCCGTCGGCCATCGGATCGGAAAACGGCACGCCCAGCTCGATGACGTCGGCGCCCGCAGCCACCAGCGCGTGCATCAGCGGCAGCGTATGCGCGAGCGTGGGATCGCCGGTCGTGACGTAGGGGATGAGCGCGGTGCGTCCCTCGCGCATCAGTGCAGCGAGTCGTCGGTCGATGCGATTGGACGTGGCCATTACGCGTGCGGCCGGCGCGCGAAGTCGAGACCGCTCTGCTCGGCGACGGTGTTCATGTCCTTGTCGCCGCGGCCGGACAGGCACACCAGCAGGATGCGGTCGCGCGCAAGCGTCGGCGCGAGCCGCGTGGCATGTGCCAACGCATGCGCCGATTCGAGCGCCGGAATGATCCCCTCGATGCGGCAGCAATCGTGGAACGCCGCCAGCGCCTCGGTGTCGGTGACGCTGACGTACTGCGCACGGCCATTGTCCTTGAGCCACGCGTGCTCCGGGCCGACGCCCGGGTAGTCGAGTCCCGCCGAGATCGAATGCGTGGCCATGATCTGGCCGTCGGCATCCTGCAGCAGGTAGGTGCGATTGCCGTGCAGCACGCCCGGGCGGCCCGCGGTGAGCGACGCCGAATGGCGGCCGGTGTCGATGCCTTCGCCGGCCGCTTCGACACCGACGAGCTGCACCTGCGGCCGGTCGATGTACGGATGGAAGATGCCCATCGCATTGCTGCCGCCGCCGACGCAGGCGATGACGATATCGGGATCGCGCCCGGCGGACTTCGGCATCTGCGTCAGGCACTCGCGGCCGATGACGCTCTGGAAATCGCGCACCATCATCGGGTAGGGATGAGGTCCGGCGACGGTGCCGATGATGTAGAACGTCGAATCGACGTGCGTGACCCAGTCGCGCATCGCCTCGTTGAGCGCATCCTTGAGCGTCTTCGATCCCGAATCGACCGGCACGACGCTCGCGCCCAGAAGCTTCATCCGGAACACGTTCTGCGACTGGCGCTCGATGTCCTCCGAGCCCATGTAGACCACGCACTCCATGCCGAAGCGCGCGGCGACGGTGGCGGTGGCGACGCCATGCTGGCCGGCGCCGGTCTCGGCGATCACGCGCTGCTTGCCAAGGCGCTTCGCGAGCAGCGCCTGGCCCATGCAGTTGTTGATCTTGTGCGCGCCGGTGTGGTTCAAGTCCTCGCGCTTCAGCCAGATCTGCGCGCCGCCCAGCATCGACGACCAGCGCTTCGCGTGATAGACCGGCGACGGCCGGCCGACGTAATGCTCGAGCTCGTCGGCGAATTCGGCGACGAACGCAGGATCGTCGCGATAGCGCGCGTAGCTCTCCTGCAATTCCGCGAGCGCGCGCATCAGCGTCTCGGCGACGAACATGCCGCCGTACCGGCCAAAGTGGCCGCTGGCGTCGGGAAGGTCGTAGCGAAGCCCGGTCTCGAGATCAGTCATCTGCATGGCGCACCGCCCTGGTGAATGCATCGATCCGCGCCGGATCCTTGAGGCCGCGACGCGGCTTTCCATCGACGTCGCGCGCCTCGACGCCCGAGGACACGTCGACGGCGTACGGCCGCAGCTCGGCGATCGCCTGCGCGACATTGGCCGCGTCCAGGCCCCCCGACAGGATCAGCGGGCGCGCGGTGTTGCGCGGCAGTCGCGCCCAGTCGAAGCGCTGCCCCGTTCCGCCCGGCAAATCGCCGGGAACGTGCGCGTCGAAGATCCACGCTGCCGCGTCGTCGTAATGGGTCGCGCATTTTATCAAATCGGCGCCCTCCCTCGCGGCGATCGCCTTCAGGTAGCGCTTGCCGAACGCGCGGCAGAGCCCCGGCGCCTCGTCACCGTGGAATTGCAGGAGGTCGAGCGGCACCGCGGCGAGCGCCGCCTGCACGTCGGCGGGCGTCGGGTCGACGAACAGGCCGACGACGTCGATCATCGGCGGCAGCACGGCGACGATCGCCTGCGCGAGCTCGAAATCGACGCGCCGCGGCGTGCCTGGCCAGAAGATGACGCCGATCGCGTCGGCACCCGCGCGCGCGGCCGCGAGCGCATCGTCGACACGCGTGATCCCGCAGATCTTGACGCGCGTCATCGCGCCGCCGTGATCACCGTCACGTCACGTCGTGTCGGCGGCAGCGCGAAGTGCGGCGCGTAATCGGCGCCGGTGAAATAGAGGCCATCGGCGGCGAATGTCGCCGCGCCCTGCGTGCGATCGCGTGACGCCAGCAGCTCCACCATCCACGACGCCGGCTTGCCTCCGTTGCCGATGGCGATGAGCGCACCCACGATGTTGCGAATCATGTGATGGAGGAATCCGTCGGCTGCGCAATCGATGCGGATGAGGCTGCCGTCTTGCGCAACGTCGCATCGCCGAACGTTGCGGACCGGTGTCTTCGCCTGGCATCCGGCGGCGCGGAACGCGGAAAAGTCGTGCGTGCCCGCTAGCGCCGCCGCGGCTTCGCGCATCGCCGCCAGGTCGAGCGGCCGATGGTACCAGCCGACGCGGCCGGCATCGAGCGCGACGCGCTGCGCGCGGTTCTGCAGCAGGTAGCTGTAATGGCGCGTTTCGGCAGCGTAGCGTGCGTGGAAATCGGCTTGCACGGGCGCCGCCCACAACACCGCGGCCGCGCGCGGCAGCAGCGCGTTGACGCCGCGCACCCACGCCGATTCGGGACGCGCCACCGGCGCATCGAAATGCACGACCTGTGACGTCGCGTGCACGCCGGCATCGGTGCGACCCGCGCCGGTCACCGCCACCGGCGCGCCGGCAATCTGACCGATGGCCTGGGCGAGCGCATCCTGCACGCCGCAGCGCGACGGCTGCGACTG
>JBDTWY010000028.1:0-36771 GCA_040006455.1 Betaproteobacteria bacterium | reverse complement strand
TCACCGTGCGCTCGGCCAACTGCCTCAAGGCGGAGAACATCTATTACATCGGCGACCTGATCCAGCGCACCGAGACGGAGTTGTTGAAGACGCCGAACCTCGGCCGCAAGTCGCTCAACGAAATCAAGGAAGTGCTCGCGTCGCGCGGATTGTCGCTCGGCATGAAGCTCGAAAACTGGCCGCCGGCGGGACTGGATCGTCCGTAACACGCGCGCCGAACATCGGAACAAGCAAAGAGCAAGAACGAGCGCCGTGCAAAACGGCGCCACCTAGCGAAAGGTCGGAATCATGCGTCACCGTCACGGGCTTCGAAAGCTCAACCGCACCAGCAGCCATCGCCTGGCGATGCTGCGCAACATGATGAACTCGCTGTTCCTGCACGAGGCGATCAAGACGACGCTGCCGAAGGCGAAGGAACTGCGCCGCGTCGCCGAGCCGATGATCACGCTGGCCAAGACGCCGACGCTCGCCAACCGGCGACTCGCGTTCGACCGACTGCGCGACCGTGACATGGTCACCAAGCTCTTCAACGACCTGGGTCCGCGGTTCAATGCGCGCCCGGGCGGCTACACGCGGATCCTGAAGTATGGATTCCGCCAGGGCGACGCCGCGCCGATGGCGCTGATCGAGCTCGTCGACAAGGCGGCGCCGGTCGAAGTGGACGCCGAGGCCAGCGAAGAGGCGAAGACGACGGCGAAGAAGGACGCGAAGGCAGCCGCTACCGAGAAAACCGCGGCCGCCAAGGCCAAGGTCAAGGGTCCGGACTCCAAGAAGGCGACCGCGAAGCTCGACGGCAAGTCGCAGGGCAAGAAGGCAGGCGCGTCCTCGTAGCATCGACCGGATCGGCCGCGCAAAAGCCGGGATTCGTCCCGGCTTTTTGTTGTGCGCGTGCTGCATGCGGTAGCATCGGCCGATGACCAACACTGTCCTCGTCACTGGCGGCGCGGGCTACGTCGGCTCGCACATCGTCGCAGCACTCGCCGCGGCGGGCCGCGAGCCGGTGGTGCTCGACGACTACTCCAACAGCGACCGCGAAGTCATCGCGCGCCTGTCGGCGATGGCCGGCCGACCCATCGCGTCCGTCGAAGCCGACGTCCGTGACATCGACGCGCTGCGTGCGACGTTTCGCCAGCATCCGATCAACGCGGTCATCCACTGCGCGGGGCTCAAGTCGGTGGGTGAGGGCGAGACGCGGCCGCTCGCCTACTACGACGTCAACGTCGGCGGCACGTTCGCGCTCGCCGAAGTGATGGGCGAAGCAGGCGTGGGCACGATCGTGTACTCGAGCTCGGCCACCGTGTACGGGCAGCCCGACGTGCTGCCGGTCGGCGAGAGCGCGCCGCTGCGCCCGCAGAGCGTCTATGGGCGCACCAAGCGCGATGTCGAGGAGTTCCTGCGCGACCTGGCGCGCGCCAACCCGAACTGGCATGTCGCCATCCTGCGCTACTTCAATCCCGCCGGCGCGCATCCCTCGGCGCAGATCGGCGAGGCGCCGCGCGGCAGGCCCAACAACCTCGTACCGCTGCTGTGCCGAATCGCCTCCGGCGAATTCGCCGAGCTGTCGATCTTCGGCAGCGACTGGCCGACTCCCGACGGCAGTGGCGTGCGCGACTACATACACATCGACGACCTCGCGCAGGGACATCTCGCCGCGCTGGACGTGCTCGCCCGCCGCGAGGGCGCGATGACGCTCAATCTCGGCGTGGGCAGCGGCCACTCGGTGCTCGAAGTCGTCGCGGCATTCGAGCGGGCCTGCGGCCGCACGATCGCCAAGAAGTTCATGCCGCGTCGCCCTGGCGACGTCGCCTGCGTCTACGCCGACATCGGGCGTGCCGAACAGATGCTGGGCTGGCATGCCACACGCGATCTCGATGCGATCTGCGCGGATGCATGGCGCTGGCAGCGGGCGGGCGGCCGCTACGCATGAACGACGCGTGCGCACCGCGATAAAGCGCTTCTACGTTGGGGGCAATCGCACCGACATCTGCCTGATGCGCGATCGCTTGGCGCCTGCCGACGGGGTGCTGCGCGCATTCGATGCCCAGCGCTCGCGTACCGGCACGCAGCATGGCGACCTCCGCGGCGAGGACAACTCCACAAGTTTCGACCTGCGCTGGCACTCCGCCGGCAGTCCGCGGGATCTCATTGCGAACAATAATGGTGCATGACCGCGCGCGCGGCAAGGTGAACGGCCGCCGTCGCTGATCGCACTCGCGGCGCTTAGCGGAACATGCAAGAATGGTGTTCCGAGCGCGATCGCGCGCTTATCCCTCATCATCATGGACGCACCCGGTACTCCGTTCGTCATCGAAGTCAGTCCGATCATTCCGCCGCGGCTCGCGCGCCTCCAGGATCTCGCGAGCAACCTCTGGTACAGCTGGGACCGCCCCACGCGGGAATTGTTCGAGCGCCTGCACCCGGGACTGTGGGACGCCGTGGGTCACAATCCCAAGGCATTCCTCAAGCGCGTCGACCAGCGGCGACTCGACGCAGCCAGCGAAGACCCGTCGTTCCTCGCGAGCTTTCATCGGGTGCTGTCGGCCTACGATTCGTACAACGACGCTCCGGCGCGTCGTGACAGCGACGCCGCCGCGGCCGCGCAGGAACGTGACCTCATCGCGTATTTCTGCGCCGAATTCGGATTCCACGAAAGCCTGCCGATCTATTCGGGCGGACTCGGAATTCTCGCCGGCGATCATTGCAAGGCTGCGAGCGACTTGCGCCTGCCACTGGTTGCCGTGGGCCTGCTGTACCGGCAGGGCTATTTCGCGCAGGCGCTCGACGACGCCGGCAACCAGCACGTCACCTATGCCGATTCGGATTTCTACAACCTTCCGCTCGAGCTTGTCGTCGACGCGCAGGGCGACGAGGTGCGTGTCAGCGTGGGGTTGCCGGGGCGCGACGTGTCGGTGCGCATCTGGAGCGCGCGTGTCGGACGTGTGAGTTTGTACCTGCTCGACACCGACGTTCCACAAAACAGCGACCGCGATCGCATCATCACCTATCGCCTTTATGGTGGTGACCGCGTCACGCGCATCGAGCAGGAGATCGTGCTCGGCATCGGCGGCGTGCGCGCGCTCGGTGTGCTCGGCATCGTTCCCACGGCATGGCACATGAACGAGGGGCACGCGGCATTCCTGGTGCTCGAACGCGCGCGCCTGTGCGTCGAGTCCGGCCTCGACTTCGCCGCCGCGCTCGAGCTGGTCGCTGCCACCAATGTGTTCACCACGCACACGGCGGTTGCTGCCGGGCACGATCACTTCGACGCGTCGATGATCGCCGACTACTTCACCGGGTATTGCGCGACCGCGCGCACCGACATGGAGACGTTGCTCGCACTAGGCCGTACGTCGGACGGCGACTCGTTCAACATGACGGCGCTTGCGGTGCGCGGGTCGCGGCGCCACAACGGCGTATCGCGGATCCATGGCGGCGTCTCGTCGCAGATGCTGCGCGGCCTCTGGCCGGAAATCCCCGCGCACGAAAATCCCATCGACCACGTCACCAATGGCGTGCACGTGCCGACGTTCCTCGCGCCCGAATGGTATGAAGTGCTGGAACGATTTCTCGGCCACGATTGGGTCCGCCGCTTGCGGCACGTCGAGGCCTGGGACGACATCGATCGCGTTCCCGATCACATCTTCTGGTCAACGCATCAATACCTGAAGACGCGGATGCTCGAACTGGTGCGCCAGCGCGTGAAAACCCAGCATCAGCGCAGCCAGGGCAGCGAGACACACCTCGACCGGATGCTGCGTTTAGCCGATGCCGAGAACCCGAACGTGTTGACGATCGGCTTTGGACGCCGCTTCGCGACCTACAAGCGCGCCGCCTTGCTCTTCCAGGACCTCGACCGCTTGCGCTCGATCGTCGCCGATGTGCAGCGTCCGGTGGTCTTCATATTTGCCGGTCGTGCGCATCCGGCGGACATCCCCGGGCAGGATGTGATGCGCAAGATCGCCCGCGTCGCGCAGATGCCCGAGTTCGAGGGCCATGTCCTGCTGGTCGAAGGCTACGACCTGCAGCTTGCACGCCAGCTCGTCGGCGGCGTCGACGTCTGGCTCAATAATCCGATCTATCCGCTCGAGGCGTCGGGTACGTCGGGGATGAAGGCCGCGATGAACGGCGTGATCAACCTGTCGGTGCTCGACGGATGGTGGGGCGAAGGATATCGCCGCGGCAATGGGTGGGCGATCAAGTCGTCGTCGGCGATGGCCGATGAAGCGCGGCGCGACCGCGAGGATGCGCGCACGCTCTACGAAATCCTGCAGGACCACGTGGTGCCGCTGTATTACACCCGGGGCCCGCACGGCTACTCGCGCGAATGGATCAACATGGCGCGCGCGTCGATGGCGTCGATCCTGCCGCGCTTCAATGCGTCGAGGATGGTCAACGAATATGCGGCCAAGTTCTACCGTCCTGCGTCCAAGCAGGGTCGTCACCTGGCGCAAGATGGTTTCGCGGCGGCGACTGCGCTTGCCGCGTGGAAGACGCGCGTGCGCGCCGCATGGAGTGGCGTGAGGCTGAGGCGCATCGACGCGCCGGTCACGCATGTCACCTATGGCGCCAACGTGGCGATCGACGTCGCCGTCACGCTCAACGGCCTCGATCCCGGCGACGTGATCGTCGAATTGCAGATGGCTCGCAGCGCGCGCGAGACCGGGCACGGCGAGCATCACCGGTACCCGTTGGCGCATAAGGGGCGCATTGGCGACAGCAGCGAATATCGCTACGCGATCGATTTTGCGCCAGAGCTTTGCGGGCGGCTGGAATACAGGATTCGCGTCTATCCTGCGCACACCAACCTCGCGCACCCGTTCGAGCTCGGCCTGATGCGCTGGGCCTGACGACGAGCGATCGGTCAGCCGGACTGACGTCGGTCGATGGCGCGCTCGTACATGCGCACGTGGTCGGCGGCGCTTTTCTCCCAGCCAAAATCGCGTGCCATCGCCGCACGTTGGATCGAGTTCCAGGTCGTGGGTTGTGCGTGGGCGCCGAGCATCCTCCGCACCGCGGCTTCGAAAGCATCGAGCGTGGCATCGCCGAACAGGAATCCGCTCGCGGCGCCACGTGCCAATGCCTGCGGCGTCGCGTCGGTGATCGAGTCGACGAGACCACCGGTGGCGCGTGCGACCGGTGGCGTGCCGTAGCGCTGGCTGTACATCTGGTTGAGTCCGCAAGGCTCGTAACGTGACGGCATCAGGAACGCATCGGCGCCGGCCTCGACGAGGTGGGCGAGCGCCTCGTCGAATCGCAGCGCGACGCTGACGCGCGACGGCGTGGCGCGCGCCAGCGCCGCCAGCCGTGCCTCGACCTCGGCCGAGCCGCGCCCGACGATCGCAAATTGCGCGTGCGTATCGGCGAGGCGCGGCACCAGTTCCGCCAGCAGGTCGGCGCCCTTTTGCCATGTCAGCCGGCTGACGACGCCGAGCAACACGGCATCAGGTATCGGCTCGAGTCCGAGCGCGCGCTGCAACGCGGCCTTGTTGCCGGCCTTGCGTGAAAGCGTGTCGGTGTCGTATCGGACCGCGATCGACGGGTCGCTTGCAGGGTTCCAGATGTCGAGGTCGATGCCGTTGAGGATGCCGGTCAGCACATCGGCGCGTTGCGCGAGCAGGCCTTCGAAACCGAAGCCCAGCGTCGGACGCTGGATCTCGCGCGCGTACGTGGGGCTGACGGTCGACAGTGCGTCCGCGTAAACGACGCCCGCTTTGAGGAACGACGTCTGGCCATAAAACTCGACCCCGTCGATCGCGAAGAATTCGGAGGGCAGGCCGAGTGCCGTGCAGCGGTTGCCGGCGAATGATCCCTGGAACGCGAGGTTGTGAATGGTCATCACCGTAGCCGCGCGCGCGACGTCAGCCGCCGCCAGGTAGGCGGGGGCGAGGCCGGTCTGCCAGTCGTTGCAATGCAGGACGTCGGGCCGCCACACGAGCGGAGAACCTGCCATCGACAGCCACGCGGCAACACGGCTCAGGAATGCGAACCGCAGATCGTTGTCGCCGTAGTCGGAATCGTGGGCGTCCTGGTAGGGACCGCCCTCGCGATCGAACAGCGAGGGGCACTCGATCAAGAACGCGGCAACGCCGCTCGGCAGCGTCGCGGCCCGCAGTCGTGCCGCCGGCCACGGCGGCGAAAGGGCGAGCGTGGCGATCTCGCGTGTCGCGTTGGCAGCCCCGAGCACGTTGCGATAGGCGGGCATCAGCACGCGCGCGTCGACGCCCTGTGCATGCAATGCCGCGGGCAACGCAGCGGCGACATCGCCGAGTCCGCCGGTTTTAATCCAGGGCGCGCATTCGGAGGTGGCGTATAGAACACGCATGTTCGGCGGTCGCGACGAGCTTGATCCGCACCATGCGAATCGTCGGCGCGATCATAGCAGTGCATGGTCGACGTTGCGATCCGCTTCTGCAGGGATTACTCTCGCCGGGTACCGTCACGCTGCAGACCCGGGGGAAGAACATCGATACGCACGATCGACCACCTGCCGCAACGGGCGACGCGTCGCCGTCGCGGGTCGATGCGATGAGCGCGCACCAGTTGACGCGCGCCACCGTGGCACTGATCCTCGCAGGTGGACGCGGTGTGCGCCTCGGTCCGCTCACCGACTGGCGCGCGAAGCCCGCAGTGCCGTTCGGCGGTAAGTTCCGTATCATCGATTTCGCACTGTCGAATTGCGTCAATTCCGGCGTGCGCAGGATCGGCATCTGCACGCAGTACAAGGCGCAGAGCCTGATCCGGCACGTGCAGCGCGGCTGGTCGTTTCTGGATGGCCGTCTCAATGAATTCGTCGAGCTCCTGCCGGCACAGCAGCAGCTCGATCCTGTCTGGTATCGCGGCACGGCCGACGCCGTCTACCAGAATCTCGCCGTGCTGCGACGCCACGGGCCGCGCTACGTGCTGGTGCTTGCCGGCGACCATGTGTACAAGATGGACTACAGCAAGATGCTCAGCGAGCATGCCGCGGGGCACAACGATCTGACCATCGGCTGTGTCGCGGTGCCAATCGCCGACGCATCGTCGTTCGGCGTGATGGCGATCGACGCCCAGTATCGCGTGATCAACTTCGCCGAAAAGCCGAGCAACCCCGAACCGATGCCGGGCGCGCCACAGCAGGCGCTGGGCAGCATGGGCATCTACGTGTTCGGCGCCGAATACCTTTATCACCTGCTGGAGCATGACGCCGCCGATCCCCATTCGTCACACGACTTCGGCAAGGATGTCATCCCGCACGCGATCGCGCGCGGTGATCGCGTGATCGCGCACGACCTGCGCACCAGCACTGTCAGCGGCGATGCGTCGGTCGCGTACTGGCGCGACGTGGGCACGGTGGACGCGTACTGGGAAGCGAACATGGAGCTGACCAAGGTTACGCCGGAGCTCGACCTCTACGACGTCGAATGGCCGATCTGGACCGCGCAGGAACAGTGGCCGCCCGCGAAGTTCGTGTTCGACGAGGACGCCCGTCGCGGCGCCGCGCTCGATTCGCTGGTGTCGGGCGGATGCATCGTCAGCGGCTCGACAATTCGCCGCTCGCTGCTGTTCAACAACGTCCATGTGCACAGCTACTGCACGGTCGAGGATTCGGTGGTGTTGGCCAATGTCGACATCGGGCGCGGCGCGGTATTGAAGCGCGCCGTTATCGACAAGGGCTGCCGCATTCCTCCGGGCCTCGAGATCGGCGTCGATGCCCACCACGACCGCAAGAGATTTCACGTCTCACCACGCGGCATCACACTGGTGACGCCGGAAATGCTCGGCCAGAATATGCATACGCCACGCTAGCGCAAGTCGGCGGCGGCTCGCACCGGATGCGGGCGACCATTCGCTATGCAGGTCTTTCGCAACGCGCGGCGTGCTGCAGATTGTCACGCTGCCAACAACGGATTTGAAAAAGGGCGGACAATGACATTGCGTGCTTGCGTCCTCGCGGCCCATTGGGACACGCGTCCCTACTTCGGGCGAGGTCGGATTCCATTTTCAGGAGGTACGCGCTGATCCGGGAGGAATGCGTTGCTGGGTGAGCAGGATGTCTACCTGTTGCGCGAAGGAACCCATTCGCGGCTGTACGAGTTGCTCGGCTGCGAACTAGGTGACGCAGCCGCGACGTTCCGTGTGTGGGCGCCCAACGCATCGCGCGTAACGCTGATCGGGTCGTTCAACGACTGGAATCCCGACGTCGACGTGCTTCGGCCGCGCGGGGATGGTTCGGGGGTCTGGGAGTGCGAGATCCGCGGCGTGAGTCGCGGTGATCCTTACAAGTACCGGATCGTCGGCGCCGACGGCAGGCACGTATACGAAAAGGCCGACCCTTTCGCGTTGTACGCCGAGGTGCCGCCGTCGACCGCGTCGCGCGCCTGGCGCCTGGACTACACATGGGGCGACGCGGCCTGGATGGCCGCGCGGCACGCGCGCAATGCGCTGGATGCGCCGATGTCGATCTACGAGGTGCACCTGGGTTCCTGGCGGCGCGACGACGATGGCTCGCTGCCGACCTACCGCGGCATCGCCGTGGCGCTCGCGCAATACGCGCAGGAGCGCGGATTCACCCACGTCGAGCTGATGCCCATCACCGAGCACCCGTTCTACGGCTCGTGGGGCTACCAGACCACCGGCTATTTCGCGCCGACCGCACGCTACGGCACTCCCGAGGATTTCATGTATCTGGTCGACGTGCTGCATCAGCACGACATCGGCGTCATTCTCGACTGGGTGCCCTCGCACTTTCCTGCCGATGCGCACGGCCTCGCCAAGTTCGACGGCACACATCTCTACGAGCACGCTGATCCGCGCCAGGGCTTTCATCCCGAATGGAACAGCGCGATTTTCAATTACGATCGCCACGAAGTGCGCGCATTCCTCATGTCGAGCGCGCTGTCCTGGCTCGCCCGCTACCATATCGATGGCCTGCGCGTCGACGCGGTCGCGTCGATGCTCTACCTCGATTACGGCCGCAAGGCCGGCGAATGGGTGCCCAATATTCACGGGGGCCGCGAAAATCTCGGCGCCATCGAGTTCCTGCGCGAACTCAACCAGGCCGTGTACCGCGATTTTCCGGACACCCAGGTGATGGCCGAGGAATCCACGTCGTGGCCGATGGTGTCGCGCCCCGTGCACCTCGGCGGACTTGGCTTCGGCATGAAATGGAACATGGGCTGGATGCATGACACGCTCGATTATTTTGCCCAGGCCCCCATTCATCGCAAGTACCAGCAGGACCGGCTGACATTCTCGATCTGCTACGCGTTTTTCGAAAATTTCGTGCTGCCGCTTTCACACGACGAAGTCGTCTACGGCAAGGGCTCGCTGCTCGGCAAGATGCCCGGCGACACCTGGCAGCAGTTCGCCAACCTGCGCCTGCTGTTCGGCTATATGTGGGGCCATCCTGGCAAGAAGCTGCTGTTCATGGGGGGTGAGTTCGGGCAACGCCGCGAATGGACGCACGAGGGTGCGCTCGAATGGTGGGTGCTCCGCTATGCCGAGCATAGCGGCGTGCAGCGCTGGGTGACCGACCTCAACGCGTTGTACCGCAGCGAGCCGTCACTGCACCAGCTCGACTTCGAGTCGGACGGATTCGAATGGGTCGACTGCAGCGATCGCGACCGCAGCGTGCTGGCCTTCCTGCGCAAGCCGCGCGCCGGCCCGCCGATGCTCGTCGTCTGCAATTTCACCCCGGTGCCGCGCGACAATTACGTCGTTGGCGTGCCGACTGCAGGATTCTGGCGGGAATGTCTCAACAGCGACGCCCGAAGCTATGGCGGCAGCGGTATCGGCAACCTCGGCGGTGTGGCATCGGCACCGGTTGCGGCACACGGCCGCTACCACTCGGTGTCGTTGACCCTTCCTCCGCTTGCGGCGATCTACCTGCGGCCCGATGCCGATGAACGTTGACAAGCCACCGATGCGTCAAGGCGCGCGCGGCGCGCCGTTGCCCGAGCACCGCGCGCCGTCCGAGCGCGAGCGTGGTCGCGAGCCCTATCCTGCCCATGGCCGCGCGCGCGTGGTGATTGAAAGTGTGACGCCGTCAGTCGACAACGGACGCTTTGCCGCCAAGCGCATCGTCGGCGATGCGGTGGCGATCGAGGCCGACTGCTTCGCCGATGGGCACGCGACGTTGATGTGCCTCGTGCGGTGGCGTCATGAGGATGTAGCCGATTGGCACGAGATCCCGATGACGGCGCTCGGCAACGATCGCTGGCGAGCGTCGGTCGTGGTGGATGCGCCGGGCCGCTATACCTTTGCGATCGTCGCGTGGATCGACGCGTTCCTGTCGTGGCGCCATGATTTCCTGCGGCGGATCGACACCGGCGACGTGCTGCTGGCGGCGCACACGGGCGCGGAGCTCATTGCCGCAGCCGCAGCGCGTGCCGACGGTGTCGACCGTCAGGCACTGCATCGCGTGTCGGAGGCGATGCTCGAAACCGGCGACATCGACGACCTGCGCGCGCTGGTGGAGGGCGACGCGCTGGTGGAAGTCGCCAACCGCTATCCCGACCGCAACCTCCCCACGACCTCGACGGTCGAGTATCCGCTGGTGGTCGACCGCGCGCGCGCACGCTACAGCGCCTGGTACGAACTGTTCCCGCGCTCGGCATCGGCGGTGCCCGGGCAGCACGGCACGCTGCGGGACTGCATCGCGCGACTGCCGTACGTGGCACGGATGGGCTTCGACGTGCTGTACCTCCCGCCGATACACCCGATCGGCCGCGACCGCCGCAAGGGGCGCAACAATGCACCCCATGCGGCCACCGACGACGTTGGCAGTCCATGGGCGATAGGTTCGCGCGAGGGCGGGCACAAGGCGTTGCTTGGCGCGCTCGGCAGTTTCGATGATTTTCACGCGCTGGTCGCGGCCTGCGATGCGCATGGCCTCGAACTTGCGCTGGACATCGCTTTCCAGTGCGCGCCCGATCACCCGTACGTCAACGGCCATCCGTCCTGGTTCAGGCATCGGGCCGATGGCAGCGTGCAGTACGCCGAAAATCCGCCCAAGAAATACCAGGACATCTATCCCTTCGACTTCGATTCGCCCGACTGGCAGGCGTTGTGGAGCGAGCTCGAAAGCGTGCTGGAGTTCTGGACCGGACATGGCGTGAAGATTTTTCGCGTCGACAATCCGCACACGAAGCCTTTCGCGTTCTGGGAATGGGCGATCGCGCGCGTCAAGCACGAGCACCCCGACGTGTTGTTCCTCGCCGAGGCCTTCACGCGTCCGAAGGTGATGCATCGGCTCGCCAAGCTCGGGTTCTCGCAGTCTTACACGTACTTCACCTGGCGCAACACCAAGCGCGAACTGATTGAGTACTTCACGGAACTGTCGGCCGGCCCCGGTCGTGATTATTTTCGACCGAACTGCTGGCCCAACACGCCAGACATCCTGCCCGAGCCGCTGCAGTCGGGCGGAAGACCGACATTCGCCGCGCGCCTGGTGTTGGCCGCGACGCTGTCTTCGAACTACGGCATCTATGGCCCCGCGTTCGAACTGCTGCAGCATGCGGCGCACGATTCGGGCAGCGAGGAGTACCTCGACTCGGAAAAATACCAGCTCCGCCAATGGGACCTCGAGCGCGCCGACAGTCTCGCCCCGCTGGTCGAGCGGGTGAACGCTGCGCGTCGCGACAACCCGGCGCTGCACGCCAACGACAGCCTCAAGTTCGTCGACGTCGACAACGACGAGCTGATCGCCTATACGAAGGTCGATGAGGGCAGTGGCAACGTGGTGCTGGTGGTCGTCAATCTCGATCCGCACAACGTGCAGTCGGGATGGATTCATCTCGATCTCGCGGCGATGGGCATCGACGCTGATCGCGGTTTTCAGGCACACGACCTGTTGAGCGACGCGCGCTACGCGTGGTCGGGTTCGACGAACTTCGTGATGCTCGATCCCGCGCGCGTGCCGGCGCACGTGTTCAGGCTGCGGTACCGCGCGCGGACCGAGTACGACTTCGACTACTTTCTGTGAAGGGCGGTGGCATGGCCGAACCCGCGATCTTGCAGGCTGCTCCGCCCGTGGCGGTTTTGGCCCGGGACCAAGCCGAGTGGTACAAGGACGCGGTCATCTACCAGCTGCACATCAAGGCATTCGCCGATTCCAACGATGACGGCATCGGCGATTTCCGCGGCCTCACCGACAAGCTCGACTACGTCAAGGACCTGGGCGTCAACACCATCTGGCTGTTGCCGTTCTATCCGTCGCCGTTGCGCGATGACGGCTACGACGTCGCGGACTACCGCGAGGTCAATCCTTCGTACGGCACGCGCGCCGACTTCCAGCACTTCGTGCGAGAGGCGCATCGCCGCGAACTGCGCGTCATCACCGAGCTGATCGTCAACCACACGTCGGATCAGCATCCGTGGTTCCAGGCCGCGCGGCGCGCGCCCAAGGGATCGCCCAAGCGCAACTTTTACGTCTGGAGCGACGACCCGCAGAAATACGGCGGCACGCGGATCATCTTCACCGATACGGAGAAGTCGAACTGGGCGTGGGACGACGTCGCCCAGGCGTTCTACTGGCATCGCTTTTTCAGTCACCAGCCTGATCTCAATTTCGACAATCCGCAGGTGCGCAAGGCGATATTCCGCGTGATGCGCTTCTGGCTCGACATGGGCGTCGACGGGTTTCGTCTTGACGCGATTCCCTACCTCGTCGAGCGCGAGGGCACGAATAACGAGAACCTGCCCGAGACCCACGTCCTGCTCAAGGAATTCCGTGCGCTTGTCGACGCCAGCTATCCCAACGTGCTGTTGCTGGCCGAGGCGAACCAGTGGCCCGAGGATGTGCGCGAATACTTCGGCGACGGCGACGAATGCCAGATGGCGTATCACTTTCCGCTGATGCCGCGGATGTACATGGCCATCGCGCAGGAGGACCGCCACCCCGTCACCGAGATCATGCAGCAGACGCCGGAAATCCCCGCCAACTGCCAGTGGGCGATCTTCCTGCGCAACCACGACGAGCTGACGCTGGAAATGGTCACCAGCAAGGAGCGCGACTACATGTACCAGATGTACGCGTCCGACCCGCGCGCGCGCATCAACATCGGCATTCGCCGCAGGCTGGCGCCACTGCTCGAGAACGACATCAACCGCATCAAGCTGATGAACAGCCTGCTGCTGTCGATGCCCGGCTCGCCGATCGTCTACTACGGTGACGAGATCGGCATGGGCGACAACATCTACCTCGGCGATCGCGACGGCGTGCGCACACCGATGCAGTGGCGGCCCGAGCGCAATGGTGGCTTTTCGCGCGCCGATCCGCAGCGCCTGTACCTGCAGCCGATCATGGACCCGATCTACGGCTACGAATCGGTGAACGTCGAGGCGCAGCTGCGCGAGCCTTCGTCGCTGCTGCACTGGACGCGGCGCATGCTGGCGGTGCGCAAGAGCTTCCTGTCGTTCGGACGCGGCACGTTGACCTTTCTCAAGCCCGGCAACCGCAAGATCCTTGCGTATATCCGTGAATATGCGGACGAGGTCGTGCTGTGCGTCGCCAACCTCGCGCGTACTGCGCAACCAGTCGAGCTCGATCTCGCGCCCTTCAAGGGGCGCGTGCCGGTCGAGCTCATGGGTCGCACGCCGTTCCCGCCGATCGGCGACCTGCCGTACCTGCTGACGCTCGCCGGTCACGGCTTTCTGTGGTTTCGGCTCGCCACCGGCGCCGATATCCCCGAGTGGCACGACGAGCGTCTCGCGCGCGACGAGCTGCCGGTGGTGGTGCTGTTTGACGGCTGGGCGAGCCTGTTTCGCGAGCGCGTCGTGCCGTGGCGCATTGCGCTCGCCGAAAAAGGGCGTGCCCAGCTCGAGCGCGACGTGCTGCCGGGCTTCGTCGCCGGCAGCCGCTGGTATGCGAGCAAGGGCAACATCGTCAAGCGCGTCGCGCTGGTCGACTATGTCGAGTGGCGGCAGGGCGGCAGCGCGTGGCTGATGGCGATCGCCAGCGTCGAGACCGAACATGGCGAGCCGCAGACCTACAACCTGCCGTTGATGTTGGCGTGGGAGGCCGATGACGAACGCCTGCGCGCGCTGCTGCCCTCGACCGTCGCCAAGGTGCGTCAACAGGCCAAGGTCGGCGTGATGGCGGACGTGTTTGCCGATGAGGCGTTCTGCCAGGCTGTGGTGGCAGCAATGCGCGCTGGCACCGAAATGAAGACCAGCAAGGGTCGGCTGCGATTTTCGGCGACGGCTGCGTTCGCGCAGCTCGCCGGTGATGCGATCGACACGTTGGCGGTCACCCCGCTCGCCGCACAGAGCAGCAACACGGTGGTGGTGCTCGGCGAACGGCTGTTCCTGAAAGCCTATCGCCGGCTGCAACCCGGAGTGAATCCGGAAGCCGAGATCGGGCGCTACCTGACCGATGTCGCCGGCTTTGCCAACAGCGTGCCGGTTGCTGGCACGATCGATTACTTCGCCGATGATGGCCAGGTGGCGACGCTCGGGCTGCTGCAGGGCTTCGTCGAAAACCAGGGCGATGGCTGGACGATGACCTTGAACTACCTTGAGCGCTTCCTCGAGGACATGGTGGCGACCGATGCGGTCCCGCCCGCCGGCGGCAGCCCGCACGGCGGCTACCTGGCGTTGATGGGTGCGCTCGGCACGCGCACCGCAGAACTGCACGTGGCGCTGTCGCGTGCCACGGCCGACCCGGCATTCGCGCCGGTGCCGATCACCGCTGCCGATGTCACCGCGTGGGCGCGGCGCGCCCATGCCGAGGCGGTGTCCACGCTCGACGCACTGCAGCGCGCACAGCCGTCGCTGCCGGAGCGCGCGCGCCACGCAGCAGCGGCGGTGCAGGCTGCGCGTGCGCAGATTCTTGCAAACATCGACGCGCAGGCGGCGATGCGCGGCGGTGGTGCGCGCATGCGCATCCATGGCGACTATCACCTCGGGCAGGTATTGGTCACGCAGAACGACTTCGTGATCGCCGACTTCGAGGGAGAACCGGCGCGCACGCTTACCGAACGTCGCGACAAGCAGTCGCCGATGAAGGACGTCGCCGGCATGTTGCGATCGTTCGACTACGCGATGTACGCAGCACTGCGCCGCATCGACGGTGAGGCGGCCGACGTGCAGGCGGGGCGCCGGGCGCGCGGCGTGGCGTGGCTGGCGGAAACGCGCGCCGCCTACCTCGCGAGCTACGATGCTGTCGCGATTGCAGGCGGCCTGGTCGCGAGCGGCGCCGCGCAGAACCTGCTGGCGCTGTTCCTGCTCGAGAAGGTGATGTACGAGCTCACCTACGAACTCGCGAACCGTCCCGATTGGGTCGACATACCGCTGCAGGGGTTGTTGGAAATGCTGCAGCGGAGCGGATGAGCCGCCCGCACGTCCGCCACGCCACCCCGACACCCGCTGCTGAACGGAGGCTTCGATGACCGACGAAATGCAAATCATGCTTGAACCGATTCGCGCATCGCTGCACCAGGTGGGAGAATTCCTGCCACGTGTCATGCTGGCGATCGCGATTGTCATCGTCGGCTGGCTGCTCGCCAAGGCGCTCAGGTTCGCCTGCGTGCGCATGCTGCGCGCGATCAACTTCAACATCGTCACCGAAAAAGCCGGGATCGACCGCTTTTTGCAGCAGGGCGGCGGAGAGATGGACACCGTCGGGCTGCTCGGTGTGCTGGTGTTCTGGCTGGTGCTGCTGGCGAGCGTGATGGTCGCCTTCAACACCCTCGACCTGGCCTACGTGACGCAGCTCGTCGGGCGTGTCGTGCTGTTCGTGCCGAAGATCATCGTCGCGGTGCTGATCCTCGCGTTCGGCGCCTACTTCGCCCATTTCGTCGGCGCGGCCGTGACCAGCTATTGCCAGAGCCTCGACATGGAGGACGCGGTGATGCTTGGACACGTCGCGCTGTATGCGATCATGGCGTTCGTCGTGCTGATCGCGCTCGAGCAGCTCGGTCTCGGCGACATCATCCGCCAGACGTTCCTGATCATCGTCGCGGCAATCGGACTGGCGCTGGCGCTGGCATTCGGCATCGGAGGCGCCAAGCGCGCGGGCGAGGTTCTGGAGCGCTGGTCGCATCGGCCGGGCGACGATGCACGTGCGCCGGGCGAAGGCCCGACGCTGCGCTGAGCGGTGCAACCAGCGATGACCGCCAGGCATTCAACCGGGGAGACGGACGTTGAGCGGCGATCGGATCTTAAAGTTGTGAAGCCCATCACCGCGGTATGGCCCGGGCGACCGGACCCGCGCGGTGCAACCTGGGACGGCGAAGGCGTCAACTTTGCTCTGTTCTCGGAGCGTGCCGAACGTGTCGAGCTGTGCGTTTTCGACATGACAGGTCGCCGCGAATTGCAGCGGATCGCGTTCAATGAACGCACCGACCAGGTGTGGCACTGCTATCTCCCGGAGGCGCGCCCGGGACTCCTGTACGGCTACCGCGTGCACGGGCCCTACCGTCCCGAGGAAGGGTTGCGCTTCAACCCCCACAAGCTCCTGCTCGATCCGTACGCGCGCAACATCGTCGGATCGCTGCGCTGGAGCGACGCGCTGTTCGGCTACACGATAGGCCACAAGCGTGGCGACTTGTCGTTCGACCGGCGCGACAGCGCGGCAGCGATGCCGAAGTGCAAGGTTATCGAGCCGTCGTTCACATGGGGTGGCGACCGGCCGCCCCGCGTACCCTGGCACGACACCGTCATCTACGAGATGCACGTGCGCGGTTTCACGATGCAGCACCCCGACGTGCCGCCGGCACTACGCGGCACCTACGCGGGCCTGGCCACCGCGCCGGTCATCGACTACCTGCGTCGTCTCGGCGTCACCACGCTCGAGCTGATGCCGGTGCACACCTTCGTCGACGACCGCAGGCTGGTGCAGCAGGGACTCAGCAACTACTGGGGCTACAACAGCATAGGCTTCTTTTCGCCTGACGCGGCCTATTCGGCATCGGGCAAGGTCAACGAGTTCAAGACGATGGTCAAGACGCTCCACTCGGCGGGGCTGGAAGTGATCCTCGACGTCGTCTACAACCATACGGCCGAAGGCAATGAACTCGGCCCGACGCTGTGTTTCCGCGGCATCGACAACGTGGCGTACTACCAGCTGCCACTTGATGCGCCGAGCGGTTACATGGATTTCACCGGTACCGGCAACACGCTCAACATGCAGCAGCCGCGGGTGCTGCAGCTGATGATGGATTCACTGCGCTATTGGGTGACCGAGATGCACGTCGACGGTTTCCGCTTCGACCTCGCCTCGGCGCTCGCACGTGAGCTCCACGTCGTCGACCGGCTGGGCGCGTTCTTCGAGACGCTGCGGCAGGACCCGGTATTGAGCCAGGTGAAGCTGATCGCCGAGCCGTGGGACCTTGGCGCGGGCGGATACCAGGTTGGCAATTTTCCACCGGGCTGGGCCGAGTGGAACGACAAGTATCGCGACACGATGCGCAGTTACTGGAAGGGCGACGACGGGCTGATCGGCGACTTCGCACTTCGCCTCACCGGATCGTCGGATCTCTACGGTCGCAGTGGTCGCCAGCCGCACGCCAGCATAAACTTCATCACCGCGCACGATGGCTTCACGCTGCGCGATCTCGTGTCGTACGATGCCAAGCACAACCTCGCGAATCTCGAGGACAACAAGGACGGCAGCGACGACAACCGCTCGTGGAACTGCGGGGTCGAGGGCGCAACCGACGATCCGGCGATCAATGCGCTGCGCGCCCGCCAGTCCCGCAACCTGATAGCGACGCTGTTGCTGTCGCAGGGCGTGCCGATGATGGTGGCTGGCGACGAGATCGGCCGCACGCAACAGGGCAACAACAACGCTTACTGCCAGGACAATCCGCTTAGCTGGGTCGACTGGACGTACGACGAAGCGCGTTCGAACCTGCTGGCGTTCGCGCGGCGGATGCTGAAACTGCGACGCGAGCACGCGGTGTTCCGGCGCAGGCATTTCTTCCAGGGCCGCGCGCTGCAGGGCAACGGATCGTCGGACATCGCATGGCTGAAGCCCGACGGCACCGAAATGACGCCCGGGGAATGGCAGCACGACTTTGCGCGATGCCTCGGCATGTTCCTGGCGGGAGACGCGCTCGATGAAGTCGACGCGCGCGGCGGCCCGCTGCACGACGACGATTTCCTGATCATCTTCAACGCGCACCACGACACCATCGACTTCCGCATTCCCGACGCCGATGCGCCCGGCTGGCATGTGGTCGTCGATACCAGCCGCGATGACGGCCTTCTCGCCGATGGCACCGTGCAACCCTCCGAGCGCTACGCGATCGCCGGCCGAGCGCTGGCATTGCTCGAGCGCCGGCGCGCACGCGGATGAGGCACGCCCACGCGATGCCCTTCGGCGCCGAGCTGCAAGCTCGCGCCACGCGGTTCCGGCTGTGGGCGCCCACGGCGTCGCAAGTCTATGTCGAGCTCGACAATGGCGATCGCGGCGTGCATCGGTTGTCGGCGTTGCCCGGCGGCTGGTTCGAGGCGCGCGTCGACGCCGTCGCCGCGGGCGCGCGATATGCATTCCGATGCGATGGCGGGCAACCGCGGCCGGACCCCGCGTCGCGCGCCAATCCCGATGGCGTGCACGGCGCGAGCGCAATCGTCGACCCGCGCGCGTATGCGTGGCGGCAAGGACGCTGGCGCGGCCGTCCCTGGCACGAGGCCGTGATCTATGAATTGCACGTCGGGACGTTCACGCCCGCCGGCACGTTCCTCGGGGTGATCGATCGCCTCGACGACCTGGCCGACCTGGGCATCACCGCGCTCGAGCTGATGCCGATCGCCGATTTTCCGGGCGCGCACAACTGGGGTTACGACGGCGTGCTGCCGTTCGCGCCGGCGCGTTGCTACGGCACGCCCGACGAGCTGAAGCAGCTGGTCGACGCGGCGCACGCGCGCGGGCTGATGGTGTTCCTCGACGTCGTCTACAACCACTTCGGCCCGGAAGGCAATTACCTGCACGGCTACGCCCGCACGTTCTTCGACCCGCGGCACAGCACGCCATGGGGTGACGCGATCCGTTTCGCCGGCGAAGGCAGTGGCGAAGTGCGCGCGTTCTTCGTGCACAACGCGCTCTATTGGCTGGACGAATACCAGATCGACGGCCTGCGCCTCGACGCGGTGCACGCGATCGTCGATGCGTCGACGCCCGACATCGTCAGCGAAATCGCCGTCGCGGTACGCGACTTCGCGACGCGGCACGCGCGGCAGGTGCACGTCGTGCTGGAAAACGAACGCAATGAGGCGTGGCGACTCGCCCGCGATCAACGCGGGGCGCCGCGTACGGCCACCGCGCAGTGGAACGACGACCTGCATCACGCGCTGCACGTTATCGTCAGCGGCGAAGTCGACGGCTACTACGCCGACTATGCGGATGCGCCGATCGAGCGTTTCGGCCGCAGTCTCGCCGAGGGCTTCGCCTATCAGGGCGAAGCGTCGGCGTTTCGCGAGGGTGCGCCGCGCGGCGAGCCCAGCGCGGCGCTGCCGCCGATGGCGTTCGTCGCTTCCACGCAGACGCACGACCAGATCGGCAACCGCGCGTTCGGAGAGCGGCTCGTCGCGCTGGCGAAGCCGCGGGCACTGCGCGCCGTCACCGCCTGCGTGCTGCTGGCTCCGGCCATTCCGATGCTGTTCATGGGTGAGGAGTTCGCTGCGTCGACGCCGTTTCAGTTCTTTTGCGACTTCGGCGGCGAGCTTGCACAGGCGGTGGCCGACGGACGGCGTGAGGAATTCAGTCGTTTTGCGTGCTTTCGCGACCCGCAGGCGCGCGCGGCGATCCCCGATCCCGGGGCGACGTCGACATTCGCCACGAGCGTTCTCGACCGCCACGACGCGCAGAGCGAGACCGGGGCATTCTGGCGCGCCTTCTACCGTCAGTGCCTGACGGCGCGGCGCGAATTCATCGTCCCGCACCTCGCCAGGACCACAAACGGCGGCCGCTACCGAATCGCCGGCGGGGCGCTGCTGCGACTGCGCTGGACACTCGCACCTGGCTGCACGCTGCACATGGCGGCGCAACTCGCGGACACTGAGGTCGATGCCGTCGACGAACTTCCGGGGACGCCGATCTACGAGTCCGATGCCGGCGCCGCGCGTGGCGGCCGCTGGCAGGGATATACGGTGGCGGTGGCCGTCGAGGGCGCGCGATGAACGAAGCACTGGTTCGCCTCGCCGAACGGCACGGCATCGCGCCGACGTATCACGACATCTGGGGAATGTTGCATCTCGTATCGGAATCCTCGCTGATCGCGTTGCTCGGCGCGATGGGTGTCGATGCGTGCGACGCCGCGCATGTCGACGAAGCGCTGCGCGCGGCGGCCGACGACGATGCGCGCCGCGCGATCGCGCCAATGGTCGTGCTGCGCGCCGACAACGACGTGCGTCAATTGACGTTCCACCTGCCGCAGGTGCCGTCGGACGCGACGTTGACGGTGCGCGTGCTGAGCGCGGACACCGCCGAGCGCGTGCCGCCGGCGCTGGCCACGCTGATGTCACGGCCCGACGCGGCGAGCGTGTCGCCGGACGCGATCGGAGACGTACCGGGGGTGAGCGGCCCGGCGAGCACGGCGCAGCCGCCGCCGACCTTGCGCGTCGAGGTGACGCTCGCGCCGTCGCTGCCTCACGGGTACTACGACATCGAAATCTGCCACGACGCGGTGTACGTGGCGCGCACGCGGTGTGCACTGGTGCCGCCGCGCTGTTACCTGCCCGCCGATGCCACCGCATTGCGCATGTGGGGACCGGCCGTGCAACTCTACGGCGTGCGTTCGCAGCGCAACTGGGGTATAGGCGATCTCGGCGATGTCGCGACGCTCGCCGAACAATGGGGCGCCCGCGGGGCCGACGTCGTCGGCCTCAATCCACTGCACGCGCTGTTTCCGGAACAGCCGCTCCGCGCGAGTCCCTACAGCCCGTCGAGCCGGCTGTTCCGCAATACGCTCTATCTCGACGTCGAGGCAATCGACGAATTCCGCGAATGCGTCGACGCGCGCGCCGAGGTCGCCAGCGACGCGTTCCAGGGCCAGCTCACCGCGTTGCGGGCGGCGCCATTGGTCGACTACGTCGGTGTGGCCGCCGTTAAGGCGACCGTGTTCGCGCTGCTCTACCGTTGCTTCCGCGGTACGCATCTCGCCGCCGACGATGCACGCGCCGCCGAGTTTCGCGCGTTCGTCGAGGGTGGCGGTCGCGCACTGCGCGAGTTCACGTTGTTCCAGGCGCTGCAGGAAGCGCTGCACGCGGACGATCCGGCGGTGTGGGGGTGGCCCGCGTGGCCCGAACGGTACCGCGATCCGTCGTCGGCAGCGGTCGTGGCGTTCGCGGCCGCGCAGCGCGAACGCATCGAGTATTTCATGTATCTGCAGTGGCAGGCCGAGCTCCAGTTCGCCGCCGCCGCCGAGAGCGCGCGTACGGCGGGCATGCGCGTCGGGCTGTATACCGATCTTGCAGTCTCGGTCGATCCCGGTGGCGCCGAAAGCTGGGCGCAGCAGGGTCTGTACGCGCGCGGCGCGAGCGCCGGGGCGCCTCCCGACGCGTTCAATGTCAGCGGCCAGGACTGGGGACTGCCGCCGCTGGTACCGACGCGCCTGGTGGCCGACGGCTACGCGCCGTTCCTCGCGACGCTGCGCGCCAACATGCGCGACGCCGGCGCGTTGCGTATCGATCACGTGATGGGGCTGGCGCGGTTGTACTGGGTGCCGGCCGGGGGACGCGCGGCCGATGGTGCGTACATCCACTACCCATTCGAGGCGCTTCTCGGCTTGCTGGCGCTGGAGAGCCACCGCCATCGCTGCATCGTCATCGGCGAGGATCTTGGCACCGTGCCCGACGATGTCCGTGACGCGCTTGCGCGCCATGGCGTGCTGTCGTACCGGGTGCTGATCTTCGAGCGCGAGGGCGACGGCGCGTTCAAGCCGCCCGACGCCTATCCCGCACAGGCACTGGTGACGTCCAGCACGCACGATCTGCCGACCATTGCGGGCTGGTGGGCGGGTAGCGACATCACGCTACGCACAGCGCAGGGTCTCGTCGGATCCGCCGCCGATGCCGATGCGCAGCGGCGCGAGCGTGGGGCCGATCGCGACCGCCTGCTCGACGCGCTGCACCGGGCGGGACAGGCGGTGGATGTGCAGCCGGGCGGTCACGACCTCGCGTTCACCGCGCCGCCTGCCGACGCGATGCAGCGATTCCTCTCGATGTCGCCGGCGCTGTTGCAGATGATCCAGCTCGAGGACCTCGTGGGGGTCGTCGAGCAGGCCAATCTTCCGGGAACCACCGACACCTATCCGAATTGGCGGCGAAAGCTGCCGCTGCGTCTCGAGCACTGGGCGGGCGACTGGCGATTCGACGCCCTCACCGACGCCATCGCCGCAGCGCGCCCGCGGCCCGCCGCGTCGCTGCCGCGGCTCGACGCGCCGTTCGTCCCGCGCGCGACCTATCGCGTGCAGCTCAACCACGCGTTCACATTTGCCGACGCCACGGCGCTCGTCCCCTACCTGGCGGCACTCGGCGTCAGCCACGTCTACTGCTCTCCGTACCTGCGCGCGCGACCTGGGAGCTTGCACGGCTACGACATCGTCGATCACGGCACGCTCAACCCCGAGATCGGTAGTCGCGCCGACTTCGAGCGCTTCGTGGCGGCCCTCGATGCGCATGGCATGGGCCACGTCTGCGACGTAGTCCCCAATCACGTCGGCGTGATGGGCAGCGACAACCGCTGGTGGATGGACGTTCTCGAGAACGGGCCTTCCTCGGCCTTTGCCGACTACTTCGACATCGACTGGACGCCGCTGGACCCGGCGTTTGCCGGGCGTGTCGTGGTGCCGGTGCTGGGCGCCCCTTACGGCACGGTGCTCGCACGTGGCCAGCTGCGTCTCGCCTTCGAGCCCGCCGAGGGCAGCTTCGCCATCCGCTATTTCGAGCACCGCTTTCCGCTCGACATGCGAAGCTGCGCGACGCTCGTCGCCGACGCGCTGGCCATTGGTGGCGCGACGTTGTCCCCCGATACCGTTGCCGCCGCCACGGCGGCGCTCGACGCGATGCGCGCGCTGCCGCCGCGCGATGCAACCGGCGACGCGCGTATCGAACGGCAGCGCGAGGTGGCGCGCTGCAAGGACCGTCTGGCGTTGCTCGCCACGCGGCAGCTTGCATTCGCCGAGGCCATCGAACAGGCGGTGGATGCGTGCATCGGCATGCCCGGAGTCGATGGCGGGTTCGACGCGCTGCACGCGCTGATCGAGCAACAGGCCTTTCGCCTCGCCTACTGGCGCGTCGCCGCTGACGAGATCAACTACCGGCGATTTTTCGATGTCAACGACCTGGCGGCGTTGCGCATGGAGCATGACGCGGTGTTCGACGCCACGCACCGACTGATCCTGTCGCTCGCTGCCGCCGGCAAGATCCACGGCCTGCGCATCGACCATCCCGACGGCCTTCGCGACCCGGCGCGCTACCTCGAGCGGCTGCAGGCGCGCTACCGGGAGTATGCGGCGGCGATGCGCGCGCAGGATCCGGCGACGGTGCCGCCACTCTATGTCGTGCTGGAGAAGATCGCTGCGAGCCACGAGCGCATGCCGGCGCAATGGCCGGTCAGCGGATCGACCGGCTACCGCTTCGCCAACCTCGTCAACGGCCTTTTCGTCGACCGCACGGCCAAGGCCTCGCTCGATCGCGCCTGGCGCGCATTCGTCGGCGCCGAGGCGGCGGAATTCGACGCCACGGTGATCCGCAGCAAGCTCGCGATCATGCGGGGCACATTGTCGGCGGAGCTGACGATGATCAGCAATCGCGCGCTGCGCATTGCACGAGGCGATCGCAACACGCGCGATTTCACCCTCAACCTGTTGCGCGAAACCATCGAGGACATCGTCGCGCGATTTCCCGTGTACCGGACCTATGTCGACGCCAACGGCGCGTCGGCACAGGACCTGCGCTACATCGACTGGGCGGTTGCGCGGGCGCGCCGCGAGTCGCGCTCGGCTGACACCAGCGTATTCGACTTCCTGCGCGGCTTGATGCTGGGCGAGCTGCCTGGCGCCGATGCGACGCGCGCAGCGCAGGCGCGCGATTTCGCCATGCGCTTCCAGCAGTTCACGTCGCCTGTGGCGGCCAAGGGTGTAGAGGACACGTCGTTCTACCGCTTCAACCGACTGGTGTCGCTGAACGACGTTGGCGGCAATCCCGACGAATTCGGCATCAGCCGTCGCGGCTTTCACGGCGCCTCGCGGGTGCGCGCGTCGACATGGCCGTCGACGCTGCTGGCGACGTCGACGCACGATAACAAGCGGTCGGGCGACGTGCGCGCGCGCATCGATCTGTTGTCCGAATGGCCCGCGGCGTGGCGCCTCGCCGTGCGTCGCTGGAGCCGGATGAACCGCAGTCGCAAGCGCACGATCGACGGGCGCGACGCGCCGTCGCGCAGCGACGAATACCTGCTCTATCAGACGCTGGTCGGGACGTTTCCGGCCAATGCCATCGACGACGCGGCACGGGAGCGCTACACCGAGCGCATCGTCGCCTACATGATCAAGGCTGCCCGAGAGGCGAAGGTCCGTACCAGCTGGTTCGCCATCGATGCCGACTACGAGGATGCGCTGTCGGCGTTCGTGCGCGCACTGCTGGCCAGCGGCGAGCAGAACCTGTTTGACGAGGACCTGCGGCGGCAGACCGCCCACTTCGCGTGGTACGGCCGGCTCAACAGCGTGTCCATGGCGCTGCTCAAGTTCGCCTCGCCCGGCGTGCCCGACATCTACCAGGGAACCGAACTCGTCGACCTGCGGCTCGTGGATCCGGATAACCGCGTCGCCGTCGATTACGCGGCGCGCCGAGCGGTTCTCGACCAATGCCTGGCGCTCGACGCGCTGTCGCCGGCCGAACGCGGCGCCGCGTTCGCCGACTGGTTTGCCGACCTCGACGACGGCCGGCCGAAAATGTGGGTCACGCAGCGGCTGCTGGCATTGCGTGCCACCGCAGGGTCGGCGCTGGTGTCGGGTGACTACAAGCCGCTGGAGGCGCGTGGCGCACATGCGCGCCACGTGATCGCGTTCGCGCGCCGCGCGGGCGACCATGCGGTGATCGCGGTCGCCGGACGGTTGTTCGCGTCGCTCGGACGGGGCGTTGGCGAACTGCCGCTGGGAGAGGAGGCCTGGGGCAACACCACGCTCAAGGCCGCGTTCCTGCCGCAGAACGCGGTGGCCAGCAACGTCCTGACCGGGGAGCGAATCGACGTCGGCGGAGGCTCGTTGTTGCTCGCGCGCCTGTTCCACCGATTTCCGGGCGCGGTCCTGCACGTCGCCCCGCCGGCCTGATCGTGCCGTGCGCACGTCGTCGACGCGCTCCGTGTCGAGCGATGAACACGCGCGTGCGGTTGCCTGGGAATCGCGCTGTGCGTCCTGCATGCGGTAGCATCGGCCGATGACCAAGACTGTCCTTGTGACCGGCGGCGCAGGCTTCGTCGGCTCGCATATCGTCGTGGCGCTGGCAGCGGGCCGCCGGCCGCTACGCGTGAGCGAGGCGTCTTCGCCGCGATGAAGCGCTTCTACGTTGCGAGCAATCGCACCGACGCCTACCTGATGCGCGACCGCCTCGCGCATGCCGGCATCGCCACGCACGTCTTCAACGAGCACGCGCAGTCGATCGTCGGCGACGTGCCCCCCGATGTCGCGCAACCGCAGGTGTGGCTCGACGACGATCACGACTTCGCGCGTGCAACCGCGGTGCTGCGCGAATATCACGTCGAGCGCGCACGCACCGGTACCCGCCATTGCGCGCATTGTGGCGAGGACAATCCGGCGACCTTCGACCTCTGCTGGCAATGCGGCTGGAACCTGCCGGGCGTGGATGCCTGATTCAGCCTGCCGCCCCGCTATTTGAGCAGCGCCTGCCCGCGCGCCGCGGCGTCGCGTTCGTCGGTCGGCGTCGCGTCGGGCGCGACGAGCTCATCCGCCGAGGTCCGGCCGATGCGCCACCACATCAGCGCGCCGCCGGCGAGCAGCACGAACGGCCCGAACCACAGCAGCCACGTATTGCGCTGCACCGGCGGATCGTAGAGCACGAAGTCGCCGTAGCGCGCGGTGAGGAACGCGCGGATCTCGTTGTCGCTCCTGCCCGCGACAGCGAGCTCGCGCACTTCACGGCGCAGGTCCTCGGCGAGTGGTGCATTGGAGTCGGCCAGCGTCTGGTTCTGGCACACGAGGCAGCGCAGCTCGAGCTCGAGATGCTTGAGGCGCGTGTCGAGATTCGGTGCCGGCGACATTTGCGCCACGGCCGTGGCGGCAACGAGGGCGCCAAGTATCGCGCAACCCGCCAGCAACGAGCGCGCGCGCATCACGATCGTCTTGGCAATCAACGTACGGGCATCATCGTTTTGCGGCATCGAGTGCACGCGCATCACGATTCTTTTTGCAGCGCGCGAATCAGCGGCACGATCTTGTTCTGCAGCGCGTCGGCGGTGACCGGACCGATCTGCTTGTAGCGGATCATGCCGGCCTTGTCGACGACGAACGTTTCCGGCACGCCGTACACGCCCCAGTCGATGCCGACGCGGCCGTCGGCGTCGACGACCGATACCGCGTACGGATCCCCGCGCTCGGCGAGCCATGCCTTGCCGAGGTCGTCCTTGTCCTTGTAGTTGAGCCCCACGATCGGCGCGATGTTCTCGCGCGCCATCTGCACCAGCAGCGGATGCTCGACGCGGCAGGATTCGCACCACGATGCCCACACGTTGAGCAGCCACACCTTACCGCGCATGTCCGCGGTGGTGAGCATCTTGCCGGGGGCATGCAACTCGCGCAGCGAGAATGCCGGCGCGGCCTTGCCAATCAGCGGCGAGGGCACTTCGCGCGGGTCGCGGAAGAGCCCGATGTAGAGGAACACGATCAGCGCGACGAAGATCGCCAGCGGCAGCGACCATTTCCACGCGGATCTCATCGACCCTCACCCGGGCGTGCTCCCGCACATCTGCTCGCCATCGTTCCCGCGAAAACGCTTTCAGCCGTCATTCCCACGAAAGCGCTTTCAACCGTCATTCCCGCGTAAAAGCTTTCAATCGTCGTTCCGGCGTAAACGCTTTTACCCGTCATTCCCGCGAAAGCGGGAACCCAGTGCCGCAAAGTCGTCCATTGGGCCGTCATTCCCGCGAACGCGGGAACCCAGTGCCTTAATTTTGTGGGCGTCACTGCAACGACACTGGGTTCCCGCTTTCGCGGGAATGACGGCAGGTGCGACTGCAGCTGCGTTCGCGGCAATGACGGCATGCGCAATTGTGGAAGTGAAGGGTGCAACTTCATCGTGCCGCTCACGCGGTGGCGCGCCGCAATGCCGCGCCCACGCGGGCCTTCACCGCGATCCGATAGCGTCGGTCGCTGACGGCGATGAATCCGCCGAGCGCCATGATGAACGCGCCGAACCAGATCCAGTCGACGAAGGGCTTGATGTAGATGCGCGTGCCCCACGCGCCGTTGTCGGCGACGGGCTCGCCGAGCGACACGTAGAGATCGCCGGTGATTCGCGGCGAGATCGCCGCTTCGGTCATCGTCTGCCCGGATGCGTTGTAGATGCGCTTCTCGGGCTTCAGCGAACGCAGCAGCTTGCCGTCGCGTGACACGTCGATCGTGCCGACCAGCGCCCGGTAGTTGGGTCCGGGCGCCGACTCCACGCCGCGGAACGTGAACGTATAGCCGCCGAGCTCGACACCCTGGCCGACGTCGAGTCGAATGTCGCGCTCGACTTCGTAGCCCTTGACCAGCGTCACGCCGACGATGAACACGGCGATGCCCAGGTGCGCGACCAGCATCCCGTACCAGGCTGCCGAATTGGCCGCGAGCTTGGCGCGCAAGCCGTGTTGCGGCGATGTACGCAACCGCTGCGCCACCATCGCCAGCGTCGTCGTCAAGATCCAAAGCGCGAGGAACAGCGCGAACGCCACCAGCGGCGACCAGCTGCCGAGCATGAATGGCAGCAGCAATGCGCACAGCAACGCGACCCCGAATGCCCACTTGACGCGCGTCCACACCGCCGGCAATTCAGCCTTGCGCCACGCGGCGACAGGGCCAATGCCCATCAGGAAAATCAATGGCGCCATCAGCGGATAGAACACCGCGTGGAAATAGGGCGGTCCCACCGAGATCTTGCCGGCATCGAGCGCGTCGAGGATCAGCGGATAGAGCGTGCCCAGCAGCACGCTCGCCATCGCCACGATCAGCAGCACGTTGTTGGCGAGCAGCATCGATTCGCGCGACACCGGCGCGAATGCGGCGCCGCCGCCGACCGCGCCCGCGCGCCACGCGAACAGCGCCAGCGATCCGCCGACGACGATCGCGAGGAACAGCAGCACGAACACGCCGCGCGCGGGATCGGTGGCGAACGCGTGCACGGACGTCAGCACGCCCGAGCGCACGAGGAACGTGCCGAGCAGCGACAGCGAGAAGGCGACGATCGCCAGCAGCACCGTCCAGCTGCGGAACGTGCCGCGCTTTTCGGTGACGGCGAGCGAGTGGATCAGCGCGGTGCCGACGAGCCACGGCATGAACGACGCGTTCTCGACCGGATCCCAGAACCACCAGCCGCCCCAGCCGAGCTCGTAGTAAGCCCATGCGCTGCCGAGCGCGATGCCCATCGTCAGGAAGCACCACGCGACCGTTGTCCACGGCCGCGACCAGCGCGCCCAGCTCGCATCGAGCCGGCCGCCGATCAATGCGGCGATCGCGAACGCGAATGCCACTGAAAAGCCGACGTAGCCCATGTACAGCATCGGCGGATGCACGACCATGCCGGGATCCTGCAGCAGCGGATTGAGGTCGCTGCCTTCGGCGGCCGCAGGAACCAGCCGGATGAACGGGTTCGACGTGAACAGCAGGAACAGCAGGAAGCCGACGCCGATGAAGCCCATCACCGACAGCACGCGCGCGGCGAGCGCCATCGGCAGGTTGCGGCTCGTCACTGCGACGGCGCACGCCCAGCCGGTCAGCATCAGCAGCCACAGCAGCAGCGAGCCTTCGTGCGATCCCCAGGTCGCCGCGAACTTGTATTGCACCGGCAGCGTCGAGTAGGAATGCTGCGCGACGTTGAGCACCGAAAAATCGCTGGTGACGAAACTGTACGCAAGGCAGCCGAACGCCACGGCGACGAGCACGAATTGCAGCATCGCCGCCGGTCGGGCGATCGCCATCAGCGCCGCGTCGCGCCGCCACGCGCCCCACATCGGCACGATCGTCTGCACGACCGCGACGATCAGCGCGACCATCAATGCGAAATTGCCGAGCTCGGCGATCATTGGGCGCCTTCGACGCTTTTCATCTTCATGCCCTCGCGCGCTTCCTTGATCGCCGCCGCGGCGTTGGGCGGCATGTAGTTCTCGTCGTGCTTGGCCAGCACTTCGGTGGCGTGGAATGCGCCGTCATCGCCGAGCGAGCCTTGCGCGACGACGCCCTTGCCTTCGCGGAAGAGGTCGGGCAGCAAGCCGGTGTAGACGACGGGAATGGTCTGCGCCGTGTCGGTGACCTCGAAGCGCACCGTCAGCGAGCCGGGATCGCGCTTCAGCGAATGATCGACGACCATGCCGCCGATGCGGAACGCGCGGCCCATGGGCGCTTCCTGCGCGATCACCTGCGAGGGCGAAAAGAAGAACACGAGGTTCGACTGGAACGCGTTGAGCACGAGCGCGATCGCCACGCCGAGCACGGCCAGGCCGGCGGCGATCCAGCCGAAGCGGCGCTGGCGTGGCGTCATCGCGGCACGGCAGCGCGCGCGCGCGCACGCGCACCGCGCAGCCGCGCGCGCACGCCGATGAGCTCGATTGCGATCGCCAGCGCGAAGACGCCATACGCAGCGATGAGGAAGAACGCGTATTTTTCCATCACGCCTGCACCGGCTTGCCGAGCCACGCCGCACCGTCCTCGCGCTCGACGATGATCGCCTGCACGCGCCACAGCACGACGCCGATGCAGTAGAACCAGACGGCGAACGTCATCACCAGCATCGCCGCCAGCATCAACATTGCCATCTTCGGCGCGGCGGTGAGGCTGATCGACGAGCCCTGGTGCAAGGTGTTCCACCAATTGACGGAGAAATAGATGATCGGCACGTTGACGACACCCACCAGCGCCAGCAGCGCGCAGGCGCGGTCGGCGCGGCGCGCATCGTCGAGCGATGCGCGCAACGCCATCACGCCGAGGTACAGGAAGAGCAGGATCAGTGTCGATGTCATTCGAGCGTCCCACGCCCAATACGTTCCCCACGTGGGACGGCCCCAGAACGCGCCGGTCCACAGCGCGAGGAACGCCATCGCGGCACCCGTCGGCGCGAGCGCCTGCGCCATCATCGCCGACAACCGCGTGTTGTAGCCGAGCGCCAGCGCGCTCCAGCCCGCCATCACCACATAGATGAACATCGCCATCCACGCGGCGGGAACGTGGATGAAGATGATCCGGTAGGCGTCGCCCTGCTGCGCATCGGTGGGCGCGACGACGAGCCCAAGGTACAAACCGATCGCGGCGAGCACCGCGCCCGCGCCGAGAAACCACGGCGCGAGCCTGCCGGCCAGCGGCAGGAAGCTCGCCGGCGACGCGTATTTGAACCAGTTGATGCTCATTCCCATTCAGTCCAGTGCGATGCGCACCGCCGCCGCCGCGGCGAACGGCGTGGCGACCGCGGCCAGCAGCATACCCGCGCCCAGCAGCGAAAAATGCGGGCTGGCCGACAGCCCGGCGTGGATGGCGTCGACCGCGCCGGCGCCGAAGATCAGCACCGGCACGTAGAGCGGCAACACCAGCAAGGCGAGAAGGCTTCCGCCGCCGCGCGCGCCCAGCGTGAGCGCCGCGCCGATCGCGCCCAGCATCGACAGGATCGGCGTGCCGAGCGCCAGGCCCACGACCAGCACGCCGATGTCGGCGGCACTTGCGTGATAGGCCAGCGCGATCAGGGGCGCCAGCACCACCACCGGCAATCCGGTCGTCAGCCAGTGAGCCGCCATTTTACCGGACACGAGTGCGGCGAGCGGGCGCGGCGACAACGCCATCGCTGCCAGCGTGCCGTCGGCGAAATCGGCGGCGAAAAGGCGCGGCAGCGCCAGCAGCGACGACAGCAGCGCAGCGACCCAAAGCACGCCGGGTCCGAGCGTGTTGAGAAGCGCGGGCTCGGGCGGCAACGTCAGCGGAAACAGCGTCGCCACCAGCGCGTAGAACGCGAGCTGCACGCCGAGCTCACCCCGTGAACGCAGTGCGATGTGCAGGTCGCGCGCGAGCGCCCACGCGAACGCGGGAAGCACGGCGTGGGTGTCGGTCACAGCGCGATCTCCGTGAAGCGCGCGGTGCCGACATCGATTGCCGCGTGCGTCGCCAGCACCGCGACACCGCCGCGCGCAAGATGCGCGGCGAGCGCCGATTCGAGCCACGCGAGGCCATCGGCGTCGAGCGCGGTGGCGGGCTCGTCGAGGATCCACAGCATTCGCGTCGACATCGCGAGCAGCGCGAGATGCACGCGCCGGCGCTGGCCGTGCGACAGCACGCGCGCCGGCAAATCGGCCTGCGCGGCGAGCCGCACCGCGGCGAGCGCAACGGCGACGCGCTGCGCCGCGACATCGTCACCTGCCAGCGAAAC
Organism: Betaproteobacteria bacterium; assembly: GCA_040006455.1. Classification (GTDB taxonomy): domain Bacteria; phylum Pseudomonadota; class Gammaproteobacteria; order Burkholderiales; family Casimicrobiaceae; genus VBCG01. The sequence continues at coordinate 5,229 of JBDTWY010000028.1, read as the reverse complement.
AAGCGACGCGAGATTCTCCTGCGCGGTCATTTCGTCCTTCAATGCCGGCGCGTGACCGATGTAGATCAGATCGTCGCGCATCGACTGCGCGAATGCGCTGACCGCAGTGCCGCGCCAGCTGATCGTGCCGTGTTCGGCGTGCGTCAATCCGGCGAGGATGCGCAGCAAGGTCGTCTTGCCCGAGCCGTTGGCGCCCTTCACGACCAGCGCGGCGCCTTCACCGAGCGCGAACGCGATGCCCTGCCACAGCACGACGTTGCCGCGGCGCGCGGCGAGGTCCTGCGCGGCGAACATCGCGGGGGTGGGCACGAGGGAGCCTTGGGCGGCGGAGGCGATGCGCGGATTGCGCATCAGCGTGCATTTTACCGCCTGTCGCGGGTTGCGCCGCAGTCCGCGCCGTGATCGGCATCGCCGGCCAAAAACGCCGGAAAAACAGACGCTTTCGGCAATCCGCAATGTGAAAATTCACACCCATTTGCGGAGGCGCCGGATTATGATGTGCGCGCCGCTTCCGGTGCGTCGTCCACAAGGCATTCGAAAATGACCCAGGCCCGCCTGCACGTCCCGAATTTCGCTGACCGACACGCCTCGTCGCGCGGTGTTGCCGCCGTCGTTTTCCGCGCGCTGGCTGCGACGCTGTTCGCGCTGGTCGCAACGGCGGCGCTGGGGCAGACGATCTTCCGGACCACGATCGAATTCGACCAGACGCCGGCGAGCTACGCCGCACGCGATCCGATCACCGCGTCGATCTTCATGTTCAGCGACACCGGCGACGCCACCAACATCTCGTTCACCTCGGTGCTGCCGGCGGGCAGCAAGTTCGTGTCGGCGCCGGCGTCGAATCAATGCGGCGGCACCGTGACGTCGACGGCCAACAGCTTCTCGCTCGCCAACGGCGCGTTTCCCGCCGACGTCGGTTGTCGCGTGACCGTGCGGATCTTCGGCGAGCCGCAGGTCGATACGACCTACACTTTCTCGAGCGGCACGATCAGCTTCACGTCGGGCCGATTCAACGGAACCGACTCGGCGACGGGCGACTTCGATGTCGCCGCCGGCATTCCGCCGACGTTCACCGATTCGATTCCAGCAGATGGTCGCGTCGGCGAGTCCTACGCCTATTTCGTCGGTGTCGACGGCACCGCGCCGATCGTCATCAACGTTTCCGGCTTGCCGCCGGGCCTCAGCTTCGACGCGCCGAGCAGCACCATCCAGGGCACGCCGACGAAACCCGGCACGTACATGGTGCCGATCACCGCGAAGAACGGCTTCCTGCCCGACGCCAACGCCACCTACACCATCACGGTCCTCGGGCCATTGCTGTCGGCGGCGAAAGCGTTCTCGCCGGGTTCGGTCATCACCGGCGACACCACACAGATGCGCATCACGTTGACCAACAGCGCGCCGGTCAGCCTGGTGTCGTTTTCCGATCCGTTTCCGGCGGGGCTGGGTGCTGCGCCGGCGACGAGCGCGCAGTGCGGGGGCACCGTCACGGTGACTGCCAACTCGCTCGCCTATTTCGGCAACCTGCCGAAGCCGGGAAGCTGCACGATCACCGTGCCGGTGGTCGGCACGTCGGTATCCGACCGCACGATCGTCAACACGACGTCGAACATCAGCTTCAACGACGGCTCGAGCCTGGCGGGCGTCAGCGGATCGCTGTTCGTGCGCGCCGGCTCGCCGCCAACCATCACCAGCGGACAGCCGCCCGACGGCGCCGTGGGCTCGAACTACCTGCACGTGATCTCGGTCGTCGGCACGCCGCAGGTGCAGGTCAGCGTCAGCGGATTGCCGCCGGGGCTCAGCTTCGACGGAGGCATGCGCGCGATCATCGGCACGCCGACCAGGGCGGGCACGTTCTCGGGAACGATCACCGCACACAACGCGTTCGCGCCGGACGACACGCAGGCATTCACGATCGTCATCAGGAATCCGCCGCTGGCCATCGTCACCAGCACGCTGCCACCGATCGGCGGCGGCGACGCCGTGCACGTGCCGATCGTCGCGCAGGGCGGCATTCCGCCCTATACGTTCGAATTGCTGAGCGGGCAGTTGCCGCCGGGACTCAACTTCGACGCGACGGGTTTCCTCACGGGCGTGGCGACGTTGCCGGGCGTCTATGCGTTCACCGTGCAGGTGACCGATTCCGTCGGCACGAAGGCGACCAAGTCGTACACCATCACGATCGACAAGGGCGTGCCGCTGTTCACGTTCACCATCACGCCCAATCCCGCGGTTGCTGGGCAAGCGGTGGTGGCGACGGCGACGTTGTCGGGAGGTGCTGGTGCCGCGGGTGGCGACGTGCAGGTGTGGGTCGCGCATTCGGACGAGCGTTGCCCGCAGGTCGCGGGCCCGGCGCCGGTGGCGGCGAAGACGGTGACGTCCGCGCTTGGCGCCACCAGCGAGGTCAAGTTCACGTTCGCCGATCTCGGCATCGATCACTACCAGGTGTGCGCGACCTACGCCGGTGACGTTCGCTACAAGAGCGTCAGTGCGGGTCCGTTCGACGTGTTCGTCATCAAGGGCGCATTGCTGCCGTCGCCGACGGTCGCGATTGCCGCGCCGCTCGCGGTGAAGGCGAACGAAATCGTCACCGCGCGGGTGGTGGTGACCGCGCCCGCGACATCGGCGATCGCGCCGTCGGGCAGCGTGCTGCTGCGCGCCGACGGCCAGGTGGTCGGCACGGTCGCGCTGGTCGGCGGCGCCGCGACCTTCAGCACCACCGCGCCGGGGGTTCCCGGCAGCGTGACGTTGACGGCGTCGTATCTCGGCGACGGCGCGTTTCCGCCAGCGGTGTCGGCACCGGCGATCGTCGCCGTGACCAAGGCCGGTGCGGTGGCGGCCAATCCGATTCCGACGCTGTCGAATGTCGCGCTGGCGCTGCTGATGTCGATGCTCGCCGCCATCGGCGCACTGCTGCATCGCCGGCGCCGCGGCTGACCGCCCGCGTGCGCGTAACGCCGGCGAAGTTCCTCGCGCGACTCGCCGGCGCGCCGCGCTGGCTGGTGGGCGGCGTGATCATCGCGGTGTTCGCCGCCGACGCGCTGACGCGCGCGTTCACGCTGCCGCTCATCCCCAAGCTCGAGGCGATCGCCTACGACACGCGGCTTGCCGCGGTGAGCCCGCACAGCGGCGATCCGCAAGTCGTCATCATCGACATCGACGAGGCGAGCCTCGCGCGCGAGGGCCGCTGGCCGTGGTCGCGCGACAAGCTCGCGCACCTCGTCTCGCAATTGTTCGACAAGTATCACGCGCACGTGATCGGCTTCGACGTGGTGTTCGCCGAGCCCGATACGTCGAGCGGTGCGGGTGTCATCGACCAGCTAGCGACGACGGCGTTCGCGACGACGCCTGAATTCCAGGTGCGCTGGAATGCGTTGCGGCCTTCGCTCGACTACGATGCGACGTTCGCCAGGGCGCTGGCCGGCAAGCCGGTGGTGCTCGCGTTCGGCTTCAACGATTCGACGCAGCGCAGCGGCCAGTTGCCGTCGCCGGCGTTCAGCGAAAGTGGACTGGGCGGCCACGTGATCCCGCTGGCGCAGGAGCGCGGCTACACGGCGAACCTGCCGGCGCTGATGCGCGCGGCCGCGGCCGCGGGCCACATCGATCCGACGTTCGACGTCGACAACGTCGTGCGCCGCGTGCCGATGGTCAAGCGCCTCGGAGACGACTACTACCCGGCGCTGTCGCTCGCATTGGCGGCGCTGGCAGTCGACGCGAAGTCGATCAAGCCGGTGTTCGACAGCAACGGCGATCTCGCTGCGTTCGATGCCGGCGGGCTCAACGTGCCGGTCGCCGCCGACGGCTTTGCGCTGGTGCCATTTCGCGGTGCGCAGCGCACGTTCCACTACGAGTCCGCCGCCGACATCCTCGATGGCAGCGACAAGGTCACCGGCGTCGAGGGCGCAGTGGTGCTGGTGGGCACGACGGCGAAAGGCCTGCAGGACTTGCGCTCCACGCCATTCGGCCCGGATTTTCCCGGCGTGGAATTGCACGCGAACCTCGTGTCCGGAATGCTCAACGGCGACATGGCGTCGGTGCCGCGCGGCGGACGCGAAGTCGAGTCGCTGGCGATCGTCGTCGCCGGGTTGCTGGTGGTGTTCCTGATTCCGTGGCGGCGGCCGCTGGTGACGTCGATGGGCGTCGCGCTGGTCGCGTGCGCGGTAGTCGGCGTCAACCTGTGGTTCTGGATCCACGACAAGTCGGTAATTCCCATCGCGCGCACGCTGGCGATGCTGCTCGTGCTGTGGCTCTACAACCTGCTGACGGGATTCCTCAAGGAAGCGCGGCAGATGCGGCAGGTATCCGGCATGTTCGGCGAGTACGTCCCGCGCGAGCGTGTCGCCGAAATGGTCAACAGCGGCGAGAGTTTTTCGCTGGAAGGCGAGAGCCGCGAATTGACCGTGCTGTTTTCCGACGTGCGGCGGTTCACGTCGGTGTCGGAGCGCCTCGCGCCGCGCGAATTGTCGGCGATGATGAACGTCTACCTGACCGCGATGACGGAGAAGATCCACGGCACCGGCGGCACGATCGACAAGTACATCGGCGACGCGATCATGGCGTTCTGGGGTGCGCCAGGCGCCAATCCGATGCACGCGCGCGATGCCGTCGCCGCCGCACTGGCGATGCGCGACACGATGCCCGCGCTGGCGCCGGTGTTCGCCGCGCGCGGCTGGCCCGAGCTCGTCACCGGCATCGGCATCAACACCGGCACGATGAACGTCGGCGACATGGGCTCGCGCTTTCGCAAGGCCTACACGGTGCTGGGCGACGCGGTCAACGCGGCGTCGCGGATCGAGGGGCTGACCAAGCTGTACGGCGTGACGATCCTGTGCGGCGACGACACGCGCAACTCGGCTCCCGATTTCACGTGGCGCGAAGTCGATCGCGTGCGCGTGGTCAATCGCGCGCAGCCAATCGTGATCTGGGAGCCGCTAGCGAAGGAACTTCCGGCCCCGGCGCGCGAGCGCCTTGCGCGCTGGCACGAGGCATTACATCGCTATCGCTCGCGCGACTTCGAGTCCGCGCTCGAGCTCTTCCGCGCATTGGGAGACGAGGACGTGTCGACGACGCTTTACGCGGTGTTCGTCGACCGCTGCCGGACGCTGGTGGCCACGCCGCCGCCCCCCGACTGGGATGGCGCGACGAACATGACCGTCAAGTGACGGCACAGTGCCGTCATTCCCGCGAAAGCGGGGATCGAGCGACGTTGCTTTGAGATGAACGGCAATC
>JBDTWY010000027.1:0-41666 GCA_040006455.1 Betaproteobacteria bacterium | reverse complement strand
TCGAGCCCTGGACGTCGCCGCCGATCACCTGGTGCGCCCACCACTGGTGCGCGGCTTCGTGCGCGGTCACGTAGTACGGGTAGTCGATGTCGTCCTTGTCGCCTTCGCGCACGCGCGCGATGAAGCCGATGCCTTCGGAGTACGGGACCGTGTTCGGAAACGCCTGCGCGAACGCCGCGTAGCGGGGGAACTCGATGATGCGGAACTGCCGGTACTGGTACGGGCCGAAATTCGCCGAGTAGTAGTCGAGCGACGCCTTGGTCGCCGCGATCATGCGATCGAGGTTGTATTCGTGCCCGGGCTGGTAGTAGACCTCGATCGCGACGTCGTTCCAGCGGTCACGCTTCACCGCGTAACGCGCCGACTGGAACGCGACGAAATCGAGGATCGGCACGTCCATCCTGTAGATGAAATGACGCCGGCCCGCGTCGGTCCATTCGCGCTCGAGGTAGCCCGGCGCGATCGCCCACTGGTCGGCTTCGGTCGTCACTTCGGCCTCGAACGCGATCCAGTCGGCCTCGTGGCCGATGGCGTTGTAGTCGAGCCCCGCAGGGTCGTCGCGGTCGCGCATCCGTTCCTTGGGCTTCAAACCGAACTTGGCACGGTCGCGGTCGATGAAAAGCTCGCCGCGCTCGTCGTAGCCGATTTCCGGCAGCACGAACTGGCCATTGACGAACGTGCCGTTGTAGACGACCGACGTGTTGCTGGCGCTGTTCTCGAAGCCGTGCGTCGCCACTTCGATGTCGAAGGTCATCGCCGCGGTGGCGCCTGGCGCCATCGGCGTGCCGAGCCGATAGCTGCGCACACCGATCGTCATGTCGTCGGTGACGAGCGTCGCCGGCGCACCGAAGTCGAGCTTCTTCACGTCGACCTTGTCGCCGTTGGCCCAGATCAGGTGGATGACGTCGACCGGCGCCGTGTTGCGATTGACCAGCGTCATCGTGCCGCGCATGCGCACGCGCTGCTGGCGCGGAAATAGGTCGACCGCGAGCTTGACCGCCGTCACCTTCGGCTGCGCATCGGCGAGCAGCGGACGGTATTTCTTCTCGTAGTTGGCCTGGCGCGCCATCTGGTCGTGCGCCGTCGTGTAGCGGTTGAGGACATTCGTGTTGTAGAAGATGTAGCCGCCCAGCGCCAGCGTGGCGAGTCCGCCCGCACCGGCGATGCCGGCGACGCGCGGCGTCCACCGCGCACGCGCGACCGTGAGCCGCGCGCGCAGGCCGTGCGTCGTGCCGCGGGTCCACAACAGGTACGCAGCCACCGCCATCAACAGCGCCCAGCCGGCGTAGTACGCCTGGAAGAATCGCAGCCGCGGCAGGAAATGTCCGTAGCCATTCATGTCCGAGTACGTGTAGCCCGGGTTGTTGTCGTACAGGTAGAGGTTGTGCTCGAAGCCGAGCGGACCGGCAAAGGTGAGCGCCAGGAAATACACGATCATCACGAAATGGCCGAGGTATTTCTGGTTGACGATCGACTGCACGGCGATCGCCAGCACGCACAGCAGCCAATACTGGACGACGTCGATCGTGAACATGTCGTACAGGTAGAGTCCGAGCTCGTAGCGGTGATAGCCCTTGAGCGTCTGGATCGCGACGCCGCACAGCAGCAGCATCGCCTGCAGCAGCATCGGCACCAGCATCAGCGCGCCCAGCTTGGCGAGGAGCGGGAGCCACGTGGGGATCGGCAGCGCGTCGTGGATCTGGTCGAGGCGGTTGTCACGCTCGCGCCAGACCAGCTCGCCCGCGTAGAACGTGATGATCACCAGCATGAAGATCGAGAACGTGCCGCTCAGCAGCGCGAGCATCTGGTAGGTGACTGGCCACGTCGTGGTGCCGAAGATGCTGCCGACGGTGGTGCTGGACACGACCAGGAAGCCCACGCCGGCCAGCGCGAACACGACGAAGTAGATGTTCTTGACCGTTTCGCGGAAATATAGCCACGTGAGCCGTGGCAGGAGCCGCACGCTCGCGACCGGCGCCGGCTGCACGACGCGCGCCTGCGCCGCTGCTGCCGCGACGATGTCGATCGCGGCAATGTCGTCGCCCACCGCCCTGGTCCGCACCGCATCGGCGACATGCGCGAAGCGGAATCGCGCATAGCCGAGCGCCATCGCTGCGGCGCCGATCGCAAGCCACAGCGCGCGGTTGGCGGCGAGCACGCCTTCGAACGGGATCAGCCGCGTGTTGCGGTCGGCGATCGTCCAGTACTTGGTGATCGTCGACGTGGCGACGATGCCGAATGGATCGACGAGGGCGGCGAGCGTCTTGTTGTCGAGGTCGCTCAACAGTGCCCTGGCGGCGAGGTATCCCACCAGCGCAATCACGCTGCCGAGGTAGACAGGCAACATGCGCCGCGACAGCGCCGCGACGACGAAGAAGACTCCGCCCAGCCAGATCAGGTTGGGGATGAGCATCGTCGCGAACGGCGTCAGGTAGGGCAGCAGGCGCGACGGGCCCAGGCGGTCGGGATCGAGGCCGGGAAAGAACGTGCCGCAGAACACGCCCAGCGCGAGGCTCGAGAACACGACCACCAGCACGCCCAGCGCGCCGGCGAACCGGCCGGCGACGTATTGCCATTTGCGGATCGGCGCGGTGAAGAAGAAATGCTCGGCGCGGTATTCAAAGTCCTGCTGGACCGCCCGCCCCATGACGGCGGCGATCACCGTCAGGCCCGCGACGCCGAGGAAGCCGATCGTCTGCGTGATCGCGTAGGGCGAGTTGATCCACACCTTGCCGCTGCCGAAAACGATGTTGGCGTTGGGAAAGGCGCCGCCCGCGGCGGCGGTCCAAAGCATCGACAGCGCGAGGAAGACCAGGAAATAAACCCATGTCGACAGCCGACGGATGCGGTTGCGGAATTCGAACGCGGCGATCGCGACAAGGCGTGACATCGCTGGAACTCAGGCCGCGACCGGCTGCTCGGTCGCAACGTCGAGCCGCCCGCCGATCGACGCGAAATAGACGTCCTCCAGCGTCGCTTCGACGGGCTCGAAACCGGCGCCCGGTGCGCTGTCGGCGACGACGTTGACCAGCGTGCGGCCGGCCATCAGCCGGGTCGAAATCACCGGGTACGCGGCGCGCGTCGCGTCGAGATCGCTGCGCGCGACCGCTTTTTGCCAGATGCGATGGGCGAGCGCGCGGGTCAGCATGTCAGGCTGTCCCGTCAGGCGCACGCGACCGCGGTCGATGATCGCCATGTGGGCGCACAGGTCAGACACGTCGGACACGATGTGCGTCGACAGGATGACGATGACGTTCTCGCCGATTTCCGCGAGCAGGTTGTGGAAGCGCACGCGCTCCTCCGGATCGAGGCCCGCCGTCGGCTCGTCGACGATGACGAGCCTGGGATTGCCAAGCAGCGCCTGCGCGATGCCGAAGCGCTGGCGCATGCCGCCGGAGAATCCGCCGAGCGCCTTGCGTCGCACGTCCCACAGGTTGACCTGTTTCAGCAACGTCGCCACGACGTCGCGGCGCGTGTCGCGCGCGGACAATCCCTTGAGCCGCGCGAGATGGTCGAGCATGTCCTCGGCGGACACTTTCGGGTAGACGCCGAAATCCTGCGGCAGGTAGCCGAGCAACGCGCGCACCGACGCCTTGTCGTGCAGCACGTCGATGTCGCCGAGGCGAGCGCTGCCGGCGTCGGCGTCCTGCAGCGTCGCCAAGGTGCGCATCAACGTCGACTTGCCGGCACCGTTGGGCCCCAAAAGCCCGAACATGCCGGTGGGGATCTCGAGCGACACGTCGGCGAGCGCGCGCACGCCATTGGGATAGGTCTTGGAGAGTCCTGCGATCGACAGCTGCTGGGCCATTGCGGGTTCTCGGTCGGCGGCAAGGCTGCGGATTATGGACGGCACGCGCCGGCGGGGCAACGCGCGCGTCGCCAACGCGCGCGGGGCGCGACGACAGGTCGCCATGCGCGACGGAATGGGGAGCGGGGGACCGGGGGACGAGGGACGAGTGGAGACGCATCGCCTTGATTGATGGCAATGGATGCGGTGCAAGCGTGGAGGCAACACCGGTGATGGCCGGACTCCGCCCGAAACAAACGTCCGGTCGGACCGGTAGCGCGCTTGCGGAGAATCTACCAGCGCAGCAGGCGTGGGCCGAGCAAGGCGCCGACGGCGGCGGGTACCAGCATGCCCAACAGGTACCAAACGCCGATGAAGGGTGCGCCCATTTCCGGGCAATGCATCGAATAGACAACGGCGGCGATCGCGCCGGACGCAAAGCCCGCGGCACCGCCGGCGAGTCGCAGCCGGGTGGGCGCGAGACCCCTGACGGCCCAGAAGCAGGTGATGAAGGCCGGAATTGCCAGAAGCGCGATCAGCAACGGACAGGAACGCCATGTCTTTCCGAAGAGCAGGTCCGCTCGATCCGCGGCGCCGGATGCCGCCAGTTCGACGCCGCCCAGCAGCCAGATGGCGATGACCGGCGCCGCCAGGCCAAGCGCGGCGCGCCCCATGGTCAACCCGGGACGCGACAGCCGGACAAGCGCGACCATGCCTGCGGCGGCGAGACATGCAACGTAACCGAGCTTGACCCAGAACATCGGCAGCGTCATCGCCTGGATCATGTCGTGTCGCGTCCCCAGGAGCACGATCATCAACGCTGCCGCGCCGAGCATGCCCACCCCGCCTGCCGCGATGAAGCGGCGGACGACGGCATGCGAGTCGATCGCCCCGGTGCCTGTCGCCAGCATCGTTACCAGATCTTCCGTCTTCATGTATGTCCCCTGACTTTTGCCGCCAATGCCTTGAGGCCGCGGTGCACGCCGATCTTGACTGCCGATTCCGACAGGCCGGTGAGGCGCGCGGTCTCGACCACCGAAAGCCCCTGCAACTTCATGTGAACGATCGGCAAGCGCTGGCGCGCCGGAAGCGCTTCGAGCAGCTTGCCGATATCTCGCCGCGCGTCGGCGGCGTCGGTGTCCGTCGTGGCAAATACCTCGTCCTGTTCATCCAATGGCTCGGTGATCTGGTCACGAATTGCGCGGCGGCGCATCAGATCGACGAGCTTGTAGCGGGCAATCGCATGCACCCATGCGGTCAATGGCAGGCTCGAGTCATACGTGTGGCGTTGGTTGTGCACGGCCAGTAGCGATTCCTGTACCAGGTCCTCGACGTCATCGGGCAATTGCGCCAGCCGCCGCCTGAGAAAAGCCCGCAGGTAGGCGCTCAGATCCTTGAGGAATAGATGGTAGGCACGCGCGTCCCCATTCAATCCGCGCATGAACAATTCCCGCAACCTGTCCTCGTTCGCGCGGAGGTTCCCCGTATTGGCTATTCGTTGCATCGAGGCGTCTGGTTACAAGCTACGGGAACTCCGCCCGGCACAGCTTTAGTTTCAAAACGGCGCAAAAAAGTCCTTGCGGTCTGTAACCAGCGGCCGGGTTGCAGCGAATTCACCGTTGGATGCCGTGCGAACTGACCCCTGCGCCAATCGTCACGATTCAAAGGTCCCGTCCCATGAAACCGCATGCTGCTGAATTTTTTGTCCTCGTGATCCTGTCGCCACTCGCCATGCCGGCGCCGGCATTCGCCGGGTGCGATGTGCAAAGCGGGCGCGAAACCGCCGCGCTGGTCGAGCTTTATACATCGGAAGGCTGCTCGAGTTGTCCGCCCGCCGACCTGCGTCTCAACCATTTGCCGCAGGCGCTCGATCGCGGAGCGACGGCCATTCCCCTCGCACTGCACGTGGGCTACTGGGATTACCTCGGGTGGAACGACCCATTCGCCCAGCAGGCATTTGCCCGGCGCCAGGAGTGGCTGGTGCGCCTCAATCATCACGTTACCGTCTATACGCCGCATTTCTTCGTCGGGGGAGCCGAGCTGGAGCCGCAGCCGCCGGCGTTGATCGACCAGATCAGGCGCGTCAATGCAGCGCCCGCCGGCGCGGATATCCGGTTAAGGGCCACTCTGGGTCCGGACGCGACGCTGGCGGTGACCACGGATGCGGTGTTGCGGGACAAGGCAGCGCCCGTCGCGCTGTTCGTGGCGGTCACCGAAAGCGGGCTCACGACGAAGGTCGCGCGCGGCGAAAACGCCGGCGTGACGCTTAACCATGACCACGTTGTTCGTGCATGGGTCGGTCCGATACCGATCAGCGATGGCGCGATCCACGCGCAACGCGAGTTCGTGCTGCCTGAGGCATGGAATCGCGACCGGCTCGACGTAGTCGCCGTTGTAGAAAACCAGCACACGGGCGCCGTACTGCAGGCCGTGAGCGCGGCCAGTTGCGCGCGTTCATGAGCGAACGAGACGGCACGATGGCGACGGCAGCGTCGATGCATCGGACCGCGCGTCCACGTAGGACGCCGTGGCATCAACTTCAATCAATCGACCAACACTGGAGGAATCAAGCATGAAGAAAATGATCGTGGCACTCATTGCGATGGGCATGGCGATGTCCGGCGCGGCAGTCGCGCAGGACGCGATGCAAAAAGGCGACATGGCGAAGGACGGCATGAGCAAGGAGGGCAAGGGCGCCGACGCGATGGACAAGGACACCATGAAGAAGGACGTCATGGGCAAGGACAGCATGGGCAAGGCGCACATGGACAAGGACGCGATGGCCAAGGATTCGATGAAGAAAGACGCGATGGGCAAAGCGCACATGGGCAAGGATGCGATGGGCAAGGATGCGATGGGCAAGGATGCGATGGGCAAGGATGCGATGGGCAGGGATGCGATGGCCAAGGACGCGATGGGCAAGGACGCGATGGGCAAGGACGCGATGGGCAAGGACGACGTCAAGAAGTAGATCACTGCCGTACCCGGTTGGCGGGATCAGCGTTTCACGCCGGTCCCGCCGAGCGCTTGCTTTCCACACTGCGACGTGCCTCGACCAGGAAATGCCATGAGCCGATTTGTTTTCATCGTTGTTGCATCGTTGTCCATGCTGTTTGCCGGAAGTGGAAATGCCGCGGACCGAAAAGCATTCGATCCGGCGACCTTCGCGTCGCTGCAAAATGCGGGCAAGCCCATTTTGATCGACGTTCGTGCCGACTGGTGTCCGACCTGCAAGCAGCAGGCACCGATCATTTCGTCGTTGCTGGCGACACCAGAATTCGCGGACTACACGCAGCTCGAGGTGAACTTCGATGATGCAGCGGCGGCGTTGCGACAATTCCGGGTCACGCAGCAGAGCACATTGATCGTCTTCAAGGGCACTGCCGAGAAGGGGCGTTCGACCGGCGACACCAGCAGAAGCGGAATCGCCGCGTTGCTGCGCAGGACCGGCGGCTGATCGTCGATGCTTACCGTCGCGGGCGGCATGGGTCTGAGCTTCCTGGCTGGAACGCTGTCGACGCTTTCGCCCTGCGTGTTGCCGTTGCTGCCGATCCTGATCGGGTCGGCGGTGGCCAACGATCGGCGCGGTCCGCTGGCGCTCGCGCTGGGCCTGGGCCTGTCGTTCACGCTGGCCGGCGTGGCGCTCGCCTCATTGGGTCTCTATCTCGGATTCGACCAGGGATGGATCCAGCGCGCTGCCGCCGCCATGCTCGTGATATTCGGGGTGATGCTGGTCAGCAGGCGCGTCGAGAGCCGGTTTGCGTTGGCCACGGCCGGATTAAGCCGCGCGGGCGATGCGCTGGTGCAACGAATCGAGATCGGCGGATTCGGCGGGCAGTTCGCGCTGGGATTGGTGCTTGGACTCGTATGGGCGCCTTGCGTGGGACCCACGCTGGGTGCCGCCGTCACCCTCGCAAGCCAGCGCCAGCGCTTGGGGGAAGTGACGCTGGTGATGCTGGTGTTTGGCATCGGCGCCGCGCTGCCGCTAGCGGTGCTGGGAACGGTGTCGAGGCGGACGATGCTGCGGTGTCGCGGCAAACTCCAGACACTGGGATCATCCGGCAAACACCTCTTCGGCATCATGATGATCGTGCTGGGGATCGCTGTGCTTTCCGGCGCGGACAAGGCGGTCGAGGCACGTCTCGTGCAGTGGTCACCCGCCTGGCTCACGGACTTGACGACTCGCTATTAGCGCGCGGCGCGGGTGCTTCCTCAAGACAAATCGACCCCAATCCAGCACGCGAAACGACTCCGACCCCAATGGGAAATTATTGAGGCGTGCCGGTCGCCTGCGTCGGCGGCAGCAGCGCCGACCTGATCGCGTCGTCCACCGTCTCCATCCACACGAACATCAGTTGCGCGCGCGCGTCGGCCGGAATGTCGTCGAGGTCGCGCTGATTGCGCGCCGGCAGCATCACGGTGGTAATACCCGCGCGCAGCGCCGCCAGCACCTTTGCCTTGACGCCGCCGATCGGCAGCACGAGCCCACGCAGGCTGATCTCGCCGGTCATCGCGACATCGCTCTTCACCGGCCGGCCGGTCAGCAGCGACGTCAGCGCGACGAACATCGCGACCCCCGCACTCGGCCCGTCCTTCGGCGTGGCGCCGGCGGGAACGTGGATGTGGATGTCGGATTTCTCCAGCATTTCCGCGGCGATGCCCAGCTTGTCGGCGCGCGCCTTGACCAGCGACAGCGCCGCCTGCGCGCTTTCCTTCATCACGTCGCCCAGCTGGCCCGTTAGGATCAGCCGGCCGCCGCCGGGCGTGCGCGCCGCCTCGATGAACAGGATGTCGCCGCCCACGGGTGTCCACGCGAGCCCGGTGGCGACGCCCGGGATGTCGCTGCGCATCGCCACTTCGGACTCGAAGCGCTTGGCGCCGAGGATCGCGTGCAAATCGTCGACGCCGATTGCCAGCCGCGCGACCTCGCCTTCGGCGATGCGCACCGCGGCGTTGCGGAACACGCTGCCGATCTCGCGCTCGAGATTGCGCACGCCGGCTTCGCGCGTGTAGTCATTGATGATCGCCATCAGCACGTCGTCGCCGACTTCGCATTGCGTTGCCGTGAGGCCGGTCGCCTCCAGCTGGCGCGGCACCAGGTAGCGGCGCGCGATCTGCAGCTTTTCCTGCGCGGTGTAGCCCGGCAACTGGATGATTTCCATGCGGTCGCGCAGCGGCCCCGGAATCGTGTCGAGCACGTTCGCCGTGCAGATGAACATCACCTGCGACAGGTCGAAAGGCACCGCGAGATAGGTATCGCGGAACGTCGAGTTCTGCTCGGGATCGAGCACCTCGAGCAGCGCCGACGACGGATCGCCATGGAAGCCACCGGCGCCGAGCTTGTCGACTTCGTCGAGCATCATCACGCAGTTGCGCGATTCGACCTTGCGCAGGTTCTGGATGATGTTGCCCGGCAGCGCGCCGATGTACGTGCGCCGGTGGCCGCGGATCTCGGCTTCGTCGTGCACGCCGCCCAGGCTCACGCGCACGAACTTGCGGCCGGTAGCCTTGGCGATGCTCTGCCCCAGCGACGTCTTGCCGACGCCGGGCGGGCCGACGAAGCACAGGATCGGGCTGCGTCCCGACGGGTTGAGCTTGCGCACGGCGAGATACTCGAGGATGCGCTTCTTGATCTTGTCGAGGCCGAAGTGGTCTTGGTCGAGGATGCGCCGCGCCTCGGCGATGTCGACTGCCGGCGCGTCGCCGATCGCCCACGGCAATTCGACCAGCCATTCGAGGTACGTGCGCAGCATCGAGTACTCGCCGGCGGCCTCGGGCATGCGCTCGAGGCGCTTCAGTTCCTTGCGCGCGACCTTGTCGACGTCCTCCGGCATCTTCGCGTCGGTGATGGCCTTTTCGAGCTCGGCGATCTCCGCCGCGCCCTCGTCGCCTTCGCCCAACTCCTTCTGGATCGTGCGCATCTGCTCGCGCAGCAGGTGCTTGCGGTTGACGTCGGTGATCGACTCGCGCGTGCGCTCGTCGATCTCGCGCGACACCTTGAGCACCTCGATGCGGTGGTCGAGGATCTGCAGCAGCTTGTCGAGCCGCGCTCGCAAGTCGAAGGTTTCCAGCAGCGACTGCTTTTCCTCGATCGGGATGTCCATCAGGCCGGCGATGAAGTCGGCAAGGCGCGCAGCGCCGTCCACGCCTTGCAGCGCGGCGACCATTTCCTCGGGAACCTGCGGCAGGAGCTGCAGGATCTCGATCGCGCGCGCCTTGAGCGCGCGTGCGCGTCCCTCGATCTCGGAGTCGACTTCGACGGGATCATCGATGTACTCGACGCGCGCCACCGCGTATGGGTAGCCATCGAGGAACTGCAGCACGCGAAAGCGGCGCAGCCCCTTGGCGATCGCGTGGTGCGTGCCTTCGGGCGTGGTGATGTAGCGGACGATCGCGGCGCTGGTGCCAACCCAGTGCATGTCATCGGCGCTCGGCGCGTCGACGTCAGGCTTGTTCTGCAGCAGCACGCCGATCGGCCGCTCGAGGCGCACCGCCTCCTGCGCCGCCGTGCGTGAGCGGTCGCGTCCCACCGTCAGCGGAAACACCGCGCCGGGGAACATCACAACATTGCGCACCGGCAGGATGATCAGCGCGTCGTCGGGTAGCGGCCGCGACGGCCCCTCCACGCGTGCGCCGTTGCCGGCATGCGCGTGCGTGGCGGCATCGGCGGCAAGCGGCTCGATGGATTTTGTCTGTTCGTTCATCAGCGGACCTGTCCGATCTTGCGTAATC
The DNA here is from genome assembly GCA_040006455.1 of Betaproteobacteria bacterium. Classification (GTDB taxonomy): domain Bacteria; phylum Pseudomonadota; class Gammaproteobacteria; order Burkholderiales; family Casimicrobiaceae; genus VBCG01. Next base: position 31,147 of record JBDTWY010000027.1, on the reverse strand, counting down.
TCAAAAGAAGGCAACCTTGGGTTAGCTCGGGTGCTCCGACCTCGAAACGGCCGGCCGGCAGCACGATGCGCCGCTCGAACATGCCGTAGGGAATCTCCAGCTGCCGCACGCGGTGGCGCGATCCGGAAAACGGAAACGCCCGCGCGCCGCGCACGACCAGCGCACCCGGCTCGCTGACGACCTGCACGCCTTCGGCCGCAACGCCGGGCATCGCCACGACAATGACGATCTCGCGCTCGTCCTCGAACACGTCGACCGGCGGCTCCCAGGTGGCGAGCGTGCGTTGCGACAGGTGGAAGAACTGGCGTTGGAGGCGTTCGGCCTGGTCGATCAGGTCGCAGGCCTGCGACCACATCCAGCCGGTGGGATCATTCCGGCTCGGCATGGGTGGCAGGCCCGGTCTGGGGTTCGGTTGTCATCAACCAATGGTGAGGGGCGCCGACCGGGGATTCAAGTCGTCGCCGTCGACGTCCGTCCGCGTCGCATGCGGGGCCGCCGATGTCGCGGCTGGGCGTGGATTGCCCGGGCGCGCTCGCTAGACTCGACGCCGGGACGTGTTTCCCGTGGAGCTACCGATGTCGGGTTTTGCCGCCGAGCGCTGGATCGATGCCGACGTAAGGGCGCGCCTGGCGCTGCCCACCGCGACGGCCACCGGCTTGCCGCGTGCGCTCTACACCAGCGCCGAGTTCTTCGAGGTCGAGCGCGATCACGTGCTGGCGTCGACGTGGGTCTGCGTCGGCATCGAATCGGACTTGCCGCACCCGGGCGACCTGCTGCCCTACGACCTCGGCGGCCTTCCACTGCTGCTGCTGCGCGACCGGGCGGGCGTGCTGCGTGCGTTCCACAACGTCTGCAGCCATCGCGGTGTCACGCTGGTCGCCGAGCCCAGGAATACGCGCGGCGGGATCACCTGCCCCTATCACGCATGGACGTACGGCCTCGATGGACGTCTGCAGCGCAGGCCGTGGTTCTGTGGAAAGGCCCACTGTCCCGATGACGTATTCGATGAAGTCGCGCTGGGGTTGCAGCCGGTGCGCTGCGAAGCGTGGCACCAGCTCGTCTTCGTCAACCTTGACGGCGCAGCCGCGCCGCTGGACGAGTACGTGCGACCACTCGCGGAGCGCTGGGCGGAGCGCGACCTGTCGTTGCTGCGCCACGGCGGCGGGCTCGCGTTCGAGATCCGCGCCAACTGGAAGCTGGTCGTCGAGAATTACTGCGAGCGCTATCATCTGCCGTCGGTGCATCCGCAGCTCAATCGCTATTCGGCAGTCGACCATTCGTTCCAGATCGTCGGCGAAGGGTTGTTCTCGGGGGTCGGCAGCTCGAGCTACGCGCCGCCGCTCGTCGGCGACGTACCGTTGCCTGGCTTTCCCGGCGTTCCGCACGCGCGTCGCAACGTCGCCGAGTACGTGGCGCTGTTCCCCAACGTGATGCTCGGTTGCCTCTACGATCATTTCTACGCGTTCATCCTGCGTCCGGTGACCTGCGACCTGACGATGGAACGCTTCGAGTTCTTTTACGTCGGCGACGATGCGATGCAACCGGCATTGGCCGCGGCGCGCCAGGATTGCATCGACCGCCGGCATTCGATCAACGGCGAGGACATCGCGATCGTCGAGCGCCTGCAGGCGGGTCGCCGCTCGCCGGCGATGCGTGGCGGCGTGTTTTCCGCGGCGTTGGAAGACACGACGCACAATTTCCAGAAGACGCTGGTACAGCGGCTCGCCGCGGCCGGCGCGATCGGTCCCTGATGCCGCGCGCCACGTCGCGACGTTGCGGTAACATCCGGCGCATGGCGCGATCCACCCGCACGACACGCTCCGCGACAGTGCCGGCGTTGCGCCCGGCGGCCACCGACCGCGCATCGATGGCCCCGTTTACCGTCGGCTTCTTCCTCGTCCCGGAATTTCCGATGATGGCCTTCGCCGCCGCGATCGAGCCACTGCGCGCAGCCAATCGGCTGACCGGCGCAGGGCTCTTCGCCTGGCGGCTGGTGTCGCGCGACGGCGCACCGGTGCGCGCGAGCAACGGCATCGACATCGCCGTCGGTGCATCGATCCGCGACGCGCTGCCGGTCGACTTGTTGCTGGTGTGCGCGGGCACCGCCGACGCGGGGGCGAACGACAAGCCGCTGGCGCAATGGCTGCGCGCGCTGGTGCGCAATGGCGCATCGGTGGGCGGCATCAGTCTCGGTGCCTATGCGCTCGCGCATGCCGGTCTGCTCGACGGCAGGCGCTGCGCGCTGCATTGGGAGAATCTCGCGGCGTTCGCCGAGCAGTTTCCGCGCATCCGCGCGACCAGCGACATCTTCGTCGTCGATGGCAACCGCTGCACGTGCTCCGGCGGCACCGCGGCACTCGACATGATCCTGCACGTGATCACGGCGCGCGACGGCCGTGCGCTCGCCAACGACGTGTCCGAACAGTTCATCCATCCGCGCATCCGCGGCACGCAGGATCGCCAGCGGATGGCGATCCAGGCGCGGCTCGGCGTCGCCAATCCGAAGCTGATCGCGGCCATCGGACTGATGGAAAGCACCAGCGACGAGCCGCGCGACGTGCGCCGCATCGCCGCCGATGTCGGGCTGTCGCCACGTCAACTCGAGCGCCTGTTCGCAAAGTACCTGCACGCCAGTCCCAGCCGCTACTACCTCGAGTTGCGCCTCGACCGCGGACGCGAGATGCTGTTGCAGACGACCCATCCGATCCTCGACGTCGCAGTGGCGAGCGGCTTCGCTTCGGCGTCGCATTTCAGCCGCTGCTATCGCGCAGTCTACGGACGCAAGCCCAGCGACGAGCGCGCCGCGGTGCAGGTTGGGCGCACCACGCGCCGGGGCGCGAGCGTGCGCTGACAGTGCGCTGTGCAGCGCATCCGCGCCGTCATGCCGCGGGACTGCAAGATGCGAGCGCGCGACGCGGCGCGCGATCAGAGCTTTTCCGCGTAATCCTTCTGCACCTGCTTGATGCGCGTGTGCGAGCCCAGGAACGCGTGCTTCGACATGTCAGGCGAATACTTGCTGGAAGGAGGACACTTGCCAACCGCTTCGGCCAGCGCGCGAATGTGATGGGGTCCCGCGCCGCAGCAGACGCCCAGGTAGCGAACATCGAGCGCCAGCGCCTCCCGGCCAAACTCGGCGATCTCGAAGCGATTGCAGGTGAACGGATCGAGCGCGACGGGGAACGGCCGCGCGCCTTCGTCGTGGTGCCAGTGCGTGTCCCGCAGCGACTGGAACGACGGCTCGCTGGCATGGGTGCGATAGGGGACTGGCAGCGCGGCGACGTGGATGCCGACGGCGGCGCGGATCCCGGCCAGCAGCGGCAACATCGTTGCCGGGCCGCGGATGCAGTTGACGCCCACGACATCGGCGCCGGCGTCGGCGAGTCGCTTGCAGGCGTCGGCGACCGTCCAGTTCTCGCGGGTCACATCCGCCTGGTGCATCGCCAGCGTGATCACCGCGGTCTGGCCGGCGCGCTTGACGACGTCGAGCGCGATCAGCGCTTCCTGCGCGTAGGAGAAGGTCTCGCCGATGACGAAGTCGACGCCCGCGTCGACCGCCCAGCCGACCTGTTCCTCGAACATCGCGCGCACCGCCTTGTGCGACGCGGCATCGGCGGGATCGTAGACGTTGGTGTTGCAGATGTCGCCCGCGAACAGCGCGTCGCTTTCGTCGGCGACCGCCTTGGCGATCGCCAGTGCGCGGCGGTTGATCGGCTCGAGATCCTTTTCGCGGCCGATGACGCGCAGCTTCTCGCGGTGTGCGTAGTAGGTGAGTGCCTCGACGATGTCCGAGCCCGCGTGCACGAAGTCCCGATGCAGCTGCGACACCGCCTCCGGGTGCTCGAGCACCACCTCGGGGACGAAGGCGCCGGCCTGCAGGTAGCCGCGCCGCTCGAGTTCGAATACGTAGCCTTCCGCGCAGATCACAGGGCCGGCGTCGAGGCGTTGCATCAGCGTGGGGCGTGCGGCGCGCGTGGCGGTCATGGCGGAATTCCCGATGAAGAGTCGCGACGACTATCCCATTTTCGCCTCGATGCGACCCGTCGCAGCGCGACGCGATTTGTCGTCGGCGCGACATCGGCCGGCGGGCGCTTCCACTCCGCCCGGGCGTCCGCGTCACCGCCACCCGCTGTCCGCCACGGGCCAACCGATGTCGCATCTGGAACATTTTGGCGCGGGTCCGGGGTCTATCCTTGCCGCTTACACGGGTCGCCTGGCCCGCCATGCGAAGGACGCAATGGAAACGCTGGCGTTCATCCTGCACAACCTGCCCGCGATCGGCCAGCGCACGCTCGAGCACGTGTCGATCGTCGGCGTCGCCGTCGGACTTGCGATCGTCACCGGCGTGCCGGTGGGCATCGCCATCACGCAGAACAAGCGTGCCGCCGACATCGTGCTCTACATCGCGGCGATGATCATGACCATCCCGTCGATCGCGCTGTTCGGCGTGATGATCCCGGTGCTGTCGTTGTTCGGTCACGGCATCGGCTACGTTCCCGCGGTGATCGCCGTGCTGCTGTACTCGCAGTTGCCAATCATCCGCAACACCTACACGGCGATCAGCAACGTCGATCCCGCGCTGCGCGAAGCGGCGCGGGGCATGGGGATGTCGCCGCTGCAGCGGCTGCGCCAAGTCGAGATCCCGCTGGCGGTACCGGTGATCATGGCGGGCGTGCGCATCGCCGTGGTGATCAACATCGGCATCACCGCGATCGCCACGTACATCGGCGCCGGCGGACTCGGCACCTTCATCAGCCGCGGCATTTCGCAGACTGACACGCGCCAGCTCATCACCGGCGCGATCGCCGTGAGCCTGCTCGCGATCGCCGCCGACTACCTGTTGCTGTGGGCGCAGCACCGGCTGACGCCGGCCGGCATTCGCGCGCCGCGGCTGCGCTTGCGACGTCCGCTGCCGCGAACGGTGGCCGCATGATCCGGCTCGAGAACGTGACGAAGGCGTTCGAGACCGCAGCGGGAACCGTGGTCGCCGCCGATCGCATCAACATGGTCGTCGCCGACGGCGAGATCTGCGTGCTGCTCGGGCCGTCGGGCTGCGGCAAGACGACGACGCTCAAGATGATCAATCGGCTGGTCCAGCCGACGTCCGGCAAGATCTACATCGACGGCAAGGACACCGACCAGTACGACCCGGTGGAGCTGCGCCGCACGATCGGCTACGTGATCCAGCAGATTGGGCTGTTTCCCAACATGACAGTCGAGGAGAACGTGTGCGTCGTGCCGAAGCTACTTGGCTGGGATCCCGGCAAGGCGCGGGCGCGTGCGAGCGAGTTGCTGGCCACGATCAATCTCGATCCGGCGATCTTCCTCAAGCGCTACCCGAAGGAACTGTCCGGTGGCCAGCAGCAGCGTGTCGGTGTCGCGCGCGCGCTCGCCGCCGATCCGCCGGTGCTGCTGATGGACGAGCCGTTCGGCGCGATCGATCCCATCAACCGCGAGGTCATTCAGGACGAGTTCCTGAAGATGCATCGGCGCCTCGGGAAGACGGTGATGTTCGTCAGCCACGACATCGACGAGGCGGTGAAGATGGCGGACAAGGTTGCGATCTTCCGCGCCGGCAAGCTCGAGCAGTTCGACAGCCCGGACAACATCCTCGCGCATCCGGCGAACACGTTCATCGCCGACTTCGTCGGCACCGATCGCACGTTGAAGCGCCTGCGTCTCGTCAAGGTCGCCGATGCGCTGCAGGCGGCCTCGCCGCGCGTGTGCGTCGACGACGGCTGCGAGCAGGCGGTGGCGATGATGCGCGAACATGCGCAGGACTTCATTGTCGTTGTCGACGCTGAAGGCCGGCCGCAGGGATACGCCGAGCTCGACACGCTCGACGGCCGCTCGGGCCCGGTCGCCGTGCACCGCGTGCCGCTGCTCGCGACGCTGCGACTCGACGAAGACCTGCGCGCCGCGGTGTCGACGATGTTCATGCACGATATCCGCTGGCTCGCGTGCGTGGACGCGCATGGCCTCTTCGCCGGCTTCATCACGCAGCGCGGCATCACGCGGATGCTGGGCGAGACCTACCGCGTTGCAGGCGCGGCGCCGAGCTGACCGCCGATGAGATCGTTGCGGATGGGGCAGGGACTCACCGTGCTGTCGCTGGCGGCGATTTTCCTGCTCGGCATCGCCGCGCAACGCAGTGGACTGATCGACCAGGTGCTCAAGTACCGCGGCGACATCGCGTTCCTCACGCGCCAGCACATGCGACTGGTGGCAATCTCCGGTGGCCTGGCGATCGCAGTCGGCGTGCCGCTGGGCCTCTGGCTGAGCCGGCCACGGATGCGCCGCTCGGCCGAGTCGATCATGCAGGTGCTGAACCTCGGCAGCACGATTCCCACGCTTGCGGTGCTCGCGCTGGCGATGAGCCTGCTCGGCATCGGCGCGGTGCCGGCGATCTTCGGGCTGTGGGTCGCGTCGTTGTTGCCGATCGTGCGCAACACCTACGCCGGCGTGCTCGGCGTCCCCGCGCATTACATCGAGGCCGCCAACGGCATGGGCATGCGGCCGATGCAGATCCTGTCGGGCGTCGAATTGCCGAACGCGCTGTTCGTCACGTTCGCCGGTATCCGCACGGCGCTGGCGATCAACGTCGGCACGGCGCCGCTCGCGTTCCTGATCGGCGGCGGCGGGCTCGGCGAGCTCATCTTCACCGGCATCGACCTCAACGAACCGGGGATGATGCTCGCAGGCGCGATTCCGACGGCGCTACTCGCCGTGCTGGTCGATTTCGCCGTCGGCGCAGTTGCGTACTGGGTAGTTCCGCGTGGTGTCAATCCGCTGCGAGGGGAGGGTCCCTCTCGCCGGCGGCAGAACATAATCATTGGAGGCGGCAAATGAAGATGAACCGGATTCTCGCGTTGCTCGCGTCGACGACGCTGATGGCCGTGGCGACGCTCGCCGCAGCGCAGAACATCGTCGTCGGCGGCAAGAACTTCACCGAGCAGCAGATCATGTCGCAGATGACGGCGCAACTGCTGCAGGCGAAGGGCTTCAAGGTCGACGTCAAGGCCGGAATGGGCAGCGCGGTGCTGCGGCAGGCGCAGGAGAGCGGTCAGATCGACGTCTACTGGGAATACACGGGCACGTCGCTGATCACGTACAACAAGATCAGCGAGCGTCTTTCGGCCACCGACACCTACGCGAAGGTCAAGGAGCTCGACGCCGCCAAGGGTCTTGTCTGGCTCAATCCGTCGAAGGCCAACAACACCTATTCGCTGGCGATGAACCGCGACGACGCGGCGAAGCAGGGCATCGTCTCGATCAGCGATCTCGCGGCCAAGGTGAAGGCCGGCGCCAAGCTGACGTTCGGCAGCAATGCCGAGTTCTACGCGCGTCCGGACGGGTTGAAGCCACTCGAGGAAAAGTACGGCTTCGAGTTCGCGCGCGAGAACGTCAAGCGCATGGACACCGGCCTCGTCTACCAGGCGCTGAAGGAAAAGCAGGTCGACGTGGGTCTCGTGTTCGCCACCGACGGACGCATTCCGGCGTTCAACTTCGTCGTGCTGAAGGACGACAGGAATTACTTCCCGGCTTACGCGCTGACGCCGGTGGTGCGCAAGCAGGTGCTGGATGCCAATCCGAAGATCGCCGAGTCCCTCAATGCGCTGTCGGCGAAGCTCGACGACGCGACGATGGCGCGCCTCAATGCGAGCGTCGACGTCGACAAGAAGACCGTCGAGGACGTCGCGCGGACCTTTCTCAAGGAGCAGGGGCTCGTCTAGTCGCGTTCGCGGCGCCCGGCAGGCGCCGTTCACTGCCGCTCATGGCTCCACATTGCTCGACATGGCTCCAGTACCGCGCATCGACACATGACTGCAGCATCGCTGGCCATCGCCGTCGCGCAAGTCGCCGCAGTCCCGGGTGATATCGCGGCGAACCAGCGCAGGCACGTCGACGTCATCGACGCGGCGCGTGCGGCAGGCGTCGACGTGCTGGTGTTTCCGGAGATGTCGCTGACCGGGCATTCGGCGGGTGCCGACACGCTGCGCGTGGCGATGGGACGCGGTGCGGCGCCCGTCGCCGCCATCGCGCGCGCGTCAGGCGCGATGTGCACGGTGTTCGGCCTCATCGAGGAAGCAGCGGCCGGCCAGTTCTACAACACGGCGTTGGTCGTGCGCGATGGCGCGATCGTCGCCGCGCATCGCAAGGTCAACCTGGCGACTTACGGCAGGCTCGACGATGGCAAGCATTTCGCCGGCGGCGACCGCATCGACACGTTCGCGCTCGCGCCCGACTGGCGCGCGAGCGTGTTGATCTGTGCCGACCTGTGGAATCCGGCGCTCGTGCATCTCGCAGCGCTGCAGCGCGCGACGCTGCTGCTTGCGCCGGTCAGCTCGGCGCGCGAGGCCGTCGGCGCCGAGTTCGACAATCCCGGTGGCTGGGACGTCAACCTGCGCTTCTACGCACTGACCTATGGCCTGCCGGTGGCGATGGCCAACCGCGTCGGCCAAGAGGGCGACCTCACGTTCTGGGGCGGTTCGCGCATCCTCGATCCCTTCGGCGCCACGCTCGCACGGGCCGCCGGCGATGGCGAGGAGCTCGTGCAGGCACGCGTCGACTACGACTCGGTGCGCCGCGCGCGCTACCTTCTGCCGACGCTGCGCGACGCCAACCTGGCGCTGGTGCGGCGCGAGCTCGCGCGGATCGCCGGCGATTTGACCGCAAAAGCAGGCTAGGAAGTCCAATGCGCGATTTCATCCTCGACGACGACGACCGCCGCTTCCGCGAGGAAGTGCGCGCGTTTCTCGCGCGCGAGCTCGCGCCGCGTGCAGCCGCGATCGAGAACGACGATGATTGGGAAGCGATCAAGGCCGTCGTCGCCGCACTGGGTGCGGCAGGCTACCTGCGCCTGATGTTCGCAGACCTCTACCGCGGTCCCCTCGCCAAGCCGGGTCTCACGCACGCGACGATCCTGTCCGAGGAGGCGAGTGCGCTCAACTACGCGTTCGAGACGACGATCGCCACGGCGCTGTCGTGCGCGTATCCGCTGCACCGTCACGCCCATGCCGCCGTGCGCGAGCGTTTCCTGCCGGGCATCGTCGACGGCCGCATCGTCGGCGCCATCTGCGTCACCGAGCCCGAGGCCGGCTCCGACACATCGCGGATGGCGACGAAGATCGACTTCGACGCCGCGCGCAACGAGTGGGTGGTGAACGGGTTCAAGCGCTTCATTTCCAACGCCGGCGTCGCCGACGCGTACATCGTCTACGGCGTCACCGATCCCGCGGCTGCACGCGGCAAGAGACTGAGCGCGCTCGTCATGCCGCGCGACACGCCGGGCATCACGTTTCCGCGCCGCTATACGTTCATGGGACGGCGTGGCTGCGTCGTCGGCGAAGTCGCCTTCGAAAACGCGCGCGTGCCGGCCGACCACCTGTTGGGAAGCGCGGGCGGCGGCATGCGCATCATGGTCGAGATGTTCAACTTCGAGCGCATCATCCTCGGCGGCTCGGGACTCGGCGTCGCGCGCAGCGCATTCGCCATCGCCACCGCGCACGCGCAGTGCCGCGAGGCGTTCGGCGCCAAGCTCGGCTGCAAGGAGCTCATATGGAGCGACATCGCCGACATGAGCTGGCGCATCGACGCCGCCGAGCTTCTAACCTATCGCGCCGCGAAGCTGTACGACGCCGGCATCGCGCCGCGCGCGCTGATGAAGGTCGCGGCGATGGCGAAGCTCGTGTCCACCGAGACGGCGACGTTCTGCGCCGACCGCACCGTGCAGATCCTGGGGGGCGAAGGCCTCACCAAGGAATTCGGGCGCGCCGAGCAGCTCTACCGCGATGCGCGCGCACTGCCGATCGTCGGCGGCACGTCCGAGATGGCGCGCTACCTGATCGCGTCCGCCGACTTGCCGACGCTGAAGCCGGACCTCTGACGCACTCCAAGCGACCCCGAACATGGACATTGCATCGATTTTCACGCAGGCGGCGGAACGCTATCCCGACCATACCGCGCTGATCTTCGAGGATCGCCGCTGGACCTACCGCGAATGGCATGCGCGCGTGCGCCGCTTCGCGCAAGGCCTCGCCGACCTCGGCGTGCGGCCTAGCGATCGCGTGGCGTTCTACGTGACCACGTCGGAGAACTCGGTCACCACTTACTTTGCGTGCCAGTTGCTGGGCGCGGTTGCCGTGCCGCTCAACTTCCGCCTCGCCGCGGGCGAGGCGGCCGTCGTGCTGCAGGACTCCGGTGCGCGCGTTCTCGTCTACGGCCGTTACCTGACGCCGAACGTGCTCGAAGTACAGAAGCGCGTGCGCAGCGTGCACGACTACATCTCGTGCGCGTACGACCCCGCCAACGTGCCGCCGGGGCATCATCACTTCGACACGGTCGCCGAGGAGACCGTCGATGCCGGCGTGCCGCGCTCGATCCCGTCGTCGAGCCACCTGTCGGCGCTGGTCTACACGTCGGGGACGACCGGCCGTCCCAAGGGCGTGATGCACATGCACATCAACGACGTCGCGATCGCGATGAACTGCGTGATGGAGTACGGGCTGCGCCACACCGACGTCGCGCTGCACATCGCGCCGCTGTACCACGTCGGCGGGATGCAGGCGTTCTTCATTCCGCACATGATGGTCGGCGGAACGAACGTCGTGCTGGGCCACTATACGGCGGCGAAGACGCTGGAGATCATCGCCGCCGAGCGCGTGACGACGCTGTTCGCCGTGCCGACGCAGATCCAGGAGATGCTCCACCATCCGCAATTCGCCGCGCACGACGTCAGCAGCCTGCGGATGATCACCACCGGCGGCGCGGCGATCGCCGCGGCAACGATGGAGCGCGTCATCCAGGACTTCTGCCCGAGCATCTTCAACGGCTACGGGATGACCGAGGCGAGCCTCGCACTGCTGCTGCATCCCGAGGACGCGGTGTCGCATCTGGGATCGTGCGGAAAGCCAACGCTGATCAGCAGCTGCCGCGTCGTTACGCATCGCGCCGAGGACGACGCGATGCCCGACGACGTCGCCGCGCCGGACGAGATCGGCCAATTGATCGTGCGCGGCCCGCAGGTGATGTGGGGCTACTGGAACAATCCGGTGGAGACGGCGAAGAAATTGCGCGACGGCTGGCTCTATACCGGCGATCTCGTCAGTCGCGACGCGGATGGCTATTTCTATTTTCGCGGCCGCGTCGACGACATGATCGTGTCCGGTGGCGAGAATATCTATCCGCGCGAAGTCGAGGAGGTGCTGTACCGCTGCCCGGGCGTGGTCGAAGCGGCGGTGGTCGGGCTGCCCGACGCCAAGTGGGGAAGCGTCGTCGCCGCGTTCGTCGTGCCACGCACGCCGGCGCTCGACGCTGCGACGATCGATGCCTTCTGCCGCGCGAGCCACGACCTCGCGTCTTACAAGCGCCCGCGACGCATCGTGTTCGTTGATGCGCTGCCGACCAATCCGAGCGGCAAGGTGCTGAAGCGCGAGCTCATCGCGCAGCATGCCGGGACGGCAGCCGGATGACCGCGGCTCTTCGAATGCAAACGTCGGCACAGGCGGTCGCGCCATTCGTGCGCAGCCTGGCATTCGACGCTTTGCCCGTGGATGTCGTGCGCCAGGCGGCGCGCTGCGTGCTCGACCTGATCGGTGTCGCCGCCGGAGGCGCGCGCACGCCGGCCGCTGCGATCTGCAACGCGCATGCCGCGACGCAGATGACCAGCCGCGACGCCGAGGCGCGCCTGCTGTTCGACGGACGCCGCGCGAGCCGTGCGGGTGCTGCGTTCGCCGGCGCGTCGACGCTCGACGGGCTCGACGCCCACGACGGTCATGTGCTCACGAAGGGACATGCCGGCGCGGCGATCCTGCCGGCGCTGCTGGCGATGCTCGACGGTGGTGCACGCTGCGACGGGCGTGAGTTCCTGACGTGCGTGGTGCTGGGCTACGAGATCGGCACGCGCGCCGGCATCGCACTGCACGGCAGCGTTGCCGACTATCACTGCTCGGGCGCGTGGAACGCGCTTGCGTGCGCTGCCATTGCGGGCCGGCTCCTCGGCTTCGACGACGCGCAGATGCGCGAAGCGCTCGGCATTGCCGAATACATCGGGCCGCGCGGGCAGATCCTGCGCGTGTGTGCACACCCGACGATGCTGAAGGACGGCTCGAGCTGGGGTGCCCACGCGGGAATCACCGCCGCGCTGCTGGCGCAACATGGCTTCACCGGCGCGCCGGCGCTCACCATCGAGGCTGCGGATGTCGCTGCGCTGTGGCAGGACCTCGGCACGCGTTGGCGCATCCGCGAGCAGTATTTCAAGGCGTATCCGGTGTGCCGCTGGGCGCAGCCGGCGATCGAAGCGGCGCTGGCGCTGCAGCGTGAGCATCGCTTCGATGCGGGTGCCGTCGCGCGCGTGACGATCGCGAGCTTTCGCGAGGCGATCGACCTGGGGTCGCAATGCCCGTCGCCGTCAACCACCGACGAGGCGCAATACAGCCTTCCCTATGGCGTCGCCGCGGCGCTGGTGTATGGCGCCGTCGGCGGCGCCGAAGTTCAGGAAGACGCGGTGCGCGACCCGCGCATCGAACGGCTGCTCGACGCGATGACGCTGCAGGAAGACGCCGCGTTGTCCGCGCGCTTTCCGGCGGAGCGCTGGGCGCGCGTGTCGATCACGCTCGCCGACGGCCGCAGCCTGGCGTCGGCGCCGGCGCGTGCGCGGGGCAATCCCGAGAACCCGCTGACCGACGACGAGCTGGTCGAAAAATATCGCGCGCTCGCAACGCCGGTGCTCGGCCGCGCGCGCGCGGCGCGAATCGAGGCGCTGGTCGCAGCGCTGGCAACCGATGCCGAGGCGCTGTCCGCGCTGGTAAACGAGCTCTTGTCGGCGACCGCGTGAGCGACGCGTCGCATTCACCTCATCGCGGGTCGCGCGCGTGGCAGTCGCCGCGCAGGCTTTTGACGATGATCGACCCCTGAAACCAACGAGGAGCTTCACGGTGCCACTACTTCCCAGCGCTGCGCAATACGTCGTCATCGGCGCCGGCATCCACGGCCTTTCGACCTCGATGCACCTCGCGCAGAAGTTGCGCGCGCAGGGCAAGGCGATCGGCGCCTCCGGCGTGCGCATCGTCGTGCTCGAAAAGACCGGCGTGGGCGCCGGCGCGTCGGGAATCGCGTGCGGCGTCATCCGCAACAACTACTTCCAGCCGGCGATGCGCGAGCTGATGGCGCATTCGGTGTCGGTGTGGGAGAGCGACGCCGCGACCTACAGCTACCATCCGGTCGGCTACATGCAGATCAGTCCCGAGCTCATGCATGCGCAGGTCGGCACGATCTACGAGCAGCAGCGCGCAATCGGCTACGCGTCGGAGTTCATCGAAGGCGAAGCCGAATCCATGCGCTACATGAAGGGATTGTTGAGCGACTGGCAGGCGCGGAACATCACGTCGGTGCTGCACGAAAAACGCGGTGGCTACGCCAACAACATGGCGTCGCTGCGCGGTCTCGCCGCCAAGGCGCGCGCACTCGGCGTGGAGATCGTCGACGGTGTCACCGTCACCGGATTGCGCGCGGCGAACGGCGCGCACGCCATCGCCGCCGTCGAGACCGACGCCGGCGCGATCGCCTGCGACCAGCTCGTCGTGGCCGTGGGGCCGTGGATCAATTCGATCTGGAACATGCTCGAGTTGCCGAAGGCGATCAGCGTCAAGGGGCGCGACGGCACGCAGCACGACGGCGTACGCATGTGGCACTACATGGCGTTGCAGGAAGGTACGCTGGGCGTCGATCCCGACTACCAGAAGACCAACGGCGGCGCGATGCCGCCGGTGATCCACGTCGACACCGACGCGCCGCTGTATTCCGACCGCGACGGCAAGTTGATCACCGACCAGCTGTGGGGCCTCTACTACAAGCCCGACTTCCATTTCGGCGGCGTGCAGGGTGGGGCGATGCCGTCGACCGTCGAGGGCGACGCCGACGCGGTCCGCGTCGATCCCTACGGACCCAAGTCGCCGGAGTTCGTCGTCGACGACACGTTCGCCGACATGTGGACCTCGGCGCTCGCGCATTGCCAGAAGCGCTTCGAAGGCAAGCATGGCGTCTATCGCAAGGATCCGTCGGGCGGTATCGGCTGTTTCACGCCCGACAGCTTCCCGGTGTTCGATCGCTTTCGCGACAACGTCTACGTGATCGCCGATTCCAACCACGGCTACAAGATGATCGGAGTTGGCGCGCTCGTCGCCGGCGAGCTGCTCGGCGATCCGCAGCCGTTGCTGGCGCCGTTCCACTTTTCGCGCTACGCGGAAGGCCGCCTCCACCCGGTGAGTCGCAGCCCGTTTCCCTGGAGCTGAGCGGCGCGCAGGGGCGGCGTCGGGACCGGCGTCTTGCACCGCTTTATCGGACCGATGCGCGGCGGATCGTGCTGGCGAGCGTGCTGCGCGAACACGATTTCGTCGCGGGATGAAATTTTCCGGCGTTTTCGGCGACTAACGCCTATCCATCCGGTTTCCGTTCGATTTCCCTGAGGAGATTCGCCATGTTTCACGCATTGCACCGCCCCGTCACCGGACTGCTGGCCGCCGGGCTCCTGCTGGCCGTCCAGGCCTGCGGCGCCGCCAGCAGCGCCGTATCATTGCCGGCGCCGGCAGTCGACATCCCAGCGGCCCAGGCCAAGGCACCGCAGACGGCGGTCTTCGCCGGCGGCTGCTTCTGGGGAGTCGAGGCGGTGTTCCGTCATGTCAAGGGCGTGTCGAGCGCGGTTTCGGGCTACGCCGGTGGCAACGTCAAGTCGCCCGGCTACGAGCTCGTCAGCACCGGCACGACCGGCCACGCCGAATCGGTCAAGGTCACCTACGACCCGTCGCAGGTGTCGTACGGGCAACTGCTGAAGGTGTTCTTCTCCGTTGCGCACGATCCGACGCAGCTCAACCGCCAGGGTCCCGACAGCGGCACGCAGTACCGCTCGGCGATCTTCACGATGAACGACGAGCAGGCTCGCGTCGCGCGCGCCTATGTCGCCCAGCTCGACGGCGCCAAGGTGTTCGGCAGCCCGATCGTCACGCAGGTCGTGCCGCTGCCGGCGTTCTACGACGCCGAGGCCTACCACCAGAACTACGCGGCGCTGCATCCGCACGAGCCGTACATCGCCTTCAACGACCTGCCGAAGGTCGATCACCTGCGCGAGCAATTCCCCGACTTGTACCGGGGCAAATAGCCGGATGTCGCGGCGCGGGCGCTGCAACCGGCGCTCGCGTCTGCTAAATCCTCGACCAAGCGCCTGAGCCGGTCGAGCGCGTCATGCCATTGGCGCGCGATATGGTCGAGGCAGGCGCGCGCGTCGGCGACGCGTGTCGGCCGCAGCTTCCAGACGTGCTTGCGTCCCTGGCGGTGCCCGCGCACGAAGCCGGCGGCGGCGAGCACTTCGAGGTGCTTGGGGATCGCCTGCCGCGACACCGTGAAGTGCGCGCTCAACCGCGCGATCGATCCCGGACCGTCGGCCGCGAGCCGCATCACGAGCCGCAACCGGGTTTCGTCGCCCAATGCCGCAAAGATCGGCGCAGCGGTTAGCGCCTGAGGTGCCGAACGCGCGCTAGTGCGTGACATGGCGCGCGATGTTGTCCATCTGCGCCGCCCAGCCTTGAGCGTTCATCCACAACGCTTTGGCGTGGCGTACGGACGGAATGCGATCGAAGCCCGATTCGACGCATATCCGCGCACGCCGGCAAGAAACGGGGCGATCGAGTGATCGACCTCCGCGGCCGCAACGCGCGCGGCGATCGACTACGGACGGATCGGCGCTGCGCCTACGAAGCGCAGCACGAAAACCGATAGGATCGACGTCTTACTATATTCGACAGGAATCAAGAAAAGTGATCAACGAACGCAACAGCACGCGCCGATGAGGCGCCGTCGCGTCACATCGGCCGCCGCGCCGCTCGCCGCGTGGCTCGGCGTGTACTGGAAGGCCATGGAAATGTCGGCGGCATCGGCGCACGTGATCGGTCACCGCACCGGACGCATGATGCTGGCAGGCCGCGACCCCGGTCCCGCCGACCGGCGGGAATTCGCGATGATGGGACGCGAAAAGGTATTGGCGGCGCAGGCTTCGTCCGCCGCGATCGCGACATCGCTGTTCGCCTTCAACCTGCAGCTATGGTCGCGCGCCGTCGATTCGCAGCTACGCACCGCCGCCGCCGTTGCGTCGCTGGCGTCGAGCCGCAGCATCGGTCAGGCACTCGCCCGGCAGGCGAAGCTTGCACGGACGATGGGCGAAGCTCCGCTGTCGGCAGGCGAGACCGCGGCCGCCGCCGCGCGCGTCGTCGCGCGCGGCATGGCGCCGCTGCATGCGCGCTCGACAGCGAACTCGCGGCGACTCGCCAAGCGCTAGCCCACATTCCGGGGTCTAAGGTCTCGACGCATTGTGCGAGACACCATTCGCGCATCGTCGCCACCGCGTCACGCCGGCTGGACGTAAAATCGTCACATGACGACGCAAGGTCGCCCGGCCGTACTGGACCTGATCGGCAACACGCCGCTGGTCGAGATCACGCGCTTCGATACCGGTCGTTGCCGGCTGTTCCTCAAGCTCGAATCGCAGAATCCCGGCGGATCGATCAAGGACCGCATCGGCCTCGCGATGATCGAAGCCGCCGAGCGCGACGGCCGCCTGCAGCCCGGCGGCACCGTCGTCGAAGCCACCGCCGGCAACACGGGACTGGGCCTCGCGCTCGTTGCGCGCGCCAAGGGTTATCGCGTCGTGCTGGTCGTTCCCGACAAGATGTCGCCCGAGAAGGTGCTGCACCTGAAGGCGCTCGGTGCCGAAGTGCACGTCACGCGCAGCGACGTCGGCAAGGGGCATCCCGAGTACTACCAGGACAGGGCCGCGAAGCTCGCGGGCAGCATCGACGGCGCGTTCTTCGCCGACCAGTTCAACAACGAGGCCAACCCGCTCGCGCACGAGACGGCAACCGGCCCCGAGATCTGGGCGCAGGCGGGTCACGCCATCGACGCGATCGTCGTCGGCGTCGGCTCGGCGGGCACGATCACCGGGCTCACGCGCTTTTTCCGCAGGGCGGACCCGGCCGTGCGCTTCGTGCTCGCCGATCCCGAGGGGTCGATCCTCGCCGAGTATGTGCGCAGCGGCAGGATCGGCAAGGCCGGTTCGTGGGCGGTCGAGGGCATCGGCGAGGATTTCGTGCCGGGAATCGCCGACCTTTCCGCCGTCTCGCACGCGTATTCGATTTCCGACGAAGAGAGCTTCACGATGGCGCGCGAGTTGCTCAAGCGCGAAGGCATCCTCGGCGGATCGTCGACAGGCACGTTGCTCGCCGCGGCGCTGCGGTATTGTCGCGAGCAGGCAGCGCCTCAGCGCGTCGTGAGCTTCGTCTGCGACACCGGCACGCGTTACTTGAGCAAGGTCTACAACGACCAGTGGATGGTCGACCAGGGACTGTTGGCGCGACACCAGTACGGCGACCTGCGCGACCTCATTTCGCGGCGCGCGGAGGAGGGCAGCGTCGTCAGCGTGACCTCCGATGACACGCTGCTCACCGCGTTCCAGCGCATGCGGCTCGCCGACGTGTCGCAGCTGCCGGTGCTCGACGGTTCGCGACTCGTCGGCGTGATCGACGAATCGGACCTGTTGTTCAAGGTACACGCCGATGCCGCGTGCTTTCGCAACCCGGTGTCGAGCGCGATGACCGATTCGCCGACGACACTGCGGCCATCGGCGACGCTCGAAGCGCTCGAGGCGGTGTTCGACCGCGGCCTGGTGGCCATCATCGCCGACGCCGAAGGGTTCCACGGACTGATCACGCGCGTCGATCTTCTCAATCACCTGCGCAGGACCCTACGATGAGCGACAACAAGACGCAACGTTTTGCCACGCGCGCGATTCACGCGGGACAGACGCCCGACCCCAGCACCGGCGCCATCATGCCGCCGATCTACGCGACGTCGACCTACGTGCAGAGCAGCCCCGGCGTGCACAAGGGTCTCGACTACGCGCGCAGCCACAATCCGACACGGTGGGCGTGGGAGCGCAACATCGCCGACCTGGAAGGTGGCGCGCAGGCATTCGCATTCGCGTCGGGAATGGCGGCAATCGCCACGGTGCTCGAGCTCATTCCAGCCGGCGCGCACGTGCTGAGCGGCGACGATGTCTATGGCGGCACGTTCCGGCTGTTCGACAAGGTGCGCCGCCACAGCGCGGCGCTGACGTTCAGCTATGTCGACCTGGCGCGGCCCGACGACCTGGCGGCAGCGATCACGCCACACACCAAGTTGATCTGGGTCGAGTCGCCGACCAATCCGCTGCTCAAGCTCGCCGATCTGCGCGCGATCGCCGCGCTCGCGCGTGCACGCGGCATCCTCGCAGTTGCCGACAACACGTTCGCGAGCCCGTACAACCAGCGGCCGCTGGAACTGGGCTTCGATATCGTCGTGCACTCGGCGACGAAGTACCTCAACGGCCACTCCGACGTGATCGGCGGCGTCGCCGTCGTCAGCGCCGACGCCGCGCTGCAGCCGGTGCGCGAGCGGCTCGCGTTCCTGCAGAACGCGGTCGGTGCGATCGCCGGTCCATTCGACAGCTTCCTCGCGCTGCGCGGCTTGAAGACGCTCGCGCTGCGGATGGAGCGGCACAACTCGAATGCAATGGCGATCGCGCAGTGGCTGGAGCGACATCCCAAGGTTGCGCGCGTGCATTACCCGGGGCTCGCGTCACATCCGCAACACACGCTCGCCACCACGCAGATGCATGCCGTGGGCGGTGGTTATGGTGGGATGATTTCGCTAGACCTTGCGACCGATCTCGCCGGCGCGCGGCGCTTCCTGGAAGCGGTACGGATCTTCGCGCTTGCCGAAAGCCTCGGCGGCGTCGAGAGCCTGATCGAACATCCGGCGATCATGACGCACGCGACAATCCCGCTCGCGACGCGCACCCAGCTTGGCATCGGTGACTCGCTGGTGCGACTGTCGGTCGGCATCGAGGATGTCGGCGACCTTCGCGATGACCTCGAGCAGGCTCTCGCGACGATCTGAAGGTGGCGCGCGATGTGTCGAAAAATCTTACTCCGTCAGTGATAAATGACATTAGGTAAATAGTATAAATAACTGAGTATAAAATAAACATTGATTCCAGGTATGATGTATGCCTGTGGCGTACAAGGCAGCCGGACCATGTCCATCCTTGTGCCGGCCGCCCGACGCGTCGCCGTGCGGCGCGGCAACATCTTGCCGTCAGGAGGCCACAGTGATCGATTCCCGAACGCGATTTCCGAGCCGTCTATTGCGCACGGTACTGGGCTGTGTTCTGGCCGCCGCATGCGCCGGTGGCGCGCACGCCGATCTGCTCGTCGGCAATTTCTTTTCGCCCGAGCTTGATGTCCTGCGCTACAGCTCGACAGGTGCATTCGTCGGCACCTTCGTGACCACCGGCAGCGGCGGCCTCACCTTCCCGCTGGGCGGCTCGTTCGGCCCCGACGGCAACTTCTACGTCAGCGATTCGGATCATGAGCACGTGCTGCGCTACAACGGCGTCACTGGCGCATTCATCGACATCTTCGCGACGACCGACGACCCCGCGGGCATGGTCTTCGGCCCTGACAACAAACTGTTCGTCGCCAACAGCTCGGCGCCGGGTTCGGTCACGCAATTCGACGGCAGCACCGGCGCCGAAATCTCGGCGTTCGTCGCCGCTGGCAGCGGCGGCATATCGGATCCCGAGGAAATCACCTTTGGCCCGGATGGCAACCTGTACGTGGCGAACGGCGACACGAATGAGATCCTCGAGTACGACGGCGCCACGGGTGCGTTCATCGGCGTGTTCGCAACCGGCAACGGACTGTTGAGTCCCCGCGGACTGACGTTCGGTCCCGACGGCAACCTTTATGTGTCGAATTTCGGCGGCGGCTCGGTTCTGCGATTCAACGGCACGTCGGGCGCGTACATCGACGACTTCGTCGCGGCAGCAAGCGGAGGCCTGAGCCTGCCGCGGCCGCTGCTATTCGGCCCCGACGCCAATTTGTACGTCGGCAGTTTTGGCAGTGGCGACATCCTGCGCTATGACGGCACGACCGGCGCGTTCATGGACGTATTCGCGGCCGCTGGAAGCGGCGGGCTGGGTGGCCCGACATTTCTGCTGTTTCACGAATTCGCTCCCGGTACGTCGGTACCGGAGCCCTCCATATTCCTGCTGGTGGCCATCGGGCTGGTGATGTGCGCGCCCGTGTTGCGCCGCCGGCGCCGCAGTACTGCGTGCTGAACTTCAGCGCGCCAGGCGCCCCGAGCGGAGTCGAAGCTCGCAACGTGACGCCGTGAACAGCGCCACCCGAGCGCCGGCCTGATTCTGCCGGCGTCCGGGTCGACGAGCTTCAGGGGCTGCGATCGTTCCACAGGTCGACCGCTGTTTCGTCGTCGATTCCCATCGGCCCGATCGAACCGCAGTCTGGGCAGCCGACGGAATAGGCATGGCCCGGCTGGTCGTGAAACTCCACGACCGCACAATTCTCGCTGCGGCAGAACGGGCAGGGCTTGATCGTCACCACGGCGAAAAGCATAGCAATTCTGCGCCGACGCGATTGATTCTCCGCACAATTGGGCGAGAGGCATCTTACGGCCAATGCACGCGAACGTGAACTGCGTGGGCAGTGCAATAATCCCGGCCATCGCTCCGACTTCGCAACCCATGGCGCACACACGTACGAAGGGCTCGCAAATGGCAGCAGTCATCATCGGCACGATCGTCGCCACCGCGTTCGCGGTGTTGCTGGTGACCAACCTGACCACTGGAGAAAAGCGCGTCAAGCAGAAGATCGCCCACCTGTATGCCGTTCACGACCCGCAGTTCGAGCGCACGATGGGCGTGCTGCTCGGTCCCGCCATCCTCGGCGGCAATCGCTTCGCCGTGCTGCTCAACGGCGACGAGATCTTTCCGGCGATGCTGGCTGCGATTCGCGGCGCGCAACGCACGGTGACCTTCGAGACCTACATCTACTGGTCCGGCGACATCGGCAAGGCGTTCGCCGACGCGCTCGCCGAACGTGCGCGCGCCGGCGTCAAGGTGCACGTGATGCTCGACTGGCTCGGCAGTGCAAAAATGGACGCATCGCTGCTCAGCGAGATGGAGCAGGCGGGCGTGCAGATCCGTCGCTACCACCCGCCGAGGTGGTACAACCTCGACAAGATCAACAACCGCACGCACCGCAAGATCCTGGTCGTCGACGGGCGCGTCGGCTTTACCGGCGGCGTCGGCATCGCGCCTGAGTGGACGGGCGATGCGCAAGACCCCGAGCATTGGCGCGATACGCATTTTCGCGTCGAAGGGCCGGTGGTGGCGGAAATGCAGACGGTGTTCGGCGACAACTGGGTCAAGATCACTGGCGATGTGTTGCACGGTGACGACTATTTTCCGGCGCTCACGGCCGTGGGGGACGGCAAGGCACAGGTGTTTTCCAGCTCGCCATCGGGTGGCAGCGAGAGCATGCAGCTCATGTACCTGCTGGCGATCACCGCCGCGGTGCGATCCGTCGACCTCGAGATGGCGTACTTCGTACCCGACACGCTTGCCCGCGAAACGCTGCTCGCCGCCATGAAGCGAGGCGTTCGCGTGCGCATCATCGTGCCGGGCAAGCACACCGACACCGAGACGGTGCGGCACGCGTCGCGTGCCGTGTGGGGCGACCTGCTGGCGGCCGGCGCAGAAATCTACGAATATCAGCCGACAATGTTCCATTGCAAGGTGATGGTCGTCGACGGCTTCATGGTGTCCGTAGGCTCGACGAACTTCGACGATCGCTCGTTCAGGCTCAACGACGAAGCGAACCTCAACATATACGACGAGCCCTTCGCCGCGCGTCAGCTGCAGATCTTCGAGGCTGACCGCGCGAAGTCGCGGCGCATCACCTACGCGCAGTGGCGTGATCGTCCGGTGACGGAGAAGATGTGGGGCTTCGCGGCGCGGATTCTCGGGTCGCAGTTGTAGCGCGCACGTTGGTCCAGGGGGCGAGATGCAGCATCCAACGCGCGCGCAGGACCTGGAACAGGAATTCCAGTGCCTCTGTGCCGCGGACCCGTCGGCGCGCGGGCAAGCCGCGTGGCCGACCGTCGCCCTGAACGATTCCGTCACCGCGCGAGGTCAACAGCTGGCGAGAGAGTGGCGGGCAATCCTGGGCGCGGGATCGCGCCCGCGTGCTCATTTTTCGGCGACGATACCCAGGTACGCACGCCGAAGATCCGGACTGTTGAACACATCGTCGGGTGCTCCCTCCGCGACGATCCGGCCCTCCTCGAGCAGGTAGGCGCGATCGGCGATGTCGAGCGCCATCGCGACGTTCTGCTCGACCAGGAGGACCGCCGTTCCCGCCGCATGCACTTCGCAGATTGCACGGAACATCACCAGCACCATCGCCGGCGAAAGACCCAGCGACGGCTCGTCCAGCAGGAGCAGTCGCGGCCTGGCCATCAATGCCCGGCCGATGGCCACCATCTGCTGCTGGCCGCCGGACAGCGATCCTGCGGCCATGTTTAGCTTGTCGCGCACCGGCGGGAACAGCGTGCAGACATACTCCAGCGACCGCGCGCGTTCCTTGCGTGCCGCGCGCAGGTAGCTGCCCACTTCGAGGTTCTCGCGAACGGTCATGCGTGTGAAGAGGCGCCGCCCTTCGGGCACGATCGCGATGCCAGTGCTGCAGAATCGATGCGGCGCGACGGCCGTCATGTCGCGACCGTCCATCGTGAGCCTGCCCGCGCTCGAAGGTTGCAAGCCTGCGACAGCATTGATCAGCGTCGTCTTGCCGGCGCCGTTGGGACCGACCACGCACACGAGCTCACCGGCGTGGATGGCGAGCGACACCCCCCACAACGCGGGCGCGGCGCCGTAGCACACGCGAAGGTCACGAACTTCAAGCATGCGGGACGCCCAGATAGGCGATGGCGACGTCGTTGCGCGCCATGATATCCGACACCTTTCCGTGGGCCAGCACGCGCCCCTGGTCCAGTACGACGACGCGGTCGGAAAGCGCGGTCACCACCCGCATCACGTGCTCGACCAGGATGATCGTCGTGCCCTGGTCGCGAATTCGCAGGATCAGTGCAACCGCCTCGTCGATCTCGGCCGGCGTGAGGCCCGACAGGACTTCGTCGAGCATCAGCAATCGCGGTCGCGACGCGAGCGCGCGTGCAAGTTCGAGAAACTTGGTCTGATGCAGGTTGAGGTCGGTGGGCATCTCATCCGCGCGCGAGCGCAGGCCCGTAAACGCGAGCCATTGCATCGCGACCTTGTCGGCAGCGGACCGAACGAGCCTCGCGGGCCCGAACATCGCGGTGAGCGCGACGTTGTCGCGCACGGTGAGATACGGGAAGGGCCGCGGCACCTGATAGGTGCGCGCAATGCCGGCGCCGGCGATCCGGTGCGCAGGCAGATCGGCGAGCTCGTGGCCGAGGAAACGCACGCTCCCCGAGTCCGCACGGTAATGACCACTGACGACATTGATCAGCGTCGACTTGCCGGAGCCATTGGGTCCGATGAGGCCCAGGATCTCGCCGGCATGCACGTCGAGATCGACGCCGTCGAGCGCGTGCACGCCCTTGAATGACTTGCGCAGCGCGCGCACCGTCAGCAGGACTGCGCCGACATGCACGATTGCCGGTATCTGCTGGTCGGCGTTTGCCATCGGGAGTTCGGGCGATGCTGCGCTCCCTTGCCCGAGGCTGACTTGCGGATTCGAGGTCACGCTGGTCGCGCCGGCATTGATGCGCGAGGCTGGCATCGTTGCTTGCGGTGCCGCCGGCATCGATGGCATCGCAATGGGAAGCCTGTGTCTCGCGAACTTCGCACGCAGCAATTCGAGAATGCCATTGGGCATGAAAAGCACGGCCGCGAGCAGGATGGCGCCACTGACCGCCTTACCCGCAACCGGCTGGTCGGCGGCTGTCGACGCATAGAGCAGTAGCGTGATCGCGGTGGCGCCAAGCGCCGGCCCTGCCCAATGACGCGTACCGCCGAGCACGCTCATCAGGATGACGGTCAATGGAACGGTGATGTTGAAGGTGCTGTTGGCGGTGACGTACGACACGAACAGCGCTTGGATGCCGCCGGCCACGCCGGCGAGCGCGCAGGAAATGCCCAGTGCGACGAGTTTGTAGCGATAGGTCGGGACACCCATCACTTCGGCCGCGTCCTCGTCGTCGTGAATGGCGAACAGCCCCACACCGAAGCGCGCCTGCGGAATCCAGCGCGCAATCATCAGCGTGACGACCGCCAGAATCAGCGCCATCACGTAGAACGTACCGGACGCGGTCGGCGCCAGTGCCGGAACGCTGACCGCGGACAGATAGATGCCCGGACCGCCGTCGATCGGTGTGTTGAGCACGATCGTCGCAAGTACGAAGGTGACCGCGAGCGTCAGCAGCGCGAAGACCTCGCCGCGAACGCTCCGCACACGAAACACCACGGCGCCAATCGCCACGCCGATAAGGGCCGCGAGCAGTGCGGCCGCGGGCAGCGTCCACAGGAACGGGACATCGTATTTGCCCGCGAGCACCGCGGTCGTGTATACGCCAGTGCCGTAGAAGGCGCCGTGGCCGAACGAGAAGTAGCCGGAATAGCCCGACAGGATGTTCCACGACGTGGCCAGCACGATCCAGTGCAGCACGAGATAAAGGAAGGACTCGTAGAACGCCGGAAGATGCAGGAATGGGACCACGCCGAGCGCCATGCCGGCGGCGGCGATCGCGACAAGCGTGCGATCGAGCTTCAGGTGCGACCCGGGCGCAACAGCAACAGTGCGATCAGCAGCGTGAACGAGACGATGGGGGCCCACGACGGCGATGTGAATGCCATCGTCACCGCTTCACTGACGCCGATCACGATGCCGGCGGTCAGCGGTCCCAGTGCGGATCCGAGTCCGCCGAGCATAACCGCCGCGAACACGACGCCGACCCAGGCGTAGATCTGCGACGGTGTCAGCGTGAAGCTCAGTGCAAGACATACGCCCGCGACACCGGCGAGTGCTCCGCAGATCCCCGCCAGCATGAGCCCATGTGCGCGGCGGTTGATGCCGAACGCCGCCGCGACCGGTGCATCCTCGGCGAGCGCGCGCATGGCGCGGCCCAGGTCCGTGTAACGCATCGCCGCCCATATCCCGAAGCTGAGCGCGAGCGCCAACGACAGTGTGAGCAATTCCGGAACCGGTATGAACAACTCGCCGATCCGAAATTTCTGCCCCGCGTAGACCGACTCGAGCTTGCGAAAGTCCGCGGTCCAACCGGCCTGGATGCCGGCTTCGATGATCGCCGTCAGGCCGAACGTTGCCAGAAGCGAATTGAGCGGCGTCACGGCAAACCGCGCGAGCAGCCATTGCACCGCGACTCCCAGCAGGAAGAACAGCGGAATGATCAGCGCCAAGGTCAGCAGCGGATCCATGCCGCCGACGCTCGCCAGCTGGTAGCACAGGTACGCGGCAAGGAAAGCGAAACCGAAGTGGGCGAGGTTGATGATGTGCAGCAGACCCCATGACAGACCGATACCCAGGCCCAGCAGGCCGTACAGGCTGCCGATGAAAACGCCCGACATCGCAGATTGGGCGAGCAGCGTGGCGCTCGGCCAATTCATACCGGACGCGTGGCCTCGGGAAGTGGGGCGCCGCCACGCATCGTGCTCGCCGTCCCGCGCGCCGCCTCGCCCGCCGCGTGTCGCGTCATTGCACTTGCAGCGTCGCGCCGGGTGCGGCGTACTCCTTGGGATACACGGTGACCCAGCGGCCGTTCTGCACCTGCTTGACGCGCATCAAGTCGTCGCCATAGTTGCTCGGGCCGTCGAAGCGCAGCTTGCCCTGGATGGTACTGACGCCGTTGGTCTTGATCCAGGCGGCGATCGCCTTGTCGTCGAGGCTGTTGGCACCGCGCACGCCGGCTTCGAGGATCTGCCACGCGGTGTACGAGGCGGCGGCCTGGACTTCGACCGCCGTATCCGGAATGCCCGCCTTGGCGGCACGCTCGTGATAGAGCGCGATGAACTCCGCCGCGCCCGGGGCGTTGGAGAACGGCGGGTGTTCCTCGAACACCGTCATCGAGAGCGCATTTTTCGCGAGCGGCGACTTCGACATCGGGCCCGGCGCCGGATACATGTAGAAGTGCTCATTTGGCGTGTAGTCGATCTTGCTCATCGCCTCGAGCAGCTGGTTGCCCTCGAGCCCGATCGCGCCAACCCACAGGAAGTCCGGCTTGGCGTCCTTGATGCGCGCCGCGATCGGGCCGTAATCGAGGTTGCCGAAATCCCATTCTAGGAACAGCACTTCGGTCAGCCCGCGCTTCTTGGCGATTTCGCGCGCACCGAGCGACATGAAGTGCACGGAAGGAAACTTGCTGGTGACCACGGCGATCGTCTTCGGCGGCTTGGGCGACGCGGCGAGCGCGCTGAAGACGGTGTTCGGAACCGTCGTCGCGGGATCCGATCCGAGCGACCATGCCGGAAATTGCATGTCGTACTTGGCGAGCGACGGAATGCCGAAGGTGTGATGCACGAGCACCTTGTTGTAGCGCTGCGCCACGCCCATCGCCGAGAGGATCGCGCCGGTCGCATACGGACCCATCAGCAGGTCGACCTTGTCAACCGTGATGAGCTGCTCGTAGAGCGTGCGCGCGAGGTCGGGCTTCGACTGGTCGTCCTTGACAATCCATTCGACCTGCCGCCCGAGCAATCCTCCACGCTTGTTGAGTTGCTCGACGTAGATCTCGCCGACGACCTTGTGTACCAGGCTCGTCGCCGCGAGCGGCCCGGTGAGCGCCAGCGTGCTGCCGATGCGGATCGGCGGTTGCGCGCCTTGCGCCCAGGCGCCGGAAGCTGCGAACACCGACGCGCAAAGCGCCGCGCCGGCCGAGCGGACCAACTGTCGTACGGTGATCATTGAAGGCTCCTCCTGTTGTCGCTGCTCGATGTCAGCGTTTTTCGTCCACGACTGGGTTGCGCAATACACCGATACCTTCGACTTCCACTTCGCATACGTCGCCGGCCTTCATCCATACCGGCGGCTTGCGCGCGAAACCGACTCCCGCGGGGGTTCCACTGATGATGATGTCGCCCGGAAAAAGCGTCATCGCTTCCGAGCAGACGTTCACCAGCGTGGCCACATCGAAGATCATGTCGCGCGTGTTGGCGTTCTGCAGCTCCTGGCCGTTGAGGCGTGTGCGAAGCTGCAGACCTGTCGCGCCGGCAGGCAGCTCGTCGGCGGTGACGAATTCCGGACCGAAAGCGCCGGTGGCGTCGAAGTTCTTGCCCATCATCCACTGCGTCGACTTGAACTGGTAGTCGCGAATCGAGCCGTCGTTGAAGATCGAATAGCCGGCCACGTGGTCGAGCGCGCGCTGTTTCGCGATGTAGCGTCCGGGCTTGCCGATCACGACCACCACCTCGCCTTCGTAGTCGAAGCTTGCCGACACATGTGGCCGCACCAGCGGCGCACCGTGCGCCACCCACGATTGGGGATAGCGGTGGAACAGGACCGGATACTTGGGCGGATCCTTGTACGGCGATTCCGCGGCGTGATCGACGTAGTTGAGTCCGACGGCGATCGCCTTGGCGGGATCGCTGATCGGCGGCAGGTGGATGATGCCCGCCATCGGCAGGCGCGAGGTCGCGCGCGTTGCTGCAGTACGCGCCGCTTCGAGGCCACCAGGAACCTGCAGCAGCGCCTCGAGTGTCGATGGGAGTCCAAGGGACGTCAGGTCGATCAGCTCCTGGTCCATGCGCAGCCCCAAGCCTCGCGAACCGTCATCACGCTTGAACGCCAAGAAGCGCATCGCTTTCCTCGATCGAACGAAACGGCGGATGCCTATGTGTGCACCGGCTGCTCGTGGTTGACGATGAAGTCGTCGGGAACCTTGGGACCCCAGACGTAGAACGAGTCCTCGACCGGATGATCGGCTGCGGGCCATTCCACGTCGGCGGGAACGAAGTCGATGCCGTACGAGTACTCGGCCCAGCTGCCCCACGGGTCCTGCGCGTAGTAGAAATAGTTCGAGCCCAGCACGTGCCGACCGACACCCCAGCCATGGGTGTAGCCCTGGGCCCTCAACTGTTCCGCCCCAAGCCCGACCTCGTCGATGCATCCCACATCCCAGCTCGAATGATGGAATCCCGGCGCATTTGATTTTGCAAATGCCACAAGGTGGTGGTCGCTGGCGTGCGCTCCATGCATGAAGGCGATGATGTCGGCCGACCGGTCCGACAGGCGCAGGCCCAGAACGTCCGCATAGAAAGCCGTTTGGCGCAATACATCCGGCGAGAACAACAGCACATGCGAAAGATGCCTGGGTCGCACGGGGGCAGCTTTGCTGCGGCTCGGCGCGGCACCTTTGCCTGCCGCAGGCAGCGCCGATGCGGCAGACGGCGATTTGACTGAAGGCGATACCTTGGGCGCGACGACGATCTGTATCAGCGTGCCGTCCGGATCGCGGGTCCAGACGCCATCACCTTCGGCAAGCGGATGCGGCTCGCAAGCGCCGCGTGATTCGATGCGGCGGCGGAGCGCGTCGAAATCGTCTTCGTATGCGCCGAAGCTCAGGTATTGCAGCTTCTTGGGCTTGCCGTTGGCGTGGACGCTACCCCAGCGGTGAGGATGACCGTGGGTGTAAATGTCGAGGCGGTCACCGTCGCGGCGCACGTCGAGGCCGAATGCGCGGTAGAACCGCTCGGCCCCCGCGAGATCCGGCACGGAGAACGCAAAACGATTGAGCGAGTGGACGCCCAGTACGTTCTGCCGGCGCGGCGGGGTGGCGTGCTTGTCGATGGTCGTGGTCCGCGGATCGGTCGCGTGGGTGAAACCGTGACCGATCCGGCACGATAGCAAAAAGTCGTGTCCGGAGGAAGATCGGCGTGCGCTGCGACAGCGCCGATATCGTCGCAGGTCATGGCGCAACGACGCCCATCCAATACGGCAACCCGGGTGCTTGTTCACCAAGAAGATCATCCATAGCGCGCACGTAGCGGCGTTGTTCGCCGCGGTGCGGAGTTCGGCATTTCCTGCCGGCCCACGTTGCCGACCACGTCGCCGTAACCACAGAAGCGAACCGGCAACGTCGCCGCGGCTGATCTCAAGCGTTTTCGACCGACGCGAGCGCGCTTCGCAATGTATCTGCGCTACCTTCAAGTGCGAGCTTTTCGTCGGCCGCGAGCGAGGGCATCAGTACGCGGACGATTCCATGGCATCCGAACTGCGACGGCAATGACAGCGTCACGCCAAAGGCTGGCTGGTACGAGCCGATTGGAACGATCGCTCGCGTGTCGCGTGTGACGATCTCAACGATGCGCGCCACTGTGACGCCGATGCCGAATTGGCTCGCGCCCGTGCCTTCTATGATGCTGATGTTCGCGAAACGGACTTTGTCTTCGATGTCGTTGCGAAACGATTGTTCATTGGCATCTTGCGGGATGAGCGACGGAATCAACGGCGTCCCCCCGACGCGCGCGGTCGACCAGAGATATACCTGCGAGGTGCCGTGTTCTCCGATCACATTGGCCTCCACCGATTTTGCGTCGACACCGATTTGCTTCCCCAGATGAAAACGGAAGCGCAGCGAATCGAGAAAGGTGCCGCTCGAAAGTACACGATCGTGCTTGGCGATTTTACGGGCGATGTCTGCAAGCGGGTCAGGCGGGTCCGTGACCACCAGCAGCAGCGCTTCGGGTGCGCTCGCGACAACCCGGGGAATGATGTCTTGAAAGATCGCCGCGTTGCCGCGCAGCAACCGCAACCGGCCTGCGGGATCGCTGCGATCCGTGGCTCCGCCAGTCTTTTCATTGGCACCCACGGTGATGACAATGATCCCCGCAGCCTTGAGGTCTTCGAAATCGCCGGCACGCAAGTTCACGGGTGGCGCTACAACGGTTCCATATTGCAAATCGGCTACTGCGCCCCGTGCGCGCTTCCGATCGCGATTCACCATCACTATCTCGCGCGCCGACCCTCGCAGCGTCATCGCGAACATGCAAGCGGTTGCCACCGCGCCCGCACCCACGATACCGACTTTCATTGCTTTGGCACCATTGAGTTTTTTCGACAGATCGCGTTTTCGATTTTGAAGCTTGCCGTACGGAGGATTCCCGCGAAAGCTCAGATATTCTCGCGATTCAGGATTACGCCGGTTTGCCGGCGACGGTATTCACGGGCGTTTGGAGGCGGAGGTCGGAATCGAACCGGCGTAGACGGCTTTGCAGGCCGCTGCACTTGCTGAAAAACCAATAGGATGCTTATTGCCACCCAGACTGGCGCTCGGGTTCGCGGTAATTATGTCGTGACAGCCTGCCGCTTACCCTGTTGACGCGGCTTGGCGCAAGATTTGGAATTTCCGCGAGTACGCGAAGGCATTCCTTCCTTTGGCGTGGCGAGATGGTCGATGATCGTGCGGGGACGATCAGGAAATTTCGCGACCAGTTCCAGCTTGCCTCCCATTGCCTCGACGTAACGGCGAAGTGTCGAGAGCAGCATGTCGCTGCGTCTCTCGATGCGCGAGATGGTGTCCTGTCCGACGCCCAGACTCATCGCAAGTTCCTCTTGCGTCCGCTCGACGGCCTGACGCAAGTCTTTCAGCGTCGCCAGTTCGCCCGCACGCTGTTCGATCTTCACACGTCGCTTGGCCGGCAGGGTGGCGAGGACCTGTTTTAGAGTTCTTGCCATGATGGTTCTCCTATCGCTTCCTTGTGAGTGCCTTCAAGGATGAAATGTGTTCGTCAAAGCGCCGATCCGCGGTTGCGATCAGGCGCTTGTAAAAGCGCTTCTGATCGACTCCACCTTTGTCGCCACCTACCAACAAGACGGCGCGGCGATTCAGATCAAAAGCAAACGCCATGCGCCACACCTGTCCTTCCCACGAAAAACGCAATTCCTTCATGTTGGCGTGCTTGAACCCCTTTAAAGTATCAACCGTAGGGCGACCAAGGTCAGGACCATAGTTCTCAAGCAGTTTTGCGTGCGCGAGCAGTTCGTCTTGCAGCGCTTCATTCCAACCCTAGGAACTCGACGTCGAATTCCCCGTGAAAGACGACGCTCCAGGTCATTGCACATTATGTATCAAATTACATATGGATGCAAGTACATGTCATTGCGCACGCTCTAACGTGTCGTCGCCGCATGGCGATTGCACTTTCTTATGGAATTGCTGGCGTATTTGCGAACTTCGTTTTTCAACAAGCTGCTAATCCTTCCGGCTGATT
>JBDTWY010000026.1:0-43441 GCA_040006455.1 Betaproteobacteria bacterium | reverse complement strand
ATACCGGCCTGTCACGCCGGGGGTCGCGGGTTCGAGTCCCGTCCACTCCGCCAACTTTCCACAATGGAATCAAGTCCGTGAGGTCAACGGACACATTCGTTGTGGCGGTTTCTGTGGCAGTTGACGCGAATGCAGCGTTCAACTTACCCACTTCGCGCGACTTGTCTGCGCGATCGATCCACTTCCCGTAGGCCTTCAGCAGCATGCCCATGTTCTTGTGGCCGAGCTGGCGCGCGACCCACATCGGATTCGCGCCGGCCATCAGGGCCTGCGACGCGAACGTGTGTCGCGTCTGGTACGGCTCGCGATAGCGAATTCGAAGGTGCCGTGGCGAATCTTCTGCTGGATCTCTTCGAGCACGCGCGCCGCATGCCGCGATCCGTGAGAGCAGTAGCGCAATGACGAAGCAGCCGAAGAAGCCGCGGCCCTTGTTCGATGCAATCGCGCCGGCGAGGAGCGAAAGGACAATCCAACCGAAAAACCACTCCATGGCTTCCCCAGTCATGCGCGCTTTCCGCAGATCGAACGCCATCGCCCTTCTATTGCGCCTCTCCGACAACTTACAGTATGGCCCGCCGATAGCCAAACTCGCGTAGCGTCGCGCGCGCGATCGCATTCGCCGGCGACCCTCTTGTCGTAAGTCTCTCGATCCGCGCCATCCGTGGAGCGTCGCGCCAGTCCATTCTGCATTGGTCCATTGCTTATGGCCGTAGGCCTCTAAGCAGTAGCCAAAAACCCATTGTGAGTTCGAACACGAAGATAGGACCGCCGTAAATCGCTACGCTGACGACCTTCGCTAGCTCGGCCAAATGATGAACGCGAACGCGCACGCGCCCATCAGAATGGAAGCGAATACTCCCAACCCCGACAGGGCTCTCGGTATAAAGCGGGATTTGAACCACAGATAGCAGAAAGCAGTGCTCCTCAGACCGGCGAACAGCAAGCCGACGTTATACGCATCGTAATGCGCGCTGATCGCCAGCCTCGCCAGCGCCTGCAAATGACTGGCATTGAATGCCTGCAAGTAGTCAGCACCGCTCAAGCTTCGCAAAACGGCGAAGTCGCTCAGCGTAACGACGACTAGGATCGCGGTCTCTACCAGCCCCCAACCCAACGCCAGCAAGGCGAGGATCCTATCGATCGGCTTGAGGACCAGGTAAAGGGCGGTGATCAGGGCGACATCGATTGCGAAGTTGGCGAGATTACTGGCGATGCCCAGACGAAAGAGCCGCTCCTGCGCCACGATATTCAGCGCGGTCTGTGTGGAATTAGTTAGGACGACGAGCTGATTGCGGACATAGAACTCGGCGAAGATCGCCCGGGCAAGCGCAAGTAAATAGCTGACTCCAACAACGGCTGCTGCTTTGCGTTGTGAGTCGTCGATCCTGGAGATTGTCATATCGCCCCCTTCAGTCTCGTTGACGCCAAATCAGTAGTTCGGGCGGTCGACGGAACATTGCCTGCGAGATATTGACCGTTCGCGTCGGAAACGCCGTTGTTCGAACTCAATCGAAACGGATGGTAGGACCAAGGACCTGGCGGGCGCTCCGTTAACAATGCCGCCACTCGTCGATGCGATGCGTCGTCGTCTCGTGGCCATAACGCATGTTCCAAGTTCCGATTGCATGCTCCTTTTCGGCGTTAACAGGGCAGTGGCAACTGCACTCGGGGCGTACGACCGCGAAGGCTTGCTTTTACCAAGCAAAGATCTCGGCAACGTCGCAACTGTCTTACCTGCGCTCGGTAGTAAAGAGGTCGCCGCAGAGCCGATTGCTAAGTCACCAATGGCCTTCGCGGGGCGCGGATCGCGCAGATGGAGGGAGCGGCTCGCTTTTACCGGGAACTGCTATCCGGTGAAGTAGCGTAGACGGTGCAGCGATTCGAACCTACCCTATCTCAGCAAGATCAACGCTGCGGCGAAAACGGTACTCGCGCCAGATCAGGTAGCAGACCGCGATATCCAGCGTGATCAGGACCATGAGCGTCGGTGAATGCGTATGCGCAAGGCGATAAAGCTGGTACACGATGAGCAGGCCAAACGCGATGAGCGCGGTGGGGAATGCCCAAAGTTTTTCCCGAATCAGGCCCCACGCGATGAACACCTTCGCGGCGCCATGGGCGATCAGATAACTGCTCGCGAAGTGCTCGGTATCGAGCGTCAACCCATCGCCCCAACGCGAAAGCACATGGCCGAAATGGCTTGCGGGATCGTGCGCCAGCATTGTCGCGGCCCACGACGCCGCAGCAGGGCCGATCCAGCCGGGACTGAACACGAGAAAATATCCGCCGACAATTTCCAACGCTCCATCGATCGCCTTGAAGGCCACCGCAATATCAAACATCCAATGGATGGCCTGCCGGATGGAAATCGTCATGCCGACGTCCGTCAAGTGATGATGGCGATCATAGCGCCGATCGCACCGTCTGAAGCGCCGACACCGGCGATGAGATTCGCACGGCGCGCGCTACACAGACGCGTGTCACGATGTACTCTTTTCCTCCGCAGGTTCGGGGCCCGACCAAGAGGGTTGCGCGAAAATTATCTAGACACATTCAGGCATGGGCCAACAATGAGGCCGTAGAATCCACGCAGGGCGAGGGCCATCCGGCCGTGCCGCCATTCAGTTTTCCTACCTTGAAAGACGCAGTGACAGACAAAGCCGAACTGGCGCTCATCTACGGGCTGATGGGCGTGGCGGTAGTCGGAGTGATTTACATGGGCTATCGAATGTTTTTGTTCTTCGTCGAATGAGGGCTTAGAGCCAGTCGCTAACGCGCGCGCATAGAGCCGCTACGCCTATCACCATCAGCGCAGCTAGAATCGCTAACAGCCAGCGACTTCCGTCCTTCATCGCCGTTCCTTATTGTTGGATGCTCAGCGCGGGATAGGAACGGCTCCCACCAGCGCACGTTGACTTGCGCCTGACATAATGCTGGCGCACGAGTCATATTTGCGCCACGTCGCGCCAGTTTGGCGTAGGAGCCTGGCGCATTGCCGTATAGGCACCCGCCGCGACTACCCAGCCCCGCACCCGCAGTCTTCGCGGCGATCGTGGTCCAGACGTCACAAAGGGGTCCAGCTAGGCGCTGGGGTTCCTGTGGCGGTTTGTTGTGGCAATAGATAGGATTCGGCAGGGGTCCCTTAGGCATTTCTGCTACCATTCTCCCCAGTAAGCCTGTGGAATCAGCGGGTTCGAGTCCCGCGCACTCCGCCAGCTATTTCCCGGGGCGAACGCGAGTTCGCCCTTTTCGTTCGCGACGGATACATGTTCGACTACATCGACAAGCACAAGCGCCTCGCCCAGGTCGTCCTCGGCATCATCGGGATGACGTTCGTATTCTTCGGCACGTACAGCTATTTCCAGAAGTCGAGCGAAGCGCCCGAGGTCGCCAGCGTCGACGGGGACAAGGTGACGCAGCGCGACTTCGACGAGTTGCTACGCGAACAGCAGGACCGGATGCGCCAGAGCCTTGGCAAGAACTACGATCCCGCGATGTTCGACAGCCCCGAGGTGCGCTTCGCGATGGTTGACCAGCTGGTCAACCAGAAGCTGCTCGAGCGCGAGGCGCGCGCTGAGAAATTGCGCGTTACCGACGGCCAGCTCACGCAATTCATCGCCGCGCTGCCGCCATTCCAGGAAGACGGCAAGTTCTCGCCCGACCGCTACAAGCTGGTGCTGTCGGGGCAGAACATGACACCGCAAATGTTCGAGCAGAAGCTCCGCAACGACCTGACGCTGGCGCCGCTGCAGGAGCCGATCGCCAGCGCCAACTTCGTCGCCGGCGCCTCCGCGCAGCGCTACCTGTCGTTGCTCGAGCAGAAGCGCGAAGTGGCGAGCGCGACGATCGACGCCGAGCCGTTCACGCGCGACGTGAAGATCGACGACGCGGCGATCAAGGAATTCTACGACAAGAACAAGAATGCGCTGCAGACGCCCGAGCAGGCGAGGATCGAGTACATCGTGCTGTCGCCGGAGACGCTGACGTCCAAGGTCAGCATCAAGGCCGACGAAGTGAAGGCGCATTACGAGCAGAACCTGCGCCAGTACGGCGCGCCCGAAGAGCGCGCGGCGGCGCACATCCTGGTCAGCGTCACGCCCGACGCGAGCGACGCCGACAAGGCCGCGGCGAAGAAGAAGGCCGACGAGATCGCCGCCAAGGTGCGCGCCAATCCCGCCGATTTCGCAAAGCTGGCGAAGGACAACTCGCAGGACCCGGGCTCGGCCGCGGCGGGCGGCGACCTCGGCAGCTTCACGCACGATTCGATGGTGAAGCCGTTCGCCGATGCGGTGTTCGCGGCGAAGACCGGCGACATCGTGGGGCCGGTGCTGTCGGACTTCGGCTACCACGTGATCAAGGTGGGTGCGATCAAGCCCGCGCAGGCGAAGCCGTTCGATACCGTCAAGGCCGACATCGAGGCGGAGATGAAGCGCGCCAAGGCGCAGCAGCTCTTCGCTGACGACGCCGAGAAATTCCAGAACCTCGTCTATGAACAGGCCGACTCGCTCGCCGGCGCGGGCAAGGCGCTCGACGTCAAGGTGACCGAGACGCCGTTCGTCACGCGCGCGCAAGTGCAGCAGATCGCCAAGGACAATCCCAAGTTCGTGACCGCGCTGTTCGCGCCGGAGTCGATCGCCGCGAAGCGCAACACCGATGCGATCGAAGTCGCGCCCAACACGCTGGTCGCCGGGCGCATCGTCGAGTACAAGGCGGCCGCGACGCGTCCGCTCGACGAGGTGAAGGACGAGATCCGTCGGCAGCTGACGCGCCGCGAAGCCGCGGCGCTGGCGCAGAAGGCCGGGCTTGCGCGCATCGCCGCGCTCAACGCCGGCAAGTCCGACAAGGAGGCGGCGGTCGTCTTCTCGAAGCCGATCGAGTTGTTGCGCACACAGGTGGGACCGGCGATGCCGCCGGATGCGCTCATCAAGGTGTTCCAGGCCGATGCGAAAAAACTGCCGGCATACGTCGGCACGACCAACGCCAATGGCGGCTACGTGATCTATCGGGTCAGCAAGGTGATCGAGCCCGAGAAGCTCGACGACGCGCGGCTCAAGATCGCGGGCGCGCGCATGGGTGACCAGATCGGGCGGGAGCTGCTGACCGCCTACCTCGCGGGGCTCAAGTCACGCGCCAGCGTGACGATCAATCAGGCGGCGCTGGAGCCGAAGCCCGCGCAGCCGTGATCGCCGCTCAGGCGGAGGGCTCGCCGCAATAGCGCATTTCGTTCTCGACCTGCTTGCCGAGCTCTTCGGCGCGGGCCGTCGGATCGAGTACCACGCGCGCGCCCTTGTCGTCGTATTTGTAGACCGCGGCGCCCGAGCGCATTTCCTTGAGCTTGCCGCGCACGACGAGGCACAGGTCGCGCCGTCGCGTGTCCTGCTGCTTGTCCTTTTCGGCCTTCACTTCCGCACCCACGCGATCCTGCTGGCGCTTCTTGAGGTCGGCATCCTTCTGCGCCATTTCCTTCACCGCGTTGGGATTGGCGGGTGGCGGTGCCGCCCCGATCAGTTCCGACTTGATGTCGCCGGGCGGCGGCTGGTCGGAATAGACGACGTGACCATTGGCGTCGGTCCATTTGTACATCGCCGCACTCGCATCGGTTGCCATCGCGACGAGCGCGAGCGCAGTCGCGAGCGTGAAGACGAATGCGAATGCGCGCGCGGGTCCAGCGCGTTTTCCGGTGTGCAATGCGTTCACGGCTGCGTGCATGGAATGCCTCGTGTCACCTGATCACGGCACGGTACCGCACCGCCCGCCGGGCGTCAACGACGCCCGGGCGAACGGATCGACGCGTGTATAATCGGTTTTTGCGCGAGAGGAACATTCCAACAATGCGTGTCGTCCGCAAAGCGCTCACTTTCGACGACGTCCTGCTCGTCCCCGCACACTCCACCGTCGTTCCCCGCGACGTAGATCTTGCCACCCGCCTCACCCGTTCGGTCAAGCTCAACATTCCGCTGATGTCGGCGGCGATGGACACGGTGACCGACGCGCGCCTCGCGATCGCGATCGCGCAGGAGGGCGGTCTCGGCATCGTCCACAAGAACATGACGCCGTCGCGGCAGGCCGCGGAAATCGCCAAGGTCAAGCGCTTCGAGAGCGGCGTCGTCAAGGACCCGATCACGGTGCCACCGACGATGAGCGTGCGCGACGTCGTCGCGCTGACGCGCAAGCACCGGATCTCGGGCCTGCCGGTGGTAGGGGACGGCAAGGTCGTCGGCATCGTCACCAACCGCGACCTGCGCTTCGAGAACAACCTCGACCAGCCGGTGTCGGCGATCATGACGCCGGCGTCGCGGCTCGTCACCGTTCCCGAAGGCACCGAGCTCGACGACGCCAAGGCGCTGATGCATCGTCATCGCCTCGAGCGCGTGCTGGTGATCAATTCCACCAACGAGCTGCGCGGTCTCATCACCGTCAAGGACATCCAGAAAGCCACCGAGCATCCGCTCGCCAGCAAGGACGACATGGGGCAGCTGCGCGTCGGCGCGGCGGTCGGCACCGGCGCCGATACCGACGAGCGCGTCGAGCTCCTCGTGCAGGCGGGCGTCGACGTGCTGGTGGTCGACACGTCGCACGGCCATTCGCAGGGCGTGCTCGATCGCGTGAAGGCGGTGAAGCGACGCTATCCGAACGTGCAGGTCGTTGGCGGCAACGTCGCCACCGCCGACGGAGCGCGCGCGCTCGCGGATCACGGCGCCGACGCGGTGAAGATCGGCATCGGTCCCGGATCGATCTGCACGACGCGCATCGTCGCCGGTGTCGGCGTGCCGCAGATCGCCGCGATCCAGTTCGCGATCGAGGGCGTCGCCAAGTCCGGTGTGCCGCTGATCGCCGACGGCGGCATCCGCTACTCGGGCGACATCGGCAAGGCGATCGCCGCGGGTGCTTCATGCGTGATGCTCGGCAGCCTGTTCGCCGGCACCGAGGAATCGCCGGGCGACATCGAGCTCTACCAGGGCCGCTCGTACAAGAGCTATCGCGGCATGGGTTCGCTTGGGGCAATGCAGCAGGGCAGCTCCGATCGCTATTTCCAGGACGCCGAAGGCGAGGGTGCGGCCGAAAAGCTGGTACCCGAGGGCATCGAGGGCCGCGTGCCGTACAAGGGGCCGCTGTCGGCGGTGATCCACCAGCTGATGGGCGGCTTGCGCGCGGCGATGGGCTACTGCGGCTGCGCGACGATCGAGGAACTGCGCACGCGCGCCGAGTTCGTCGAGATCACGAGCGCCGGCGTGCGCGAGTCGCACGTGCACGACGTCACCATCGTCAAGGAAGCACCCAATTACCGCACGGAGTAGACCGGCGATGGCCGCGCCCTCGCACGACAGGATCCTGATCCTCGATTTCGGCTCGCAGGTCACGCAGCTCATTGCACGACGGCTGCGCGAGACGCAGGTCTACTGCGAGATCCATCCGCACGACGTGTCCGACGCGTTCGTCCGCGCGTTCGCGCCGCGCGGCGTCATCCTGTCCGGCAGCCATGCGAGCGCGTACGACGAGGCCGCGGGACGCGCGCCGCAGGCGGTGTTCGAGCTCGGCGTGCCGGTGCTCGGCATCTGCTATGGCATGCAGACGATGGCGATGCAGTTGGGCGGCCATGTCGAAGCGGGCAAGCTGCGCGAGTTCGGCCATGCCGAAATTCGCGCGCGCGGCCACACAGCGCTGTTCCGCGACATCGAGGACCGCCGCAACGCCGAGGGCCATGGCTTGCTCGACGTGTGGATGAGCCATGGCGACAAGGTGACGGCGATGCCGCCCGGCTTCACGCTGGCCGGCAGCTCCGATTCCTGCGCGGTCGCGGCGATGGCGGACGAGTCGCGCAGTTTCTACGCGGTGCAATTTCACCCCGAGGTCACGCACACGCCGCAGGGCGCGGCGATCCTGGCGCGCTTCGCGCACGACATCTGCGGCTGCGGCCACGACTGGAACATGCACGACTATGTCGACGAGGCGATCGCGCGCGTGCGCCGCGAAGTCGGCGACGACGAGGTGCTGCTCGGATTGTCGGGCGGCGTCGATTCGTCGGTGGCGGCGGCGTTGATTCATCGCGCGATCGGCGACAAGCTCACCTGCGTGTTCGTCGACCATGGGCTGTTGCGCCAGGACGAGGCGACGCAGGTGATGGACACGTTCGCTCGCAACCTGGGCGTGCGCGTGATCCACGTCGATGCAAGCGACCTGTTCCTCGCGGCACTGAAGGGCGTCGCCGATCCGGAGGCGAAGCGCAAGATCATCGGCAAGCTGTTCATCGACGTGTTCCAGCGCGAATCGGCGAAGCTGCCCGCGGTCAAGTGGCTCGCGCAGGGCACGATCTATCCGGACGTCATCGAGAGCGCCGGCACGAAGGGCAACAAGGCGCACACGATCAAGTCACACCACAACGTCGGCGGCCTGCCCGAGACGCTGCACCTCAAATTGCTCGAGCCGCTGCGCGAGCTCTTCAAGGACGAGGTGCGCGAATTGGGCGTGCAGCTCGGACTGCCGCGCGAAATGGTTCACCGCCACCCGTTCCCCGGGCCCGGGCTCGGCGTGCGCATCCTCGGTGAGGTCACGCGCGGTGCCGCCGACCTTCTGCGCCGCGCCGATGCGATCTTCATCGAGGAGCTGCGGGCCGCGCACGCCGACGGCGTCAGCTGGTACGACTTGACGTCGCAGGCATTCGCCGTATTCCTGCCGGTACGATCGGTGGGGGTGATGGGCGACGTCCGCACGTTCGAGAACGCCGTCGCATTGCGCTGCGTGCAGACAAGCGACTTCATGACCGCCGACTGGGCGCCACTGCCGCACGCGTTGCTCGCGCGCATCAGCAACCGCATCACCAATGAAGTGCGCGGCATCAACCGTGTCGTGTACGACATTTCCAGCAAGCCACCGGCGACGATCGAGTGGGAATAACGATCGTGCGGACGTCGTGTCGTCGATCGACTTGACGAAGCATCGTCAATCACCCGGAGTCCTGAATGCCGGATTTTTCAGCCTTTCCGATCGCGCGCCGCTGGCCCGCGCAACATCCCGATCGCCTGCAGCTCTATTCGTTCCCGACGCCCAACGGCGTCAAGGTATCGATCATGCTGGAGGAGATCGGCCTTGCCTACGAACCGCACACGGTCAACATCGGCGCCAACGAGACGTGGACGCCGGAGTTCCTGTCGCTCAATCCGAACGGCAAGATTCCCGCGATCGTCGATCCCGATGGACCGGGCGGCGCGCCGATCGGTCTTTTCGAATCGGGCGCGATCCTTCTCTATCTCGCCGAGAAGACGGGCAAGCTGCTGCCCGCGGATGCTGCGCGGCGCTACGAGACGATCCAGTGGGTATTCTTCCAGATGGCGGCGGTCGGCCCGATATTCGGCCAGGTCGGCTATTTCTATAAGTTCGCGGGCCGCGAGATCGCCGACAAGCGACCGCTCGAGCGCTACCGCGACGAATCGAAGCGCCTGCTCGGCGTCCTCGAGACCCGGCTCGATGGCCGCGAGTGGATCATGGGCAGTGCGTACACGATCGCTGACATCGCGCTGCTTGGCTGGGTGCGCAACCTGGTCGGCTTCTACGGCGCGCGCGACCTGGTCGCATTCGACACATTGAAGCATGTTCCCGCGTGGCTCGAGCGCGGCCTTGCGCGCCCCGCGGTGCAACGCGGCCTGGAGATTCCGAAGCGGCCGTGATCGTGTCGCGGAAAGTATCCGCGGGTCAGAAATTCGCCGACGGGTGCCGGTCGTGGGTCGCTGGGTCGCGGGGTGATCCAACCGGCCGCCAGCGATCGTCGCGTCGCCAGCGCCACCAGCTTGCAACGCGATCGAGGACCGCATGCGGTGCCAGCGTCACCGGCGGCGCATGCGGGCGCAACGCCGCTTCCACCTGCACCACGCCGGCGGAGCTGCCATCCCCGATGCAATGGAAACGGCAGCGTCGCAGCAGCGCGAGCATCGGCCTGTTGTGCGCGAGCACGCTGCCGCGCAGCCAGCGCAGGCCCGCGGCGGCCGCCGACTCCGCGAGCGTGTCGAGCGCGCGCAGGCCGAGCCCGCGCCGCTGCCATCGGTCGTCGACGACCAGCGCGAATTCCGCACTGTCGTCGGCGCCTTCGGCATCGACGCAGTAGCGCGCCTCGGCGATCACCTGCTCGCCGGATGGCGCCGACGCAGTGATCACGAAGGCGACGTGGCGCCGGTAGTCGACGGCGCTCAATTGCGCGAGCTGCGCCGGCGTGACGCTGCGCACGCCGCCGTGAAACCGGTGGTGTCGCGCGGCCGGGGACAGGCGCGTCAGCATGTCCCCCAGCAACGGACCGTCCTGGGGGAGAATCGGCCGCAAGGTGACGCGCGCGCCGTTGCGCAGGCGCCAGACGTCGATCATCGTCGTCGGGTAGCGGATGTCATGCGGAATATTCACCTGTCGGCGGCGCGGGAGTTCGGCCTTGTTCCGGTCCTGGAGGCACAGACACCGGTGAACCGCTCAATCGCGCCGCCTATTCCCGTGCCGGAGGCAACGCCTGCCTCGCAGCGGGGCCGCTCGCAGGTTTTTGGGTGGCGCTACGCGCATTGCGCCGCGCCCGACGCGTGCGAATATGCGACGATAGCGCGCACATGACAGGCGGGGAGCGGCGGCAGGTGACGAGCGACGAAGGCGACGGCGCAGCGCAGGGCGGTGACACGGCATTCGTGATCGACGCATTGACCGCCGCGGCGGTCCGCGATCGCATCGACGAGCTCGTCGCGTTGCTGGACGACGCGCTGCAGTCCAATGCCTCGGTCGGATTCGTGCTGCCGGTTGCCGAAGGCGAGCTCGAGGCGTTCTGGAACGAGGTCGCGCTCGACATCGACGATGGATTGCGCCAGCTGCTGGTTGCGTCAACGCAAGGCAGGATCATCGGCACGGTGATGCTGGCCCCCGCGATGAAAGCCAACCAGCCGCATCGCGCCGACGTGCAGAAGCTGCTGGTGGCGCGCGCGTGGCGCGGTCGCGGCGTGGCGACGTCGCTGATGCAGCGCGTCGAAGCGCTTGCCGCGCAAATGGGGCGCTGGCTGTTGACGCTCGACACCCGCAGAGACAGTGATGCCGACCGGCTGTACCGACGCCACGGCTATGTCGGCATCGGCTCCATCCCCGACTACGCGACCGATGCCGATCGCAGGTTCGCATCCTGCACTTTTTTCTACAAGGCGCTCGCGCGTCCCGGCACATGAGCAAGCGCGTCAACATCGACACCGGCACGCCGTGGGAGCCGGTCGTCGGCTATTCGCGCGCGGTGCGCGTGGGCACGCAGGTGTTCGTGTCCGGAACCACGGCGACCGATGCCGCCGGCAACATCGTGGGCCTCGGCGACGCGTACGCGCAGGCGCGCCAGGCGCTCGCCAACATCGATGTGGCGCTGGCGCGCGCCGGCGCGACGCTGCGCG
This sequence comes from Betaproteobacteria bacterium, assembly GCA_040006455.1. GTDB lineage: Bacteria > Pseudomonadota > Gammaproteobacteria > Burkholderiales > Casimicrobiaceae > VBCG01. Next base: position 32,045 of record JBDTWY010000026.1, on the reverse strand, counting down.
ACGTTGTCCGCACGCGCATCTACGTGGTCGACATCGCGCAGTGGGAAGCGATCGGCCGCGCGCATGGCGAAGTCTTTGCGGGCATCCGTCCCGCCTGTTCGATGGTGCAGGTGTCGCGGCTGATTGCGCCCGAGCTGCTGGTGGAAATCGAGGCGGATGCCGTGGTCGCCGCAGCGGATGGCCGCTAAAACACCGCGCGGCACCGGAGCGTCCGCGCGCGCCGCGCAACGCACGCCGTCGACGCGGCCGCCCGCGGCAGCACCTTCGGCAACTCGTGCGGCACCACGCGCGTCGTCTCCCGCGACACGCCGTCGCCGCCTGTTGCACCGCATCCTCATCGGCGCCATGCTCGCCGCGATGCTGCTGCTCGGCACGTTGCTGTGCGGCGTACTGGGCTACCGCTATATCGGCGCGCTGTCATGGCTCCTCGCGTTCCACCAGGCGTCGCTGCTGCTGGCCGGCATGGGGCCCGTCGTCACCGACCTGTCCGATCACGGTCGCGTGTTCGAAAGCCTCTATGCGATGTTCTGCGGCGTCGTGCTGCTCGGCTCGACCGGGATCCTGTTCACGCCATTGATCCACCATTTCCTGCACGCGTTCCACGTCGAGGACAGCAGTGCCGATGGATGACGCGCACTGGATGGGCGAGGCGATCGACCTCGCACGCGCCGCGGGGGAGCGGGGCGAGGTGCCGGTCGGCGCGGTCGTCGTGCAGGGCGACGCGATCATCGGACGCGGCGGCAACGCGCCGATCGCGCGCAACGACCCGACCGCGCACGCCGAGATCGCTGCGCTGCGCGACGCCGCGCGCGCGCTCGGCAACTACCGGCTGCCCGGCTGCGCGCTCTACGTGACGATCGAGCCTTGCGCGATGTGCGCCGGCGCGATGCTGCATGCACGAATCGCACGCGTGGTGTTCGGCGCCCGCGACCCGAAGACCGGCGCCGCCGGATCGGTCGTCGACCTGTTCGCCGCACCGCGGCTCAATCATCATGCGCGCGTCACCGCGGGCGTACGCGCCGACGAGTGCGGCGCGCTGCTGAGCGATTTCTTCGCCGAACGGCGATGAGCATCGCCTTCGGCATCTACGCGCCCTCGGGTTTCGCCACCGAGCCCGATGCGGTGGCGCGGGCGGCGGAGCGCTTGCGGCAGATGGGACATCGCGTCGTCGTCGACACCGCGGCGACCACGCGCTCGCAACGCTTCGCGGGCAGCGACGACGAGCGGCTCGCGGCGATCATGCGCATGTGCGCGCGCGACGACGTCGACGTGATGCTCGCCGTGCGCGGCGGATACGGCTGGACGCGGCTGCTCGACCGCCTCGACTATGCAACGATCGCGCGCGCCGGCAAGCGCTGGATCGGGCACTCGGACTTCACTGCGTTCCAGCTGGCTGCGCTGTCGATGACCGGCATGAAGACTTTCGCCGGGCCCATGGCGAGCTTCGACTTCGGCGCCGCGGCGCCGTCGATGTACACGCTCGACCACTGCTTCGCGCTGCTCGAAGCACGCGAGCATGCATTCGACTGCCTGCTCGACGGACCCGACCTGGACGTGGAAGGCGTGCTGTGGGGCGGCAATCTCGCGCTGTGCGCAAGCCTCGTGGGCACGCGCTACCTTCCCTGGATCGACGGCGGCATCCTGTTTCTGGAGGACGTTGCCGAGCATCCGTATCGCGTCGAGCGGATGCTCTACCAGTTGCACTATGCCGGCGTGCTCGCGCGCCAGCGCGCGGTGCTGCTGGGCGCGTTCACCGAATACACGCTCAATGCCAATGACGGTGGCTACGATTTCGAGGAAATGGTCGCGCAGATGCGGCGCGTGACGGACGTGCCGATCTGCACGGGACTGCCGTTCGGTCACATCCGCGACAAGGTGACACTGCCGGTGGGAGGGCGCGCGCGGGTGTCGTTGCGCGCCGGCGCCGCGCACGTCGCACTGAGCGACTACACATGACCGCAGCGTTCCAGCTGAGGCAAACCGACTGGCAGCACGATGCCGAAGCCTTGCGCGCGGTGCGCGAGGCGGTCTTCATCGATGAGCAGCGCGTTCCCGCGGCGATGGAATGGGATGACGCCGACGCGACATCGGTGCACGTGCTCGCCGTGGATGAGCGCGGCGCGGCGATCGGCTGCGCGCGGCTCCTCGATGATGGCACCGTTGGCCGCGTCGCCGTGTTGCGCGACTGGCGCGGTCGCGGCGCGGGCGCTGCACTGGTGACCCGCGTCATTGAAATCGCGCACGCCGCCGGCTACCGCCGCGTCACGCTGCATTCGCAGGCGCATGCGCGCACGTTCTATGCGAGCCTTGGATTCGTCGCCGAAGGTGACGTCTACATCGAGGCCGGCATTCCGCACCAGACGATGGCGCGCGAGCTTTGACGCTGCCTTGCACCATGTCGTGGCCGGACGGATCCGGGCTGCCCTCGACGACGCGCGCCTTGGCGAGCGAAGCGAGGCGCTCGACCAGCGTGCGTTGTAGTTCCGCACTCGCATCGTGGATCGCCAGCGTGCCCACGCCGGCCATTACGAGCGCATGCGTGATCGCCGAGCAGGTGAAGCAGGTATCGTACGATAGACGCGAGCCGGGCCTGGATGGCTACGGATAATTTCGACGATTGCATCGCCGGCAGCCGTGCCGGCGCTAAAGTGGGAAAATGTCGGACCGGCTCGCCGCCGCCTCCGCAACCGGACCCGGGATGACCCGCATCTATTCGCTTGCGTACCTGACCACGCCCGGCCTCACGCCGTCGCGGATGATCGACGTCGCCGCCGAAGTGGGCTACGGCAGCGTCGGCCTGCGACCGTTGCCCAATGCGCTGGGCGCACCGTGCCAGCGGCTGCTCGACGACCCGGCGATGATGCGCGAGACGCTTGCGCGCGTGCGCGCAACCGGTGTCGGCGTCTATGACCTGGAAATCGTGCGCATTGGCGAGCGCTTCGATCCGCGCGCCTGCATGCCGTTGCTCGAAGCCGGCGTGACACTCGGCGCGTCGTCGGTGCTCGTCGCGGGTGACGACCCGGACGAGGCGCGCCTCGCCGCGAGTTTCGCGCGCCTGTGCGAAGTGACGGCGCCATTCGGCATGACCGCCAACCTCGAATTCATGCCGTGGACGGCGGTCGCGGACGCCCGCGCTGCGCTGCGCATCCTCGACGCCGCCGGGCGACCGGTGAACGCCGGCCTGCTCGTCGACGCGCTGCATTTCGGCCGCTCGTCGACGACGCTCGACGACATCGCGGCGCTGCCCCACGCACACCTGCACTACGCGCAGGTCTGCGACGCCGAGGCGGGCCGGCATTTCACCGTGCAGGAGTTGATCCACACCGCGCGCAGCGAACGCCAGCTCCCGGGTGACGGCAATATCGACCTCGCGTCGCTGTTCGCGCTGTTGCCGCCGGGCATCGCCATCGGCGTCGAAGTTCCCAACCAAGTGCGTTGCGCCGAGCTCGGCGAGCGCGAATGGGCGCGGCGCGCGCTGGCCGCGAGTCGCGCCGTGCTCGAATGCCCGGCGTGAACGTCGGCGAGGTGCGTCAGCGCCGCAGCGCGTAGCGCTCGGTGACTTCGCGCGTCTGTGCGCCTCGCTCGTCGAAGCTCCGCTCGATGAACGTGGCGTCGCCTTCGTGCGTGATCGCGAGCAGCGTCGACGACCGGGTGCCATAGACGGGATCGACGATGAAGGCGGCAGAGACCACGCGCTCGCGCTCGATCGCAAGGCCGGTCGCTGGTAATTCGGCCTCGGTCGCCTGCCGGCGATCGGCGAGCGCTGCCCACACCGGCGCGAAATCGAGGTCGCCGCGCGCACACCAGCGCGTGAGCTCGTCACGCGCGTGCACGACCTTCGGCCAGGGCTCGTCGAGCGCGGCGTTGGCGACGCCGAAGACGCCACGTTGCATGCCGACGACGCCGTCATGGCGATTGGAAAAGTAATACGCCGCCGCCAGGTCGCCGGCGATGACGTTGAAGCCGTTGTAGCGCGCCGCGTCGCGCGCGGCATTGGCGGACGCAACCCGGACGCCGGCGGGGTCGCGCAGGATGCGCGGCACCAGCGCGCCGCGCGACGGTGCGCCGGCCACGTTGCGGCCGGGTTCGCGCACGTTGGTGATCAGCGCGAAGCGACCTTCGCGGGTGCTGCCGAGCCAGGTGCCGGATGCGCGCTCATCACGTCCGGCGAGAATGCCGTCCGGCCACCAATGTGCCGGCGCCGCGGGTCGTGCGTGATATTCGTCACGATTGGCGGCGACCACCAGCGCGTAGCGCGGATGTGTGGCGAGGGCGACCACGGCGAGGCACATCGGCGTGCGGTCCCGGCGGCATCAGCGCGGCATCGCGCCGGCCGCGCAAAAGCATTCGACGTGGCGGTCGCCGTCGGCGAAAGCGCGGGCGCCGTGTTCCTTGACGGCGCGCGCGAGCGCGCGTTCGAACGCGCGGCGATCGTCGACGTCCGCATAGACTTCCATCCACGTGGTCTCGTCCTCGGCGCGCTCGAAGAGCCGGCCGGCGACGCCGGTGCGCATCGCCACGTCGAGCATCATCGACGTGATCGCGTCGCGCGCGCAGCTGGGATCGCCGGCGACGCGATACCAGACGTAGAGCTGATGCGGTTCGCTCGCGGTGTGGCGCGCGCGCCGGCTTCGCGCAGTGTCGATCACAGCTTCACGCGCACGTTGTCGAGCACCGGCACCGCGTACGGCAGTGCGCGCGGCGACAGCGCGACGCCGTCGATGGCGAGGCCGAACACGTCGGCCAGTTCGTTGCGCACGACGGCAAGCAGGTCGCTGCCGCCCGTGGGCGACGGCGCGGCATTGACGATGATGCCGGCTGCAGTGGTGCCGTCATGCGCCGCCAGCGCCGTGCCGTCGGCAACGACCGCGGTGTCGATGTGAAACCCGCGCAGTCGCTCCTTCAGCCTGCCGAGGTATTGCATCCTCGCAATGATTTCCTGCCCGGGGTAGCAGCCCTTGCGAAAATCCACGCCCCCCAGCAGTTCCCAGTTCGCTTCCTGCGCGATCAGCTTGTCGCTCGTGACGGCGGTGACGACCGGCACGCCGGCGCGGACCCCGCACCAGCGCCACACGTTCTCGCCGGCCACCGGAAGCGCGGCGATCGCGGCCGGCAACGCGTCATCGACGTCGACCAGGAAGCGGCCATCGGGCAGGTGCAGCACCGTGGCGCCCGCGCAGCAGCGTGACGACCACGCGGACCATGCATCGGCCGGCACCGGTGATCCGGTGACGCGCAGCGACGGCGCCAGCGCGGCGGCGATCACCGGCGCGGCGTTCGCGCCCAGCACGCCGCGCAGTGGTCGCGCCACCGCCGTGACGGCGACCTTCGCGCGCATCACGAACATCGCCAGCCGCCTGCGGATCGTGTCGGCGAGGTCGGCCGCCAGTACCAATGCGTAGCGGTCGTCGGCGCGTCGCCAGACGATCAGCGTCGCCAGCATTCGCCCCTTCGCCGAGTTGTAGCTCGCGTAGTGCGCCGCATCCACGGCGAGCGCCTTGACGTTGCTCGAGAGTTGCCCGTGAAGGAAATCGCCCGCATCGGCGCCCGCGAGCTCGAGCATGGCCAATGTCGGCAGGTCGGCGCGCGCGGCGGCGGGTGGCAAAGGCGCGAAGGGGGGGGAGGGGTCGGCGGACATTGCAAGCGCGTGATCGGGGGTGTCGGAAGGGCTCAAAACCGTGTTAGAATAGCAAGTTAGCTCGCATTGCCGGGGGCCGGGCCATATCCTGCCGGCGCGTTCGCCCCGTATGCCCCCAGATGCGGGGTGCGGCGCCCTGAATCAATCCCGGTTCGAGGTGTCCGAAACGTATCTCGCAGCACCAATCCGCACATCGCGCAGGTTCAGGGTGCCCGCAGGCCTTCGGTTCGAAGCCGCGAGTCATCACTGCCGATGGAGGTCACAACCCTGACGAGGAGTCATCGAATGTCCGTAACAATGCGTCAAATGCTGGAAGCCGGCGTGCATTTCGGCCACCAGACCCGCTACTGGAATCCGCGGATGGCCGAATACATCTTCGGCCATCGCAACAAGATCCACATCGTCAACCTCGAGAAGACCCTCGACAAGTACAACGATGCAATGCAGTACTTGCGGCAATTGTCCGCGAAGAAGGGCACGGTGCTGTTCGTCGGCACCAAGCGCCAGGCGCGCGAGATCATCAAGGAAGAGGCGCAGCGCGCCGGCATGCCGTACGTCGACCATCGCTGGCTCGGCGGCATGCTGACCAACTTCAAGACGGTCAAGGGCTCGATCAAGCGCCTCAAGGACCTCGAGCTGATGGTCGAGGACGGCACGTTCGAGCGCATGACCAAGCGTGAAGCGCTGTCGCGCAAGCGCGAGATGGACAAGCTGTCGCAGTCGCTGGGCGGCATCAAGGACCTGACGGGCCTGCCCGACGCGATGTTCGTCATCGACGTCGGCTTCCACAAGATCGCGGTCACCGAGGCCAAGAAGCTCGGCATCCCGGTGGTCGCCGTGGTCGACACCAACCATTCGCCCGAGGGCATCGCGCACGTGATTCCCGGCAACGACGACTCGAGCCGCGCGATTCGCCTCTATGCGCGCGGCGCCGCCGACGCGGTGCTGGAAGGCAAGACCCAGGTGATCCAGGAAATCGTGCAGGCCGGCGACGAATTCGTCGAAGTGAAAGACGACGCCGTCGCCTGACGCCCCGCTCCCGGGGGTTGCAGTGAATCGAGGGGGCCCTTGCCCCCTTGTTTTTGTCCGCCCCAGGTCAACCTGCGACGGAATCGAACAGTTACAGGATTGGAGTCGAGCATGGCGGAAATCTCCGCGAGCATGGTGATGGACCTGCGCCAGCGCACTGGGCTGGGCATGATGGAATGCAAGAAGGCGTTGACCGAGGCCGATGGCGACCTCGTCAAGGCCGAAGACCTGTTGCGGATCAAGTCGGGCGCAAAGGCGTCGAAGGCGGCTTCGCGCGTCGCATCCGAAGGCGTGATCGGCCTGTACGTCGGCGCCGACGGCAAGACCGCGGCGATGATCGAAGTCAATTGCGAAACGGATTTTGTGTCGCGCAATGATGAGTTCAAGGCGTTCGCCGGCGAGCTGGCGAAGCTGATCGCGCGCGACAATCCCGCCGATGTCGCGGCGCTGGGCGCGGCGATGCTTGCGTCCGGAGTGGCCGTCGAGGCGACGCGTGTCGCGCTGGTGCAGAAGATCGGCGAAAATCTCGCGGTGCGGCGCTTCGTGCGACGCGTCGCCACCGGCACGATCGCATCCTACGTGCACGGCGTGAAGATCGGCGTGCTGGTCGACGTGTCGGGCGGCGAGCCGGGCCTCGGCAAGGACCTGGCGATGCACATCGCCGCGTCGAAGCCGCTCGCGATCGATCGCGCAGGCGTCGCCGCCGAAAGCGTCGAGCACGAGCGCAGCATCGCCGCTGCGCGGGCTGCCGAATCGGGCAAGCCCGCCAACATCGTCGAAAAAATGGTGGATGGCGCGGTGGCGAAGTTCCTGGCCGACGTGACGCTGCTGGCGCAGCCGTTCGTCAAGGGCGACGGCAAGCAGACGGTCGCCGAGCTTGCAAAGGCGCAGGGTGCCAGCGTCAACGGCTTCACGCTCTACGTCGTCGGCGAGGGCATCGAGAAGAAGAAGGAAGACTTTGCCGCCGAAGTCGCCGCGATGAGCAGGGCATAAGCGCCAGCGCACCACGCCGCCGGCCAGCGCCGGCGGTGCAACCGTCACCATCCACGTGTCGAAGGAGTGTCGATGAACCCGCCCACTGCCGCGCCCGTCTCGATCACTCCCGCCGCCGCTCCTGCCGCTCCTGCCGCTCCTGCCGCCACGCCGGCGCGCGTGCCGCAGCCCGCGTACAAGCGCATCCTCGTCAAGCTGTCGGGCGAGGCGCTGATGGGTGACGATCCGTACGGCATCAATCGCGCGACGATCGATCGCATCGTCGCCGAGATCGCCGAGGTTACGCGGATGGGCGTCGAGACGGCGATCGTCATCGGCGGCGGCAACATCTTTCGCGGCGTGGCGCCGGGCGCCGCCGGCATGGACCGCGCGACCGCCGATTACATGGGCATGCTCGCGACGCTGATGAACGCGCTGGCGCTGCAGGACGCGCTGCGCCGCGGCGGCGTCGAATCGCGCGTGCAGTCGGCGCTGCGCATCGACCAGGTCGCCGAGCCCTACATCCGCGGCAAGGCGCTGCGCTACCTCGAGGAACACAAGGTCGTCATCTTCGCCGCCGGCACCGGCAATCCGTTCTTCACGACCGACACCGCGGCGGCGCTGCGCGGACGCGAAGTCGGCGTCGACATCGTGCTGAAGGCGACCAAGGTCGACGGCGTCTACACCGCCGATCCATTGAAGGACCCGACGGCGCGCCGCTATCCGTCGCTGACGTTCGACGAGGCGATCGTCAAGAACCTCAAGGTGATGGACGCCACCGCACTGGCGCTGTGCCGCGACCAGAACATGCTGCTCAAGGTGTTCTCGATCTTCAAGCCGGGCGCGCTGAAGCGCGTCGTGCTGGGCGAGGACGAGGGCACGCTGGTCCACTGCTGACGCCGGCGGCTTTTGCTGGCGCGATAAAATGCCGGGCGCCGATCGAACGACGATCGGCCAACGCGCGGGGCCATGGAGGGAAGATGATCAACGACGTCAAGAAATCGGCCGAGGACAAGATGGCGAAGTCGGTCGAGGCGCTGAAGGCCGACCTGGGCAAGGTACGCACCGGGCGCGCGCATACCGGCCTTCTCGACCACATCCACGTCGACTACTACGGCTCGCCGATGCCGCTCAGCCAGGTGGCCAACGTGACCTTGGCCGACGCGCGGACGATCGCCGTGCAGCCGTGGGAAAAGAAGATGATCCCGGTGGTCGAAAAGGCGATTCGTGACGCCAACCTCGGGCTCAATCCGGCGACGCAGGGCGACATCGTGCGCGTGCCGATGCCCGCGCTGACGGAAGAGCGGCGCCGCGATCTCATCAAGGTCGTCCGCCACGACGCCGAGAACGCGCGCATCGCCATTCGCAACGTCCGGCGCGACGCCAACGAACAGCTGAAGAAGCTGCTGAAGGACCACAAGGTCTCCGAGGACGACGAGCGGAATGCGCAAACCGACGTGCAAAAGCTCACCGATCGCTTCATCGCCGATGTCGACAAGCAACTGGCGACCAAGGAAACCGACCTGATGGCCGTCTGACGACGCGCCTTCCGCTCAGGAACGCCGCCGGCGTCCCAACTCCTACCCTTCCATGTTCACCTCGTCGACTCGCGACATTCCTCGCACGGACGCCGTGCCGAAGCACGTCGCCGTCATCATGGACGGCAACGGGCGCTGGGCGAAAAAGCGCTTCCTGCCGCGCGTCGCCGGGCATCGCAAGGGCGTCGACGCGGTGCGCGACACGGTGCGGCATTCGATCGAGCGCGGCGTCCGCTACCTGACGCTATTCGCGTTCTCAAGCGAGAACTGGCGCCGGCCCGCCGACGAAGTGTCGATCCTGATGGACCTCTTCATGCGCGCGCTGGAGCAGGAGGTCGCCAAGCTCCACGACAACGGCATTCGCTTCAGGGTCGTCGGCGACATCGCGCGCTTCGATGCGCGCATCCGCGACCTGATCCGCGACGCCGAAGCGATGACCGCCACCAATACGCAACTGACGCTGACGATCGCCGCCAACTATGGCGGCCGCTGGGACATCGCGCAGGCGGCGCACGCGTTCTATCGCGCACATCCCGATGTGCTCGCCAATGCGATCGTTCCGGATGCCGAGCGCATCGCGCCCTACCTGTCGATGAGCTACGCGCCCGAGCCCGACCTCTTCATCCGCACCGGCGGCGAGCAGCGCATCTCCAATTTCCTGCTGTGGCAGCTGGCCTATTCCGAGATCTACTTCACCGACCTGTTGTGGCCCGACTTCGACGCGGCGGCGTACGACGCCGCGATCGCCTCGTACGCGACGCGTGAGCGGCGCTTCGGCCGCACCAGCGAACAGTTGCCGTCCGCAGCGAGTAGCGCCCTCGCCATCGACGGATGAGTCCACTCGCGCAGCGCGTCGCCACCGCGCTCGTGCTGCTGGCGCTGTTCTTCGCCGCGGTGTTCCTGCTGCCGAGCATCGCTTTCGCGCTGATCGTGGCAGTGGTCCTCGCGCTGGGCGCGCACGAATGGGCGCGGCTGATTGGCTTTGCGGCGGCGGCGAGCGCCGCCTATGCGGCCCTGGTGGCGGCACTTGCGCTCGCACTGCTGTTCGCGCCGGCCGCTGCGTTCGGGCCTGGCTGGCCGCCGCGCCTGCTGATGGCGGTGTGTGGCGCGGCGACCATTTTCTGGGTGCTGCTGGCGCCGTTGTGGGTGATCGGACGCTGGCCGACGCGCACGCGCTGGCTGATGGCGATGATTGGCATCGTCACGCTGCCGGCGCTGTGGATGGCGCTGGTCGAATTGCATGCGCGATCGCCATGGATGCTGCTCGGCGCGATGGCGCTGGTGTGGGTCGCCGACACGGCGGCTTTTTTTGCCGGACGGCGCTTCGGCCGGCACAAGCTTGCGCCACAGGTGAGTCCCGGCAAGACATGGGAAGGTGTCGCCGGCGCATGCGCGGCAGTCGCCGCCTACGCGGCGTTGTGCGCGTACCTGGGCGCGGGTGACACGCAAGCAGGGGCTGTGCTGGCGTGGGTGGGCGTGGCGTTGGTCCTCACCGCGCTGTCGATCGTCGGCGACCTCTACGAATCGTGGTTGAAGCGCAACGCCGGCGTCAAGGACAGCGGTGCGTTGCTGCCGGGACACGGCGGCGTGCTCGACCGCATCGATGCGCTGCTAGCTGCGATGCCGCCGGCGGCGCTCGCGATCGGCGCGTGGCTCAGGTGAGCGTGCAGCGCATCGCGTTGCTCGGCGCGACCGGCTCGATCGGCGAATCCACGCTCGACGTGATCGCGCGTCATCCGCAGCGTTTCGAAGTCGTGGCGCTGGTCGCGCATCGCAACTGGCAGAAGCTCGCGCAACAATGCCGCGCCGTGCGTCCGCGCTACGCGGCGATGCACGATCCGGCGGCGGCGCGCTCGCTCGCGCAGGCGCTCGCCGGCACGCCGACGCGCGTGCTCTCCGGCAACGACGACATCTGCAGCATCGCGTCATCGGCGGACGTCGACACCGTGCTGGCGGCGATCGTCGGCGCCGCCGGGCTTGCGTCGACGCTCGCGGCGGCGCGCGCCGGCAAGCGCATCCTGCTCGCCAACAAGGAGGCGCTGGTGATGGGCGGGCGGCTGTTCATGGACGCCGTTCGCGACGGCGGCGCCACGCTGTTGCCGATCGACAGCGAGCACAACGCGATCTTCCAGTGCATCGACCGCGACGGCGCCACCTGCGACCTGCGCCGCATCCTGCTGACGGCATCCGGCGGGCCGTTTCGCACGCGCGACGTGGCGACGCTCGCCGGCGTCACGCCCGACGAGGCCTGCGCGCATCCCAACTGGTCGATGGGGCGCAAGATCTCGGTCGACTCGGCAACGATGATGAACAAGGGACTCGAGGTCATCGAGGCACACTGGCTGTTCGGGCTGCCGCGCGCCGCGATCGACGTCGTCATCCACCCGCAGAGCGTCATCCATTCGTTGGTCGAGTTCGCCGACGGCTCGATGCTCGCGCAGATGGGCAATCCCGACATGCGCATTCCGATCGCGCATGCGCTCGCGCATCCGGCGCGCATCGACAGTGGCGCCGCGCCGCTCGAGCTCGCGCGGCTCGCCGCGCTGACGTTCGAAGTGCCGGACCTCGGGCGCTTCCCGTGCCTCGGGCTCGCATATGCGGCGCTCGATGCCGGCGGCTCGGCGCCGCTGGCGCTGTCGGCGGCGAACGAGGTCGCCGTCGACGCCTTCCTCGGCGGGCGCATCGGCTATCTCGACATCGCGCGCGGCTGCGCGGACACGCTCGCGCGTTGCGACGTGCGCGAAGTCGATTCGCTGGACGACGCGGTCGCCGCCGATGCCGCGGCGCGCCGCATTGCGTGCACCGTGCTGGGGCTGCCACCGGCGTCGACGATGACGAGCCTCGCCGCGTGATGGACATCCTCTGGAAGATCGGCAGTTTCGCGATCGTGCTGGGCGTGCTGGTGGTGTTCCATGAGCTCGGCCACTACGTGATCGCACGCCTGGCCGGCGTGCGCATCCTGCGCTTCTCGGTGGGCTTCGGCCGTGTGCTGTGGTCGCGGCGCTTCGGCGCCGATCGCACCGAGTGGGCGCTGTCGGTGGTACCGCTCGGCGGCTACGTGAAGATGCTCGACGAACGCGAAGGCAGCGTCGCGGTCGCCGACCTGCCGCGCGCGTTCAATCGCCAGAACGTGTGGACGCGCATCGCGATCGTTGCCGCGGGTCCGGTCGCGAACCTGCTGCTCGCGATCCTCCTGTTCACCGGATCGTATGTCGCCGGTGTCCCCGGCCAGAAGGCATTGCTCGCTTCGCCCCCTCCAACATCGGCCGCGGCGGCGGGTGGCGTCGCCGAAGGTGACGAGGTGATCGGCGTCGACGACGCGCCGGTGCGAAGCCTGCAGGACCTGCGCTGGCGCATCGCCAAGGCACAGGGGGCGGACAGCGTGCGCCTGCGCGTGATTCGCGAAGACGGCTCGCAGGCCGATCGCGCGTTGCCGCTCAACGCGCTCGACCAGAAGGACTGGGAAGGCAACTTCCTCGCGCGCCTCGGACTGCGCGCCGATCTCGGCGCACCGCTGGTCGACCAGGTGATCGACGGCAAGCCGGCGTCTAGCGCCGGCATGCGTGCCGGTGACCGCATCGTCGCGATCGACGGCGCGCCGGTGCGCTCGCCGGCGGATGTCGCGGCAATCACCAATGCGCATCCGGCGATGCCGGTGAACTTTCGCGTCGAGCGCGGCAATGGCGCGATCGACATCACGCTGACGCCGGACGCCGAGGAAGTCGACGGCCGGCGTGTCGGCATCGCGGGGCTGCGCCTCAAGGTCGACCCGGCGATCGCGCAACGCGTGTCGATCGACGTGCGCTACAGTGTCACCGAAGCGATCGCCGAAGCGACGCGGCGCACCGGCGAGCTCACGTACTTCACGCTGCGCATGCTGGGGCGCATCGTCGTCGGTGATGCTTCCGTCAAGAACATCAGCGGGCCGATCACGCTCGCCGACTTCGCCGGACAGTCGGCGCGCGGTGGACTGCAATCGTTCGTCAGCTTCATCGCGCTGGTCAGCATCAGCCTCGGCGTGCTCAACCTGTTGCCCGTGCCGTTACTGGATGGAGGTCATTTGCTGTATTATTTCGCCGAGTTCATCAAGGGTGCTCCCATATCCGACCGCGCCTTCGAGGTCGGTCAGCGCATCGGCATGGCGATTCTCGCCCTGCTGATGACATTGGCGTTGTTCAATGACGTTTCCCGACTGTTTTGACCACCGCCCGTTGATGCGGCCCAAATCCATACCGCGCCGCGCTCGTCGCACGCTTCCGGCGCTCGTCACCGCGCTGTGCGCGCCGTGGCTCGCGTCGCTCGCGTTCGCGATCGATCCCTTCGTGGTGCGCGACATCCGCGTCGAAGGCGTGCAGCGCACCGAAGCCGGCACGATCTTCAGCTACCTGCCGATCAAGTCGGGTGACACCGTCGACGACGAGAAGGTCTCGGCGGCAGTCAAGGCGCTCTACGCGACCGGGTTCTTCCGTGACGTGCGCCTCGAGCGCCAGGGTGACGTGCTGGTGGTCATCGTCGCCGAGCGCCCGACGATCTCGTCGCTGACATTCGTCGGCAACAAGGAATTCGACACCGACACCGTGCGCAAAGCGCTGAAGGAAATCGGCGTCAGCGAATCGCGGATCTTCGACCGCTCTGCGCTCGACCGGGCGGAGCAGGAGCTGAAACGCCAGTACATCTCGCGCGGACTCTACGCGGCGAAGGTCGAGACCACGGTGACGCCGCAGGAGCGCAATCGCGTCGCCATCAACTTCACGATCTCCGAAGGCGACCAGGCGAAGATCGCGCGGATCAACGTCGTCGGCAACCACGCGTACACGCTCGCGCAGCTGCGCGAGGAGATGAAGCTGACGACGCCCGGCTGGCTCACCTGGTACACGAAGGACGACCAGTATTCGAAGCAGAAGCTCGCCGCCGACCTGGAGTCGCTGCGCAGCTTCTACCAGAACCGCGGCTACCTCGAGTTCGCGATCGAGTCGACGCAGGTGTCGATCACGCCGGACAAGGACGACATCTACATCACGATCAACATCACCGAGGGCGAGAAGTACAAGGTCACAGGCGTGCAGCTCGCGGGCGACCTCGTGGTGCCGCACGACGAGATCGAGCGCCTCGTGCAGATGCACGCGGGCGACACCTTCTCGCGCGCCAGGCAGCAGGCGACGACGAAGGCGATCAGCGACCGCCTCGGCGCCGAGGGCTACGCGTTCGCCAACGTCAGCGCCGTTCCCGACGTCGACAAGGACAAGCACACCGTCGCGTACACGCTCTACGTCGATCCGGGCCGCCGCGTCTACGTGCGCAAGATCAACATCGTCGGCAATGCGCGCACGCGCGACGAGGTGATCCGGCGCGAAGCGCGGCAGCTCGAGGGCGCGTGGTTCGACAGCCTGCGCATCGACCGCTCGAAGGTCCGCATCAAGCGGCTCGGCTACTTCGATGACGTCAACGTCGAGACGCAGCCCGTCTCGGGCTCCAACGACCAGGTCGACATCGAGTTCAACGTCGTCGAGCGCTCCACCGGCAACCTGCTCGCGGGCGTCGGCTATTCGTCGTCGGACGGCGTCGTGTTCAACGCGTCGGTGTCACAGCAGAACGTGCTTGGCACCGGCAACGCGATCGCGCTGGGCCTCAACACCAGCAAGATCAACCGCACGATCTCCGCCGTCTACACCGAGCCGTACTGGACGGTCGACGGCATTTCGCGCACGCTCGAGCTCTACCAGAAGAACATCGACCCGACTTCGCTGTCGGTGTCGAACTACGAATCGTCGACGCTGGGCGCCGCCGTGGGTTTCGGCATTCCGATCAGCGAGACCGACACGATCAACCTCGGCGGCCGCATCGAGCACACCAAGCTCACGCTGTTCTCCGAGAGTCCGCCGGTCTACATCGACTACGTCAACAGGTTCGGCTCGACGACCAACAGCTACATCGTCACCGCCGGCTGGGCGCGCGATACGCGCGACGACGTCACCTACCCGAGCAGCGGACGATTGCAAAGCGTGTCGGTCGAGGTCGGGTTGCCGCTCACCAACGTCGCCTACTACAAAGCCGAATACCTCGACCAGTATTTCTGGCCGTTGTGGGAGCCGGCCATCCTGATGCTGCGTGCCAATATCGGCTACGCCAATGGCTACCACGGCGACCCGTTACCCTTCTTCAAGGCGTTCTACGCAGGCGGCGCGGGGTCGGTGCGGGGCTACGAGCAGAGCTCGCTCGGACCGCGCGACATCTTTGGCAACGCGCTCGGCGGCAATCGCAAGATCATCGGCAATGCCGAATTGTTCTACCCGCTGGTCAAGGGCGACAAGGCGGTGCGCGCGAGCGTTTTCGTCGACGGCGGGCAGATCTACGCCAACGGCGACCAGCCCGACTTCGAGTCGTTCCGCTTCGCCGTGGGCGCCGGCGTCGCCTGGAACTCGCCGATAGGCCCACTCAAGTTCAGCTACGCGGTGCCCCTCAATGCCAAGGACGGTGACCGGGTAGAGCGCTTCCAGTTCCAGGTCGGTACGGTATTCTGATCGCCGCCGGCTCGCAAAGCCGAATGCAGGAGACACCCTTGAGACGAATTTTCGCTTTCCTTGCCGTGGCGCTGCTGCTCGCCGCGGCGTCCGCGCCCGCGACGGCCGCCGATTACAAGATCGGCTTCGTCAACGGCGAGCGGCTGCTGCGCGAGGCCGCGCCGGCGAAGCGTGCGCAGGCCAAGCTCGAAAAGGAATTCGCGAGCCGCCAGACCGACCTGCAGAAGCTCGAAAAGCAGGTGCAGGCAGTGCAGCAGTCGCTCGACCGCGACGGCGCGACGATGGCGGAGAACGACCGCCGCAACAAGGAGCGCGACCTCGCCAACATGACGCGTGACCTGCAGCGCTCGCAGCGCGAGTTCCGCGAGGACCTGAACCTGCGCAAGAACGAGGAACTCGCCAGCATGCAGGAGCGTGCCAACAAGGTGATCCAGCAGATCGCCATCGACGAGAAGTTCGACCTGATCGTGCAGGAACCGATCATCTATGCAAGCCCGCGGATCGACATCACCGAGCGCGTGATCAAGGCGCTCGCCGACAAGTAGCGCTCGCCGCGCAGCGCGTTGCGACGCGCCGCGCAGGCAAACCGCGCGCCCCGATGCCGCCCGACGCACGCTTCCTACGTCTCGACGAGCTCGCGGCACGCGCCGGCGCGACGCTGGTCGGCGACGGCGCGACGCTGGTGTCGCGCGTCGCCACGCTCGACAACGCCACTGCCGGCACGATCGCGTTCCTCGCCAACCCGCGCTACCGCTCGCAGCTCGCACAGACGCGCGCATCGGCGGTGATCGTCGCGCCCGACGCCGTTGCGGTCACGCCGCTGCCGAAGCTCGTCTCCACCAACCCGTACGCCGTGTATGCCAAGGTCGCGACGATCCTCGCCGGCGACACGCGCGTGCCGCCCGGCGTGCATCCGACGGCACTCGTCGACGCCACGGCGCGGATCGACGCGAGCGCGTCGGTGGGTGCCTTCGCCACCGTCGGCGCCAACGTGCAGGTCGGCGCGGACGTGATCCTCGGCGAGCGCGTGTCGATCGGCGCCGACGCCGTGGTCGGCGACGGCTCGCGCCTGTTCGCCAATGTCGTCGTCTACCCGCACAGCGTCATCGGCCTTCGTGCCATCGTGCACGCCGGCGCGGTGATCGGCGCCGACGGCTTCGGCATGGCCGAGGAGAACGGCCGCTGGCTGAAGATTCCGCAGATGGGGCGCGTCGTCATCGGCGCCGACGTCGAGATCGGCGCCAACACGACGATCGATCGCGGCGCGATCGACGACACGGTGATCGGCGACGATGTCAAGATCGACAACCAGGTGCAGATCGGGCACAACTGCGTGATCGGCGACCACACTGCGATTGCCGGATGCGTCGGCATCGCGGGCTCCGCGCACATCGGCCGCAACTGCCAGATCGGCGGCGCGGCGATGATCGCGGGGCACCTGTCGATCGCCGACGGCGCGGTGATTTCCGGCGGTACGCTGGTATTCCATTCGATCGACGCGCCGGGTGTGTACACGAGTGCATTTCCCACGCTTCCGCACGCGCAGTGGAAGCACGTGGCATCCCACACGCGCAACCTGCGCGAGCTCGCCGAGCGCGTGCGCGCGCTGGAGCGCGCGCTGCGTGGCGCAAAGAGCCGAGGTCCCGATGACAATGGACGCGGCGACGGCGTGCCGCGCTGACAGGACAGGGAGACACAACATGACCGCGCTCGACATCAACGCCATCAAGAAGCTCCTGCCGCATCGCTACCCGATGCTGCTGGTCGACGCCGTCACCGACTACAAGGTCGGCGAATGGATTCGCGGCGTGAAGAACGTCTCGGCCAACGAGCCATACTTCCAGGGTCATTTTCCGCACTACCCGGTGATGCCGGGCGTGCTGGTGATCGAGGCGATGGCGCAGCTCGCGGGGCTGCTGACGATCCTGTCGGGCGTCGCCAAGCCCGACGGCAGCCAGCTCGTGCTGTTTGCCGGCATCGACGACGCGCGCTTCAAGCGGCAGGTGATGCCGGGCGACTCGCTGCTGATGAAGGTCGACCTCGTGCGCGCGATCCGCGGCATCGGCCGCTTCCGCGCGCGTGCCGACGTCGGCGACAACGTCGTGTGCGAGGCGATGCTGCTCGCGGCGGTGCGCGATATGCCCAAGGGCGACCTCGACTGACGCACGCGATGGCGACGCCGCGCATCCATCCCACGGCGCTGGTCGAGCCCGGCGCCGAGCTCGCGGCCGACGTCGAGGTCGGCGCGTTTTCGCTCGTCGGCGCGCACGTCCGCATCGGCGCGGGGACGCGCATCGGCCCGCACGCGGTCGTCACCGGCCGCACGACCCTCGGTGCGCGCAACCGGATCTTCCAGTACGCGTCGATCGGCGAGATCGCGCAAGACCGCAAGTACGGCGGCGAGCCGGTGACGACGACGATCGGCGACGACAACGTGTTCCGCGAATTCGTCACCGTGCACTCCGGCACCGCGCAGGACCGCGGCGACACGCGGATCGGCGACGGCAACTGGTTCCTCGCCTATACGCACGTCGCGCACGATTGCATCGTCGGCGACCGCACGACGTTCTCCAACAACGCGCAGATCGCCGGCCATGTGACGATCGGCGACTGGGTGGTGATGGGCGCCTATGCGGGCGTGCATCAGTTCGGCCGCGTCGGCGCTCATGCGATGATCGCCGCGGGCGCAATCGTGCTGCAGGACGTTCCGCCCTATGTGACCGTGCAGGGCTACCCGGCGAAGCCGCACGGCACCAACAACGAGGGACTGCGCCGCCGCGGCTTTTCCGCCGCCGACATCCTCGCGGTGCGGCGCGCGTACAAGACGCTCTACCGGCAGGGCCTGCCACTCGATGATGCGCGCGCGGCGATTACCGAGGCCGCGGCCGCGGCGCCGGTGCTCGCGCCGCTGGCGGCGTTCCTGGCGACGCCGGGGCGCGGAATCGTGCGCTGAACGACGCAGGTGAGCTCTCCGACCATGACATCGACCGCACCGGCAACGCGCGCGGCCCGTGCACCCGCGCGACCCTCCGCGCCATCGCACGGCGGCGTTCGACGCCCGGTGACGATCGGCATCGTCGCCGGTGAGGCGTCCGGCGACCTGCTGGCCGCAAACCTGATTCGCGCGGTCACCGAGCGTGACTCCTCGATTCGCTTCGTCGGCATCGCCGGCCCGAAAATGCAGGAGGCCGGTTGCGAAGTGCTCGTGCCGCTCGAAAAGCTCGCGCTGCGAGGCTTCGTCGAGGTCATTGCGCACCTGCCCGAGCTCCTCGGCATCCGCCGTCGCATCGCCCGCGAGCTCCTCGCGCGCCGCGTGCCGCTGTTCATCGGCGTCGATGCGCCGGACTTCAACCTGGGACTCGAACGCAAGCTCAAGGGGCAGGGCGTGCGCACGATCCACTACGTGAGCCCGTCGGTGTGGGCATGGCGGCGCGAGCGCGTCCGGCACATCGCGCGCGCCGTCGATCGGATGCTCGCGCTGTTTCCGTTCGAGCCGGCGATCTATCGCGGCACGCCGCTCGTCGTCGACTTCGTCGGCCACCCGCTCGCCGCGCAGGCGGCGACGCCGGCATCGCGGCGGCAGACGCGCGAAACGCTGAAACTCAAGCCGGCAACGCCGGTTTTCGCGCTGCTGCCGGGCAGCCGCCAGTCCGAGATCGACATGCACGCGGGCATCGTGCTGCACGCCGCGCGGCTTATCCACGAGGCGCGCCCAGACGCGCAGTTCCTGGTGCCGCTGGTGTCGAGGGCGTCGCGCGAGATGTTCCGACAGGCGATGCACGACCATGTCGCCGAGGCGCTGCCGATCACGTTGCTCTACGGGCATGCCGACGACGCGCTGCAGGCCGCCGACGTGGCGCTCGTGGCATCCGGCACGGCAACGCTCGAAGCAGCGCTCGCGCGCTGCCCGCACGTGATCTTCTACAAGGTGTCGGCGTTGACGGCGCGCATCGTCGCCCGCAAACTGCTGCTGCCTTACGTGGGATTGCCCAATGTCATCGCCGGACGCTTCGTCGTACCCGAATTGCTGCAGGATGCCGCGACGCCCGAGAACCTCGCGCGCGCCGCGCAGAACCTGTTCGACGACACCATCACGCGGCATCGCCTCGACGCGGTGTTCGCGGGCTTCGCGCAGCAGCTTGCCGCCGACTCGGCGACGCGCGTCGCCGACGCCGTGATGCAGGAACTTGCCGCGGCGGGGAGCGGATGCTGATCGCGGGTGTCGACGAGGCGGGCCGCGGACCGCTTGCCGGTCCGGTCGTCGCCGCGGCGGTGATCCTCGACCCCGCGCGGCCGGTGCGCGGGCTGCGCGATTCCAAGCTACTCAGCGCAGCCCAGCGCAACGTGCTCGCGCCGCGCATCCGCGATCGTGCGATCGCCTGGGCGGTGGCCTCCGCCGACGTCGGCGAGATCGACACGCTGAACATCCTGTGGGCGACGATGCTGGCCATGCAGCGCGCCGTCGAGGCGCTGGCGGTGGTTCCGGAGGCGGCGTGGATCGACGGTGATCGTTGCCCCGCGCTCAAGTGCCCGTCTCACGCGTTCGTCGGCGGCGACCTGCGCCACGCGGCGATCGCCGCGGCGTCGATCCTCGCCAAGACCGCGCGCGACGCGATGCTGGTCGAGCTCGACGGCGTCTATCCGCAGTACGGCTTCGCACAGCACAAGGGCTACGCGACGCGCGAGCATCGCTCGGCGCTGCAGGTGCATGGACCGTGTGCTGCGCATCGGCGCAGCTTCGCGCCGGTGATGCAGGTCACGTTCGCATTCTGACGCCAGGCCGCGCGATGGATGCCCGCGGCGTGATGTTCCGCTTCGATCAGGACGTCGTGCTCGTCACGGGCGCGAGCTCCGGCATCGGCCGCGCGCTCGCGCATGCGTTCGCCGCGGCGGGTGCCGCGGTGATTGCCACCGCGCGGCGCGGTGAAGTGCTGGAGGGCGTCGTGCACGCGATCGGCGTCGACGGCGGCCGCGCGGTCGCCGTCGACGCCGACCTCGCGTCGCGTGCCGACATCGCGCGCCTCGCGCTGGCGGCCGCCCGGCCGTTCGGCGCGCCGTCGATCCTCGTCAACGCCGCCGGCGTCAACATCCGCAAGCCGATGCTCGAGCTCACCGGCGACGACATCGACGTCACGCTCGCCGTCAACCTGCTGGCACCTCTGTTGCTGGCGCAGCGCCTGGTGCCGGCGATGCTCGCGGCACGCCGCGGCCGCATCATCAACATCACGTCGCAGCAGCAGGCGCGCGCATTCAACGACAGCGGCGTCTACGGCGCGTCGAAAGGCGGCCTCGCGGCGCTGACGCGGTCGATGGCGGAGGCGTGGTCGAAGCACGGCGTGACCACCAACGCCATCGCACCGGGGCTCGTCGCCACGCCGATGACCGCCGCCGTGCTCGCCGACCCGCAGCGCGCGCACGCGCTGGCGGCGCGCACGATGCTCGGCCGCAATGGCGTTCCCGACGACCTGTGCGGCGCCGTGCTGTTCCTCGCCAGTACGGCGGCCGAATACATCACCGGCCAGACGTTGTTCGTCGATGGAGGATTCTCGGTCACATGAATGCATCGTCGCCATTGCAGGTCCCCGATCTCGCGGCGATTCGTGCGGCGCACGCGCGAATCGCCCAATACATCCACCGCACGCCGGTGATGCAATCGCGGTCGATCGATGCGCTGGCCGGTGCGTCGCTGTACTTCAAGTGCGAGAACCTGCAGAAGGTCGGTGCGTTCAAGGCGCGCGGCGCGACCAACGCGGTGTTCGCGCTGGCTGAGGCCGATGCCGCGTGCGGCGTCGTCACGCACTCGTCGGGCAACCACGGGGCGGCGCTGGCTTACGCGGCGCGCGAGCGCGGCATCGCCGCGTACGTGGTAATGCCCGACAACGCGCCGAAGATCAAGATCGACAACGTGCGCGGGTTCGGCGCGACGGTGCGCTTCTGCGCGCCCACGGTGGCTGCGCGTGAAGCCGCGTGCGCGGACGTGCAGCGCGCGCACGGCGCTACGCTGATCCATCCGTTCGACAACGCCGACGTGATCGCCGGGCAGGGCACCGCGGCGCTGGAACTGCTCGACGAAGTCCCCGGCCTCGATGTCGTCATCGCGCCCTGCGGTGGCGGCGGCCTGCTGTCGGGCACGGCGATCGCCGCCAAGGCGCTGGCGCCGTCGATCGTCGTCTATGGCGCGGAGCCCGCCAACGCCGGTGACGCCGCCGCGGGTTTCCGCTCCGGGCACATCGAGCCGCTGCCACCGACGGCGACGATTGCCGACGGCCTGCGCACCACGCTTGCGCCACGCACGTTCGCCGTCATCCGCGCACACGTCGATGAAATCGGCACCTGCAGCGAGGACGCGATCGTGCGCGCGATGCGCGTCATCTGGGAACGCATGAAGATCGTCGTCGAGCCCTCCGGCGCCGTGCCGCTCGCATGCCTGATGGAACGTGCATTCGACGTCGCGGGCAAGCGCGTTGGCGTGATTATCAGCGGCGGCAACGTCGATCTCGACCACCTGCCCTGGCAACGGTAAAATACCCGCATGCCCAGCCCCAGCCATCTGCCGACGACACCCTATCCGCGCTTCCACCTGGCGTTTCCCGTCAACGACCTCGCGACCGCGCGCGACTTCTACGGCCGCTTCCTCGGCTGCGCCGAGGGCCGCAGCTCGGATGCGTGGGTCGACTTCGATTTCTTCGGCCACCAGATCGTCGCGCACAAAGTGGCGGTGGACGCAATGGCCGATGCGACGAGTCTCGTCGACGGCGAGAACGTGCCGGTCCGGCATTTCGGCGCCGTACTCGACATGGCGGCGTGGCAAGCGCTGGCCGACAAGCTGTGCGGCGCCGGCACGCGATTCGTCATCGAGCCGTACGTTCGCTTCAAGGGCGAGGCCGGCGAACAGGCGACGATGTTCCTGCTCGATCCGTTCGGCAACGCGCTGGAATTCAAGGCGTTCGCCGACATCAACCAGCTGTTCGCGACCTAAGTCGGGCGCCGCCGCCGCGCTACGTGCCGCTTGCGGCACGCAGGCGGCCCCGCGCGCTGCCGTCGATCCATTCCGGTGCCCATTCGAGACTCGATGCCATGACCCATTTCACGTTGCCGGCGCTCGAAGCGCTGACACTGCGTGCGCTTGCCAACGCCGGCGCCAACCCCGACATGGCAGGCACCACCGCCAAGGCGCTGGTCGACGCCGACGCGCAGGGGATGGCGTCGCATGGCGTCGCGCGCGCACTCCAGTACGCGGCGCACCTGAGGAATGGTCGCGCCGACGGTGCGGCGGTACCGCAGGTCACGCATGCCAGGGGCGGGGCGGCGCTGGTCGATGCGGCCAGCGGGCTCGCGTTTCCGGCGTGCGGGGTTGCCGTGCAGGAGGCCATGCGCCGCGCGCGGGCGTCGGGCGTCGCCTTCGTCGGCGTCACCAACAGCCATCACTTCGGGGTCGCCGCGTATCACCTGCAGCCGGTCGCGACGCAGCGCCTCGTCGGCCTCGCGTTCGGCAATTCGCCGTCGGCGATGCCCGCGGCAGGCGGGCGTACGCCGCTGTTCGGCACGAACCCGATCGCCGCGATCTTTCCGCGGCGCGCTGCGCCGCCGCTGTCGATCGACCTGTCGCTGTCGGAGGCCGCGCGCGGCAAGGTGATGGTCGCGGCCAAGGAAGGCCGGCCGATTCCGCTCGGCTGGGCGCTCGACAAGTCGGGCCAGCCGACGACCGACGCCAAGGCGGCGCTGGAAGGCTCGATGCTCGCCGTCGGCGGCGCCAAGGGCGCGATGCTCGCATTGATCGTCGAGCTGCTGGTGACGTCGCTGACCGGTGCCGCGATCGGCTTCGAGGCGTCGAGCTTTTTCGTCGACGAAGGCAACCGTCCGCGCCTCGGGCAGGCGTTCCTCATCGTCGATCCGGACGCGCTCGCGGGCATCGACACGTACTTCGATCGCGTCGAGACGCTGGTGACGGCGATGCTCGCCGACGCTGGCGTGCGGCTGCCGGGCGATCGCCGGCGCGCGCTCGCCGCCAAGGCGGCGCGCGATGGTGTCGATATCCAGGACGGTGTCGCCGCCGAGCTGCAAAAACTCGCCGCGGCGTAGCGCGCCATCCCTGTTGTAGACTTGGCCGATGACTTCGCGTCCGACGTCGCTGCTGCTCAATGTCGCGCATGCGCTCGACCACCTGTTCCTGCTGATCTTCGCGGCCGCGGTCGGTGCGATCGCGCTCGACTTCGGCATCGGCCGCTGGGAAGACCTGATGCCTTACGGCGTGGGCGCGTTCGCGCTGTTCGGCCTGGGCTCGCTGCCGGCAGGCAAGCTCGGCGACCATTGGGGCCGGCGGCAGATGATGCTGGTGTTCTTTTTCGGGCTCGGCAGCTCTTCACTGATTGCAGCGGGCGCGCAGAACGCGTGGCAGCTCGCGCTCGCGCTGACCTTGCTCGGCGCGTTTTCGGCAATCTACCATCCGGTCGGCATACCGATGCTGGTTCGCCACAGCCTGCGGCCCGGGCGCACGATCGGCGTCAACGGCCTCGCCGGCAACCTCGGCGTCGCCGCCGCCGCAGTCGTCACCGGCTTGCTCGTCAAGTACGCCGGATGGCGCGCGGCGTTCATCGTTCCCGGCCTCGTCGCCATCGCATGCGGCTTCGTGTTCGCGCGCGTGACGCCCAAGGAAAGCGAGCCGCCTGCGCGACGCCAGCAAACGCACGTCGAGCTGCCGCCGCAGCTCTTCGCGCGCGTGTTCCTGGTGATCACGATGGCGTCGATCACCGCGAGCCTGTTGTTCAATTTCACCACCAACGGCAACGGCGAGCTGCTGCGCGAGCGCTTCACCGGCATCGTCAGCGATCCCGCGCGGCTCGGCCTGATGCTGGCGGGCGTCTATGTCGTGGCTTCGTTCGCGCAGGTGATCGTCGGCGCGTTGATCGATCGCGTGCCACTCAAGTATCTCTATGCCGGCATCGTCGCCGTGCAGCCGCCGCTGTTCTGGCTCGCGTCCTCGGCGCAGGGCTGGGCGCTGTACGTGCTGATGATCGGCTTCATGATCGCCGTATTCGGCGCGATCCCGTTCACCGACGCGATGATCGTGCGCTTCGTCGACGACCGCATGCGCTCACGCGTATCCGGCATGCGCCTGACGGTATCGTTCGGCGTGAGCTCGGTCGCCGTGTGGCTGCTGGGTCCGGTGGTCAAGGCCGCAGGCTTCCAGTCGCTGCTGGTGGCGATGTCGGTGATCGCCGCGGTGACGTTCGGCGTGGTGATGCTGCTGCCGCGCACCAGCGGTTTCGGCGGACCGCTCGAGGTCGTGCCTTCGGCACCGACCGAGGCGGCGGATTGAGTCCCGGCTAGGCGACGCGCACGCGCAGCATCATCCCGCCATCCTCGTGCTCGGCGTTGTGGCAATGCAGCAGGTAGTCCTGCGGGCCCGCGAACGTGCACGTGAAGTCGATCGCCACGCGCACCGATTCCCCCGGCCAGACGAGTACCGTGTCCTTGACGCCGGCATCGGTCGCGAGCCGGCCCTGGTCGTCGATCGCCAGGGCGGTGATGAAATCGGGACTCTGCTCGCGCGCCAGCACGCGCAACGCGAAGCCGTGCAGGTGCATCGCATGCGGCATGCTCGTGTAGTAGTTGCGCAGCAGCCACGTCTGCCGGGTATTGCGCGGCACGATCAACGGTTCCTGCTGCATGTCGAACAC
The DNA here is from genome assembly GCA_040006455.1 of Betaproteobacteria bacterium. Lineage (GTDB taxonomy): Bacteria > Pseudomonadota > Gammaproteobacteria > Burkholderiales > Casimicrobiaceae > VBCG01. The sequence goes on along the minus strand of JBDTWY010000026.1, from coordinate 6,667 downwards.
GCGGTCGTTGATGCGCCAGCGCGACTTCGCGAACGACAGCCGGAACGGCACGGCGTCGTCGCCGCCGGCACGCGGCGCGGCCAGCGACGACAGCGTCGACGGCGGGGGCGGTGAAGCGGCGACACGCTCGCGAATGCGAAACTGCAGCAGCGACAGCCGCGCTCCGTCATTGATCGTCGACGGCATCGCGTCGCCTGTGACGTTCATGCTCCCATGATCGTGTCCGCCGTGCGTGTCCGCGGTCGCAGCGTCCGACGCCTGCGATTCGCCATGCATCGGGTCGAATGCCAGCGATTCCAGCACGACCGAGTCGCCCAGCGCGCGCGTCGAAAAATCGACCCAGAGGTCGACGCGTTCGGCGGAGGCGACGAACACTTCGCGGCAGGTCATCGGCCGCGCCAGGAGGCCGCCGTCGGTGCCGAGCAGCGCGAAGGGGATCAGGGTGCCGTCGTCACCGCGCAACGCCAAGCGGAACGTTCGCGCATTGGCGGCGTTGAGGATGCGCAGCCGGTAGCCGCGCGTCGCCACGCCACGCCACGCGTGCGCGACGCCGTTGACCAGCATCTCGTCGCCGAGATAGCCGGCCTGCCGATCCACGGCCGATGGCGCGTACGAGGAGCGCGACGACGCGCGACGATCGCCAAGCACGAGCACGAGGTCGGTGTCGCCACGCGTCGTCGCGAGCGCCGTGCCCAGCGCGCGGTCCTCGTCGTCGTCGACCAGCAGCACGCCGAATAGACCGCGATGCAACTGGCCGCCGGTGATGCCGTGCGGATGCGGGTGGTACCAGTACATGCCGGCACGATTGCGCACCGGGAACGCATAGTCGAAGCGCGCGCCCGGTGTGGCAACGCGATCGCCGTTGCCGTCGTTGAGGCTGTCGATCGTCAGGCCGTGCCAATGCACGATCGTCGCGGCGTCGAGCGCATTGGCAAGCGTCGCGCGCAGGGTGGAACCGGCGCGCGCGACCAGGATCGGGTTCTGCCACCTGCGGCCGTCGCGCGCCACCGTGTACGCGAGGGGGAAGGGCGCGGCGTCGACGCTGCCTGCTCGCAATACGAACGGCGCGTCGGTGTCGAAGTAGCCCATCCAGCCATCGCGCCCGGATCGCGGCAGTGGCGCATCGAACACCGTGCCGTTGGCGCACAGGTCGTCGGCGCCGCTCGCCGCGCGTGCGTTGCCACCGGCAAACGCCGGCCACGCCGCGAGCGCCGCCAGCGTGATCAGCGCGTCGCGCCGGCTTGTCGGGTGCATGGCAAAGTATCCAGTGGAGACGGAGGGTCGTGTCGCGGTACTTCCGCGAGCGCGTCGAGGCACGGTGCGCCGCGTGCCCTCACCCTATTCCCTCTCCCACTTCGTGGGTGAGGGATGCCTCCGGTGCGACGTTTCGAAATGTGCGCCCTCTCCCGCGTGCGGGAGAGGGCGGGGCGAGGAGCGCCACGCCTGGACGCATCTTGCCCGCCGCGCATCGCCCGATCAATGGATGGCGACGCCCCATGGAAGTTCACCGACGGCGATATCGGCGACCTTGGTGAACGTGGCCGTGTCGATCACCGCGGCGCGGTTCGAGCGGCCGCACGCCACGTAGAGCTTGCTGCCGTCCGGCGTCAGTGCCATGTTCCAGGGACGCTTGCCGACCTCGACCTTGCCGACGATGGTATTGGTCGCGGTGTCGATCGCCTGCACCGTGCCTTCGCCGCCCGACGTGACGAACACGCGCTTGCCATCCGGATGCACGATCACACCGTTGGAGCGCGCGCCGGCCTTGATGCGGGCGATCACCTCCTGGCTCGCGACGTCGAACACATTGACGGTGTCGGCGTTCTCGGCGGCGACATACGCGCGCGACCCGTCGGGCAGGAAGCCGATGCCGCGCGGACGGTTGCCGACCTTGACCGACTTGACGACCTCGCCCTTGGCGACGTCGATGATGTCCACCGAGTCGGCTTCCTCGGCGCTCGCATAGATCCAGCGCCCGTCCGGACTCCACACCGCATGCTCGGGATTCTTGCCGCGCGTGCCGATTCGCTTGGCGACTACCATCGTCGACAGGTCGACGATGACGACCGTGTTGCCTTCCTCGACCGCCGCCGACAGCCACTTGCCGTCATGCGACAGGTAGATCGCTTCGGGCGAGTCACCGAGCGGCACCGTCTTCACGACCTTGCCGCTCGCGGTGTCGACGACGACCAATGCGTTGCGCTCCTGGTCGCTCAGATAGAGTTGCCGGCCATCGGGCGAGATCGCGATGCCGCGCGGCTTGCCGCCCACCGCCCACGTCGCCGTCACCTTGTTAGTGGCGGTGTCGATCACCGAAATGCTTGCCGAGCCCTCATTCGACACGTAGGCCATCGGTGTCGCGACAGCTGGCATCGCCAGCAGCCCCGCGAACATCGCAACCGCGCCAACGCGCGTCATTGTCATCGTCGTCTCTCCAAACCGGGGATGATGCTGCAATAATGGGCGGGCGGAAAAAGGTGGCAGCGCCAAGGCGCCGCCCGTCCGCGCGAGGCTGATACCATGTCCTTCGACTTCGAACTGCCGCGCACGTTCCGCGTCGCGCCATTATGCACCGCGCTGCGGCGCGCAATGCACGCGGCCGCGGTGTTGTTGCTCGGCGTGGGCGCCGCCGCCAGCGCGCAAACCGACGTCGACGTCGAGCTCGATCCGGTGGTGGTCACGGCGACGCGTAGCGCCGAGCGCAGCTTCGACGTGCCGGCATCGGTATCGACGATCGGCGCCGACGTGATCCGCGATGGCCAGCCGATGGTCAACCTGAGCGAGACGCTGTTGCGCGTTCCAGGCATCGTCGCCAACAATCGCCAGAACTACGCGCAGGACCTGCAGATCAGCTCGCGCGGCTTCGGCGCGCGCGCGCAGTTCGGCGTGCGCGGCATCCGCTTGTACCAGGACGACATTCCACAGACGATGCCCGATGGCCAAGGCCAGACCGGCAGCTTCATGCTGCTCGCGGCCCGCCGGATCGAAGTGTTGCGCGGCCCGTTCTCGACGCTCTACGGCAACGCGTCCGGCGGCGTGATCAGCGTGTTCACCGAATCGGGACGCGACCCGCCATCGTTGCTCGCGACGCTTGGCTTTGGCAGCTTCGGCAGTTTCAATGCGAACGTCGTCGGGCAGGGTATCGCCGGTGGCGTCGGCTACGTCGTCGGCGCGAGCCATTTCGAGACCGACGGCTTTCGCGATCACAGTGCCGCGTCGCGCGACCTCGGCGTCGCCAAGCTGACGTTCGCTCCTGCACCCGGCACGCGGGTGACCGTGCTCGGCACCACGCAGTCGCAGCCGCTTTCGCAGGATCCGCTCGGCCTGACGCGCGCGCAGTGGGAGGACAACCCGCGGCAGGCCGATGCGGTGGCGACGACGTTCGACACGCGCAAGTCGATCGCGCAGCAGCAGGTCGGCGTATCGATCGACCACGATTTCGGCGACGCCACGCAACTGAAGGCCGTTGCCTACGGCGGGCAGCGCGCAATCCGCCAGTACCTTTCCTTCAACGGCGATACGCCGACGGGGTCCGGGGGCGTCACCGATCTCGACCGCACGTTCGGCGGCGGCTCGCTGCGCGTCACGCATCGATTCAGCCCAGCGCTTGCATTGATCGCCGGCGCCGAATACGAGGTGCAGAACGAGCGCCGTCGCGGCTTCGTCAACAACAATGGCGAACTCGGCGACCTGCGCCGCGACGAGGACGACAAGGTCGCGTCGACGGCGCTGTACGCGCAGCTCAAATGGGATATCGCGCCCGCGCTGACGCTGACCGCGGGCCTGCGCGGCAACGAGGTGCGCTTCGATTCGAGCGATCATTACATCACCTCGCTGAATCCGGACGACAGCGGCAGTCGCAACTATCGCAAGACGGTGCCGGTGGCGGGCATCGCGTGGCACGCGAGCGACGCGATCAACCTCTACGCAAGCTACGGGCAGGGCTTCGAGACGCCGACGTTTGCCGAGCTCGCCTATCGCGGCAGCGGCCCGGGTCTCAATTTCGGCCTGGCGCCGTCGACCAGCAAGGCCTACGAAATCGGCGTGAAGACCGAGTTCGCCAAAGGCCAGCGCCTCGACGTCGCCGTTTTCTCGACGGACACCGATGACGAAATTGTCGTCGATGCGGCGATCGGCGGACGCACGACGTACAAGAATGGCGGCAAGACGCGCCGCCGTGGCGCCGAGCTCGAATACAGCGGCGACCTTGGGCATGGCGTACGCGCGCACGTCGCGCTGACGTGGCTGGACGCCAAGTTCGCGGATGCGATCACCACCGGCTCGCCGCCGGTCGTGTTGCCGGCGGGCAACAAGCTGCCGGGCGTGCCCGATTTCACCGCGTACGGCGAGCTCGCGTGGGTTCCCGCCGCGCTGCCGTGGCTCGAAACCGCGCTCGAGGTCGAGTCGACGGCGAAGATCTACGTCAATGAGCGCAACAGCGACGCCGCACCCGCCTATACGATCGCCAACGTCCGCATCGGCGTGCAGAAGCGTATCGCCGGTATTCAATGGCGCGCATTCGCGCGGCTCAACAACATCGCCGATCGCAACTACGTGGGGTCGGTGATCGTCGGCGATGGCAATGGCCGCTTCTTCGAACCGGCGCCGGGCCGCAACTGGTTCGCCGGCATTGCCGCGAATGTCGAATACTGACGCGCGCTATACGCACACCGCCATCGCATTGCATTGGCTGGTCGCCGCGCTGGTGATCGCGCAGGTCGCATGGGGCTGGTGGATGCAGGGACTCGCCAAGGATCCGGTAGGGCCGCGTGTCGATGCGTTCAACCTGCACAAGTCCGCCGGTGCGCTGATCTTCGCGCTGATGCTCGTGCGCCTCGGCTGGCGCATCGGGCATCGGCCACCGCCGTTGCCGCCGATGCCGCGCTGGCAGCATGCGGCGGCACGCCTATCGCATGGATTGCTCTACGCGACGCTGCTCGCGCAACCGGTCATCGGCTACCTGGGCTCGGTGTGGAGCGGATACCCGGTGCGCCTGTTTGGCATCGTGTTGCCGGTGTGGGGCGGGCGCCATCCCGAGTTGAAGGACGCGATGAGCGACCTGCATCTCGTCGTCGCCATCCTGCTGATGATTGCCATCGGCTTGCACGTCACCGCAGCGCTGCGCCATGCGGCGAAACACGACGGCGTGTTGCAACGCATGCTGCCACGAATGCGCTGAGCTTCACGTCGACTTCTTCGCCAGCAAGGCCCCCGTTGTCGCAAATTTGCCGTCGCGCGCGATGTCGGCGGCGGTCTTGCCGCGGTTGTCCTTGAGCGACGCATCGGCGCCCGCCGCCAGCAGCACTGCGACGACGTCGTCCTTGCCGAACCCGGACGCCCACATCAACGCGGTGAGGTCGTTGGCGTAACGTCGGTTGACGTCGATGCCCTTTGCGATCAGCAGCTTGACGATGTCGACATGGCCTTCCGCCGCCGCGTAGATCAGCGCCGTCTTGTCGATGCGGTCGGTGGTGTCGACTGCCGCGTTCTTCGCGAGCAGGCGCGCGGCGATGTCGGTGTGGCCCGCGTACGCGGCCGCCATCAGTGGCGTGATGCCGTTGACGGCGGCGAGGTTGACGTCGGCCCCCGCATCGATCAGTCGTCGCGCCATGTCGAGCTGGTTGCGCTTCAGCGCGCTCACCAATGCCGTCTCGCCGAGACGGTTGCGAGCGTTGATCGACGCGCCTTCAGACAGCGCGCGCTCGAGCGCCGGCAGGTCGTTGGCGCGCGCTGCCATCAGTAGCCGGGCGCTCGCCGATTCGTCGAATCCGGCCTGCGCCAACGCGCCGGGGGCCCACAGTGAAACGGCGGCTGCAAACACGGTCAATGCCATTTTCAACAGTCGATGCATAGGGGCTCCGTATTGCACTGCACAACAGATTTTGTTTGCAACAACAATGGGGAAGGACTATAACGCAAGCGTCTCTGGCAAGCGCTTTTCGCGCCGCCGGCAGGTCTCGCGCTTGCCACTGTCCAACAACAACCCGGAGGGTGCAATGGTGGGCATCAATATCAATCGGCTGGCCGTGGTCGCGGCGGTGTCGATGCTATGCGTCGCCGTGTCGGCGAACGCGCAAACCGAAATCGCGGGCGGCGCCACCAAGAAGGCGTCTGACATGAAAGCCAGCATCAGCGTGTCGCAGGCGATGCTCAACGGCGCGTCGAAGAATGCGAACGCATGGCTGCATTCGAACGGCGACTATTCGAATTCGCGCTACCACGCGGCGGCGCAGATCAATACCAAGAACGTCAAGAACCTGCGGCCGGCTTTCGTTTTCCAGACCGAAGTGCTGGAGTCGATGGAGACAGCGCCGATCGTCGTCGACGGCGTGATGTTCCTGACGACCTCGTATGACCACGTCTACGCGATCAACGCGACGACCGGCGAGGAATACTGGCACTACAAGCACAAGATGGGACCGATTACGACGTTCTGCTGCGGCCCCAACAATCGTGGCGTCGCGATCGGCGAGGGCCGGTTGTTCCTCGGCACGCTCGACGCGAAGCTCGTCGCGCTCGACGCCAAGACCGGCGCCGTCGCATGGTCGACGCAGATCGCGGATCCGGAGAAGGGCTATTCGGAGACGATGGCACCCGTCTACGTCGACGGCAAGGTGCTGATCGGCACCAACGGCGGCGAATACGGCATTCGCGGCTTCGTCAAGGC
>JBDTWY010000025.1:0-45354 GCA_040006455.1 Betaproteobacteria bacterium | reverse complement strand
AGCGCGACCTGACGCGCCGCTACTTCCTGCACAACAACGAGCGGCTGTTGGTGACATTTTCGGCGGGCGTCACCGAAGCGGCGGCCGGCGAGAGCGCCGAGCTGCTGCTGGAGCGTGCCGACCGCGCGCTCTACCAGGCCAAGGAACGCGGCAAGAATCGCGTCGTGCTGCAATAGCGCCGTCGCGCGCCGTGCACTGATCGCCGCGCGTCAGTCGACGAGTTTGTGTTCCAGCGCGTAACGGGTGAGCTCGGCGTTGGTGGAGAGCTCGAGCTTGGCCAGGAGCCTTGCGCGATACGCGCTGACCGTTTTCGGCGACAGCGCCAGCGCCGCGCCGATCTGTGTCAGCGTCTGGCCTGTGGCGATCAGCCGCAACGTCTGGAACTCGCGATCCGACAGCGCGTCGTGCGCGGGGATGTCGGGGTCGCGGTCGATGTAGCTCATCAGCGTCTCGGCGAGCTCGGGGGTCACGTAGCGCCGCCCGCGCGCGACCTGGCGAATCGCCGGCACCAGTTGCTCGGCCGCCGACAGCTTGGTCAGGTAGCCGGATGCGCCCGCCTTGAACGCGCGAAACGCGTACTGATCCTCCGGATACATGCTGATCACCAGCACGGCGATCCGCGGCGCCTCGACCTTCACCTGCTTCAGCGTGTCGATGCCGTTGCGCCCCGGCATCGAAATGTCGAGCAGTAGGCAATCGATGCCGCCGCGGCGCACCAGCTCCATTACCTCGCCGTAGTTCGACGCCTCGCCGACCAGCGACAGGTCGCTTTCGGCGGACAGGATCTGCGCGATGCCGCGGCGCACGATCGCGTGGTCGTCGGCGATGGCGACGGTGATCATGCGTTCCTCACGAGCGTGGATGCTTCGCCGCGACCGGCATCGGCGTCGGCGCGCGCCGTCTGCAACAGCGGCAGCGACAGCGTGATCGTCGTGCCCGACTTGCCGGATCCGATCGCGAGCTTGCCGCCGAGCGCCATCGCTCGCTCGCGCATCCCGCGCAATCCGAAGTGACCGTTGCGGTGCATCGCATTGTCGGACAGGCCGATGCCGTCGTCGGCAATCGACAGCGTCAACTGGCCTTGCGCGATGGCGAGCGTGACGTCGACGTGGCGCGCGCAGGCGTGCTTGGCGACGTTGTTGAGCGATTCCTGGCAGATGCGAAACACCGCCATCGACGCGCCGGTGTCGAGCGCCACGTCGGTCGCGGGCGGATGGAAACGGCAGGCGACGCCGATTCGCTTGCCGAACACCTGCGCCTGCCATTCCAGCGCGGCGACGATTCCCTGCTCGAGGATCGCCGGGTGCAGATCCTGCATGATGCGGTTGCACGCGAGGATCGCGCCTTCGACCAGCTCGTCGAGTTGCTTGAGCGAATCGCTGGCCGCCGGCGCGTCGCGCATCAGGCCCTTCAGCCACACCGTCTCGAACTTGACGCCGGTCAGCATGCTGCCGACGTCGTCGTGCAGTTCCCGTGCGACGACATCGCGTTCCTCTTCGCGCACCTCCGCAAGGTGGCGCGCGAGCTGCTGCAATTCCTCGCGCGACTGTCGCAGGTCGCGCTCGGCACGCTTGGCGGCACTGATGTCGATGACCAGGCCGTCCCACACCACGTGCGTCGGCCCGAGCTTGCGGCTGCTGGCCTCGATCTGCACCCATTCCACGGCGTCGGGCGCGGAGATGGCGGCAGTCCACGTCAGGAATCCATCACCGTCCACGGCGTGATGCAGCGCGGTCAGGAGGCGCGTCGCGTCGGCGACGGCGAAGCAGCCGAAAAACGCCGTGGCGTCCCCGGAGATCGCGTCGGCACCGATGCCGAACAGCCGTCGCGCGCCGTCACTCACGTAGTCGAACGTGACGCGGCCGTCGCGGATCTCGATGCGGAACATCATGCCTGGCAGGTTCGCCGCCACGGCGCGCAGCCGCGCCTCGCTTTCCTGGTACGCGGACTCGGTCTCGCGCTGGCGGCGTCGCGCCGCCGCGGTTTGCAGCGCGCGGCGCAACACCAGCTCGAGCCGGTTCAGGCGATCCTTCATCACGAAGTCGTCGGCGCCGGCGCGCATCGCCTCGACGACCGCGTCCTCGCCGATCGCTCCCGATACGATGATGAAGGGCAGCTCGTGGCTGTGCGCACGCACGATCGCCAGCGCATCCTGCGAGCCGAAGCCCGGCAGCCGGTGGTCCGACAGCACCGCCGACCAGTCCTGCTGGGCGAGGGCGGCAACCAGCGACGCCGCGGATTCGACGCGCATTGCGAACACTTCCGGGTGCGCGGCGCTCAGCCGCCGCAGCATCAGCTCGTAGTCGTCGACCGAATCCTCAATGACGATCAACGCCAGCGGATCGTGCGCAGCGGCGGTCATCTCGCTCGCCGGCTGGCGCGCGCGCCGACAAACGGCGCCACTTGCGGGGATTCAAGTTCGGCTGAGCGCTGCCGATAACGAAGACAGGTGGCGACGCACTTCGACCCTGGCAGGGTCGCGAAGCGCGTGGATCGCTGCGGCTCGAACATTCGTTCAGTTTACCGCGAGTTCGGTCGATTTTCGCGGCGTGCGCGCAGCGGTCGTGGCGCAGGAGACGAGGAAAGTGGCGGCGATCGTGGCAGGACCCCGGCTTGACTGGACCGCATACCGCGCGTTGCGGCCAGCGGTCGTGCACGCGATCGACGATGCCGCGCCCGCTTCCATTCGCATCGACCTGTCCGCGGTGACCGCCATGGAGCCGGCCGGCGTCGGCGCGCTGGTCGTGCTGCACGAGCTCGCCGTGCAGCGCCGCAAGTCGATCGTCCTTGCGGGCGTCCACCCGCGCTTCGACGCCTTGCTGCGCGATTGCGGACTCGCCCTCCGCGCAGCCTCACCGCCGTCAACCCCGGATCCCACATGAATGGCATCATCAACACGTTGCTCGAGGACATCTATGTCGCGCGCCAGCCGATCGTCGACCGCAAGGGCGACCTGACCGGCTTCGAGCTGCTGTTCCGCTCCACCGAGCGCAACGTCGCCGAGCTCAACGACAACGTGTTGGCGACGTCGTCGGTCATCGCCAACGTCTTCGCCGAGATCGGCCTCGCGCAGGTGATCGGCGCCGTCGACGGCTTCCTCAATGTCGATTCCGAGTTCCTGTTCAGCGAGCTGATCGAGGCGCTACCCTGTGATCGCATCGTCATCGAGCTCTTCGAGCAGACGGCGGCCGACGAAGGCATCATCGAGCGCTGCCAGGCGCTGCGCAAGAAGGGCTACCGGATCGCGCTCGATCATTTCGTCGGCAACGTCAACGACATCGATCCGCTGCTGCGCGCCGTCGACGTGGTCAAAGTCGATTTCGGCGAGATCGATCCGCTGCTGATTCCGGAGATGGTCAGCGTGCTGAAGCCGTACAACCTGAAGCTGGTCGCGCTGAAGATCGAGACCGCCGAACAGTTCGAGCATGCGAAGGCGCTCGGCTTCGATCACTTCCAGGGCTTCCATTTCGCGCGGCCCGAGCTCATTTCCGCAAAGCGCGCGAAGCCGGCGAAGATCACGCTGCTGAAGCTGCTCGCGCTGGCGATGGGCGATTCGGACGTCCGCGAAATCGAGAATGCGTTCCGTCTCCATCCGCACCTGTCGGTCAACCTGCTTCGGCTCGTCAACTCGGCGGCGCTGCGGCGGCAGCAGACCGTGACGTCGCTGCGCCATGCACTGGTGTTGCTGGGCCGCCGGCAATTGCGCGTGTGGCTGCAGTTGCTGCTCTACACCGCCGATCGCGGCAACTCGAGCTTCGGCAACCCGCTGCTGCAGCTGGCCGCGGTGCGGGGCAAGCTGATGGAGCTGCTCGCGTCGAATCGGCCAGGACCCGAGTCGACCATGACCGAGCTCGCGTTCATCACCGGCATCCTGTCGTTGATGAGTGTGGTGCTGGAAATGCCGACGCAGGAAATCCTCGACGAGCTCAACCTTCCGCAACTCGTTAACAGCGCGCTGCTGCAGCACGACGGCGCGCTGGGCGACATGCTCGCGCTGGTCGAGGGCGTCGAACGCGACGACGCGGCTGCCGTGACCGAGCGCCTGCTGAAGGTTCCCGGCGTGAGCCGCAGCGACCTGTTGCAGGCGCAGCTTTCCGCCTACCAATGGGCCAATGAACTGACCGCACCCGCATGATTGCCGCCTGACGCCCAACCCTCGCCGCGCGCGTCCCATTTGCTAGAGTCCGGAATCGACGGGCAACCTGCCCGTGCTTCCGGATCTCGCGCATGGAGCGCTCGCCGCCCGTTGCACCCGCAACCGCACGCTGCATCCGCAAGGGCATCCTGCTGATCGCCCACGGGTCGCGCGACGCGGGCTGGGCGGCGCCGTTCGAGCAACTGCATGAACGCGTCGGCGCACACGGGCAACTCGTCGCGCTCGCCTATCTCGAGCGCATGGCGCCCGACATCGAGACCGCGGTGCGCGACCTTGTGGTGCTCGAATGCACTCACGCGGTCGTCGTGCCGCTGTTCCTGGGGCAGGGCGGGCATGTCCGCGAAGACTTGCCGCGGATCATCGCCGCGGAGATGCAGCGCCATCCGTCGATCACGCTGACGCTGGCGCCGCCGATCGGCGAGGACTCGCGCGTACTCGACGCGATCACCGCGGCGTGCGTCGCACACCTCGCTGGCGTGTGAGCCGGAAGAGCGCAAGATCCGTCAGCCGGCGGAGGGACGCATGAGCGAACGGTTTCAGCAGCATCCAGTGGTCGAGACGTTCTTTCACAAGGACACCGGCACGTTCACGCACGTCGTCCATTCGGGCGAGGGCGGCGACGGCGTGATCGTCGACCCGGTGCTCGACTATGACGCCGTCGCTGCGCGCACCGGAACGTGCTCGGTCGACGAGGTGGTCGCGTGCGTGCGCGCGCGGCGACTCCACATCGAATGGGTGCTCGAAACGCATGCGCACGCCGACCATCTGAGCGCAGCGGGATACCTGCGCGATGTGCTCGGCGCGCGGGTGGCGATCGGTCGCGGCATCGTCGACGTGCAATCGCACTGCAAGACGTTGTTCGATCTCGGCGACGGGTTCATCGCCGACGGTAGCCAGTTCGATCGCCTGCTCGACGACGGCGACGTGCTGCACGCCGGCGCGCTGGATGTGCGCGCGATGGCGACGCCAGGCCACACGGCCGATGGACTCACTTACCTGATTGGCAATGCCGCGTTCGTCGGCGACACGTTGTTCGCGCCCGATGTCGGCACGGGGCGCTGCGATTTTCCCGGAGGCGACGCTGCGAGCCTCTATCGCTCGATCGGCCGAATTCTCGCGTTGCCGAATGGCACGCGCCTCTTCCTGTGCCACGACTATCCGCCGGCGGATCGACAGGCGGAAGCGGAAACCACCGTCGACGTGCAGCGCGCGCGCAACATTCATGTCGCCAGCGGCGTGACCGAGCACCACTTCGTGACGATGCGTCGCAAGCGCGACGCCACGCTCCCGCCGCCGCGCCTGTTGCTGCCGGCGCTCCAAGTCAACATTCGAGGCGGCCGAATGCCGGACGCGGGCGACAACGGCATCGCGTATATCAAGTTGCCGCTGAACCAGCTTGGGCCGAAGGCGTAGCGATGCTGCATCGGGCTGCGTGGGCGTTCAATCCGCGTAGCGTCGCAGTTCTGCCGGGAGTCCCGCGACGAACGAATGGTCCAGCGGATGCAGCGGCAACCGTCCACAACGAATGACGTCGAGCAAGGCCAATCCCGGGCGGCGGTCCTTGGCGACCTTGAGCGGGTCACGCCCCGGCTTGTCGGCAAGCCAGCACTTCTGCAGCGCCTACCAGCGCGGATCAGGCGCGACGACACGCGCGGCGGTGCCGTCGTCGCGGCCGCATACCACCTGGTCGCCGCATTTGGCGGCGATCCAGGCGTCATAGAATTGGCGCAGACTCGCCGCCCCACGAAGCTGTTCGTCGTTGAAAATAAACGGTTTATCCATGAAAGCCAGATTACACTTGCATTATGGATAATTACATACAAATCAATCGCATGGATGTCAATTAATTGGGGCGCTAGTGTGGAGTAGCAGTATAATTATGTATATGGTTCTTATAGTTAAGATATTATATTAATGTAAGTTAGTCACAATAGGCGATTTCGATCGTGACGTGCACCAGTTCGGGATGTATCGACAACTGCCGGCGCACGATCGCCGGCGTGAGTCCCCGGTCGTGCGTGACGACACTCAACGCTGCGGCAAACGCCTCCTTGCCGACGCGCCAAACGTGAAGGTCGGACAGGCGCGTGTCGCCTTGCGACGGCGACGACTCGACCGCCACCCGAATTTCCTGCACCACCGGATGGTCCATTTCGCTGTCCAGCAATACGCGGCCGGTCTGTCGGATGAGACCCAGGGCCCAGAGGGTCACGACACCGGCGCCAACGATTCCCATGGTCGGATCGAGCCACCCCCAGCCGAAGAACAGGCCGCCCGTCAACGCGGTGATGGCCAGCGCCGAGGTTGCGGCATCGGCGATCACGTGTACGTAGGCGGACCGCAGGTTCAGGTCGTGATGGTGTGGTTCATGCGCGTGGTGATGGCCGGCCGTCTCGCCGTGGCCATGCTGCGCGTTGCCCAGGATGAGTGCGCATCCGACGTTGACCATGAGACCGATGGTGGCAATCACGATGGCCTCGACATATTGAATGGGTTGCGGCGAGATGAAGCGCGCGACGGAGCCGAAGACCATCACCGCGGCAATGCAGATAAGGAATACTGCACTGGCGAAGCCGGCCAGGACCTCGATCTTCCACGTGCCGAAAGCGAACCGGTTGTCGTCGGCCAGGCGGCGTGCCGCGGCATAGGCGAACGCGCTCAAGCCGATGGCGAGGGCGTGCGAGCTCATGTGCAGCCCGTCCGCGAGCAGCGCCATGGAGTTGAGCCACCAGCCGCCGATGATCTCCACGACCATCATCGCAGCCGTCACCCACATCACCACGCGTGTTCCTCTCTCGGCTGCAGGATTGCCGAAGTCGAAGACATGCTCGTGAGTCCAGGGGGTCAGGTCGTGCGTACGCATGGTCGCGTTGCGATGGAGTGACGAGCCGTGGTCCCCACTGCTCACACGTCAATCTTGGTGGTGCGTAGCCTGAGTGCATTGGCAACGACGCTCACCGACGAGAGCGCCATCGCGCTGGCGGCGACTATGGGTGAAAGCAGAATTCCGAAAAATGGATACAGCACGCCTGCGGCGATTGGGATGCCGGCCGCGTTGTAGAAGAAGGCAAAGAAGAGGTTCTGGCGAATGTTGCGCATCGTCGCCTGCGACATGCGGCGTGCGCGGACGATACCGAGCAGATCGCCCTTCAGCAGCGTGATGCCCGCGCTTTCCATGGCGACGTCGCTGCCGGTTCCCATCGCGATGCCGATGTGTGCTGCGGCCAATGCCGGCGCATCGTTCACCCCGTCGCCCGCCATCGCCACGACGCGGCCCTCTTGCCTGAGCCGCTGCACCGCGGCACTTTTGTCTTGCGGGAGCACTTCGGCGACGACTTCCTCGATGCCGAGCGTGCGCCCGACGGCTTCTGCGGTTGCCTTCATGTCCCCGGTCAACATCACGACCCGAATCCCGTCGGCGCGAAGTGCCCGCACCGCCTCCGACGCGCTCGACTTGATGGGGTCGGCGATGCCGACGAAACCGGCGAGCTTCGAATCCACGCCGACAAGGATGACGGTAGCCGCTTTGGCGCGCAACGCGTCCGCTGGAGGCCCGAGGGGACTGGCGTCGATGCCATTTTCCGACAGGAAGCGCGCATTGCCGCACACGACTTTCCTGCCATTGACCATCCCGATGACACCCTTGCCGACTGGCGAGTCGAAATCCTTGACTTCGGACAATGCAATGCCGCGCTCAGCCGCGGCAGCGACGATGGCGGCAGCCAGCGGATGTTCGCTGGCACGCTCGACACTCGCAAGCAGCTGCAGTACTGCGTTCTCGTCGAAGCCGGCCGTAGGCTGGATCTGCACGACCTTGGGACGTCCTTCAGTGAGGGTGCCGGTCTTGTCGACGACGAGGGTGTCGACCTTTTCCATCAGCTCGAGCGCTTCCGCATCACGGATGAGCACGCCGTTCTGCGCGGCGCGACCGACGCCGACCATGATGGACATCGGTGTCGCAAGGCCCAACGCACAGGGACAGGCGATGATGAGCACGGTGACCGCGACGATGAGCGCGTAGCCGAAGGCGGGTGATGGTCCCCAGATGAGCCACACCGCGAACGCGACCACCGCGATGGCGATGACGATCGGCACGAACCAGCCGGCGACCCTGTCCGCCATCCGTTGAATCGGCGCGCGGCTGCGCTGTGCGGTGGCCACCATGTGGACGATTTGTGCGAGAAGCGTCTCGCCGCCGACCTTTTCGGCAAGCATGACGAAGCTGCCCGTCTGGTTCATTGTCCCGGCCACCACCTTCGCACCCGCCTCCTTGAACACGGGCATCGACTCGCCGGTCACCATCGACTCATCGACCGTTCCCTTGCCGGTATCGACGACGCCGTCGACCGGCACTTTGTCACCGGGCCGCACGCGCAATCGATTGCCAACCGCGACGTCTTCCAGCGCTACTGTCTCGTCGGCGCCGTTGGCAGCGACGCGCAACGCGGTTTTTGGCGCGAGGTCGAGGAGGGCGCGGATGGCCCCGGAAGTTCGCTCACGCGCGCGCAATTCGAGTAGCTGGCCGACGAGCACGAGCACGGTGATGACGGCGGCGGCTTCGAAGTAGACCGCGACCGAACCGTCGGGGTTGCGAAACGCAGGCGGAAACAGCGCCGGTGCGACGGTACCGGCGATGCTGTAGACCCACGCGACACCTGTGCCGAGCGCGATGAGCGTGAACATGTTGAGGCTGCGGTTGCGTACCGACAACCACGCGCGTTCGAAGAAAGGCCAGCCTGCCCACAGAACCACCGGCGTCGCCAGCACCAATTGCACCCAGTTCGACGTCTGTTGCCCGATGTAGCGGTGCACGTCGAATACGTGGGCGCCCATTTCCAGCACGAGCACCGGCAGCGTCAGCAGCAAGCCCACCCAAAAGCGACGCGTGAAATCCTTAAGCTCCGGGCTTGGACCAGACTCGCCCGTGGCGACGACGGGTTCGAGCGCCATCCCGCAGATGGGGCAGTTACCCGGGCCCATCTGCCGAATCTGCGGATGCATCGGGCAGGTGTATTCGACCGATCTTTGGGACTGCGCGGCCTCCACCGCTTGGGCCTCCTTTGGGGTCGGTGCGACGCCATCGCCATGTTGATGATGCGAATGATCATGATTCATGCGGCTTCCTGGAGTTTGGCAACTCGTGTGGGAATATTCCGCTTGCGGCCACCTTTGCGCAGCAGGACGGACAAGAGGCGGCAGCAGGGCGTCAGCGCGTCGGATGCCGGGCTTGCCACTTTTTCATAAAGGTAATTTCAGTCTGTTGGGCCCTGATGATGCCCTGCGCGAGTTTGCGCATTTCCGCGTCCTTGCCGTACTTCAGCTCGATTTCGGCCATCCGCACGGCGCCTTGATGATGGGGAATCATCTGCGCGACGAAATCCCTGTCCGCGTCGCCGCTATAGGGACCGTTCATGTCTTTCATCATTTCCGCGTTGACGGCCTGTAACGCCAGCGTCGACGGACTCGCGGTTGACCCGGGCTTTGCCATGTCCATGTGTGGCGGATTCGCAGGCGAGGCCGCTTGCGCTGCGGCCGCATTCACTGCGGCCGACACTGCGATCGCGCACGCCAGCGCGCCACAGCGGAGAAAACGATTGCCTTGCATGTTCATGCTCCTTCCCGGGGAATGGCAAGGCTCCATTGGAAACCTTGACATCATGGCAAGGTCAAGCGACATTTCACCGGTGCATGCGATCCGGCCCGACGACGGCTTGCCGGTACGCCTGCCTCACACCTTGCCGAGACAATGAGCAAACCGTATCCGATGAATATCGGTTCGGCCGCCGACGCCTCGGGGGTCTCGCCAAAAATGATCCGGCATTACGAAGCCATGGGCCTGATGCCCAAGGTGGCGCGCACGCCGTCCGGTTATCGCACGTATACCCAAGACGACGTTCACGTGCTGCGGTTCATTCGCCACGCGCGGGACCTCGGGTTTGGCGTCGATGCGATGGCGTCGTTGCTGAGTCTCTGGCGTGATCGGCGGCGGCCGAGCGCCAAGGTGAAAGCACTCGCGCTTGCGCATCTGGAGCGCCTCGATGTCAAAGATCGCCGAACTCGTCGCAATGAAAAACACGCTTGCGTCACTGGCGGCGCATTGCCATGGGGATGACCGCCCGCAGTGTCCAATCCTCGAAGAGTTGGCACAGGACGGCCACATGGGGCGGCACGCTTAATCGCGTCGGAGTTTGTCCTGTAAGTTGACATAATACCAATTATACGAAGTGAGTGAGACCAAGCGAGTGGCGGCGCACCCCGACGAATACGCCCGTGCACTCGGCCACTATCGGGCCGGACGACTGCGTGACGCCTTGCAGGCCTGCATCGTGTACCTCGGCAGGACGCCGACGCCGCACCCGCCAACACTGATCCTGCTCGGACGCGTGCTGCACGAATCCGGCCATCACGCCGAGGCTGCGCTCGAGCTGGAACGTGCGCTGTCCATCGTACCGGGCAACACCGATGGATGGGTTGCGTACGCTCAGGTCTGCATCCAGCAGTCACGACGGGACGATGCGCGCCGCGCAATCGAAAATGCGCTCAAGATTAGTCCACTAGACGCGCAACTTAATGCTGTTTCTGCCGGTATCGCACTGGAGCTAGGGGATGTCGGCGCTGCAGCCACCCACGCCCGGCGCGCTACGCAACTCGATCCGCGGTTGGCGGCAGCCTGGTTCAATCTGGCGCTGGCGCTACAAGCCGACGAGCATGCAGCGGAGGCCCGAGTCGCCGCCGATCGGGCGCTCGGGCTCATGCCCAATGACGCCGCCTCCGCCGGATTGGCGGCGCAACTCGCCGCGGAATGCGACGACCTTGTGGCCGCGTCCCGCATCCTGGTGCGCGCAGTCGACCGGCATCCGCACAACGTCGCGCTGCTGACCGAACAGGCCTGGGTCGCTGCGCGCGCCGACGACCTGCCCGCCGCGATCGCTGCCTACGAGCGCGTGCTTGCGTTGCAGCCCCGCAATGGCGCCGCGCTGTCGCAGCTCGTGTTCTGCAAGAAACAGGCGTTGGATTGGACTGGCCTCGGCGCTTGCCAGCAGCAATTTCGCGACGGCGTTGCCGCCGACCTGCCGTTGTTGACACCGTTTTCGTTCCTGTCCGATCCGTCGATCCGCGCCGAGCAGATGCGTTGCGCGAAGACGTGGTCGCAGGGCTTCGCCGTCGCGCGCGCTTTTGCGGACGCCCCGGCGGCATTGGGAGCGGCGGCCGCGGCCAGTTCGCCGCAGCGGCGGATCCGCATCGGCTACCTGTCCGGGGACTTCTATCAGCACCCAACCGGAGTTCTGTTGGCCGGGGTTTTGGAACAGCACGACCGCGCGCACTTCGAAGTTTTCGCCTATTCGACCGGACCCGATGACGGCAGCGCGATGCGTGAGCGAATCATCGGCGCCGTCGAACACTTCGTGGACATCCGCGATCGCCGGCCAGAGCGGCTTGCGTCACGGATCGCCGCCGATGCGCTCGACGTGCTGATCGATCTCAAGGGCCATACCGAGGGCGCGCCGACCGCGGCGCTGGCCATGCGCCCTGCGCCGATCCAGGCGCATTGGATCGGCTATCCGGGCACGCTCGGCGCAGCTTTCATCGACTACCTGCTGGTCGACCGGACTGTGGTCCCGCCCTCCCACGCGCAGGACTACACCGAGTCGCTGGTCTGGCTGCCGCACTGCTACCAGCCGAACGACCGCTCGCGGGTCGCCGCCGTCGCGCCATCGCGCGCAAGCCTCGGCCTCCCCGATGCGTGCATCGTGTTCGCGAGTTTCAACGCGCCGTGGAAGTTCAATCCGGCGTTGTTCGATAGCTGGGCGCGAATTCTCGCCGCAACGCCGCAGTCGGTGTTGTGGCTACTCGCGCGTGATCTCGCCGATCCGGTGATCGCCAATGCGCGGCGCGAGTTGGCCGATCGAGGGATTGCGCCAGAGCGCGTCGTGTTCGCAACGCGACGCACGCAAGCGGACTACCTGGCGCTCTACGAGCATGCCGACCTGTTTCTAGACACGTGGCCCTACAACGCGCATACGACCGCGAGCGACGCGCTGTGGATGGGATGCCCGCTTGTCACGCTGCTTGGCGAGACGTTTGCAGGTCGCGTCGGTGCGAGCCTGCTCGAATCGGTCGCACTTTCGGATCTCGTGACGCCGAGCACGGACGCATACGTCGCGTTGGCGACCGCATTGGCGCGGGACAAACCGGCGCGCTTGCGAATGCGAGAATTGCTACACGTCGCGAGGGCGCAGAGCCCGCTCTATGACGCGAGCGGGATGGCGCGCCACATCGAATCGGCGTGCGAACGCATGATCGAACAGCGACGCAATGGAAAGCGCGAAGGCTTCGAGGTCATCGCCAGCTGAAAAAGACGCCGCAGGAATTCAGCTAGCGGCGACAGGGGGAGCGGCCCCCTCCTCCACCACACCCTCGGCAACGAGCTCGTCGATCTCGCCATCATCGTAGCCATGCTCGCGCAGCATCTCGCGCGTGTGCTCGCCGAGCAGCGGCGCGGGCCGAGTCACTGCCGTCGGCGTCGCCGAAAAATGCACCGGACACCCGAGCGCCTTCGTCGGCCCGGCCGTCGGATGCACGAGGTCGACGACCATGCCGCGCGCCAGGGTTTGCGGGTGGCTCAGCGCTTCGCCGATCGTGTGCACGGGGCCGACCGGCACCCCGGCGTCGTCGAACGCGTCGATCCACTCGGCCTTCGTGCGCGTCGCCAGCACGGCATTCATCAGGTCGGCCAGCGTCGTCAGGTGCTGCATGCGGTCCGAGTTGGTGATGAAGCGCGGATCGCCGCGCCACTCGGGATGGCCCATCACGTCGGCGATGCGCTCCCAGTTCGCCTGGTTGGCGCCGCCGATGTTGATCCAGCCGTCGCTCGCGCGAAATGCCTGGTAGGGCGCCGTCAGCAGGTGCGCCGACCCGGTCGGCCCCGGCGATTCGCCGGTGGCAAAATGAATTGCCGCATGCCAGTAAGTCTGCTGCAGCGCCGCTTCCATCAGCGACGTGTCCACCACCTGGCCCCTGCCCGTTTTGAGCTTGTGCGCATATGCCGCCAGCACGCCGACGACGGCAAGTATGCCGGCGTTGATGTCGGCGACGGAATTGCCATCCTTCGCCGGCGGCCCGCCCGGCTCGCCGGTGATCGACATGAGTCCTGCGAAACCTTGCGCGATCAGGTCGAAGCCGCCCTTGTCGCCGAGCGGCCCGTCGCGACCATAGCCCGACACCGCGCAGTAGATGAGCCCCGGATTTTCGGCGGCGAGCACGTCGTAGCCGAGCCCGAGTTTTTCGAGTGTGCCGCGGCGGTAGTTTTCGGTGAGCACGTCGGCATTGCGCACCATCCGCAGCAGCACTTCGCGTCCGCGCGGATGCTTGAGGTTGAGCGCGATGCCGCGCTTGTTGCGATTGAGGATCAGGAACGGCGCCGACACGCCGTTGATTCGCGGCTCGCGATAGCCGCGCGCGTCGTCGCCGCCGGGAAGTTTCTCGACCTTGATGACGTCGGCGCCCATGTCGGCGAGCATCATCCCGCACGTGGGTCCCGCCATGATCTGCGCGAGCTCGAGCACGCGCATGCCGGCGAGCGGGCCGGGGTGCATGCCCTGCCTTGAATCGACGATGCCCACGCCGGCGCGGGCCGAGGTCGGCGCCGTCACCGTCAGCGTCCGACGAACGCCGGCTTCCGCTTCGCCAGGAACGCCGCGTAGCCTATGCGGAAATCCTCGGTATCAAAGCAGTCGAAGCATTCGTCCTGCTCGGTCGCCGTCAATGGCGTGCGCTCGGCGAGCCGGCGCGCGAATTTCTTGTGCCAGCGCGCGACCAGCGGCGCGCCTTCGGCGATGTGCTCCGCGGCGGCGCGCGCTTCGGTGGCGACGTCGGCGTCGGGCACCACGCGCGTGATGAGTCCCTTTTCCTTTGCCTCGGCGGCGCCGAAGATGCGGCCCTCGAGCAGGATTTCCAAGGCGACGCTGGCGCCGGCGAGCCGCACCAATGGTGCCATTTCGGCATAGGCCATCACGAGGCCCAGGTTCTTGATCGGCACGCCGAAACGGCTCGACTCGCCGCAGATGCGAAGGTCGCACAGCGCGGCGATCTCGAGGCCGCCGCCGACGCAGATGCCATGGATCTGCGCGACCAGCGGTACGGGGCACGCCGCAAGCGCGTGCGCAGTACCGTGCATCGCGCGCCCGTACTCGATCGCCTGCGCCTTGTTCGCGCGCTGCGTCGCAAATTCGCCGATATCGTTGCCCGGCGAGAACGCCTTCTCGCCGGCGCCGCGCAACACGATGCAGCGCAGCGTGGCGTCGGCGGACATCGTCTCGATCGCCGTGCCGAGATCCACCCACATGCTGCGCGTCAGCGCATTCAACTTGGCGGGCCGGCTGAGGACCACGGTGGCAATGGCGCCGTCGCGCGAGACTTCGATCAGTTCGCTCATCGCCGCATGCTCAACGGTAGAAAAAGTCGACCAGGCCGAGACCGGTCACCGGCACGTAGGTCACGAGCAGCAGCACGGCGACCAGCACCGCGATGAACCAGATGTTGACGCGTGTCACCGCCCAGATCGATTCCTTGGCGATGGCGCTCGCCACCATCAGCACGCTCGCCACCGGCGGCGTCTGCTGGCCGATGCCGAGGTTGATCGTGACGATCAGGCCGAAGTGCACCGGATCGATGTGCGCGGCACGCACCAGCGGCATCACGACCGGCACGACGAGGATGATCGCCGCGGCCGAATGCAGGAACATCCCCAGCAGCAGGAACAGGCAGTTCAACAGCGCCAGCACCACCCATTTGTTCTGCGTGAACTCGGACACCGCATACGCGAGCGCCTGTGGCGCCTGCACTTCGGTGAGGTACGTGCCGAGCAGCGCGCTGGTGGCGACGAGCAGCATCACGACGGCTGTCTGTATCGCGCCCTCGAGCACCGCCTTGCGCAAATCGCCCAGATGCAATTCCCGGTAGATGACGAGGCCGACGAGCAATGCCGCCACGACGGCGAGCGCCGCGCCTTCGGTAGCGGTGACTACGCCGCCGAAGATGCCGCCAAGGATGATGATCGGCAGCAGGAATGCCCACAGCGCGTCGCGCCCGGTGCTGCGTACGCGGCGCCACGAAAACGCCTCCTCGCGCGGCAGGTTGTAGCGTCGCGCCAGCGCGTACGCCATGCCCATCAGGCCGGCGCCGCCGACGATGCCCGGCACGATGCCGGCGACAAAGAGCTGCACGACCGACGTTTCCGCCATCACCGCGTACAGGATCATCGGGATCGACGGCGGGATGATCACTGCGAGCGTCGCCGCGGACGACATGACTGCCGCCGCCATCGGCGCCGGATAGCCCTTGCTTTTCATTCCCGGGATCAGGATCGAGCCGAGCGCGGCGACGTCGGCCACCGCCGATCCGGAAATCTCGGCGAAGAACAGCGACGCGCCGATGGAAACGTGCGCGAGCCCGCCACGGATCCATCCGAACAGCGATGACGCGAAGGCGATCAGGCGACGCGAGATGCCGGACGCATTCATGATCGCGCCCGCCAGGATGAACAACGGAATCGCGAGCAGCGGAAAACTCGTCGCGCCGTTGTAGGTGACGATGACGAGATTCGGCAGCACGCCCCAGCCGTGTGTGACGATCATCGCCGTCAGTGCGACGATGCCCAGCGCCACCGCGATGGGCACGTTGATCAGGATCAGTGCCAGCACTGCGCCGAAGAGTCCCAGCATGATTCCCATGGGCAATCCTCAGTGCAGGCCGTCGGCCAGCGCGATTCCGCTTTCCGTCGACGACGGCGGCTTGGCGCCGGTGACCAGGTCCACGAGATGCGTGATCTCGGCAATGATGATCAGCAGCGCCGACACCGGGATCACCGACTGCACCAGATTCATCGGGATCGGCACGCTGACGAGCGTGTCGCCCGTGAGCACCGGCATGATCTGCACGCCGACGACGCCCAGGATGGCGAAGAAGCCGATCACCAGCAACTGCGCGACGATGTTGAGCGCGCGCCGCAACCGCGGCGGCGCCTTGTCGACGAGCTCCGGGCAGCCGATGTGCGCGCGCTTGACCGACGCGAGCGCGGAGCCGTAGAACGTCAGCCAGGCGAGCAGCACCGACGCCAGCTCGTCGTACCAGATCAGCGAATGGCCTGTCATGCGGAACACCACGCCGACGGTCACCTCGACGAACAGGATGACCATCAGCGCGCCGACCAGCCATTCCAGCAGGTGGCCGTACGCGTCGCGAAAGCGCTGCATCGCGCTGCCCGCGCGCGGCGGCGACGGATCCGTCGCGCGGGGTGTTCGAGCCTCGTTATTTGCCAAGAGCCACCGCGCGATCGATCAGCTCCTTGGCGCCGGCGACTTCCTTGCCGAACTCGTCGTAGATAGGCTTGCTGGCGTTGACGAATGCTGTCTTGTCGACGTCGTTGACCTGCATGCCGTCCTTCTTGAGCTTTTCGAGCAGGTCGCCTTCGTCCTTGACCGCGGTCTCGTAGACGTAGGCCTGGGTGTCTTTCGCGGTGTCCTCGAGCACCTTGCGCACATCGGCTGGAAGCGATTCCCAATGCTTGCTGCCGACGGTCAGGTAGGCGGGCGTGTACACGTGTCCCGACAGCGACAGGTACTTCTGCACTTCCTGCAGCTTCGCCGAATAGATCTGCGTCAGCGGATTTTCCTCGCCGTCCATCACACCGGTCTGCAGCGCGGTGAACAGCTCCGAGAATTTCATCGGGCTCGGATTCGCGCCGTAGGCCTCGAACATCTTGACGCGCCACTTGCCTTCGGGAACGCGCAGCTTGATGCCCTGCAGGTCCGCGGGCACCTTGATCGGGCGCTTGTTGTTGGTGATGTGGCGATAGCCGTTCTCCCACACCGCGACAACCTTGAGGCCTTTCTTTTCCGCGGCCGGTTCGAGCTTGGGCCAGAAGATCTCCTTCTCGATGCGCGCCATGTGCGCGCGATCCTTGACGATATAGGGCATCTCGAACATGCCGAAGAGATCGACCTCGGAGCTCATCACCGTCGACGGCAATGCCATGTCCAGCGTGCCGAGCTTGAGCTTCTGGATCATCTCCTTGTCGCCACCGAGCTGGCTCGAACCGTAGGTGACCACCTTGGCCTTGCCCGCCAGCTTGGCATTGGCGCGCTTGGCGAATTCGTCGGCGCTTTTCTGGAACAGCGAGCCCGGCTCGCCGACGTGGCCGAGCTTGATCGTCAATTCCTGTGCAGTGGCGAGCGGCAGGTAGCTGGCGGCGGCGAGCGCAATGGCGGCACCCATGCCGCGCAACAGCGCGCGGCGGCGTCCACGAAGGGTCGGATCTATGTTCGTCATGGTGATCTCCTAGGGTTGGGTGTCCGTTGTCGTTGCGAGTCAGGCGCTGCGCGCCGCGCACCCGGACTGTGCGCGACCTGCCGGGTTGCAATCGTCACGCGGCACGTGCCAGCGCCGCCGCGGGTGTCGCGGCGAGAAAGTCGAGGGCCGCCTGCACGCCGCCCTTGCGATGTGGCACGCCCGCGGCGTCGAGGCCCATCTCCACGCCGCACAGCGTGCCGCACAGCATCAGGTCGTTGAACCACCCGAGATGGCCGATGCGAAACACCTTGCCGCTGATCTTGCCAAGCCCCTGCCCCAGCGACATGTCGAATCGGTCGAGCACGACACGTCGAAACGTGTCGGCATTGCTGCCTTCCGGCATCAGGATCGCCGTCAGCGCGGCGCTGTATTCAGCAGGCTCGGCGCACCACAGCTCGAGTCCCCACGCGCGCACCGCGCGCCGCGTCGCTTCACCGAAACGGAGGTGGCGCGCGAAGACCTGGTCGAGGCCTTCCTCGAACAGCATCTCGATCGCCTCGTGCAGGCCGTACAGCAGGTTGGTGGACGGCGTGTACGGGAAATATCCGGTGGCGTTGCTCGCAAGCATGTCCGCCCAGTCCCAGTACGCGCGTGGCATCCTCGAGGTCTTCGACGCCGCGAGCGCCTTCGCGCTGATGGCGTTGAACGACAGGCCGGGCGGCAGCATCAGCCCTTTCTGCGAACCGGCGACGGTGACGTCGACCCCCCATTCGTCGTGGCGGTAGTCGATCGATCCGAGGGACGAGATCGTATCGACCATCAGCAGCGCCGGATGTGCGGCGCGATTCATCACCTCGCGGATTGGCGCAATGCGCGTGGTGACGCCGGTCGAAGTCTCGTTGTGCACGACGCACACTGCCTTGATCGCATGCGCGGTGTCGGCGCGCAGGCGCACGTCGATTTCACCCGGATTTGCGCCACGGCGCCAGTCGCCCGGAATCATGTCGACGACGAGGCCGAGGCGCTCGGCGAGCCGCTTCCACAGCATCGCGAACTGTCCCGTTTCCGACATCAGCACGCGGTCGCCCGGCGACAGCGCGTTGACCAGCGCAGCCTCCCACGCACCGGTTCCCGATGCGCCGTAGATCACGACGTCGGCGTCGGTCCTGAACACGCGCTTCATGCCGCCGATCACCGCCATGCCGAGCTCGCCGAACTCAGGTCCGCGGTGGTCGATCGTCGCGCGATCGATCGCGCGCAGCACGCGGTCGGGGACGTTGGTGGGCCCTGGAATCTGCAGGAAATGACGGCCCGATGGTCGATGGTCGATGGGATTCATGCGTGGTCCGGAACGGTCGCCGCGCAACGGCGGCTTCGCGCGATTGGTATACAAGCCGGCATCCTAACGGCATTGGCGCCGCGACGGCAAGCGGCATTTTAGCGGACGGTGCGTATAATCGTTGTAATTCAAAAGCATTCCCGCACGAATGACGTTGATGCTTGATCACGGTGCAGTCGAACAATGAACGTCCGGGTATACCAATGATTGTTCCCGACGATATCCCGCAGTCACGGATCGACGGCGTCACGCTGCCTGGCGTCGCGACGCCGGTACGTGTGCCGCCCACCGCGGAACGCGCGACGCTGCCCGCCAGTGTCGCCAGTCACCTGCGCGAGCTCATCACCGAAGGCGAGCTCGCGCCGGGCACGCGACTCAACGAACGCGCGCTCGGCGAGCGCCTGGGCGTTTCGCGTACGCCATTGCGCGAGGCATTGCGGCTGCTCGCCGCCGACGGCCTCGTGACCTTGCAGCCGAATCGCGCGGCGCAGGTGGTGACGCTGTCCGCAACCGACGTGCGCGAAAGCTTCGAGGTGATGAGCGGTCTCGAGGCGCAATCGGGCGAGCTCGCATGCCGGCATGTCAGCGACGGCGATGTCGCCGAGATCAAGGCGCTCACGTTCGAAATGCTCGCATGCCATGCACGCCGGGACCTCCCGGCTTACTACCGGATCAATCATGCGATTCATGCGCGCATCAACCGCGCCGCGGGCAATCGCCTGTTGACCGAAGTCTACGAGCGCCTCAACCGGCGCATCCAGAACCTGCGGTTTCGTTCCAATTTCGACCTGGACAAATGGAACCGCGCGGCGCGCGACCATGCACTGATGGTCGAGGCGCTCGAAGCGCGCGACGGCCCACGCCTCGGCGCGCTGTTGCGCGCGCACCTGATCCAGAAAGGCGAGACGGTGCTCGACGCGGTCCGGCAAGGCGCAGGCGATGTGCGGGACTGACCAACCGCGCCGGCACAAGGCGCTCGCCTGTCGATGAACGCGCCGCTTGCATCGCGCCCCGGCCCGGCCGAGACGCAGGCCATTGCCGCGCGCCCGCTCGTGTTCCATCCGCGCGCCGCGCATGCCGATCTCGCTGACCGCCTGCGCAAGGAAGTCGTGGGCGACATGCTGTTCGACGCGGCATCGCGCGGCCGCTACGCGACGGACGCATCGATCTACCAGGTCGATCCGGTCGGCGTGCTGCTGCCGCGCACTTCCGCCGACGTCGACGTCGCGCTCGCCGCCTGTCGCGACCTGAAAGTGCCCGTACTCCCGCGCGGTGCGGGCAGCTCGCAGTGCGGGCAGACGGTTGGCGCAGCGCTGGTCATCGATCACAGCAAGCATCTCAATCGCGTCATTTCGTTCGATGAGGATGCGATGTCGGTGACGGTCGAGCCCGGCATCGTGCTCGATGCCCTCAACGCGTGGCTGCGACCGCACGGGCTGTGGTTCCCGGTGGATGTCAGCACCTCCGCGCAATGCACGGTGGGTGGCATGGCCGGCAACAACTCCTGCGGCTCGCGCTCGATCGCCTACGGCAACATGGTGCACAATGTGCTCGCGATCGACGCCACGCTGAGCGACGGCACGCAGGCCCGGTTCGGCCGCGAACCCGACATGCGCGGCGCGCCGCCGCGCGTACGCGCGCTCGTGGACACATTGCGCGACATCGGCCAGCGCGAGCGCGACGAGATCGCATTGCGGGTGCCGAACGTTTTGCGACGCGTCGGCGGCTACAACATCGACGTCTTCAACCCGCAGAGCCCGCGTCCCTACACGTCCGACGGCAGCGTCAACTATGCGCATCTGCTGGTCGGCAGCGAGGGCACGCTGGCGTGGAGTCGTACGCTGACCCTGCAAATTGCGCCCTTGCCGGTGAATCGCACGCTGGGCGTCGTCAATTTCCCGACGCTTCATCGCGCGATGGAATGCGCGCAGCATCTCGTGCGCCTCGGCCCCTCGGCGGTCGAGCTGGTCGATCGCACGATGATCGATCTTGCGCGCGGCAATCCCGCGTTTCGCGCGGTGATCGACGCCGCGCTGGTCGGCAACCCCGACGCGATCCTGCTCGTCGAATTCACTCGCGACGATCGCGCCGTCGCGGTACGCGATCTCGATCGGCTGACGCAGTTGATGGGAGACCTGGGGCTCGCCGGTAGCGTCGTGCAGATGACCGACGCTCCGGCACAGAAAGCGCTGTGGGAAGTTCGCAAGGCCGGCCTCAACATCATGATGAGCATGAAGGGCGATGGCAAGCCGGTGTCGTTCATCGAAGACTGCGCGGTGCCGCTCGAGCACCTCGCCGAGTATGTCGACCGGTTGACCGAAGTGTTCGCGCGCCACGGCACCCGCGGCACCTGGTACGCGCATGCGTCGGTGGGCACGCTGCACGTGCGCCCGATCCTCGACATGCGCCGCGACGGCGCGGCGAAAATGCGCGCGATCGCCGAGGAAGCGAGTGCAATGGTGCGCGACTACAAGGGTGCGTTTTCAGGCGAGCATGGCGATGGCCTCGTGCGCAGCGAGTGGGTGGGCTGGCAATTCGGCCCGCGGCTGACGCGCGCGTTCGAGGCGATCAAGGATGCGTTCGACCCGGCGGGCCTGATGAACCCGGGCAAGATCGTTCACGCATCGCGGATGGATGACGCGTCGCTGTTTCGCTTCGCCGCCGGCTATCGCGCGCAACCGCTGGAAACCGCGCTCGACTGGTCGGCCTGGAACGTCGACGCCGATCCGGTCGCCGACACGCTGAGCTCGCCAGGCACCGGCGGCGATCCCGCGCAAGGATTCGCAAAGGCCGTCGACATGTGCAACAACAACGGCCACTGTCGCAAGTTCGACGCCGGCACGATGTGCCCGAGCTATCGCGTCACGCGCGACGAAGTGCATGCTACGCGCGGCCGCGCCAATACGCTGCGGCTGGCGGTTTCCGGCCAGCTCGGCGCCGACGAACTGGCGTCGACGGCCGTCCGCGAGGCGCTCGACCTGTGCGTGAGCTGCAAGGGTTGTCGCCGCGAATGTCCGACCGGCGTCGACATGGCGAAGATGAAGATCGAGTTCTCGTATCACTGGCAGCGCAAGCACGGGTTGTCGATGCGTGAGCGCCTGATCGCGACGCTGCCGCGATGGGCGCCGTGGGCGGCGCGGTTGCCTTGGCTGCCCAACTTGCGCGACACGCTGCCGGGCCTCGCCGCCCTGAGCGAAACGCTGCTCGGTTTCTCGGCGCGGCGCTCGCTGCCGAAATGGCGGCGCGACACGTTCCTGCGCGCGCGCGACGGCGGCGCCGCGGCAAGCCACCGCACGCAATCGCCGACGCATCCGGACGTGATCCTGTTCGTCGACACATTCACCAACTACTTCGAGCCGGAGAATGCGCATGCGGCACTCGCGGTGTTGCGCGCCGGCGGCTATTCAGTGCTGGTCGCGCGTGCCGCCGACAATGACGAGGACGCCGACCGGCCGCTATGCTGTGGTCGCACGTATCTCGGCGCGGGCCGCGTCGACGATGCGCGCCGCGAAGCGCGCCGGATGACAGAAGCGCTGCTGCCGCACGCAATGCGCGGTGCTGCCATCGTCGGCCTGGAGCCGTCGTGCCTGTTTTCGCTGCGCGACGAGTTCCTGGTGATGGGGCTGGGAGACGCCGCGCAACGCATTGCCCCGCGCGCTTTCATGTTCGAGGAATTCCTTGCCGCCGAGCAACACGCGGGACGGCTCGATCTCGCGCTGCAGCGACTTCCGCAAGCACGGGCGCTGGTGCACGGCCACTGCCACCAGAAGGCGTTCGACGCGATGGTCGCTGTGCGCGAAGTGCTGGCGCTGATTCCCGGGCTCGCCGTCGAAGTCATCGACTCGAGCTGCTGCGGCATGGCGGGCAGCTTCGGCTACGAGGCGCAGCACTATGACGTGTCGATGCGGATGGCGGAGCTGTCGTTGTTGCCGGCGGTGCGCGCCGCCGGCGACGACACCTTGATCGTCGCCGATGGCACCAGTTGCCGGCACCAGATCGCCGACGGCACACGCGACGGCACGCCGGCCCTCGGTGGCCGGAGCCCGCTGCACGTGGCGCGCGTGCTGGAACTCGCGCTCGCCCCGGCGCTCGTGCCAAGCCGATCCTGACGATCTATAATCATCGCAAAGGACGTTCGATGCGATGGAACCGCTGCTGATCCTGGTCGTGTTTCCGGCGTTCGTCGGCATTGCCGCCGGGATGCTGTTTGACGATGCGCGCCACGCGTCGCTCGCCGCGGTGATCGGCTCGATCGTCGTCACCTGCCTGTCGGTGCAGATCGTCGCGCCGGGCGCCCCCTGGAACTGGCTCGCCGCGCTGCTGGTCTCGCTGCTGCCCCTGTCGATCGCCGTGGCGGCGGCCCTCTATTGGTATGGCCGCCGCAACACGCTGCCCCGACACAGGCGCCAGGACGCGTAGCGCGACGCGACGATCCACGAATTGGCGTTGGACTCAAAACCGGATTGAGTTCGGAGTCGTTTCGACGATTTGGGGTCGGAGTCGAATTTCCAAAACGACTCCGACCCCAATTTTGCTGCGACACGGAGTTGCGTTGCCGAGCGTTCTTGCCTGTTACCCGACGATCGTCGAAGCGCTCGCGCCCATACTGCGGCAACGTCCCGGCGCGATCGTCACGATCGACGGCCGTGGCGGCGCCGGCAAGACGACGCTCGGCCGGTACCTCGGATGGACCTTCAACGTCACGCTGATCGAGACCGACCTGTTCCTCATTCCCGCGCAGGACTACGTCATCCATCTCGACGACCAGGTCAACCGCATCGTCGAGCGGCGAGTCTCCACGCCGCTGCCCGTGATCGTCGAGGGCATCGCAATGCGGCAACTGTTGCAGCGGATCAATCGCGCCGCCGATTTCTCGATCTACCTCGAGAATCCGCGCCGCAAAGGCAGCGCGCGAATGCAGCGGCTTCTCGTCGCATACGAAGCGGCATTCGACCCGCATGCCCACGCGGACCTCGTGACCCGCATCGCTTCGTGACTGCATTCCTGAAGGCGCGGTCGATGCGCGCACGCACGCGGGTGCTCCTGCTCCTCGCGCTACTGGCCGCGCAACCCGCGGCGGCATCGGTCTGCGCGTCCGACGAGGCCCAGTCCGACGTCACCGGCGTCGACCAGTGCCTGTTGATGCGTCGGTATGGCGCCGGCGCCACCGACGTGCTGCTGGTTTTCATCCACGGCGACGTGTCGGCGGGTGGCCCCGCCGACTACCACTATGCGATCGCGGAACGCGCGGCGCGCGAATTCGCCGCGGCGAAGGTGACGTCGGTCGCGCTGGTGCGTCCGGGCTATGGCGATGCCAGCGGACGCGAGTCGACGGTGGCGATGATGCAACGCGGCCGGTCCGATCATTACACCCGCGAGAACCTGGCCGAGGTAGGCGCGGCGATCGAAAGGCTGCGCGGCAAGTTGAAGCCCCGCACCGTCATCGTCATCGGCCATTCGGGAGGCGCTGCGACGGCGGCGATCCTGCTAGGCATGATGCCCGGGCTGATCGACGCGGCCGTGCTGGTCTCGTGTCCATGCGACCTGGTGGCGTGGCGATCCGGCAGGCGAGCCTGGAGCCGCAGTGAAAACCCGCTGGACTGGGCCGACCGCGTGGATGCCGCGGCACACGTGGTTGCGCTCACCGGCGCCAACGACGACAACACTTTGCCCGCACTCGCGCAGGCCTACGTCGACAAGCTGCGCGCGCGCAAGGTGGATGCGAAGTTCGACGTGCTGCCTGGCGCAACGCACAACGGGGCGTTCAAGTCGCCCGCAGTGCTTGACGCGGTGCGCGGCCTGTTGCCGGCGAATGCGCCGCGACGTTGACGCCGCGTGCTCAGTCGCGCAGCAGCGCCAGCGCCTCCTCGATGCGCTCGACCGCGATGATGCGAATGCCGTCGACGGCCTGCTTCGGCCGGTTCGCCACAGGCACGACCGCCGTCTTGAAGCCGAGCTTGGCGGCTTCGCGGATGCGGTCCTGCCCACGCTGGACCGGGCGGATCTCACCCGCCAACCCGACTTCACCAAACACTAGAGATTTATCGTGCAATGGCTTGTTTTTAAACGAAGAAGCGACAGCCATCATCACGGCCAGATCAGCGGCGGGCTCGTCGATCCGCACGCCGCCCACGGCATTGACGAAAACGTCGTAGCCGCCGACCTCGACACCACCGTGGCGATGCAGCACCGCCAGCAACAGTGCGAGTCGCTGTAAATCGAGTCCCACGGCGAGGCGCCGCGGATTGCCGCCCAGCGCCGGATCGACGAGCGCCTGTACCTCGACCAGCAATGGGCGCGAGCCCTCAAGGGTCGCGACGATTGCCGAACCGGCGACCGGATCGGCGTGGTGCGACAGGAACATCGCCGACGGATTGGTCACGCCCTTGAGCCCCCGCTCGGTCATTGCGAATACGCCGAGCTCGTTGGCCGCGCCGAAACGGTTCTTGATCGCGCGCACCAGCCGGAAGTTCGAGTGCGTGTCACCTTCGAAATACAGCACGGTGTCGACGATGTGCTCGAGCACGCGCGGCCCTGCGATCGTGCCGTCCTTGGTGACGTGGCCGACGAAGATGACGACGATGCCGCGCGACTTCGCGACTCGCGTCAGTTGCGCCGCGCATTCGCGAACCTGCGACACGCTGCCCGGCGCCGACGTCAGCGCCTCGGTGTAGATCGTCTGGATCGAATCGACGACGACGATTTCCGGCTTCGCCGAGTCGATCGCGGCGACGATCGCCTCGAGCTGCACTTCGGCCAGCAATTCGATCGGCGCATTGATGAGCCCGAGGCGCTGCGCGCGCAGCGCGATCTGCTCGGGCGACTCTTCGCCGGTCACATAGAGCGTGCGGTGGCTGGCGCCGAGCAGCGCGCAGGCTTGCAGCAGCAGCGTCGACTTGCCGATGCCGGGATCGCCGCCCAGCAGGATCACACCGCCGGCGACCAGCCCGCCGCCCAGTACATGGTCGAACTCGTCGACACCGGTGGCGATGCGCGAATTCTCGCGCGCGTCGACGCTGGACAGCGCGCGGATCGCGGTGCGCGCGCCGGACACACTGGCGAAGCGCTTGGCGGCAGGCGTTGCGACCGCTTCCACCAGCGTGTTCCAGGCGTTGCAGTGCGGGCATTGGCCCTGCCACTTGGGCGAGGTGCCGCCACATTCGGTGCAACTGAAGATCGTCTTCGGTTTCGCCGCCATCGTCAGTGCAGCGCGGTGAAGGCTTCGCCCAGCGTGCGCATGCCGGGAAAGAAGTGATGGAACACGAGCGCGCAGACGATGAGTACGACGAGCATCACCACGGCCGGCTTCCACGTCGCGTGCCACACGCTGCCTTCCCATTGCGGCGCCACCGCCACGCGTTTCGCGGCAGGCGCCATGCCGCTGGTGATCGCCGCGCCGAAGGCGACGTCGACGAGCAGGTGCGGCGCGCTGACGACCAGGAACACGATGCCGCCGCCGAACGCCGCGAGGATTGCCACGACGACGGCGATCAGCAGCAGCAGCTTGCCGGAGTCGTCGCCGCCGAAAATGTCGCCGATGCCGAGCCCCTTGCTGCCGCCGTGCGAGCCGACGGAGGCGGCGACGGATTTGCCGTCGAATCCGCCGGACGCGCCGCCGCCACCAAAGCGGCCACCGCCGCCCCTGAACGCGCCGCCGCCGGAGGACCTGCCTCCGGATGGCCACGCAATGGGGCCGGTGTAGCCATCGCCGGCGTCGAGCGCCGATCCCCCGCTCCCACGACTGAACGGACGCACGCCGACATACGCGAGCCAGAACCGCATCGCCACGAACAGCACGAGGTAGCCGATGCAGTACGCGAGGATCCAGCGCAGCAGCAGCGCCGAGAGCCCCGCGCGCAGCATGATGAAATTGCTCATGAAGCCGACGCTGAACGCCGCCGCCAGCATCAGCGACATGTGCAGCCGCAGGCCGAAGCGCGTCGTCAGGCTTCGTTCCAGCAGCCCGCGACGGCGCGTCGCATCGGCGCCGTCGACCGCGACGTCGGTCCCGGGCTCGCCGCTCATGACAACTCGGATGGCAGCACGACCGCCGTGCCGAGCTTGCCGACGACGACACCGGCCGCGGCGTTGGCGATGCGCACCGCGTCGGCGATCGGCGCGCCTGCAGCCATCAGCACCGCCAGCGTCGCGATCACCGTGTCGCCGGCGCCGGTGACATCGAACACCTCGCGCGCTTCCGCCGGAATGTGCAACGCGTCGGTGGCGGTGAACAGGCTCATCCCCTCCTCCGAGCGTGTCACCAGCAACGCCGCGAGCTCGAGCTCCTGCATCAACTCGCGCGCACGCCGCGCGAAATCGGCGTCGTCACGCCAGCGTCCGGCCACTTCGCGGAATTCGCCTCGATTGGGCGTCAGCAGCGTCGCGCCGCGGTAGCGCGTCCAGTCGTCGCCCTTGGGATCGACCAGCACCGGCGTGCCGGCGGCACGCGCAAGCGTGATCATCTCGCCGATGTGCGCAAGGCCGCCCTTGCCGTAGTCGGAAAGCACGACCGCGCTGGCATCGGGCACGAGGGCGGCAAAATCCTTGAGCTTGGTCTGGAGCACTTCGTGCGAAGGTGCCGTTTCGAAGTCGATGCGCAACAGTTGCTGCTGGCGGCCGATCACG
Source organism: Betaproteobacteria bacterium (assembly GCA_040006455.1). GTDB lineage: Bacteria > Pseudomonadota > Gammaproteobacteria > Burkholderiales > Casimicrobiaceae > VBCG01. The sequence goes on along the minus strand of JBDTWY010000025.1, from coordinate 17,944 downwards.
CGCAGCTTGACGGTCGTCGGCAAATTCGGATCGCGATGCAGCAGCGTCGACACGTGGTCCGCGGCGAGGAGGCGCTCCAGCGCACGCCCCGCCTCGTCATCGCCGATTACCGACAGCAGCGTGGTCGCGCATCCGAGCGCCTTGGCGTTGCGCGCGACGTTCGCGGCGCCGCCGGGACGCTCCTCGTGGCGCGCGATCTTGACGATGGGCACCGGCGCCTCGGGCGAGATGCGATCGACGTCGCCGAACCAGTAGCGGTCGAGCATCACATCGCCGGCGACCAGCAGCCGGCTTTTCGCGATGGCGGCGGCGTGGTCGGCGAAGCGCGGCGTCGTGTCGGCCATCGTCAGCGGCCGATGCCGAAGTACTCGAGGCCCGCGCCGCGCACCTCGTCCGGGTCGTACAGGTTGCGGCCATCGAACACGAGCGGCGTTCTCAGCGATCGCTTCACGCGCTCGAAATCGGGGCTGCGGAATTCCTTCCATTCTGTGACGACGACAAGGCCATCGGCGCCTTCGAGCGCCGCCGCCGGCGAGTCGGCAAGCGTGAGCCCGTCAGCGCCGGCATAGATGCGGCGCGCCTCGTCCATCGCCACCGGATCGTAGGCGCTGACGTGCGCGCCGAGTTGCCGCAGCGCGTCGATGATCACGCGTGACGGCGCTTCGCGCATGTCGTCGGTGTCGGGCTTGAACGCGAGGCCCCACAGCGCGAAGCGACGGCCGCCGAGATCGGCGCCGAGGCGCGCGACGATCTTGTCGACCAGCACGCGCTTTTGCGCTTCGTTGACCTCCTCGACCGCGTGCAGCAGCTTGAGCGGCTGGCCGAACTGGCGTGCCGTGTACTGCAGTGCCTTGACGTCCTTGGGAAAGCAGCTGCCGCCGTAGCCCGCACCCGGGTAGAGGAAATGCCAGCCGATGCGCGGATCGGAGCCGATGCCCTGGCGCACCATTTCGATGTCGGCACCCAGCCGCTCGGCAAGGTTCGCGAGCTCGTTCATGAAGGAGATCCGCGTCGCCAGCATCGCGTTGGCCGCGTACTTGGTCAGTTCGGCCGAACGCACGTCCATTACCATCAGGCGCTCGCGGTTGCGCTGGAACGGCGCATAGATCGTGCGCATCACCGCAATCGCACGCTCGTCGCCGGCGCCGATGACGATGCGGTCAGGGCGCATGAAATCCTCGACGGCGGCGCCCTCCTTGAGGAACTCCGGATTCGACACCACGGCGAAATCGATGTCGGCGTTGCGCGTCGCGAGCTCGCTGGCGATCGCCGCGCGCACGCGGTCGGCGGTGCCCACCGGCACAGTCGATTTGTCGACGATGACTTTCCATCCGGTCATGCGCCGGCCGATTTCGCGCGCCGCGGCGATCACGTACTGCATGTCGGCGCTGCCGTCCTCGTCGGGTGGCGTGCCCACGGCGATGAACTGCAACGTGCCGTGCGCGGTGGCGGCGGCGACGTCCGTCGTGAAGCGCAACCGCCCTGCGTCGACGTTGCGTTTCACCAGCTCGGCGAGTCCCGGCTCGTGGATCGGCACGCCGCCCCCGTTGAGCACGTCGATCTTGCGTGCATCGACGTCGACGCACAGCACGTCGTTGCCGACCTCGGCGAAGCAGGTGCCGGTGACGAGGCCGACGTAGCCCGCGCCGATCATCGTGATCTTCACGCCGGCACTCCGATCGACGCGTTGATCGCGGCGAGTGCCGCCAGCGGATCGGCAGCGCCGGTGATCGCGCGCCCGACGACGAGGTAATCGGCGCCGGCGGCGATCGCGGCTTCCGGCGTCATCGCGCGCGCGTGGTCGTGCACGCCGACACCCGCCGGACGGATCCCCGGCGTCACCAGCGTGAACCCGGGGCCGCAAGCGGCACGCAGCGCCGCGGCTTCCTGCGCCGAGCAGACGACGCCATCGATGCCATTCGCCTGCGCGAGGCGTGCAAGACGCAACGCCTGCGACGCCGGTGTCGCATCGACGCCGATCGCCGCGAGGTCGTCTGCCGACAGGCTCGTCAGCACCGTCACGGCAATCAGCAGCGGCGCCGGCTTGCCACGACTCGCCGCCGTGTCGTCGACGGCAATGCGCGCCGCCGCCAGCATCGCCGCACCTCCCGACGCGTGCACGTTGAGCATCCACACGCCGAGGCGCGTCGCCGCCGCGCAGGCGTTGGCGACAGTGTTGGGAATGTCGTGGAACTTGAGGTCGAGGAACACGCGAAAGCCACGCGCGGTGAGGTCGTTGACGAGCTCGGGACCGGCGGCGGTGAACAGCTCCTTGCCGACCTTGACGCCGCAATACGCGGGCGACAGCTGTGCGGCGAGTGCCAGCGCTTCGCTGCCGTCGGCAAAATCGAGCGCGACGATGACCTTCGGTGCGTGCGTGGATCCAGGTGCGGGGTCGTTCATGCGAATCCGTCCGGAGATTCGGTGCGCTTCGGCGAATAGGTTTCCCATTTCTGGCAACTCGGGCAGCGCCAGTAGAACTGCTTGGCGCGAAAACCGCAATGCTCGCAGCGATACATGCCGAGCCGCTTGATGTGCGCGCCTACCAGACCCTTGACGAGCTCGAGGTCGTGCCGCCGCTCCGGGGGCGCCGACAGCAACTGCGCCTCGAGCAGGCGGTCGAGGCCCAGCAGCGTCGGGTTCTTCGCAAGCTCGTCCTTGATGAGTTCGGCGGCGGCGGGCGCGCCCTCGTGCTCCAGCACCAGCGTGAACAGCGCGTTGAGGATGTCGAGCGACGGATACTGCGTTTGCCAGTTGCCGAGCACGCGAATGCCCTGCGCGACGTCGCCGCGCGCATGGAACGCATCGGCGGCGCGGTCGGCGGCGAGCGACAGGAACGCCGGGTTCTGCGTCTCGATCCGCTGCCATTGCGTGATCGCTTCGCCGGCGTCGCCTAGCGCAAGCGCCAGGTCGCCGGCGATCAGCGTCGCGCGCACGCATCCGCGGTGCGTGGCCAGCGCCTCGTCGATCTCGCTGCGCGTCAGCGCATCGTCACGGCGCACGAGTGCCGCCTGTGCGAGCTCGCAATGGTATTCGGCGATCTCGCGGAAATAGGGCGTCTTCGACAGCACCTCCATGCGTTTGGTCGCCGAGATCGCGCGCTGCCAATCCTTTTCCTGTTCGTAGATCGAGATCAGGTGGCCGATCGACGCATGCTCGAAAGACGTGCCGGCCAGCTTGGTGAACAGTCCCTCGGCGCGGTCGAGCAATCCCGCGCGCAGGAAATCCTGCGCGAGCTCGAACGTCGCCATCTCGCGCTTGTCGGCGGGAAGGTCGGGACGATCGAGCAGGTTCTGGTGCATCCGCGTCGCGCGTTCGGTCTCGCCCTGGCGGCGAAACAGGCTACCCAGCGCAAAGTGCAGGTCGACCGTCTGCGGATCGACCTTGACGACCTCGATGAATGATTCGATCGCCTTGTCGGGCTGTTCGTTCAGCAGGAAGTTGAGGCCGCGAAAGTACGTGAGCGGCAGCGCACGCGATTCGCGCAACAGGTGCTTGATGTCGATTCGCGCGGCGATCCAGCCCAGCGCGAAGAACAGCGCGGGAATCGGCAGCAGCCACCAGAGCTCGAAGTCCATCCGGCGTGGTGTCGCGCGTCAGACCGCGTCCATCGGCGGCATCGTGCGCTGCGCGGAGGTGCGCGCGGCGTCGTCGCGAAGCTTCATTTCGCGCCGCGCCTGCTTGAGCTCGCGCTTGACGCGCGCAGTCCGCAGAGCCCCCGATGCGAGGCCGAGCGCGACACCCACGGCAAACGCGCACAGCACGACGAAAATCAGCGGCGCCTGCAACTGCCCGAGATGGAAGAACCGCAGCGTCACGGTATCCGCATTGTCGAGCGAAATGAACAGCAGCCCGATGAACAGGACGGCGATGACGACGAAGCGCACGACGCTCATGCTTGTCTCCGTGTGGCCGCCGGCGCCGGCAGCCACGAAAAACGCGCGACAAAAAAGCCGCCGACGTCATGTTGCTGTCCGTCGTGCGGCTTCGTACAAGGTTCGATCGCGGTCAGCCTTCTTCTTTGAAGTCGACGCGTTCGCGCAACTCCTTGCCCGCCTTGAAATGCGGCACGTGTTTCTCAGGCACCTGCACCTTCTCGCCGGACTTGGGATTGCGTCCGGTGCGCGGCGGCCGGTAATTGAGCCCGAAGCTGCCGAACCCGCGTATCTCGATGCGCTCCCCCTTGGCGAGGCTTTCGGCCATCGCGTCGAGGATCATCTTGACGGCGAGCTCGGCGTCCTTGGCGACCAGCTGCGGAAACTGCGCCGCGAGGCGGTCGATCAGCTCCGACTTGGTCATTGCGGATTCCACGGTTCGTCAGCCGGTGTTCTTGGTGTCGAGCTTCGCCTTCAACAACGCGCCGAGGTTGGTGGTGCCGGTGTTGACGCCCGCGTTGTCCGCCTTCATCGTCTGCATCGCCTCCGATTCGTCGGCGTTGTCCTTGGCCTTGATCGACAGGTTGATCGAGCGGTTCTTGCGGTCCACGTTGATGATCATCGCCGACACCTGGTCGCCTTCCTTCAGGTGCTTGCTGATGTCCTCGACACGGTCGCGCGCGACTTCGGACGCCCGCAGGTAGCCTTCGACTTCCGGATCGAACGAGATCACCGCGCCCTTGGGATCGAGGCTCTTGACCGTGCCGGTGACGATGCTGCCCTTGTCGTGCACGGCGACGAAGTTGGTGAACGGATCGCCTTCGAGCTGCTTGATCCCGAGCGAGATGCGCTCGCGCTCGACGTCGATCGCCAGCACCACGGCCTCGACTTCCTGGCCCTTCTTGTAGTCGCGCACCGCGGTCTCGCCCACCGCCGACCACGACAGGTCGGACAGGTGCACCAGGCCATCGATGTTGCCGGGCAGGCCGACGAACACGCCGAAATCGGTGATCGACTTGATCGTGCCGTTAACCTTGTCGCCCTTCTTGTGGTTCATCGCGAACTCGTCCCACGGATTCGCCATGCACTGCTTCATGCCGAGCGAAATGCGGCGGCGCTCCTCGTCGATCTCGAGGATCATCACCTCGACTTCGTCGCCCAGCTGCACGACCTTGGTCGGGTGGATGTTCTTGTTGGTCCAGTCCATTTCGGACACGTGCACCAGGCCCTCGATGCCGGACTCGATCTCGACGAACGCGCCGTAGTCGGTGATGTTGGTGACCTTGCCGAACAGGCGCGTACCCGTCGGGTAGCGGCGCGACAGGCCGACCCATGGATCTTCGCCGAGCTGCTTCAAGCCCAGCGACACGCGGTTCTTCTCCTGGTCGAACTTGAGGACCTTGGCGGTGACTTCGTCGCCGACCGCCAGTACTTCCGACGGATGCTTGACGCGACGCCAGGCGAGGTCGGTGATGTGCAGCAGGCCGTCGATGCCGCCGAGGTCGACGAACGCGCCATAGTCGGTGATGTTCTTGACGACGCCCTTGACGGTCGCGCCTTCCTGCAGTGTCGACAGGAGCTTCTCGCGCTCTTCGCCAAGGCTCGCTTCGAGCACCGCACGACGCGACACGACGACGTTGTTGCGCTTGCGGTCGAGCTTGATGACCTTGAACTCGAGTTGGCGATTCTCGAAGGGTGCCGTGTCCTTGACCGGACGGATGTCGACAAGCGAACCGGGAAGGAACGCACGGATGCCGTTGATCATCACCGTGAGGCCGCCCTTCACCTTGCTGGTGACGAAGCCTTCGACGATCGTGCCCTGCTCCATCGCGGTCTCGAGGTCGGTCCACGCCTTGAGGCGCTTGGCCTTGTCGCGCGACAGGCGCGTGGTGCCGTAGCCGTCTTCGATCGACTCGATCGCGACGGTGACGAAGTCGCCCGGCTTGACCTCGACGACGCCGTTGTCGTTCTTGAATTCCTCGATCGGAATGAAGGATTCCGATTTCAATCCCGCGTTGACGACGACGACGTTGTAGTCGACGCGCGTCACTTCGGCGGTGATCAGCTCGCCCTGGCGCATTTCCTGGCGCGCGAGCGATTCTTCGAATAGCGCCGCGAAATTCTCGAGCGGTGCCGGTGATGCGGTTTGAGTTGCGGTAGCCATGCGGGTTGGTGCCTTTCCAGTAGACCGCGGACGCTCGAGAACCCTTTGTCTCGGCCGCCGCGGGTTGGTTGTCGAAATCCGTCGTTCGCGGCCGGCTTGAGGTGCCGCGGACGACGCGCTCCTTTACGCTTGAATCTATCGCGCGGTAACAGCGAGCCCACGCTCGTGGCAGAGCCCGAGCACGGTCGCGATCGATGCCTCCGCCGTGCTGCCGGTGGTGTCGAGGCGCACCGCATCGGCCGCCGCGGCCAAGGGCGCCGCCGCACGTCCGGCGTCGCGCTCGTCACGCGCCGCGATGTCGCGCAAAAGACTTTCGATTGTAACCGAGATTCCTTTTGCGATCAACTGTTTATGGCGACGCCGCGCCCTTTCCTCGACGCTCGCCGTGATGAAAACCTTGAGCGTGGCGTCGGGGAAGATCACCGTTCCCATGTCACGGCCGTCGGCGACCAATCCGGGAGGCTGGCGGAATGCCCGCTGGCGCGTCGTCAGCGCGGTGCGCACCGCAGGATGGACAGCGACATGGGAGGCCGCGGCCGACACGTCCTCGCCGCGCATGGTTTGGGCGACGTCGCGCCCGCCGAGCCAAATCGCCTCGCCGGCGAACACGACGTCCAACGTAGCGGCCAGTCGCGCCAGCGCCTGGGCGTCGTCCAAAGGGGTGCCGGCTTCGAGCGCGCGCAGCGCCACCAGCCGGTAGAGCGCGCCGCTGTCCAGCAGGTGAAATCCCAGCGCCGCAGCGACGCCGGCGGCGATCGTGCCCTTGCCGGACGCTGCCGGGCCGTCGACGGCGACCACGGGGACGAGTGGCGTCATTGCACCAGCTTCAGGAACGCGTCGAAGTAGCCGGGAAAGGTCTTGTCGACGCAACCGGGATCGTTGATCGTCACGCCGATGCCGCCGAACACCGCCAGCGAGAAGCACATCGCCATCCGGTGGTCATCGTAGGTGTCGATGGTGGCGTGGCGCCACTGGTCGGGCGGCGTGATCCGCAGCCAGTCGCCGCCCTGCGCGACGCCGGCGCCCAGCTTGGCAAGCTCGGTCGCCATTGCGGCGATCCGGTCGGTTTCCTTGACGCGCCAGCTGCCGATGTTCGCCAGTGTCATGGGGCCGTCCGCAAACAGCGCGACCATCGCCAGCGTCATCGCCGCATCCGGTATCGCCGTGCAGTCGATCGTGCCACCGGCGAGCCGATTGCCGCGCCGCGCCTCGATCGCGTGGTCCTCGAAGCGGATGTCGGCCCCCATGCCGGCCAGCACGTCGGCGAACGCAATGTCGCCCTGGATCGACGCGCGTCCGGCGCCCCGTACGCGCACCGGGCCGCCACCGAGCACGCCGGCGGCAAGGAAGTACGATGCCGACGACGCGTCGCCTTCGACGTCGAGCCGATGCGGCGACGCGTAGCCGTTGCCTGCAGGCACGACAAACGTGGATGCGTCCGGCGTGGCGACGTCGACGCCGAATTGGCGCATCAGGCGCGTCGTGATCTCGACGTAAGGGCGCGACACGAGCGGCGTCGTGACGTTGATCGTCAGGTCGGCGTGCGCGTGCGCAGGATGCAGCGGCAGCGCCAACAGCAGCGCCGACAGGAACTGGCTCGACACGTCGCCGCGCACATCGACACGGTGGATGTTGCGCGCGGTGAAACGACCGATCGCGAGCGGCGGAAAGCCGTCGGCGCCACGATAGTCGATCGACGCGCCGAGTGCGCGCAGCGCGTCGACAAGATCGCCGATCGGGCGCTCGCGCATCCGCGCCACGCCGTCGAGCGCATAGGCGCCTTCGCCCATCGCCAGCACCGCGGTCAGCGGCCGGAACGCCGTGCCGGCGTTGCCGAGAAACAGGTCGGCGGATGCTGAGAGGAAGGCTCCCGCGGTGCCGTTGACGACGACGGTGCGCGCCGGCAGGTCCTGCGTGATCGCGATTCCGAGCGTGCGAAGCGCAGCGATCATCACGCGCGTGTCGTCGGCATCGAGCACGTCGTGAAGCTGCGTGCGGCCCTGCGCGAGTGCGGCGAGCAGCAGCGCGCGGTTGGAAATGCTCTTCGATCCCGGCAGCAGCAGCGTGCCTTCGGCGTGTCGCGCCGGTTGCAACGGCAACGCATGCGAACGCGGCCGCGCTATCGTGGCGCTCATTCGCGACCTCTTTGATCCGTGAGGACATCCGGGGCCGCGCGTGCCGGTTGCTGCTCGACGCACTCGGCTTCCCAGCGCATGCGCGCGTCTCGCGAGCGCGCGAACAGCGCCTCGAGCGCCGCGCCGTCGCCTGCGGCGATCGACTGCGCAACGCGGGCGAGCGCCGCGCTGAACGCGCCAATTTCGGCGAGCACCGCGTCCCGGTTGGCCAGCGCGACATCGCGCCACATCTCCGGCGAGCTTGCGGCGATGCGCGTGAAATCGCGAAACCCGGGTCCGGCCTGCGCGAACAGCGAGTCTGCGTCGGCGCGTCCCGCGAGCTCGTCCACCAGCGTATGCGCGAGGATGTGCGGCAAATGCGACACCGCTGCAAAGATGCGGTCATGGACGCCCGCATCGAGCTGCGACACTCGGGCGCCCGCGGCTTGCCACATCGACGCGATTCGCGACAGCGCGCGTGCGGATGTCTCTGCGGTCGGCGTCAGGATGACGCTGCGGTTCACGTAGAGGCGCGGATCCGCCGCGGCGGTGCCCGAGCGTTCGCTGCCGGCGATCGGATGCCCGGGCACGAATTGCGCGAAACGCTGGCCGAACGCCACTCGCGCCGCGGTGATGACGTCCTGCTTCGAACTGCCGGCGTCGGTAACGACGGTTGACGCGCCGATGTGCGGTGCGATCGCCGCAAATAGCGCAGCGAACTGCGCAACCGGCGTCGCCACCGCCACGATGTCGGCGTCGCCAAGCTCGGCGTGCCACGCGCCGTCGTCGAACAGGAAGCCGCGATCGACGATGCCGCGCGCAATCGCCTCACCGAGATTGACGCGCGAGCGGCCGATGCCAACGATGCTCGTCACCGCGGCTGCTTCGCGCAATGCCAGCGCCAGCGATCCGCCAATCAGGCCGACGCCTGCGACCACCAGCTTGCCGATCCTGTCCACCGGTGCTGAGCTCAATGCCCCAGAGCGTCCGGCAGCGCCGCCAGCAGGCGCGCGTTTTCATCTGGCAGGCCGACGGTCACGCGCAGCCACGCCGGCAATCCGTAGTTGGCGAGCGGCCGCACGATGACGCCGGCGCGCAGCAACGCCTGGAATACCGCGAGGCCGTCGCCGACGTCGACCATGATGAAGTTGCCGTGCGACGGCAGGTGCCGCAAGCGCAACGCATCGAAGCCGGCAGCAAGCACCCGCATGCCTTCGCGATTGAGCGCGCGGCTCGCGTCCACGTAGGCGATATCGGCGAGCGCTGCGATCGCCGCGGACTGCGCAAGCGCATTGACGTTGAATGGCGGCCGCACGCGATTGACGATGTCCGCCACGGCGGCGTGCATCACGCCGTAGCCCACGCGCAAGCCGGCCAGGCCGTACGCCTTCGAAAACGTCCGCGACACGATGAGATTGGGAAAGCGCGCGATCCAGCGCGTCGCGTTGGCGTCGTCCTGCGGCGCCAGGTATTCGTTGTACGCCTCGTCGAGCACGACGATGACGTCGTCCGGCACCGACGCGATGAAGTGCTCCATCGACGCCGGCGTGATCCAGGTGCCAGTGGGATTGTTGGGATTGGCGACGAACACGACCCGCGTCGCCGGCGTGATCGCGGCGCGCATCGCGTCGAGATCGTGGCCGAAATCGCGTGCCGGCACCTCGATGCCGCGCGCGCCGCGCGCTTGCGTCGCCAGCGGATAGACGACGAACGCGTACCGCGAGTAGACGGCGTCGTCGCCGGGCCTGAGGAACGCCAGCGACACTAGCTCGAGGATGTCGTTGCTGCCATTGCCCAGCACGATTTCACGCGGATCGACGCCGAAGCGCCGCGCGATCGCATCCTTCAGCGCAAAGCCATTGCTGTCCGGATAACGTGTCAACTCGGCGGCGGCCGACGCGACCGCGGCGACGACAGCCGGACTCGCGCCGCGCGGATTTTCGTTCGACGCGAGCTTGACGATGCTGGCGGCGTCGAGGCCCAGTTCGCGTGCGAGTTCGTCGATAGGCTTGCCGGCGACATACGGCGCGATGCGGCGGATGTATTCGGGCGCGAGATCGGCGGGGGTCGGAGTCATGTGGACGGTATGTTCGCCGGATACGATCCCAGCAGCTTGACGTGGGGCGCGATCGCGCGGACGTCGGCGAGCGCCTTGGCCACCGGCGCGTCGGTGGCGTGGCCGACCAGGTCGACGAAGAACAGGTATTCCCAGATCTCGACGCGCGATGGCCGCGATTCGACCCGCGACATCGACACGCCGTTGCGCGCGAATGGCTCGAGCACGGCCACCAGCGCGCCGGGCTGGTTGGGACAGGCAATCACCACCGACGTCTGGTCGCGTCCGGACGCGCCGGCGGCGTGGTTGCCCAGCACCCAGAAGCGCGTCGTGTTGTTAGGCTCGTCCTCGATGTTGCGCACCAGTATCGGAAGCGCGTGGATCTCGGCGGCGATCGCGCCGGCGATCGCCGCGGCACCCGGTTCGGATGCGGCAAGCCGCGCCGCCTCGGCATTGCTGGCGACGGGAATGCGCGCGGCGTGCGGCAGGTGCCGCGCCAGCCACTGGTTGCATTGCGCCAGCGACTGCGTATGCGAATAGACGCGCGCGACGGCAACCAGGTCCGCGGCGGTGCTCATCAGGTGCTGCTGCACACGCAGCTTGGTCTCGGCGCAGATCAGCAGTGGCGTCTGCGCGATCAGGTCGAGCGTGCGGCCCACAGCCCCTTCGGTCGAATTCTCGACCGGCACCACCGCGTAGTCGGCCTGGCCACTCTCGGCGGCGCGAAAGACCTCGTCTATCGACGCGCACGGCAACGCATCGACGAACTGGCCGAAATGCTGCTGCACCGCGGCGTGGCTGAAGGTTCCGGCGGGGCCGAGATACGCGATGGCAAGGCGCCGCTCGAGTGCCAGGCATGCCGCCATGATCTGGCGAAACACGCCGGCGACCGACGTGTCCGGCAGCGGCCCCGGATTGGCGGCGGACAGTCGCGCAAGCACCTGCGCCTCGCGCTCCGGACGGTACGCGGCACTTTCGCCCTTGAGCGCGCCGATCGCGTGCGCATGCGCCGCGCGCGCCGACAGGCGCTGCAGGATCTCGTCGTCCAGCGCGTCGATCGCCCCGCGATGCCGCGCAAGCTCGTCGTCTGCGCCCATGCGATCAGCCGTGGCGGCGCGCGAATTCGCGCAGGTAGTCGCACAACGCGGTGACACCCTCGATCGGCATCGCGTTGTAGATCGACGCGCGCATGCCGCCCACCGCGCGATGACCCTTCAGCTGTGCGAGGCCGCGCGACTTTGCGCCCGCGAGGAATTCGTCGTCGAGGCGACCGTCGCGCAGGAAAAACGGCAGGTTCATCCGCGAACGGTCGGCGCGGTCGATGTCGTTGCGATAGAACCCCGACGCGTCGATCGTCGAGTAGAGAAGGCTCGCCTTGGCGATGTTGGCGCACTCGATTGCAGCGACGCCACCCTGCTCCGCGAGCCACTCGAACACGAGTCCGGCGACGTAGATTGCGAACGTCGGCGGCGTGTTGACCATCGAGTTGCCCGCGACCTGCTTCGCGTAATCGAACACGCTCGGGCAGTCGGCACGCGCGCGGCCGAGCAGGTCTTCGCGGACGATGACGATCGTCAGTCCCGCCGGCCCGATGTTCTTCTGCGCACCGGCGTAGATGACACCGAAGCGCGACACGTCGACCGGGCGTGACAGGATATGCGACGACATGTCGGCGACCAGCGGCACACCCTCGGGCAGTGACGTCGGATCGGGCCACTGCTGGAATTCGACGCCGCCGATCGTCTCGTTGGTGCATACATGGACGTAGGCGGCGTCGCGCGACAGCCGCCATGCCGATTGCGCAGGCACGTACGTGTAGCCGCGGTCGGCCGCCGAGGCCGCGACGTTGACCTCGCAAAAACGGCGCGCCTCGTCGATCGCGCGCGACGACCAGTGGCCGGTGTCGACGTAGTCGGCATGGCGTCGTTCGCCCAGCAGGTTGAGCGGCACGATCGCCGCCTCGCCGATGCCGCCGCCCTGCAGGAACACGATCCGGTAGTTGTCCGGAATTGCCAGCAGCGCGCGCAAGTCGCCCATCGCCTTGGCCTGGATCGCCATGAAATCGTTGCCGCGGTGACTCATTTCCATCACCGACACGCCACTGCCACGCCAATCCAGCATTTCCGCCTGCGCGCGCTCCAGCACGGGCAACGGCAGCGCCGCAGGCCCGGCGCTGAAATTCCACACGCGATGCGTGATCGTTCTCACGTGTCGCCGGCGTCGTCGTCTTCGCGTTCCGCCACGCGCTCCATGCCGGCGAGCTTCTCGCCGGCGTCGAGGTTGATCAGCGTCACGCCCTGAGTCGAGCGGCTCATTTCGCGGATCGACTTGACCTTGGTGCGGATCAGCACGCCGCCAGTTGAGATCAGCATCACCTCGTCGTCCGGCTCGACCAGCGCGGCGGCGACGACCTTGCCGTTGCGCGCCGTCTGCTGGATCGCGATCATGCCCTTGGTGCCGCGGCCGTGGCGCGTGTACTCGACGATCGGCGTGCGCTTGCCGTAGCCGTTCTCCGTTGCGGCGAGCACCGCCTGCGTCTCGTCCTCGGCGACCAGCAGCGCGATCACCTTCTGGTCCTTGCCGAGCATCATGCCGCGCACACCGTGCGCGTTGCGGCCCATCGGGCGCACGTCGTTCTCGTCGAAGCGCACCGCCTTGCCGCCCGAGCTGAACAGCATCACGTCGTGCGTGCCGTCGGTCAGCGCGACGCCGATCAGGCGGTCGCCGTCGGACAGGTCGACGGCGATGATGCCGGAAGGCCGTGGCCGCGAGAAATCGGCGAGCGACGTCTTCTTGACCGTGCCCATCGCCGTTGCCATGAACACATAGTGGCCTTCGGTGAACTCCTTGACCGGCAGGATCGCGGTGATCTTCTCGTTGTCGGCGAGCGGCACGAGATTGACGATCGGCTTGCCGCGCGAGCTGCGCGAGCCCTGCGGCACGCTGTAGACCTTGAGCCAGTAGACGCGGCCGCGGTTGGAGAAGCACAGGATGTGATCGTGAGTGTTGGCGATGAACATGCGGTCGACGAAATCGTCTTCCTTGGTGCCCGTCGCCTGCTTGCCGCGGCCGCCGCGGCGCTGTGCGCGATATTCGGCGACCGGCTGAGACTTGAGGTAGCCGCCGTGCGACATCGTCACCACCATGTCTGCCGGCGCGATCAGGTCCTCGAGCGACAGGTCGACGCTTTGCGCGACGATTTCGGAGCGGCGCTTGTCGCCGAACTGCATCTTGATCGCCGTCAGCTCGTCGCGAACAATCCTGGTCACGCGCGTCGGCTTGGCGAGGATGTCAATCAGGTCGGCGATCAGGTCCATCATTTCGCGGTATTCGCCGGTGATCTTTTCCTGCTCGAGCCCGGTCAGGCGTTGCAGGCGCATTTCCAGGATCGCCTGCGCCTGTACGTCCGACAATCGGTAGCCGTTCTCCTGCCAGCCGAAATGTGCGGGCAGCCCCTCGGGCCGTGCCGCGTCGGTCAACGCGCGCGCCAGCATCTCCTCGACGACCGGCGAGCGCCACGTGCGCGCCAGCAGCGCTTCCTTGGCATCGGGCGGCGTCGCCGACGCCTTGATCAGCGCGATGATCTCGTCGACGTTCGAAAGCGCGACGGCGAGGCCTTCCAGCACGTGCGCGCGGTCGCGCGCCTTGGCAAGCTCGAAGCGCGTGCGGCGCACGACGACTTCACGGCGGTGGATCAGGAAGAACTCGAGGAACTGCTTGAGATTGAGAAGTCGCGGCTGGCCGTCGACCAGCGCCACCATGTTCATGCCGAAGCTGTCCTGCAGCTGCGTCATCTTGAACAGGTTGTTCTGCACGATCTCCGGAACTTCGCCGCGCTTGAGCTCGATGACGACGCGCATGCCCGATTTGTCGGACTCGTCGCGCAGGTCGGAAATGCCTTCCAGCCGCTTCTCGCGCACCAGCTCGCCGATGCGGATCAGCAGGTTGGCCTTGTTCACCTGGTACGGGATCTCGTCGACGATGATCGCGTGGCGATTGCCCTTGTCGAGATCCTCGACGTGCGTGCGTGCGCGGATGACGACGCGGCCGCGGCCGGTGCGATAGCCTTCGCGCACGCCGTCGAGGCCGTAGATGATTGCCGACGTCGGGAAGTCGGGCGCGGGGATGATCTCCATCAGCTCGTCGACGCTGACCTCGGGGTTGTCGAGAACGGCGATGCAGCCGTCGATCGTTTCGCCGAGATTGTGCGGCGGGATGTTGGTCGCCATGCCGACGGCGATGCCGGACGAGCCGTTGATCAGCAGGTTGGGCAGCCGCGACGGCAGCACCGACGGCTCCATCTCCTTGCCGTCGTAGTTCGGCACGAAGTCGACGGTGTCGCGGTCGATGTCGGCGAGCAGCTCGCCGGCGATGCGCTCGAGCCGGCATTCGGTATAGCGGTAGGCCGCCGCCATGTCGCCGTCGACGGAGCCGAAGTTGCCCTGTCCGTCGATCAGTGGGTAGCGCAACGAGAAATCCTGGACCATCCGCACCAGCGCCTCGTAGGTCGCGCTATCGCCGTGCGGGTGGTATTTGCCGAGCACGTCGCCGACCACGCGCGCCGATTTGACGTACGGGCGGTTGTAGGCGATGTTGGCCTCGTGCATCGCGAACAGCACCCGGCGGTGCACCGGTTTGAGGCCGTCGCGGACGTCAGGCAGCGCGCGGCCGACGATCACGCTCATCGCGTAATCGAGGAAGCTGTGGCGCATTTCGGCTTCGAGGCTGACCGGAACGGTCTCCTTGGCGAACGACTCGGTCGGGGGTGATGTCATGGACGATTCGGTTGGGCGCGGGGCTTTTGGTCGATGGCGGTCGTCAAAAATCGGCCATCCCGCGCCATTTTCAGGCGGAATGGCCGGCGGCGGCCGGTTTTCGCCGGCATCGCGGGTCGCAAAGGCGACGGATGCCGTTGAAAACGTGTAATTTTAACACGGCGTTGTATCCCCGCGACAGTTGTCGCACCGGATCACTTATCCACGGCCCTGTGCTTTTGCTTCCCGCAAAACCTCCGTGATATAGTCATTGTGAACGCAAAGAATTCGGCGTGTCGGGGTCCAGTTTCGACAATTGGCCCGGGTGCGCGAACCTGCCAGTTCGCATAAAACTTTTCCAAAACCTACGCCAAAAGGGGTGAAACAATGACTCGTCGTCTCGTCACCGGTGTTGTTGCAGCCGCGATCGCAGCCGCATTTGCCGGCAGCGTTGCCGCACAAACCACGGGATATGTGCCTGGCGTCGCCGGCGCAAATCCGACCAACAGCGGCTACGTCCTTTCGGCGACCGGAACGCCCGACAACAACGTCGTGCGCAGCGGTGTCTACAACAGCACCGCCGGTCTGTCCGGCAACCTCTGCTATCGCACCGGTTACTGGGCGCCCAGCATGGCGATCGCGCAGTGCGACCCCGACCTCGTTCCCAAGGTAGCCGCCGCCGCGCCCACGCCGTCGGCCGCGCCCGCACCCGCCCCGGCACCCGCAGCACCCGCCCCGGCACCGGCGCCCGCTCCGGGCGTGCAAAAGATCACGCTGGCGTCGAAGGCGTTGTTCGACTTCGACAGGGCCGTGCTGAAGCCGGATGGCAAGGCGGCGATCGATTCCGAAATCATCTCCAAGCTGTCGAGCGTGCAAAAGCTCGAGCTGGTACTCGTCACCGGCCACACTGACCGCATCGGCACGCAGGCCTACAACCAGCGACTGTCGGAACGTCGTGCCGATGCCGTGCGCGACTACCTCGTCAGCAAGGGCGTGCCTCGCGACAAGATTGAAACGCTGGGCATGGGCAAGACGCAGCCGATCCCGGGCGTCGTCTGCAACCAGAAGGCGCTGCGTGAACTGATCGCCTGCCTCGCGCCGAACCGTCGCGTCGAAGTCGAAGTCAAGGGCGAAGGCATGATGCGTCGTTGATTCTCGATTCAGGCTGTCGCAAAAAGCCCCGCACTGCGGGGCTTTTTGTTTGAATCGGGATCGGAGTAGAACGGGCTGTATTGCTCCAAAATTGGGGTCGGAGCCGTTTTGAGAAAACGAGGACTCCGACGCCAGTCTCAAGAAAACGACCCCGACCCCGATCTCGAAGATGTCGAAGAACGATGAACGCCGGCGCATCGACATGCGCATCGATGCTCACTGGTTCGTGCCGATCGACCGCGCGGGCGCGCTGACCGAACACGCACTGCTGGTCGACGGCGAGCAGATCGTGGCGCTGCTGCCGCGCGCCGAGGCTGACGAGCGTTTCGCGGCGCGCGAGCACGTCGACCTGCCCGATCACGCGGTGCTCCCTGGGCTGGTCAATGCGCATACGCACGGGGCGATGGCGCTGATGCGCGGCATCGCCGACGACCTGCCGCTCGACGTCTGGCTGCGCGAGCACATCTGGCCGCGCGAGAGCGCGCACCTGTCGCCGCAATTCGTCTACGACGGCACGCTGGTCGCGGCGGCCGAAATGCTGTGCGGCGGCACGACGTGCTGCAGCGACATGTATTTCCACGCCGACGCCGCGGCGCGCGCCTATCTCGCCGCGGGCATGCGCGCGGTGCTGGCGGCACCGGTGCTGGATTTCGCGATGGCGGGCGCCGCCGATGCCGATGCCCACTTGCAACGGGGACTCGCAGTCCGCGATGCGTTCAAGGCGTCGCGGCAACTGTCCTTTGCGCTGGCCCCGCACGCGCCCTACACGGTCGGCGACGCGTCGTGGCGCAAGCTGCTGACGCTGGCGCGCGAGCTCGACCTGCCGGTCGAAACCCACCTGCAGGAAACATCTGCCGAGCGTGATGATGCGCTCGCCGCGACCGGCATGACGCCGCTCGCGCGCCTTGACCGACTCGGGGCGCCCGGCCCCGGCTTCATCGCCGTGCACGCCGTGCATTTGACGGGTGGCGACATCGACATCCTCGCGCGCCATGGCTGCCACGTCGTCCACTGCCCTGCGTCCAACCTCAAGCTCGCCGCCGGCATCGCGCCGGTTGCCGCCTATGTTTCACGCGGCATCAACGTGGCGCTCGGCACCGACGGTGCAGCGTCGAACAACCGCCTCGACATGTTTGGCGAAATGCGCCTCGCGGCACTGCTTGCCAAAGGCACGACCGGAGATGCGTCCGCACTGCCCGCGCAGACGGTATTGCGAATGGCGACGCAGAACGGCGCCGACGCGCTGGGCCTCGGCGATCGCATCGGCTCGCTCACTGCGGGCAAGTGCGCCGACGTCATCGCCGTCGACCTCTCGTCGCTGGCGACGCAGCCCTGCTACGATCCCGTTTCGCAACTGGTGTATGCCGCCGGTCGCGAACACGTGACCGACGTATGGATGGCCGGCGAGCGCGTCGTGATGGCGCGCGCGCCGACGCGCATCGACGTCGCCTCGCTGGCGCAGCGCACTGCGCGCTGGCGCGACCAACTTGCCGCGAATTGAAACGATGACGACCGCAACCTCAATCCCACCCTCCGCGACGAACGCCGACCAGGCCGAGCTCGACAAGTTCGGCGCGCTCGCGCACCGCTGGTGGGACCCCAACAGCGAGTTCAAGCCGCTGCACGACATCAATCCGCTGCGCGTCGAATGGATCGAACGGATGGCGCAAGGCCTTGCCGGCAAGTCGATCGTCGACGTCGGTTGCGGTGGTGGCATCCTCGCCGAGGCGATGGCGCAGCGCGGTGGCAAGGTCACGGGAATCGACCTGTCGGCGAAGCCCATCGGCGTCGCCAAGCTGCATCGGCTGGAATCCGGCATCGACGTCGAC
>JBDTWY010000024.1:0-47176 GCA_040006455.1 Betaproteobacteria bacterium | reverse complement strand
TCGATCCGCAGCACTTCGGGCGGTCCGTAGCGATCGAAGCGCAGCGCGCGCATCGTGTACTAGGTCGAGCACGGCGCGAGAACACCACCGAGCACATTTCGATCGTCGTTGGGCATCGAGGTCTCGCTTTCAAATCCTGCGCTCTTTGGGGTCAATGCTTGATTAACGGAGCCGCGTCCCCGGCGTGTTTCTTTTGCTGCTTGATCGTCTTTTTCTCCTTGGGCGTCAGCACCGACTTCTTTTTGCCTTCCTTCGGCGGTTTGTGGGACATGGTGTTCGCTCCTTCCGCTGCGATAACAGGGCGGGGTGCCCACATGACTATAGGCCGATGTCCCGACGAATGCAGTACCGGGTGCGCACCGCGGTCTGGGGTCGCGACGCCGCGTTGCAACGCTTCGCGAAGCTCTACGAGGGTACTTGGCGGCTCGACGCCGGTACGACCAGCGTGCGAGGTGCCAATTTCGGATAGCGTCGCCCAGCTGTACGCAGCGGTGCAGTTCACGATCGGCGCGCCAGGGCAGCCTCCGCAAGCGACGCGGTTCCTGCTAAATCAGGTGCTCGTCAAATCGAGCGGCGCGTGGCGGGTGATGAGCATCTTGCCGATCCCGGCGCCCGCGCAGTAAGGCACACGCCGCGGCAAAGAGCCACTTCCCCGATTCGTAGGCCGAGACTGACGCCATCAAGCGGCGGTCACGTCGCGAGCGTTCCGCATTCCGCTGACGCCAGAAACGAGCCGGCCATCCTACTCTGCGCTGGTCCGTGGACGTCACGGCGCACGCATCTCTTCATCAACTTAACGGGGCCCCGCGGGGCGAGGAAAGCACATGAACTTCATCATCTGGCTGGTTGTTGGCGGCGTCATCGGTTGGCTGGCGAGCAGGATCATGAGGACCGATGCGCAGCAAGGCGTGATCCTCAACATCGTCGTGGGGATCGTCGGCGCATTACTGGGCGGTTGGGTGATATCCCCTCTCGTCGGCGTCCCGACGATCAACCAGGATGCCTTCAGCATTCCGGCAATGCTCGTGTCGTTGATCGGCGCAGTCATTCTGCTGGGCATCGTCAACCTGGTCCGCCGCGGCCAAGCACGTTGATCGATCATCGCCGCGCAGGCCGCGGCGCTTGCAATTCAACTTCAGGAGAACCTCATGACTAACGACACCACCAATCGCCCGACCACGGGCACAAGCGCGAACCGCGATCCGCTGACCGGCGAGCCAGGCGCGCACCCAGTCGGGACCGGAGTGGGCGCGATCGCCGGCGGAATAGCCACCGGCGCTGCCGTCGGCACCGTTGCCGGCCCCGTCGGGACAGCAATCGGGGCCGCCGTCGGTGCAGTTGTCGGCGGACTTGCCGGCAAGGGCGTCGCCGAACAGATCGATCCCACGCGCGAGGATGCGTACTGGCGAGACAACTATAAATCGCGGCCCTATGTCAGCGGCGGCAGCTACGACGACTACGGTCCCGCATATGCGTACGGGGTGAGTTCGTACTCGCGCTACGCCGGTCGCAAATTCGACGACGTCGAGTCCGATCTCTCGCGCGACTGGAGCAGTGCCAAGGGCAACTCGAGCCTGTCGTGGGATCGCGCGAAACTCGCCACCCGCGATGCCTTCCACCGGGTCAGCGATTCGGTCGAGCGCGCCATCCCCGGCGACTCCGACCGCGACGGCAAGTAGTCAGCGTCCAATGAAAGAGCGCCCCTCGGGGCGCTCTTTCATATCTGCGCAATGAGCTCAAGGTGAGCAGGACACTGTCGATGTCTTGAGCGCGGTCGCCGTTCCGAATCACCTCAATCCTTGACGCTACCCGCAATCAATCCACTCACCAGCCACTTGCGCACCAGCACCGTAAACACAACGACCGGAAGCATCACCAGCGTGCCCCCGGCGGCCATCTTTCCCCATTCCCATCCCTCGTATTGCATGAAGTTGATGATCGCGACCGGCGCCGTCATGGCTTTGGTGCGTGTCAGGATCAACGCGTAGAAGAAGTCGTTCCACGAAAAGATGAAGCAGAGGACTGCGACAGCGGCGAGTCCCGGCGCCGTCAGTGGAAGCGTGATGCGCAGGAAGGCGTTCCAAATGCTGGCGCCATCGATCCAGGCCGCTTCCTCGAGCGCTCTCGGCACGGCGTCGAAGAACGACTGCATCATCCAGATCACCAGCGCGAGGTTGAACGTCAGGTAGATCAGCGCCAGACCCCAGACGGT
Organism: Betaproteobacteria bacterium; assembly: GCA_040006455.1. Taxonomy (GTDB): domain Bacteria; phylum Pseudomonadota; class Gammaproteobacteria; order Burkholderiales; family Casimicrobiaceae; genus VBCG01. Next base: position 44,964 of record JBDTWY010000024.1, on the reverse strand, counting down.
ATCGCTGAGACCGACGTACCGATAGAAGAGAAAGAAGGGGATCGTGAAGGTGATCTGCGGCGCCATGCGCGTCGACAGTATCCACATCGCGATCTTGCTGCGCGCGCGGAAGCGCCAGCGTGAGAGCACATAGGCGGCGGGAGTGCCCACCAGCAGCGCGACCAGCGTCGACACGCAGCTCGACACGACGCTGTTCAGGAAGGAATGCAGGAACTTGCTCTCGACGAGCGCGCGGTAATGCGCCAGCGTCGGCGTGAAGAGCAACTGGTAGCCGAGAATATCCTCGTCGGGACGAACCGACATCTGCACAAGCCACACGATCGGAAACAGCACGAACAGCAGCATTAGCCCGAGCGCCACGTTGGCCAACATGCGGCCGGCGCGTTTGCGCCACCGGCCGCGACGCACCGGATCGTCTATCGACTCGAGCGCGAGTTGATCAGCCATGCGGGGACGACCTCGCGCCGAGACTGCCGATCAGCCAGCTCAATGCGAACACGCCCGCGGTCAGCATGATCGCAATCGCACTCGCGTATCCCCAATACGCATAATTGAATGCCTGGGTGAACGCGTAGTAGTTGGTGACCTGCGTGGTGGTGCCCGGCCCGCCGCTCGTCAGCACATAGATCAGCGGGAATGCCTTGATGCTGTCGATCAATCGGAACAGTGCGGCGACCACGATGGCCGGCTGGATGAAGGGCAGCTCGATGTACCAGAAGAGCTGGAGCCGACTGGCGCCGTCGACCCGCGCTGCCTCCAGCGGTTCGCGCGGCACCATCTGCAGCGCGGCCAGGATGATCAGCATCGTGAAGGGAAACCACTCCCAGGTGTCGGCGAAGGCGATCGCCCAGAGCGCCGTGTCGGGATTGGTGATTAGCGACTTAACCGGCATGTTGAGCGCAGCAAGCGCGCGGTGCATCGGACTGATGTCGGGCGTGTAAAGGATCTTCCAGATCAGTGCCGCCACGATCGGCGGCAGCACCATCGGGATGAGGAACACGGTGCGCAGCGCCTGGACTAATCGCGTGCGGTGATTCAGCAGCAAGGCCGCGCCGAGTCCGAGCAGCGTCTGCGCGATGACCGTCGACGCGGAAAGCTTCAACTGCACCCAGAGCGAGTCGGTGAAGCGTGCGTCGTGAAGCGCACCCAGGTAATTCTGCAAGGGTGCCGAGAAATCGGTCAGCGACGCAGGAACGGTCGGCGTCGCCGGCGTCAGGCTGATCACGAAGAGATACAGCGCCGGCGCGAGCGTCAGCGCGGCGAGCAGCACGATCGCGGGCATCAGCCCGCTGAGCACGGCGAGCCGCTGGCGCGGCCCGATCCCGTGCTCGATGGTGGCGACGGCAGCGGCCATGGCTGCCTGGCGTGCGCTAGATGCGAATGCCGGCGCGCTTGAGGTCGGCGATGGCGCTGGTCTGCGCCAGTTTCATCGAGTCGGCCGCGGACATCTGCTTGGTGACGATGCGCTCGATGGCCTGCCCGATCAGCGTGTCGACCTGCGGAAACCCCTGCACGATGCGGTAGGCCATGTAGTCGCTGCCCGCGGCGGTCTCGGCGGCTTTGAGATAGATGTCGGCGACGTCGTTGCCATTGAGCGTCAGGCGCTTCTTGAACTCGGGACTCTCGACCACCGAACGGCGGCTGGGCGACGAATAGCCCTTCTCGGTCACCGCACGCATCATCATGTCTTTCGACATCGCCCACTTGATGAATTCCCAGCTCGCCTTCTTGTTCTTCGCGCCGACCGGAATTCCCCAGGCATGCGTGGCGAAGCCGGGGAAATCGCCCGCGGGTCCGCGGGGAAACGCCGAATAACGTACCGTCTTGGCGGCCTTGCTGTCCGGATCGGCCGCGGGCATCAGGAAGATGTGGCCCTCGGTCGCGTAGTTGCCGCGGCCCTGCTTGAGTGCTGCCGTCACCTGGTCATAGCTGTACGACAGCACGCCGTTCGGACCATAGTCGCGCAACAGGTGCGAAAAGAAATCCGCCGCGGCAATGGCTTCGCGGGTATCGAGCGCGGGCATCAGGTCGTTCGGCGCGTTGCGAAACACGTTGCCGCCGAATCCCTGCAGGTACGGCGGGAAATTCCAGCCGTGGCGATTGTCGCCGACGAAACCCGCGATGCCGTCCTTGTTAGTCGCGGCGGCCACTTTCTCGACCTCGTCGAACGTCTTGGGCATCGCGAGGCCCATCTTCTCCATGATGTCGTATCGGCCGGCGCACGCCATCGATACGTCGACAGTCCAGGGAATGCCATAGAGGTTGCCGGCCTTGTCCGACATGATCTTGCGCGTCGCCGGCAGGAAGTCGTCGACGTTCCAGTCCTTCGGCGTCTCGTTCTTGACGAAATCGTTGAGCGGCGCGAACCATCCGGCGCGCAGCCACCGATCGACGTAGATGAACGTGATGTTGAGGACGTCGTACGACGATCCCTTGGTGGACAGCTCGAGATCGACGCGCTGGTTGTAGATCAGGAAGCCCGGCGTGTCGTAGTTGACCTTGATGCCGGTCAACTTCTCGAATTCCGGCAGGTATGTCTGCAACAGCTTGGGGTACGGGGCGCTCCAGCAGGAGATGTTGAGCTCGGTTCCCTCGAAGGGCTTGCCCGCGGCAAGGGCCGGGTTGCCGGCCAGGGCGTAGGCGCCGAGCGCTGCGGCGGACTTGAGCACGCGCCTGCGGTAGAGGTTGGCGGACGAAGTCATGATTTCCCCCTTTTCGGACGGTTGGTAACGTCGGAGTTCGCAATGTTAACGATACCATGACCGATCGGCTTGTTGAAGCGCCGGATTGCGTCGACGGCACGGCAGCTGGCTGACGGGCCGTCGATGCGCGCACGGGGCTGGTCGATCGCCGTCATCCGGACGGCGAGGCCGAAGCTAGGCTTTGGGCATGCAGCCGTCCGGACCGAAGTCTTCCGGGCCGAACATCTGGCGAACTTCGGTCTCGCCTTCCCAACCGGGCCAGTGCTGCTTGTGGAGTTCCATGAAATGCACTGCCGATTCCACCGCTGCGTCCTTGGATTTCAACTCGAACTGCGCATAGCCGCCGACGACTTCATTGGTTTCGGTAAAAGGCCCGTCGTTCACCGTCACCTTTCCCCCGGCAAGACGCACGCGGGCGCCCGTGGCGGTGGGTCCGAGCCCTCCGCTGCCGAGCATCGTGCCGGCCTGGGTCTCCTTTTCAGCGAGCTTTCCAATGGCATCCATCAGCGCCTTGGGCGGCGGACCTTGGTTTTCGGCATGCTTGACTATCATCATGAATCGCATGATCAGATCTCCGTTAGTTTTGGGTTCGAAACTGGCATCCGGTCGGTTTGGGCCAAACCCAGCTTCTACTGACTAGTCGATCGGGGGACGACAGGCTCGACACCTCGGTCGACTTTATTTTGAATGTGCTCCCCATGCATCGACCACATTTTCAAACCGACAATTCCCTGACCGGCCGCACTTCGATACTGCCCACGCGCGCCGGTGGGATCTTGGCGGCCAGCTGGATGGCCTCATTCAGATCGCGGGCATCGATCAGGTAAAACCCTGCGAGTTGCTCCTTCGTCTCTGTGAACGGCCCGTCGATCACGGACATTTTTCCATTGCGAACACGCACAGTCGTTGCCGTTTGAACGGATTGCAGCGCTTCGGCGGCAATGTGATGTCCACTGCGGCGGAGTGCGTCCCCACAGGCCTTGCACTCGCTGTCGGGTACGGCGTCCAGATTTTTCTCGTCGAGGTACACAAGGCATAAGTACTTCATGATTCACTCCTCATCACGGTGGACGTTTGCCGATTCCGCCTTAGGGGTAGGGGTAAGAGAATACGATTGTCGAACACATTTGCCAGCGTACGCACCGCTTCGGCGACCGCCTGGCGGATGCCGCTGTCGACACCGGCTTTGTGGCGCCGATACAGGAAAAGCAGCAACGCGAACAATGTCCCACCCGGCAGCAGCATTTCCAACATCAGGTAAGGGCCGGCCTTCTGCCCGATTCTTCGCAACATACTCAACCAGTGGATGACGACTTGCATTGCCCGCTCCTGCTTGCTGTTGAACGGGGCCCGGAATGAGTGGGCCTTCCTCAACTAGTCGAACGGGAAAACGCGAAATCGACACGCGACGAACTACAAGCGCAAAAAAAGATTCGGACGCGCTGATCCAACCGCCGCACGTCGCGGCTCGGTCAGACGGGCAACTCGGCCAGCCGCCGCTCAAGGAACCGGCGCTCGGGCACTTGCCGGGCGAGCGCGATCGCGTGCTTGTACGAGGCGCGCGCCTGCGCGGTCTTGCCCAGCCGCCGGCACAGGTCGGCGCGCGCGGCGTGGGCCAGGTGGTAGTCATTGAGATCGCCGCGCGCGAGAATGGCCTCGATGTGGGTGAGACCCACGGCGGGACCGTCTCGCATCGCGATCGCCACTGCGCGGTTCAACTCGACCACCGGTGTCGGCTCGACGCGGAGCAGGGCGTCATAGAGGCCGACGATTTCGTCCCAGTCGGTCGCGTCGACGCTGATTGCATCAGCGTGCACTGCGGCGATCGCCGCCTGCAGCGCATACGGCCCGACGCGTCGCGACGCCAGCGATCGCGTCACCAGCGTCGAGCCCTCGGTGATTTGATCGCGGTTCCAGAGCGCGCGATCCTGGTCACTCAGCAGCACGAGTTCGCCGTCCGGCGAGGCACGCGCGGCGCGCCGCGATTCTTGCAGCAGCATCAGTGCCAGCAATCCTATCGCCTCGGGCTCCGGCAGCAATTCGACGAGTAGCCGTCCGAGTCGTATCGCCTCGCCGGACAGATCGACGCGCGTCAGCGACTGCCCCGAAGAGGCGGAATAGCCCTCGTTGAACACCAGATAGACCACGCGCAGCACGCTATCCAGCCGTTCAGCCAACTGGTCAGGCTCTGGAACCTGGAAGGGAATGCCGGCGTCGCGGATCTTGGCTTTGGCGCGCACGATGCGCTGCGCCATCGTTGGCGCGGCGCTGAGAAAGGCCTGCGCGATTTCTTCCGTCGTCAGGCCGCAGACTTCGCGCAACGTCAGCGCCACTTGCGCGTCGGCTGCAAGGCTCGGATGGCAACATGTGAAAATCAGCCGCAGGCGATCGTCTTCGATTTCGTCGCTGTCCCGCAGCTGCGTCTCGTCGATGATGGCATCGACCTGTTCCGACATATCTTCCATCGAGTCGAAACGTGAGTGCCGGCGTATGCCATCGATGGCCTTGAAGCGACCGGCCGAGACGAGCCACGCGCGAGGATTCGCAGGGATGCCGTCGCGAGGCCATTGCTCGAGCGCCGCACGGAAGGCGTCGTGCAGCGCCTCCTCGGCGAGGTCGAAGTTACCAAGCAGCCGGATCAGCGTGGCGAATACGCGGCGCGATTCGGCACGATAGATCGCGTCGGTCGCGGCGGCGACGCTCGCGGGCGACTCCACGCTCATTGGTGCTGGATCCGCGTTGGGGCGGATGAAATCCTTCGAAATCGAAGGTGCATTTCAACCGAGGCTATCCCCGCGTGCGCTTCTGCCGAGCCCGAATGATCACGCCTGCGCACGCCGCGAGCAGCAAAGCCACCATGACTAATGCTGAATTCGACATGACGGGAACAGTCACCGGCGCCGCCACGGGTCCGCTCACCACGATATTGTCGATGTTATAGGCGACGTCGGTGTTCAGCCCCGGCCCGCCGGGTGTGCGCGCGTCGAGTTCGGCGGCGAAGAACAGCGTCGCCGAGCCGCTTGTCGCGGTGAAACTTGTCGTGACCGTATGCCAGCTGTTGTCGAGGAATTCGTTGAGCGCCAGCGGATTGCCAGGGGCATTGTTCAGGAAGATGCCGAAGCTCTTGCCGGTCCCGTCGCCCGACGAGTCGGCGAAAAGCTGCACGTCGACCGACACGGTGTACGTCGCGCCAATGACCAGGTTGGAGATCGTCTGCGCCGCCGTCGGGTCGGAATCGCCCTGGCCGCAGGAATTGAGACGTATCGCGCCGGGCGGATTGCCGGCGCCGCCGTCCCAAACCGCGTCTCCGCAGGAGCTCGACAGGTTCCAACCGTTGGCGTTGGTGTCAAGCGTGCCGTTCCTGATGAATTGCGCGCCGGCTGTTCCCATGCAGAACAACAGCGCAGTTGCGATCACGAGCCGCGCGACATTTCGCATGATCACACTCCCTTGTTGGGTGTTCGGCGCGCGGCGTCGACGCTCCACGGCCCGGGACCGGCGATCCACAGATAGAGGAACACGAAGCAGAAGAGCACGGCGAGATCGCCGCCGTTCAGAAGCGGCAGCCCGCTCTTCGGCGCATGCGACATGATGTAGGCAACCGCCATGTCGCCGCACAGGATGAACGCCACCGGGCGGCTGAAAAGGCCGATCAACAGCAGCAAACCGCCTCCGGCTTCGAGGACACCCTGCAGTCCCATCAGCGACATCCATTGAAGATTGTCGAACATGGCCTGATGGGGCATGCCGAACAGCTTTGCGGTGCCATGCATCATGAAAAGCAACGCCGCGACAATGCGCAGGATGCTGAGCGCGCGTGGTGACCACGCTGCGAGTGTGGCGCCGTAATTGTTCAAGTGTGTTCCCTCAAGTTGATGGCAACGGGCCGAGTAGCGCCTGGCGGCGTTGCCGGGCGCGCAGATCGGCCATTGAATCGGTTTGCGTTCCGCTTGTCCATCAAATCGCCAACTCTCCCCCGGTAGTCGCGACTCCGTGTCGCAACTGAACACATCAGTTCGCAAACGTCTTCTTCAGGAAGCCGACCGCCGCCTGCGCGGCCTTGTCGCGCGCACCGTGGTTGCCCTCGACGGTGGCGCCGACGGCGCGGCAGGCGCCCTGCGCCGCGGTGAAGGCCTCGCCCTGCAAGCGCGTGCCCGTCGTGCGGTCATAAGCGTAGCCCGTGTCAATGTCGACCTCGAGCACGCACTCGGCCTTGGTGCGGGTCGCGCCGCGGATGTAATAGCGTTTCGTGTCGTCGCTGTCGAACTTGTGGTGCGCCCCGTCGAGTACCACGAACTCGACCGGCGTGCCGGCCTTGCCGATCTTGTCCGCGTAGTCCTGGCAGGCGCTGATCGGCGTGTAGTCGTCGGCATCGCCGTGCAGGAACAGTATCGGCGCCTTGGTGAACACGCCCGGTTTGACGACAAACCGGAACAGGCCAGCACAGGCCCCCGCGTACGTCGGGATGACGGCCGCGTAGCGCAGTCCGTCGGGCAGCTTCTGCGAGGCGATAATCTTCTCGACATCCGCGCGCAGCGCGGCGACACCGCCGCGCGAGAAGCCCATGATCGCGATGCGCCTGGCGTCGATCCGCGGATGCGTGGCGAGCAGCTTCAACGCGGCGAACGCGTCTGCCGTGTCAGCGGCGAAAGGCACCTGCGACTGGTCCTCGGCGGTGCTCTTCACACCGCGCGGGCCGAACATGTCGAGCGTGAATACGGCGATGCCGGCGGCGTTGAATTGCTTCGGCCAGAAGTCGAGCTCGGCGTTGTAGACGCCGCCGGAGCCGTGAACGAGCACGACGGCGGGAACCTTGTCGGTACCCGGCGGCAGGAAGAGGTGGCCGACGATGTTGACCGCGTCGCCGGTGGCGTTGCCACGGAGTAAATCGGGGAGCGTCTTGGGTGTCCAACTGGCGAACGCATACGCGCCATTGGGCGGTCCGCTCGCGAAGCTCGTGACGACGTCCTGCGCTGCGGCTGCCGAGACGAACGTCGCGCAGGCAGCCGTGCAGATGGCGAGCGCACGCAAGTGAAGGGATAGGGTGGTCAAGGCACGCATGTCGACTCCTCGATGGGTCATTCCGTATTGAACAGTTTGAGCACGCAAAATACGTCAATGTATAACGTCGAATTGCCAACGCAGAACGCCTTGGATGATCAGGAGCAAGCATGGCGCCGTCAAGGCCTGGTTCGCACATGGGCCGAGCATTGCTGCGCGGTGAAGCCCGTCATTTTTGCAGGACTCTGAACCGGTGACTCCGAAGACCCCATTGACGACCGGATCTGCGACCCGTTTGCCGGCGGATCCGTTGCAGGACACCGACCTCGCCGGCTTCGCCCGCCAATTCCGCGAGGCAACCCTGACGGCGGAAGCGGCGACGGATGCCTATCTGCAACGGATCGCCGCACTCGATCCGGTGATTGGCGCATTCCGCGATGTCGACGCGTCCGCTGCGCTCCGACAGGCACGCGAAATCGATTCACAACGCCGCGCGGGCCGTGATCTCGGACCGCTGATGGGCTTGCCGGTCGCGGTCAAGGAAATTTTCCGTGTCGACGGGTTCCCGTTCAATCCCGGTACCGACATCGATGTCGCCGACCTCGTTCCCCAGCAAGGGCCGTTTGTCAGCGCGCTGAAGCAGCAAGGCTGCATCGTGCTGGGCACCACGAAGTCGACCGAGTTCGCCGCATCGACGATCAACACGCGCAAATCGATGCCGTGGAATCCCTGGGATGCGCAGACCAAGCGTGTTTGTGGCGGTTCGAGCCATGGCTCGGCTGCCGCGCTGGCGGCGGGAATGTGTGCGTTCGCGATTGGCTCCGACACCGGCGGCTCGGTGCGCTTGCCCGCCGCACTGTGCGGTCTGGTTGGGTTCAAGCCTAGCATGGGCATCTGGTCGACGGACGGCGTTTTCCCGCTGTCGCCGACGTTCGATACCGTGGGCGTGTTCACGCACTCCGCCGTGGATGCACGCCTGGTTTTCGCAACACTGACCGGACACGAGACGCTCGCGTCGCCGGCGCTGTCGGATCTTCGTCTCGGCAGGATCGCCAACCTGTTCGAGGATCTCGATGCGCCCGTCGCCGATGCGATGACGCGCGCGATGTCGAAACTCGCCCGCGGAGGCGTGGAATTCGTCGATATCGAGCTGCCCGAAGTGGTGGAAGTCGTCACCGTCTTCGGTCGCATCCTGGCAGGCGAGCTGGTCCACTATCTCGGCCGCGAACGGCTATTGGCGCATCGAGCGCAGATCGACCCGGTGCCATGGGCGCGCGTCGAAAGCGAGCTCGATATCGACGTCGACACGCTTGCCGCGCTGCGTCGCCGGCAGCGCGAGCTTGTCGATTCGATCCGGCAGAAAATCCAGGGACTCGACGCCATGATCTGTCCGACGACGCCATCGTCACCCTGTCCCGTTACAGAGGCCCGCGAAACTGCCGCGGGCGTCGCATGGAACCGCCGCTCGGGTCGCAACACGCGGCCGGGAAACCTGTTCGGCCAATGCGGCGTGTCGCTGCCGGTGCAGGCGCGCGACGAGCTTCCGGTCGGGCTTCAGCTCTTGTGCAGCAGCAGCGACGACGACCGTCTGCTTGCCATCGCGGCCGCTGTCGAAACCGTTCTCGGCCGCGGTGCGCGTCCGGACGTTAGTTCGTTCGTCAGACCCCGGTAGGGGGTCCGCTCGGTGAAGCGCGCAAATCCCGCGGGCCCGGGCACGTGCGATCTGCCGGGCAGAACGCGTCGAGACTGCCGCTCAACCAGGCTGCAATACGACGTGAATTCCGCCGCGCGCGCGTTCGCCGCGAAATAACCCTTCGCGACGCGAGCCTGGCGCGGCGAGGTAGCCTCTCCCCATGGATTCCCTGATCGCCGCCGCCGCGCGTGCCCTCGCAGCGGGGGATGCACTCGGCGCTCTCAAGCGGGTTGCGCTGCGCGACGATCCGCCTGCGCTGGCGCTGCGCGGCATCGCCATGGCGCAACTCGGCGAGCACAAGCGCGCCCGCGAACTGCTGCGGCGCGCCGCGCGCGCCTTCGGCAAACACGAGGCGCTGGCGCGTGCTCGCTGCATCGTTGCCGAGGCCGAAGTGGCGCTGGCCATGCGCGACCTCGCGGGCTCGCCGCGTTCGCTGTTGGCGGCGTCGGCCACGCTCGCCGCGCGTGGCGATCATGCCAACGCGCTGCAGGCGCGGCTCATCGCCGTGCGCCGGCTGTTGCAGCTCGGCCGCCTCGACGAGGCAGCGGTTGCGCTGGCGAGCCTCGATGCGCGTGGCATGCCGCCGTCGCTGGTGACGGTGGCCGCGTTGACCGCGGCCGAGCTGGCGCTGCGCTCGCTGCGAATCGGCCCCGCACAAGCGGCACTCGCGCGCGCGGAGGAAGCGGCCGATCGCGCAGGCGTGCCGGCGCTCGGGGCCGAAGTGGCGGAGGCGCGGCTAGCGCTCGATCGTCCCGCCGCACGTCGCGTTTTCGCCGGTGGCGAGCAGGCATTGCGCGTCGGCGAGATTGCGTCGCTGCTGGCCTCGGGTGCGCTGGTAGTCGATGGCTGTCGTCGCGGGTTGCGCGCGGGCGATGCGTGGCGGACGCTGGCGCGCAGGCCGGTGCTGTTCGCGCTTGCGCGGGCGCTCGGCGCAGCGTGGCCTGGCGATGTCGATCGGCAAGTGTTGATCGCGAGCGCATTTCGCATTCGCCGCCCCGACGAAACACATCGCGCGCGCCTGCGCGTCGAGATTGGCCGTCTGCGTGCGCTCATCGCCGCGTTCGCGCGCATCGACGCCACCGCGCGAGGGTTCGTCTTGCGGCCGCGCGACGCGCGCGACGTCGTCGTGCTGGCGCCGCCCATCGACGGCGAGCAGGCGTCGCTGGTGGCGCTGCTTGCCGACGGCGCCGCGTGGTCGACATCCGCGCTCTCGCTGGCGCTGGGCGACAGCCAGCGGACCGTGCAGCGCGCGCTCGTCGAGCTCGAGGCCGTGGGACGGGTGCGCTCGATCGGTCGGGCGCGGGCGCGTCGCTGGCTGTCGCCGCCGCTGACAGGATTCACGACGATCTTGTTACTCCCCGCTGCGCTCCCGTTCGCATAGAGTTGTGTTGCGGCGCAAACGCGCGCCACAAGGAGCCAGCAATGACGAGTAACGCAGCAACACACAGGACAAAGGCAACGGTGCACGCGGCCGAAATCGTGCGCGAGTATGGCCCGTTCGCGGGCGCCGAACGCATACATGGCGTCACGCACGATGGCCGCCGCGTCTGGGCCGCCACCGGAGCCAAGCTCGTCGCTTTCGATCCCGCGAGCGGCGAACCGACACGCATGCTGGATTGCGCCTGCGACGCCGGCACTGCGTACGACGGCAAGTACCTTTACCAGATCGCCGAGGCGCGCATCGACAAGATCGATCCCGCCACCGGCGACGTGGTGGCGTCAATTCCTGCGCCCGGCAGCGGCAGCGATTCGGGGCTCGCGTGGGCCGAGGGCAGCCTGTGGGTGGGGCAGTACCGCGATCGCAGGATCCACCAGGTCGATCCGCAGACGGGCGCGGTCATACGCAGCATCGAGTCCAACCGCTTCGTCACCGGCGTGACCTGGGTCGATGGCGAACTGTGGCACGGCACCTGGGAAGGCAACGAGAGCGATATCCGTCGCATCGATCCGCAGAGCGGCGCCGTGCTCGAGCGGCTGGAGATGCCGCATGGCGTCGGCGTCAGCGGGCTCGAGTCGGACGGAGCGGAGCTCTTCTTTGCGGGTGGCGGCGGCAAAGTCCGTGCCGTGCGGCGACCGAAAACGAGATCATGAACAAGGAGACAGCCATGGAAATGACGAACGAAGGCAAGGCGACAAAAGCGAAGACGACGCACGTGACCGCAACACGCAAGCAATGGCTCGCCGCACGGCTCGACCTGCTCGAGGCGGAGAAGGAACTCACGCGGCGCGGCGACGAGCTCGCGCAGCGGCGCCAGGCGCTGCCGTGGGTGCGCATCGACAACGCGTATCGATTCGACACCGACGAGGGAAATATGTCGCTCGCCGACCTATTTCGCGGCCGCTCCCAGCTTCTCGTCTACCACTTCATGTTCGGGCCCGACTACACGGCGGGATGTGCAACCTGCTCGACGATCGCCGACGGCTTCGACGGCTTCGCCATCCATCTTGCGCACCACGACGTCACGCTTGGCGCGGTGTCGCGCGCTCCGCTCGCGAAGCTGCAGATGTACAAGCGTCGCATGGGATGGACGTTTCCCTGGGCGTCTTCGTTGGGCGGCGATTTCAACGCCGACTTCAACGTCGCGTTCACCGAGCGGCAACAGCGCGACGGCGGAATCGAGTACAACTTCCGGCGCGAGCCGGCGTGGCAGTTACGCGAGGATGAGGGGATGGCGAGCCGCATGCCGGGGACGCCGGTCGGCGACAACGCGGCCATGACCGGAACCGACCCGGCCACGTATACGCGCGACCGACCCGGCATGAGTGCGTTCGTGCTCGACGACGGCATCGTCTATCACACGTATTCCACTTACGCGCGGGGGCTGGACGGCCTGTGGGGCATGTACCAGTGGCTCGACCGCGCACCAAGGGGGCGCAACGAGACGGGCGTCTGGTGGCGCCGCCACGACGAGTACGACAAGCGCTGAGCCACGTGATGGAGAGCGTTGGCGCAACTGCGGGACGGGACATCGCACGACACGTGGTTTCCGAGCGAGCGTTCCTTGGTGCTTCGGCGCTCCTCTTCGCCGCGAGCGTGGCGGTGACGATCATGTGGTGCGCGTCCATGTCGGCGATGGGCGAGATGGCGATGCCCGGCGGCTGGACGATGTCGATGGCGTGGATGCGCATGCCCGGACAGACGTGGCCGCACGCCGCCGCATCGTTCCTGTGCATGTGGGTGGTGATGATGGCGGCAATGATGCTGCCCTCCTTGCTGCCGATGCTGTGGCGCTATCGCCAGGTCGTCGCCAGCGCGGGCGCGACGCGGCTTGATCCACTGACTGCGTTGGTGGGAGCAGGGTACTTCTTCGTGTGGACCGTATTCGGGATGGCCGCCTTTCCGCTCGGTGTCGCGCTGGCATCAGTCGCGATGCAACTTCCGGCGCTGGCGCGCGCCGTTCCGCCCGCGGTCGGTGTGGTCGTGCTGATCGCCGGCGCGCTCCAGTTCACCGCGTGGAAAGCGCATCACCTTGCCTGTTGCCGCCAGGCGCCGCAACGCGGCCTTGCGTTGCCGGCGAATGCCGGCACGGCCTGGCGATACGGCGTGCGCCGCGGCGTCCACTGCAGCTACTGCTGTGCCGGCCTGATGGCCATTCTTCTCGTCATCGGAGTGATGGACCTGCGCGCGATGGTGGTCGTGGCGGCCGCCATCACCGTCGAGCGTCTCGCACCGGGAAGCGAGCGCGTCGCGCAAGTCACCGGGGCCGTCGTCGTCGGGGCGGGGGCGCTGCTGATCGCGCGAGCGTTCGGGATCGGATGAACGCAACGGCCTTGTTCGGGCAAGAGCCAGTCAAAAACGCGCTTGACTACGCGCCGGCGTGCCCACCTCACCCAAAACTGCATGAATTAGGAGATTTATCAGCATTCGATAAATTCGATAATATATGTAATATGTATAATGTTTCATCGCTCGCCCCAACTCGAAGTAATTTGATCGCCAAGGGCATGATCTGGAGTCCAAGTCACGGAGACACTGCGTTCACGGTTCCGCTCTTTGATGAATTCATGAAGCGGATCATGCCGGGCCACGATTGGAACCGGTGAACGCAACCCCGCGAGACGTTCAAAGAAATCTTCGTCCCTGTCTACGCTCATGCGGGAGCGCTGCATAACGGTGTGACACCTCTACCGCGCGATGCCAATCGCCTTCCATAGAAATTCATAAGAGATTGCCGGCCGTCCCTGCTCCCGCGCCTGTTCTTTTTCGCTCGCTTCGTAGCCGCGCAGCAAACCCTTCACACGTTCCAAGCCCGCCGGAGTCCGAATTGCCTGCCGCGGCGTCTTATCCCCGAGCACCGATATCGGCTCGTCGCACCAGTTCGCATACGTTTGACGGATTGCGGTTTCGATGATTTCTGCCATGACCTCCGGAGGCAAGTCCGGCGGACGTCGTCGTACTCTCGGCGCCGGCTCGTCGGGCAGATTGGCGAAGGCGCCCTTTGGATCAGTCAGTTCGCGCGAGATGAACTGTACGGCGTTGCCGGCCAGGTCATCGAACCACGGGCGGCCCCTGTCGGCGTAGCCCTGGGTCTTGTAGAAGATCGATACCCGGTCGTTGCGTTCCGGGTTGATGTTCGCGATCGGGCGCAGCTGCGAGTCTTTTCCCTTGACGGTGCGATTCCAACCTGATTCGCGGTCGCCGTCGACATCGTTTCGTGCGGTCAATGTTTTCTCCAGCGCCGACCAGTCCTTCACGTGATAGTGATCGGTGATGAGCAGCAGCGATTCACCGGTGAGCGCGTCCACGATCGTGGGGAAGGGCGCAATACCGACAAACTGCTTGAGCCAATGACGCCACATGATCGAGCTTGGCGTCGCCGAATGCTTGCCTCGGCGGGTACGCTTTTGCAGAGTTTGGCGCATGGCCGAAACGACGTGCGGTGCGGCCAGCAACGAGAACGCGTAGATGGAGCCCGAGAGCTCGCGATGATCGTCGACCTCCATCAGGCGAACGCCGAGCAGAGTTCCGGGCTGCAACCGCTGAGTCCCCAGGCGCTCGTTGACGACGATCGCTGCCGCCTCCGGATCCAGCGCATCGCACAACGTCATCTGCCGATCCGGAACGACGTCGGTCACATCATACAAACGCAAGGGGCTTTGGCTCAATTGCGTGAGCCATTTTCGCTGACCCACGGTAAACAGTGGTCCGCCGGGACCGATCAATAGCTCGGGCACGCGAATGCTTTCGCCCTTGGCCAGAATCACACCTTCGGCCAGGAGCCACTCGTTCGCGTTGGTTCCAATCTGCTCCCAGGTATCGTCGTCCAGTGTCTTAAGGTCAGCCTGCTCGTCCTCGCTGAGGCCCTCGAAGAGCATGGCCTCGAGGGCAACCTCGATCGCTACGCGATGGCGGCTCGACAGCCATCCGAGCGCGCGCTCGACCGCGCCCGCGTGGCCCTTCTCCTCCACCTGCGCAACCGCCGCCGCGCCGCCGCAACAATGCTTGTATTTCCTGCCGCTGCCACAGGGGCAGGGATCATTGCGTCCAGTTTTCGTGCTCATGATCGGTCACTTGTTCGGCGGTGTGAGATGTGACGAGTTTCATTGCTCACGGCATTGCATCTAACCATGCGCCTGCAATCGCTCCCAGCGCGCGCGACTCGTGGCAGGGCGCGAATACTCGTGTTACGGTATCGTGCCACTCGCGAATTTGCCGCCGATGCCAAACCTCGACACCACCCTCGACGACCTCGTCGCCGCCAATCGCATCCTCGCAGGACTCGGTGTCCTCGACGGTTTCGGACACGTCAGCGTCCGCCACCCCGAGCACGCCGAGCGTTACCTGCTTTCACGCTCGCTCGCACCGGAGCTCGTCACGCACGACGACGTGATGACGTTCGATCTCGGCTCGAATGCGCAGGACGGCGACACGCGCAACGCGTACCTCGAGCGTTTCATCCACGGACAAATTTACGCGACACGGCCCGATGTGCACGCGATCGTGCACAGCCACGCGGCGACCGTGCTGCCATTCACCGCGTCGTCGGTGCCGCTGCGTGCGATTTCGCACATGGGGAGCTTCCTGGGAACCGGTGCGAACGTGTTCGAATTGCGCCAGCGCTTTGGCAGCACCGACATGCTGATTCGCAACAACGACCAGGGTGCGGCGCTCGCGCAGACACTCGAGGGGGGCACCGTTGTGTTGATGCGCGGGCACGGCTACTGCGCCGTCGGCGAATCGCTTCCGGTCGCCGTGTTCCGCGCGTTTTACACGCAATCCAACGCCGACGTGCAGCAGCGCGCGATCGCGTTGGGCGGCAGTGTCACTTACCTCGACGCGGAGGAAGCGATGCAGTCCGACGCGAGCAATCGCCGCGTGATCGCGCGGCCGTGGGACCTGTGGAAGGCGAAGTTCTATCCGCGCCCCTAACGGAATCTCGTTGACTTGGGTCAAACTCAGGTCTAGCCTCGCTTCCACTGAAACGGCGCTGCCGAATTCGACGTCGCTCGCCGGTCTTCTCCGCACGCAATTGCAGGTTTGGTTTTTTTTGCCAAGGGAGGCAAACATGGTCGGTTCGATGCGCGCAAACATACGTTCCCCGTTTGGCCTGTTGATCGCGTGCAGCCTTCTCGCACTGTTCCCTGTATTCGCCGCCGCGCAGACCACGGTGACCGACAGCACGTTCGTCGATACGGATTGGACCGGCACGCAGTTCGTCGCGGGCGGAGGCGGCAGCAGCAGCGGCGCCCAGGTCGCATCCGGAGGCAACCCGGGTTCGTTCCGCAACGTCACCGACGTGCTGAATGCGGCGGCGCCGGGAACGTCCACCGTCGTGCTCAGTACGCACATCTACAACCCGTTCACCTACACGCCGACGGTGCAGGGCGCGATCGGCCTGCTGAATTATGCTGAAGACGCCGCATGCACGGCCGGATGTTTCGGCAGCGGCCAGTCGACGGGACCTGCGCTGCTGCAGGGCGGCAACTTGTACATTCTGAACAGCACTTTGATCACCGGTCCGGGCGCCGCCTGGGCGCCGCATAACCTGAGCGGACTCACCGCAGCAAGCTTCGGTCTCGTGAGCGTCACGTCGCCCGGCAATGGAACGATCTTTGACAATACGCAGCATCCGAATTTCTCGTCGGCAGGCGCTCCCATCCAGGTGGGCTTCTTTCGCGCCAACGGCACCAGCCAGGGCGGTGGCGGCTACACGCTGGCCGCGGGCATCGACAACTGGTCGGTCACGCTCTTCGCTGCCGCGGCGCCGCCGTCAGCATCGGCGATTCCGGTGCCGGCATTGTCGATTGGCGAGCTAGGGGCGCTGGCGGGGCTTGTCGCACTGTTCGCGATGATTGGACTGCGGCGCGTGCGCGGTCGCGCGAACCAGGAATGAAGCGTTACGCTTCGAAGCTTTTCACCGTCCGTTCCACGGCATGATCGGCACCGCCGAAATGGCATTCATCGGTGACCCTTCGAGAACTCGTTTACTGATGGCGACGTAGACGAGCGTGTTGCGCTTGGTGTCCACCATGCGCACGACCTTGGTGTTCTTGAAGATCAGCGAAGTGCTTTCGCTGAACACGCTGTCGTCCTTGGGAAGGTTGGCGGGAAGTGCGATCGGGCCGACTTGATGGCAGGTGATCGCAAAGCGTGACGGGTCTTCGGCCACGCCCACCGCACCTTTCCATCCGCCGGTTTTCGCCTGGCTGATGTGGCAGGTCACGCCCGGCACGCCGGGGTCGTCGAAGGCCTGCACGCACACTTTGTCATTTGGGGAGAAGAGGCGGAAGGTGGTTGAGGTGCAGCCGACGTCGTCGGCTTGTGCGAACGTCGCGAGGACGATGAGCGACGCGCCAACGGCATAGCGCGTGATGTGGATGGCGTAGTTGGGCATGGGACCACCTCTGGCTGGCAATGAGGTGGAACAATACCGCGCGACGTCACGACCAGCCAGCCGTCATTCCCGCGAGGCTTGGCCGTCCGTCATTCCCGCGGAAGCGGGAACCCAGCGTCGCCGATGTACCGTCTCACTAACGACGCTAGGTTCCCGCTTTCGCGGGAATGACGGCGCTCGCGGAAAGGCGGACGCCCGCTTTCGCGGGAATGACGGCGTTCGCAGGAACGACGGACGCTCGCGTTCGCAGGAACGAGGTTGTCAATTCGCCCTGAACCTTACCCGCATCACCTTCCTGTCGTACTCGGCCTCGGTGGTCATGGTGATCTCGTCGCCATTCGCCGCGTACACGCGCCCGCCCGCACTGCGGCAAATGTTGCGCTCGTACTGGCAGGGCCCCATCTCGGGATGCCTCGCGCACAGCGCATCGACTTTGGGCGCGAACTCGATCACCGTCTGCTTGCGCACGCCGCCCTTGTCGACCACACAGACGTACAACGTGTTGGGTGGGACAACGATTGCCGGTGGCGCGGGCACGGGGGGCGCGCCTTTGACTTCGCTGGGCACCTTGGGCGGCGTGGGCACGTCCGGCAGGCGCGTGCGTTCCACTGCAGGTACGTCGGCGGGCTGGCTCTCCGGCGCGATTGCCGAGGGCGTGCAACCAGCGACGCATACCGCAATGGCGGCTATAAAGGCTGGGTATCTGATCATGGTGCGAGTGATGCAAAAATCGCGCCCGAGATGCGCGAGTCTGGCGTAGGGCTGGCCGTCTTTGGCATGCCCATGTGGGGGAAACTTACCTGCGCTGAGTATGTCTTGTAAAGACGGGGGGTGGTGCGAGTCACATTGTGGATCGCGCATTGCACCCCACGACAATTTCCAGTGAGTCAATCTCAAGGAGCCCGCAGATGAAGAAATTCCTCGTTTTGTATCTCGCGCCGGTGTCGGTCGTAGACGAGTGGAAGAAGACCGAGCCTGCGAAGCGCAAGGCGGACGAAGACAAGATGATGGCCGAGTGGCAACAATGGATGAAGGACAACGCGAAGATCTTTGCCGACGTCGGTGCGGGTGCGGGCAAGACCAAGCGCGTCGACGCGCGCGGCACGTCCGACACGCGCAACGACGTGATGCTTTATTCGATCGTGCAAGCGGACTCACACGAAGCGGCAGCCAAGCCCTTCGCCAAGCATCCGCATCTGCAGATCCCTCAGGCCACCATCGAAATCATGGAGCTCTCTCAACTGCCCGCGGCCTAAGCCGCAACTTCAGGTCGCGCAACGCGAGCTGTACCCCGGCGACAGCGCGCTCTTGCAGCGGCCGCTGTCGCCGATGTCGCCCGCATCAATACGCGAGTCGCGGCTGCGCGTTGCGTCGAGAACTGGCGAGGCCCACGAGGCCAGCTCCCAGCAGCAGCAGCGTTCCCGGTTCCGGAATCGCCGCCAGCTTGCCGAACAGTCCATGGTCCTCGATGGCGTCCGGACCCGGAATTCCCGCAGTGAAATACACGGCGTTCGGATCGCCGCCATTTCCGCCATTGCCCACTCGCAACGCCCACAGCCCCGGGATCTGGATCGGGTTGGCGTTCGAGTCGCGCAATTGCCCCAGCAGAATACCCGTCAACGGGTCGAACGCGTTGATGATGCCGTCGCCGAAATTGCCGACGAGCAGCGCGTTGCTGAATTGCCCGAAATGCGAGGGCGCGACGGCGAGTCCCCATGGTGAATTGAGCACGCCCTCGGTGGCGAAGCGTGACAGCAAAGTTCCGTTGGCGTCATAGACGTCGACAAAACCGTGCCCCGAGCCCGAGACGTCGTCCTTGTGCTCGTCGTTCTGCAACGCGTACGTCACGTAGAGCAGGCCGTTGATGTTGGCGATGTCGAATGGCGCGTAGCCGGCTGGCAAATTCGGATCGGCGAAACTTCCGGAGAGCGTGGTCGAGGCAAAGGTGTTGTCGAAGACGTCGATCGCGCCGGTGCCGAAATTCGCCGCATACAGGAAGTCCGACGTGCCGTTGTTAGCAAGGGTCAGTCCCTTGTATACGCTGTCGGCAATCCCGCTCGCCACAATGGCCGCCGTGGTGCCGCTGGTCCACGCATTGATCGCGCCGTCCTCGGTGGCGAAGATGAAATGCGAGCCGGCGAAACCGGAGCTGCCGTTGAAAACGATGCCAGTGGGAGACGCCGTCGTCGCGCCTTGCGTCGGCGTGAGCGTCACCACCAGCGGCTGCGGCGATCCATCCGTTTTGTAGAGTGTCGACAGCCCCGTGTGATTGTCGGCGATCCAGAACGGGCTGGTCGGGCTGGTGGCAATGCCCCATGGATTAACGAGATGGGGGTCCTGGAACGTGGCGACGCCGGGAAGATCGGATACGAGATTTGCCTGGCCGTACAACGTCGCTGCGGATTGCGAACTGTAGGCGCCGAACAGGGCTGCGATGACGAGTCCGATGCGCAGCGCGGAACTGTGAAGGTGGTTCATCGCTTCGTCTCCATCGTTCCCCTGATGGATTTTCCCTGACCACTCACTGGAGGCGGCTCGCGAGCCTCGCCGATTTGACCCCGGCTTGTGCGTCCAGTTGGGTTCGTCACTTCGACGCATTCATTACCGCCGTGCAAACAGCATGGCCGACGAGCGCATTCCCTCGCGACGCCAGGCAGGCAACTTTTTTCGCTTCCGAGGGAGCCCTCGACGCGCCTTGTCGATGGCTCGAGTCGGTCGGAGCCTACGCGCGCTCGAGTCGCGCACCGATGGTGTTCGCGCCTAGGCCCGGTAGACTTTTGCATTCGTTCTCTGGACTCAGGGCCGTTCGCCGTCCAGACGCTGCTTCCCACCCCCTTGTTCAGAAAGCCTTGCCCGTGCCCGCCAAGAAACCTGCTGCTCGCCCGACACCCTCCGCCAAGTCCACCGCCAAGGCGCCGGGACGAAGCACCAGCAGCGGGCCTTCACACCCCGACGCACCGGACGGCGACCTGCCAGCCCGACGCAACGCCGCAGTGCAAAATCTCGCCGCGGGAATGCCCTACAACGCCAACAAGGCGTTGGAGCATGGCGAGGACAACGCGATCAAGCCGCCCGCGGGCCAGACGGTCAAGCCGACGATGCTCGAGGCGACCGGCAGCACGTTGTCCGAGAAAAACGCCTCGGCCAAGGTGGGAAGCGCGCCTGTTGCACCGCCCACGGCGCTCGGCGGCTCGCTCGACCGCGTGCGCGTGGAAAGCGACGGCCAGCCGCTGACCACCGACCAGGGTGTCGCAATCGGCGACAACCAGAATTCGCTGAAGGCAGGGTTGCGGGGCCCGGTGTTGCTCGAGGACTTCATCCTCCGCGAAAAGATCACCCATTTCGACCACGAGCGCATCCCGGAACGCGTGGTGCACGCGCGCGGCTCGGGCGCGCACGGCTATTTCGAAGCGTACAAGCCGCTGACTTCGCTGACACGCGCCGCGCCATTCGCCAAGGCAGGCAAGCGCACGCCGGTGTTCGTCCGCTTCTCGACGGTGGCCGGCGAACGCGGCTCCGTCGACACGGCGCGCGACATCCGCGGCTTCGCCGTCAAGTTCTATACCGACGAGGGCAACTGGGATCTCGTCGGCAACAACATTCCGGTGTTCTTCATCCAGGACGCGATGAAGTTTCCCGACCTCGTGCACGCGGTGAAGCCCGAGCCGCACAACGCGATGCCGCAGGCCGCATCGGCACACGACACGTTCTGGGATTTCATTTCGTTGATGCCCGAGTCCACGCACGTGATGATGTGGGCGATGTCCGATCGCGCGATTCCGCGCAGCTTCCGCATGATGCAGGGCTTCGGCGTGCACACCTACCGGCTCGTCAACGATCGCGGCGACACGCGCTTCGTCAAGTTCCACTGGAAGCCGCTGCTCGGCACGCACTCGCTGGTGTGGGACGAAGCCGCCAAGATCCAGGGCGCCGACAGCGACTTTCATCGCCGCGACCTGTGGGAAGCGATCGAGGCGGGCGAGTATCCGCAGTGGGAGCTGGGCTTGCAGGTCTTCACTGAAGCCGATGCCGAGAAGTACAGCTTCGATGTCCTCGATGCGACGAAGATCATTCCCGAAGAGCTGGTGCCCGTGCAGCCGGTCGGGCGAATGCTGCTCGATCGCAATCCCGACAACTTCTTTGCCGAGACCGAGCAGGTGGCATTCTGCGTCGCGCACGTCGTTCCCGGCATCGACTTCAGCAACGATCCATTGCTGGCGGGACGCATCCACTCGTACATCGACACGCAGATCTCCCGCCTGGGGGGACCCAACTTCCACGAGCTGCCGATCAACGCGCCACTTGCGCCGGTGCACAACAACCAGCGCGATGGCATGCATCGCCAGGCGATCGCGCGCGGCCGCGTCGCGTACGAGCCCAATTCGCTGGGCGGCGGCTGCCCGTTCCAGGCGGGCGTGAAGGGCTTCGTGTCGTTTCCGCAGCCGGTCGATGGCGACAAGCTGCGCGGCAAGCCCGAGAAGTTCGCCGATCACTACACGCAGGCGACGCTGTTCTGGAACAGCCAGGCCGATTGGGAGAAGGCGCACATCGTCGGTGGATTCCGCTTCGAGCTTTCGAAGGTGACGGTACCGGCGATTCGCGAACGGATGGTTGCGTCGCTCGTCAACGTGGCGCCCGAGTTGGCGGAGGCGGTCGCGAAGGGCCTCGGCATCAAAGTGCCGGCGGCCATGCCGAAGGCGCTCGCACGCCCGCGCAAGCCGGAGGTGAGTACTTCCCGCGCGCTTTCGCTCACCGCGCTGCCCGGTGATGGCGGCATCCGCACTCGCAAGATCGCGATGCTGGTCGCCGATGGTGTGAAGGGTAAATCGCTGCTCGCATTGCATCGACTGCTGGTCGACGCGGGTGCAGTTCCCAGCATCGTGGCGCCGCGGCTCGGGCCTGTGGCCACATCCGACGGCGCGTCGCTCGAAGCCTCTGCGACGCTCGAAAATTCACCGCCGGTGCTGTTCGACGCGCTGATCCTTCCTGATGGCGACGAAGGCGTGAAGACGCTTGCGGCGATGGGGCAGACCGGTGAATTCGTGGTCAATCACTATCGGCACTGCAAGACGATTCTCGCGCTGGGCGCGTCGTCGAAGTTGCTGGTCAAGGCGGGTGTGGACGCCAAGCTGCCTTCCGGCATCGCCGATCCCGGCATGTTCGTGCTGTCCGCGGATGATGCACCCGGCGTGGCAAAGCGTTTCATCGCGGCCGTGGCGATGCACCGTCACCCGGTGCGGGAGACGGATCCGCCGCGGGTGTAAGGATTGGCTAGCTGCATCCGGCGATGCACTTTCCTTTGCCGTCGAATGACATCGTCCTGTCGCTCAATGCCGGATACACAGGGCGTCCCTCGACCAGCGCAATGAATGCGGCGGTGCGCGATGTCGGACGCAGCTTGCCACCGGCGGTCGCAGCTTCGTTGACGTGCGAGACGATCACCGACGCCGGCTCGACCAGCGTGTTCACCGCATAGGCAGCCGCTTCCGGCGTCAGCGCGCTCGAACCGAAATTCAACTCCATCAGGTTGACCTTGAAATAATCGCGCTCGAGCGTTTGCATTTCGGCATGCAGTCCCGTGTCGCCGGTCAGGTACACGGTGAGGCCGTTGGTGAAGCGGATGACGTAGCCGCTGGGCGGACCGAGCGCGAGGCTCGCATTGTCGGCTTCGAGCGTCTTGCGCGTGCCTTCGCTCAGTAGCGCCAGCGGCACGGTGCTGTCATGCGCGGCCGGGACGACGGTGATTTCTACTGCCTTCGCCGTGGCCGTTGCCTTGACGGTGCGCATGCCGCCCGTCTGCACCGTGGCGAGGCACGGCGCTGCGAAGGGCGCGACGAGATCGTCGCCACTGAGCGTGCACGCGGTGGTGGGCTTGCCGCGTATCGTCTCCACCTTGCGGCCGACGAAGTTCGCAAGCGGGACGACCATGACCACCGCGGCATTTTTCGCGGCGGCGATTTCCGCCGTCGTCGAATTCGGCGCCGCCGACACGACCTCGGGCTTGTCGCACGATCCGGCACCAAGCGCCTTCAACTTCTGGTCGCCGATATGATCGCCGTGTGCGTGACTCAGGATCACCACGTCGATCCTGCCGAGTCGCGGATCGTCCGCGCCGGTGACCGACTGGCCCGCATCGTAGAGGATGCGAACGCCGGTGGGATCCTCGAAGATCGTGGCGCGATCGCGCGCGCAGAGCTCGCCGGCATGCGAGCCCAGTGGCGTGATCTTGACGTCCTGGGCGAATGCGAGCGGGCTGGCGGCGAAGAGGGTGGCGAACAGCAGCGAGCGAGCCTGGCGAAGGATCATGGTACCCCCGGGATTCGGTCCGGCGGCCCGTGGGATCGGGCTGGGATCGAGCCGGCATGATTGCACATCTCGCGCTGTGGTTGCGCGGCCCTCACCCTGGTTCCTCTCCCTCGACGGGCGCACAGGCTGCGTGAAGGCCGGCGAATGCATTGGCCGGCGCCCAGTACAATCAACGCCAGGCGGCAGTCATGGACAAGCACGAGGGTCAACGGCAAGCGGCGGTACGAACTCATGGACAAAATGCAAAATTCCGGTGAACAGTTGGAGGCGCTGGCATCGCACCTGGCGGCGCGGCGTGAGGCGATCATGCAGGCATGGCGCCAGGCAGTCGCACGCGATCCCGAAATGAACACGGGAGCGTCACTGCCACGCGCGCAACTGAACGACCACATTCCGCAGTTGCTGGAGGCATTCGGTGCGAAACTGCGAACCCTTGGCGGCAACAAGGCGGATACACCCGACGACGGGCACAAGGACGACGGGGCCGCGCACGGATTGCAACGCTGGCAGCAAGGCTACGACTTGCGCGCGGTGACGCGGGAGTGGGGCCGCCTCGAGCTGTGCATGGCGGATGAGCTCGAGCGTTACGCGGCGAACCGACCTGGGACCGAAGCGGCGGCGATGGCCACCGCGCGCCGCGCGTGGACCGAGGTCTGCGCCGACGGCGTTTGCGAAAGCACGTCGCAATATTTCCATCTGCGGGAAATCGAAGCAGCCGGCCACGTGCGCGACCTGGAGGCGGCGCTGGAGCAGATGCAGACCGTGGAACAACAGCGTGCCGAGTTGTGGCGCCAGGCCGCCCATGATCTTCGCGGCAACCTTGGCGTCGTTGCCAATGCGTCCGCGGTGCTGAGTATGCCAGGCGTCCCGGAAGAATCACGCCACAATTTCGTGGCCATGCTCAACAGGAACGTGTCATCGTTGCGCGCGCTCCTCGAGGACGTGACGAATCTCGCGCGGCTGCAAGCCGGCCAGGAGCACCGACAGGTCAAGTCATTCAATGCCGCCGCGATACTGACGGAGCTGTGCGCGGGGATGCGGCCCTTTGCGCAGGAGCGCGCGCTGTTCCTCAAGGCCGAGGGTCCGGAGACGCTGGCGGTGCACGGAGACGACGTCAAGGTCCGGCGTATCGCGCAAAACCTGTTGTTGAATGCGGTCAAATATACTCAGCGAGGCGGTGTGACGGTGCGTTGGGGCGAAAGCCGCATGAACGACGCAAACCGCTGGATGCTGTTGGTTCAGGACACCGGCCCGGGAATTCACGCCGGCCCCGGCGCGCCGATGGCCAGCGCGCTGGAAGAGGCGACCGAGGAAGCGCGGCACGTCGACAAGGCGGCCCGCAGCGGCGGCGAATCGGGCGCCGCGGTCGAGCCGGTGGCGCCACCTCCGCACGACGCACGGGCCGTTCATCAGGAACGCGGCGAAGGCATTGGACTGTCGATTGTCAAGCGGCTATGCGAGCTGCTGGATGCGACGATGGAAATGGATTCGATCGTCGGTGAGGGTTCGACGGTGCGGATCCTTTTTCCGCGGGCCTACCCGTGAAGAAGCTGGTCAAGTGGCGTCCTGCACGCGCTGCGCGAAGTACGCGACGATGAGTCCGAACAGAAGCATCGCCAACAAGTTCTCGACGAATGACGCGACGGTGAACGTCGGCGCTTTTCCCCACGCGGATAGCGGCACGACGACGTAGTTCATCACGAAGAAAACCACGACGCCGTACAGCAGGCCGCTGGCGAGCCAGGCTCGCCCCAGTATCGGCATGCGGCGACAGGCGAAAACGTAGATCGCCGCGATGACGATCGACATGGCCAGTTGCAGCACGGCCCCGAGAATCGTCATCGTCGCGCCGCCTTGCAGCGCCGGTCTGCCGTAGAGGCCGCCGGCGACAAAATGCAGGATTCGAATCGGACTCGCCATGTTGATCACCGCCGCAGCGCCGATGTCGATCGTGCCGGCGACGATGCCGCCGGCAAGCAGTGCATTCAGCATCGACGAGCGGTCCGGTATGGCTGCAGATGGCATGATGGTGATCAGCGCGATGGTTGCCGGTCGTGACCATGCCACAACAGCGACGCGTTGCCAATTCCTACGCGTAAGCGAGCTGCGGGCCTATAGTCCGCAGAAGAAGGGTTGCGACAATTGCCAATCCGCATAGGATGACGCTGCGGAACCCATAAAAACAGGAGCGAACCATGAACATGAACCTCAGCATCGGCCCGCTGGTCTCCCTGATCGCAGGCATCCTGATCCTGATCGTGCCGCGGCTGCTGAACTACATCGTTGCGCTGTACCTGATCATCATTGGATTGCTCGGGCTCTTCGGTGGCAACTGGCACCTGCGATAGCCGGTTGGGCGGCGTTGCCGCCGTCAACGCAGCTTACCGGCCGTTGCCACCGGCGGACGCTTGATCGACACGCCATAAAGCACGACATCGGCCCATTCCCGGGCGATGTCACGTGCGCGTTGCGGGCCGTTGGGCCGATACCAGCGCGCAAGCCAATACACCGACGCGAGCACCGCACGCACGACGGAGTTCGGACGATCGGCGCGAAACACGCCGGCGATGACGCCATCGCGGATGATGCTCTTGATCGTATTCTCGTAATTGACCCGCCACTCCACCGCCTCGTCACGCAGCCTGGGCTCGGTGAGATTGGAAAAGCGCGTCAACAGCACCTGGAATCCCCTCTGGTGCAACTCGAAGAAGTCGGCTTGCGCCTCGAGGAACGCCGTGAGGCGCGCGGCGGGCTCATTCACGTCGGCGATCGCCTTGTCGATGAATGCATTGAGGTCGCGGATCGTCGTGACGACGATCGTGCCGAGGATCTCTTCCTTGTTCGAAAAGTAATGGTAGAGCGTGGCTTTCGACAAGCCGACGGCCCCGGCGATCTCGACGAGCGACACACCATCGAAGCCACGCTCCGCGAACATGCCGGCCGCGACGTCGAGGATCTCGTCCTTGCGCGGCGTCCGGTGATCGGCGACGCGGGCAACGGGCTTGCGTGCGCGGCGGGAGGCCATCAGGCGAGTGTCGATCGAGGTGACGAAGTCATCATCGACGCCGGCGTTCAGCGCGACCGCGCATTGGCGTCGCTGCCCTTGACGAGCCGCAGCGGCGTATAGACCAGTACCACTTCACCGCGCTGGTTCACCACTTCGTTGCGTGAGCGCACGAGTCCGCGGTTGCCGCTCGATGCCGGCCGGTTCTCGATCACTTCGCCGCGCACATGGATCGTGTCACCGACGACGGTTGGCTTGCGCACGTCGATCGCGGCGTTGAGGAACGCGAGGCCGGTGAACTGCATGCTCGGCGTCAGCAGGCCCTCGGAGAACGCGTACACGAGCGCGCCCGGAACGACGCGGCCACCCAGCGCGCGCTCAGCGGTGTCGTGCGTGTTGACGAACACCTCTTCGGTAAACCAGATCAGGTTGATGAACGTGACGAGGTCGGTCTCGGTGATCGTGCGGCCCATCGTGCGAAAACGGAATCCCGGCTGTAGCTGGTCGTAGTAATAACCGTGCCCCAGCAGCACTCCATCCTCGGCAATCGATTGCGACGTCGCGTCGAGGTCGTTGGTGTTCGTCGGCATCAGCGTCCCTTCCAGATCGGTGCGCGTTTTTCGGCGAACGCGCGCGGGCCTTCGCGGGCATCGTCGCTCGCGTAGACCGCCCTGTGCAAGTCCTTGGAGGCCACGAACCCCTGTTCGGCGCCCAAGGCGACACCCATGCGCAGGCCGGCCTTGGCTGCGCGCACCGACAGGGGCGCGCAGCGGCCGATCGCCAGCGCAAGCGCCCGAGCGCGCGCACGCACCGCATCGGGTGTCGACTCGACGTAGTTGATGAACCCCACCTGGTGCAGCCGCTCGATCGGCAGCAGCTCGGCGGTCATCAGCATTTCCAGCAGCACCGCCTGCGGCAGCATCCACAGCATCGGCACCGCCCAAGGCGTGCCACGACCGACCTTCGCTTCGGCGATGCCGCCGCGCGTGCCCGTGAGGCCGACACGCAGGTCGGCGTTGATCGCGAGCACCATGCCCGCCGCGGTGAAATGGCCGTTGAGCGCGGCGATCACCGGCTTCCTGATCGCGCGCATCCGCTCGTAGAACGGGTCGCGCAGTACGTCGAGAATGTCGACGTCGCGCTCATTGCGGAGTGCCGCGGTTTCGGCGAGGTCCATGCCGGCGCAGAACACGCCGCAGTCCGACGCGGTGATCACCGCCGCGCGAATCGAATCGTTGTCGTCGATGAGCTCCCACAGCGCGTAGAGCCGTTCGGCCATCGCGACCGACAGCGCGTTGCGACGCTCCGGCCGGTTGAGCGTGACCGTGGCGATGCCTTCGCTGACCTCGAACAGCACGTCATCCATGCGATCCATCGGCGTGCTCATGAGGCGAGCGGCAGGCGCAGGATCGCGTTGCCCAGCGCCTTCGCCGTCTGGTCGAAGCGCAGCGTACGCGTGGCACCGCCGCCGAGGCCGTTCACCAGCAGCACGAGGCAGCTGTCGATGTTGGCCATCGGATAGACCTCGATAGGTCCCTTGACCCACGCGCCGAACAGCGCACCGATGCGTGCTGGCGTCAGCGTCGCGAGCATGACGTCGTAATCCTCGGGACGCCGCGCCAACACGCCGATCGACACGTTGTCGCCCTTGTCGCCGGAGCGAACGTAGGCGATGTCGGCGAGAAGCCGGCTCACCAGTGATCCCTTGTGCGGACGACGCGCATCATGCGGTCAGCATTTCCGTCGTGTGAGGCGCGAGCTCGCGGGGCACCAGTGCCGGCCACAGCGACACCACCGGACGTGACTTGATCGGAACGCCGAACGACGTGCCGCCGGGACCCATGATCCACATCTGCGCGCAGGCGCGCCGCACTTTCTCGGCGTCCTCGCGGGTGCGCGTGTGCACGGCGACGCGCAGTCCGACTTCGTTGAGGTCGTCGACGTTTTTTATCGGCGCGGCTGGACCGTGCAGCGAATTGACACCGACGTAGGAGAACTCGATCTCGTCGGCGACGAGTCCCAGCCGCTCGAAGCGCTCGAGCAGCGTCTGCCGCGCTTTTTCGGCGCGCGCGAACGCGCGCGGCCATGGAAACATCAGCAGGCCTTCACCGATCCATCCGTCGCTGTATCCGATCAGCAGCTTGAGCTGATCCGGTTGCGGCTTGCCGCGTACATCGCTGACACGCACGCGGTCGTTGCCGAGGTCGGTCAGCCGCACCGAGGTGAAATCGACGACGCCGTCGGGAACGATATAGCCGCGCGGATCACCGATTTCGTAGACCAGATGCTCCTTGACCGTGAACGCATCGACGCGACCGCCGGTGTCCGGTAGCTTGGTGACGACGCACGATCCATCGCGGTCGAACTCGAGCAGCGGAAAACCGACGCGGCCCATCGCCGGCATCTCGTCGAAGCGCGACGACATGCCACCGCTGCAGCCGGCCGCACATTCTGCGATGTGCGCGACGGTGATCGCCGCGGCGACGCGATCGACGTCGTCGAAGCCCAGTCCCAGCGCGTGCATGATCGGGCCGACAAACACGGCGCTGTCGGCGACGCGTCCGGTCAGCACGATGTCCGCACCTTCCGTCAGCACGTCGATGATGCCTTCGCTGCCGAGGTACACGTTGGCGCAGACGACGCGGTCGCGAATGCGCGCGAGGTCGGTGTCGCCGGTGGCCATGTTGGTCAGCGGCACCCCTTCGGCTACCAGCGTGTCGAGCCGCGGCAGCAGGTCGTCACCGCCGACGATGCCGATGCGTGCACCGGCCTGGCCGCGCTCGCGCAGGTTCGCTGCGATCGCTCGCGCGCCCGCCCGAGGATTGACGCCACCGCCGTTGGAGACGAGCCGCGTGCCGCGCTCCCGCGCCGTCGCGGCCAGGTCGGTCATGAACGTCACCGCATCCTCGACATAGCCGGCGTCGGGATTGCGCGCACGCTGGCGTTGCAGCAGCGCCATCGTCAGCTCGGCCAGGAAGTCGAACGACAGGTAGTCGAGGTTGCCGTTGCGCAATAGCTCGTCGGCGGGATCGAAGGCGTCGCCCCAGAACCCGCTGCCGCAGCCCACGCGGATGGTGTCGTGATTCGTCATTGCATGCTTGCCGTCATCGGGTGGGCGGCGCGGGCGAGGGCACCGCGCCGTCGGGATTGTTGTGGTACATGAACGATCCTTCGCCGAGCGCGAGCAGTTCGCCTTCGTCGCCGGTGATCTCGACCGTCGCGAAGTAGATGCGCCTGCCGCGGCGTCGAAGTTTGCCGAGCGCGTGCAGCGTGCCCTTGGCCGCCGCGCCGAGGAAGCTCGTCGTCAGCGACAGCGTGTATGCCCTGCGCGGTTGCGCTGGGTCGTTGCTGTAGCAGCCGGACAGCCCGCACGCGGCGTCGGCGAGCACCGCGTAAACACCGCCGTGCACGACGCCGGACCGATTGAGATGCCGGGGTGCGATCGCCAGCGCGAATTGCGCATGCTCCGGTCCCCATTCGACGAGCGTCGCGCCGAGCGACTGCATGAAGGGGATGCCGTGCTCGAATCCAGTGTCAGGCGGCTTCGGCATGCCTGATCATTCCACGCGCGATGATGAGTTGCTGGATCTGCGTCGTGCCTTCGTAGATGCGAAACAGGCGCACGTCGCGATAGAAACGCTCGATGCCCTGGTCTTCGACGTAGCCGGCGCCGCCGAACACCTGCACCGCGCGGTCGGCGACCCGGCCGCACATTTCAGAGGCGAAGAGCTTGCAACAGGAGGCGTCGAGCGCGATGTCGTCGCCGGCGTCGCGACGTCGCGCGCTTTCCAGCGCCATGCTGCGCGCGGCGAGGATTTCCGCGCGCGAGTCGGCGAGCATCGCCTGGATCAACTGGAAGTCGGCGATGCGCTGGCCGAACTGCTTGCGCGTGAGCGCGTACCGAAGCGCGTCTTCCAGCATCCGCGCGGCAACCGCAGTACACAACCCCGCGATGTGCAATCGTCCCTTGTCGAGCACGCGCATTGCGATCCGGAAGCCTTCGCCTTCGCGGCCGAGCAGCGCGTCGGCAGGTACGCGACAATTGTCGAACACGACGTCGGCCGTGTGCGCGCCGCGCTGGCCCATCTTGCGATCGGACTTGCCGATTGACAGTCCCGGCGTGGCGGCGGGTACGAGGAACGCACTGATGCCGTCGGCGCCCGACTTAGGCGCGCCGGTGCGCGCCAACACGGTGAAAAGTCCTGCCTCGGGCGCATTGGTGATGAAGCGCTTGCTGCCATTGAGCACATAGTCATGGCCGTCGCGGACCGCGCGCGTAGTCAGCGATGCCGCGTCCGATCCGGCGTCGGGCTCCGTCAACGCGAACGCGGCGATCACGTCGCCCGATGCAAGCTGCGGCAACCACGCCGCCTGTTGCTGCGGCGTGCCCGCGAGCACGAGGCCCTGCGAGCCGATGCCAACGTTGGTACCGAACAGCGAGCGGAACGCCGGCGACGTGCGTCCGAGCTCGAGCACCGCGAGAACTTCCTCTTCCATCGTCAGGCCGAGTCCACCGTGCTCTTCCGGAATCGACATGCCGAACAAGCCGAGCGCCTTCATTTCGTCGACGACGGCGTCCGGTATGACGTCGAGATCGCTGACCTCGCGCTCGCGCGGGACCAGCTTGTCGGTGACAAAGCGTCGCAGCGAATCGAGGAAGGCGGAGAAGGCGTCGGGGTCGCGGATCATGAAATCGGGTCGACGGGTAAATACCGACCAATCGGTTGGGAAATGATGACAGCCTTGGCTGGAAACGTCAAAGGGTAGCGACGGATGCAAGCCCAAGCCATCGAAACTCCGCGGCGTTGGGGGTGTTGCAGCGCAGCAATAATGGCGTATTGCGGCTATGAAAAAAGGGCCGAAGACCGTCTGGCGCTTCGCGATTGTGCATCGCGGTTTCACCATCGACAACACCAAAGCAGCATTGACAGCAGCTGCCGGGCGAGTAACATCTCGCCGATCGACCACCTGGTCGGTAATACGATCCCGGACCCGCGCCTACGCGGGCCATCGAACGGAGGAGTCTTCATGCGCAGGCAATGGAATTGGCTGGGTGCGGTGACAGCAGGCGTGGTCGCTGCGTGCATCGTCGCCGGGCCCGCGATCGCGGCACCCAAGGGCACGATCGTGCTGGGATCGACCAACTCGACTTCGAGCCACTACGTCGTGTCGGCGGCGATGGTGAAGGCGATCAAGGCGGGTATTCCTGCCGCGAACGTGTCGCAGATCGAAACCGGCGCCAGCGTCGACAACGTGCGCCGCCTGGGCAAGGGCGAGATCGACCTCGGCCTCATCGCCACCGACACCGGCATCCAGGCGCTGACCGGCACCGGTCCGTTCGCGGGCGGCAAGGGCGTCGACGATCTGGTCGCGCTCTACGCGTACGACGTGTCGGTGCTCAACGTCGCCGTCAGCGCGGATTCGAAGGTCACGTCAGTCACCGAGCTCGCCGGCAAGAAATTCAACCCGGGCATTCGCGGTAGCGGCGCCGAGACCCTGACGCGCGAAGTATTTCGTATCCTGGGCGTTGAGCCCGCATGGGTGCCGGGCACGGTGAAGGACGCCGCCGAAGGCATCCAGAACCGGCAGATCGTCGGCTATTCGAAATACGGTCCCGGCGAGGGAGTCGATGCGACGCTGCGTGAGCTGATGGTGACGACGCCGATGCGTCTGCTCGGTTTCGACGTCGCGCAGCAGTCGAAGGTGATGGCGCAGGTGAAAGGCGTCAACTTCGTGCAGATTCCGAACGTGATGACGGGTCAGCCGCCCGTGTCGGCGCCTGCCGTGCTGATCGTCTACGGCACGCGCACGTCGCTGATGGACGACGAGACCGCGTACGCGATCGCCAAGTCGATCTACGATCACCGGGCGTTTCTGGTCGAAGCGTGGCCGCATCTCAAGAACTTCGATTTCAAGGCGCAGGCGCTGGCGGCGGAAAAAGTCGGCGTCAAGCTGCATCCGGGCGCCAAGCGGTTCTGGGAATCGGTGAAGTGAGCCTGGCGTGAGCGAGTTCGCTCACGGGGCGCCGTCGTCGTCGGCGCCCCGTGCCGGCGCCACCGGAGGCGGCGCGTTCGCGTTCGCGGTGGTGTGCGCCGCGTTCGCGTTGTTCCACATCTACACGTCGTTTAGCGGATCGTTCGACCCACTGATCCAGCGTGGCGTGTTCATCGGCGTCGGCGTCGGCCTCGCGTTCTGGATGTCGGCGTTGGCGGCGCGCTCGACATTCCTGGTCGTTGTCTATACGGCGCTGGCGGTGATCGGCGTCTACGGCGGCCTGCACGTGATCATCTATCACGACCGCTTCATGGACGTGATGAACGACATGCGGCCATTCGACATGTGGATGGCGCTGTTGATGCTGATCGCGATCCTCGTGGCGACGCAGCGGCTGCTCGGCTGGGCGTTGCCGGTGCTTGCCACGGTGTCGGTGATTTACTACGCGTGGGGCAACAACTTCATGAGTGGGCTGTGGCAGCCGCCGCGCTCCTCGCTCGATACCGTCGTCAGCACGCTCTACGCGTCGACGAGCGGCGTCTTCGGCTTCATGGCGGACATCGGCACCAGTGTCATCGCCGTGTACGTGATTTTCGGGTCGCTGCTGATGGCAACGGGTGCCGGCGAGGTGTTCGTGCAGGTCGCGCAGGTGATCGCCGGCCGCGGCCATGGCGGTCCCGCGAAGGTGGCCGTCATCACGTCCGCGCTGTTCGGCACGGTATCGGGCTCGGCGGTCGCCAACGTGATGGCAGTGGGATCGCTGACGATCCCGACGATGCAACGCGCCGGTTATCCAAAGGCGCTCGCCGCGGGCATCGAAGCCAGCGCGTCGGCGGGCGGACAGATCATGCCGCCGATCATGGGCGCCGGCGCGTTCCTGATGGCGGAATTGCTCAACATCCCGTATCTCGACGTCGCCGAGCACGCGGCGCTGCCCGCGATCCTGTATTTCACCGTGATCTTCATCAGCGTCGATCTCTACGCGCGACGCCATCGCCTCGGCAAGGACACCATCCTCGCGCGCACGCGCATCGAGCGCGACAAGGCGATTCCGCTGGCGATTTCGGTGGCGACGCTGATCGGCCTGCTGATCGCCAACTTTACCGCGACCTTTGCCGGTGCGGTCACCTGCATCGTGCTGCTCGGCGCCACCATCGTTGCGCGCGTCGGGCCGGCGCTCGTGCGCGCCGACGGCGCGCTGGTGCGCGCGCGCTGGTTCGAGTTCATCGGGCATTTGGCGCGCGGACTTGCCGAAGGCGGCAAGGGGCTGATCATGATCGCGGTGCTGCTCGCCGCCGCCGGCGTGCTGGCGTCAGTGCTGGCGTCGTCGGGTCTCGGTTCAAAGGTGTCGAGCGAACTGATCGCGATCGCCGGCGACAGCCTGCTCATCGCGTTGCTGCTTTCGGCACTGCTGTGCGTGCTGCTCGGCATGGATGTGCCGACGACCGCGTCGTACATCCTGACGGCGGCTGTCGCCGCACCGCTGCTCGGCCGGCTGGGACTGCCGCCGCTCACCGCGCACCTGTTCATCTTCTACTTCGCGATCCTGTCGGCGATCACGCCGCCGGTGTGCGCGAGCGTCTACGCAGCGGCGGCGATCGCGCGCGAGGACTTCTGGCGGGTCGCGCGCTACGCGATGGTGATCGCGAGCCCGGTGTACGTGATTCCGTTCATGCTCGTGTATCGCCCGGGGCTGATGTTGCAGGGCGGCTGGCTCGTGACAGGCTACGATCTTGCGCTGACGATGCTCGCGATCTTCGCGATGTGCGGCGCGATGATCGGCTATCTCGCCGGTCCGCTGCGGGTGTTGCCACGCGTGCTGTTGTTCGTCGCTGGTGTCCTCTTCTTCGTACCAGGCTATGTATTCGATGTCAGCGGCGCGGTGCTGCTGGTGGCGATCCTCGCCTACCAGCGGGTGAGCGCAGGATCGCGTCACGCGGCGGCCCCCTCGAGCATTGTCAATCCATCAGGGAAGGCCCGATGATCGATTTACCATTTCCCGAACTCGCGGTGGGCGAGCGCCGCCGTTCGCGCGGCCGCACGATCACCGAGACCGACGTCGTCAACTTCTGCATGCTGACGGGTAACTGGCTCGAACTGCATTCGAACGCCGAATACGCGAAGCACACGCTCTACGGCCAGCGGCTGGTGCAGGGCAGCCTCGTGTTCTCGATCGTCAACGCGCTGCTGGGCTTCAGCCCCGAGGTGATCGAGGCGTTCTATGGCGTCGACCGGCTGCGCTTTCTCAAGCCGACGTTCATCAACGACACGCTGCATGCGCAGAGCGAGATCATCACGCTGCGCGACAAGGGCGGTCATCACGGCGTGGCAACGATGCGGCTCGAAGGCGTCAACCAGCGTGACGAGATCGTGATGACCTGCGAATTCAGCCTGCTGGTGCGCAGGCAACGGCTGGTCGTCGACAGTGCGACCGCATCGACCGAAAAGCTGACATGAATTTCCTGACCGACGAACAGGTGATGTGGAAGGCGCAGGTCGACCGGCTGATGGAAAGGGAGATCGGCCGGGAGTACATCCGCAACTGCGACATCAACCGAGAGTATCCGTACAAGGGCTACGAGGCGATCGTCAAGCAGGATTGGCTGCGGTTGCTGATCCCCGAAGACCACGGCGGTCTCGGCGGCACGATCTTCGACTACGCGCTGCTGTGCGAAGGACTCGCGCGCTACGGCTTCGACTTTGCCACGGCGTTCATGGTGTCGACGTTCACGGCGATGAACATCGTCAAGTTCGGCACCGACGCGCAGAAGACGAAGTACCTCGAGCCGTTCATGCGTGGTGATATTCGTTTCTCGATTTCCATATCGGAGCCGCAGGCGGGCTCCGATGCGGCAAGCACGCGCACGCGCGCCATCGCCGACGGCGATGCGTTCCTGCTTCGAGGGCAGAAGCTGTGGTGCAGCGGCGCCGCGGCGAAGAACGTGGTCATCGCGATGCTGGTGCGCAGCGACCCCAATACCAAGAAGCACCTCGGGCTGTCGGTGTTCCTGGTGCCGAACGATTCCGCCGGACTGGACATTCGCAAGCTGCCGACAATGGCCCGGCGCGCGACCGGCACCACGGAAATCTTCGTCGACGACGTTCGCGTGACGCGCGAGCAGCTGCTCGGCGACCTCGGGCAGGGCTGGTCGATCATCGCCGACCACCTCGAGCTCGAGCGCATCGCCGTGTCGGCAGGCTACGTCGGCAACGCGCAGCAGGCGGTCGACGATGCGCTCCGCTATGCTCACGAACGTATCCAGTTCGACAAGCCGATCTTCGACTTCCAGGTGATCCGTCACATGCTCGCCGACATGCAGACTCGCGTCGACGCCGCGCGGTTGCTCGTCTATCGCGCTGCGGACCTGGCGTCGCACGGCATCGCGTGCTCGCGCGAAGTCAGCATGGGCAAACTCTTCGCGTCGGAAACGCTGCAGGAGGTCACGCGCTGCGGCATGCAGATCCTCGGCGGCCACAGCATGCTGCCCGAGTCGGACATGGAGCGCTATTTCCGCGAGGGCATGCAGTCGACGATTGGCGGCGGCACGTCGCAAATCCAGCGCACGATCATCGCCAAGTCGATGCGCGCGGCGTGATGGAGGCATCGTGTCAGGTCCGCTGACCGGCGTGCGGGTGCTCGACCTATCGCGCGTGCTCGCGGGCCCGTGGGCGAGCCAGATCTTCGCCGACTACGGCGCTGACGTCGTCAAGGTCGAGCGTCCCGGCGTCGGCGACGACACGCGCAAGTTCGGCCCGCCGTGGGTTCGCGACCGCGACAGCGGCGAGATCGTCGACGCCGCGTACTACGCGTCGTGCAACCGCGGCAAGCGCTCGCTGACGCTCGACATTTCCAAGCCCGAAGGCCAGGCGATCGTGCGCAGGCTTGCGCTCGCGTCCGACATCTTTATCGAGAACTACAAGGTCGGCGCGCTGGCGAAGTACGGGCTCGACTATGCGTCGCTGCGCTTGGTGAATGCGCGCCTCATCTATTGCTCGATCACCGGTTTCGGCCAGACCGGTCCATATCGCAACCGACCCGGCTACGACTTCCTGATCCAGGGGATGGGGGGGCTGATGAGCGTCACCGGCGAGCGCGACGATTTGCCCGGCGGCGGCCCGCAGCGCGCGGGCGTGGCACTGGCTGACATCCTGTGCGGAATGTATGCGACGAGCGCGATCCTCGCCGCGCTCTACAAGCGCGAGCACACCGACGAGGGCGAGTACATCGATCTCGCGCTGCTCGACGCGCAGGTGGCGACGCTCGCCAACCAGGGGATGAATTACCTGATCGGCGGCACGGCGCCCGTGCGCTCGGGCAACGGGCATCCGAACATCGTGCCGTACCAGGCGTTCGCCACGGCCGATGGCCACATCATCCTGGCGGTCGGCAATGACGAGCAGTACCTGCGGTTCTGCGCGGTTGCCGGGCATCCCGAGCTCGCCAGCGATCCAAGGTATGCGACGATCGCGTCGCGCAATGCGCATCGCGACGAATTGATTCCGCTGCTCGCGGCGATCGTCGGCGCGCGTACGTCGGCGGACTGGATCGCGACCTTGGAGGCAGCGCAGGTGCCGTGCGGGCCGATCAATACCATCGACCAGGTGTTCGCCGATCCGCAGATACAGGCGCGCGGCATGCGCATCGACCTGCCGCATCCACTCGCCGGCACGTTGCCGTCGATCGCCAATCCGGTGAATTTCGCGTCGATGCCGATCGAGTACACGCATGCGCCGCCGTTGTTGGGGCAACACACCGATGAGGTGCTCGAGCAATTGCTGGGCCTCGACGCCGATGCTCGCGCGGCGCTGCGCGCGCAGGGCGTGATCTGATCTGCGAGCCGGCTTGTTGAGCGCCTCCGCGATCACCGTGCAGTCGTCGCTGCCGCTGACCGATACGGTGGCTCCCGGTGTTGCGTTGTTTTCGCCGCTGCGGCTGCGCGACCTGACGCTGCGCAATCGCGTGGTCGTGTCGCCGATGCAGATGTATTCGGTGCCAGGAGGCGTCGTCGGCGACTGGCATCTGGTCCATCTCGGGAGGTTTGCACTCGGCGGCGCAGGGCTCGTCGTCGTCGAGGCGACCGCGGTGTGTCCGGAGGGCCGCAGCACGCTGCACGACAACGGACTGTGGAATGAGGCGCAGGCCGACGCGCTGCGGCGCATCACCGATTTCTTGCGCGCCAATGGCGCCGCGTCGGCGATCCAGTTGCAGCACGCGGGACGCAAGGCGTCGTCGCAGGCGCCGTGGGATGGTTTCGGGCCGCTTGGCACACACGATGCGACGCGCGACGAGCACGCATGGCAGGCATGGGGGCCGACGAGCGCGGGCTGGAGCGACGCATATCCGCCGACGCATCCGATCACCGAGGCCGATGTCGGCTACTTGCTCGATCGCTATCGACGTTCGGCGCAGTTGGCATTGCGTGCGGGTTTCGACGCGATCGAGATCCACGCAGCGCATGGCTATCTGCTGCATTCATTCCTGTCACCGTTGTCGAATACGCGTGACGATGGCTATGGTGGCGGTCGCGACGCACGCATGCGGCTGCCGCTGGAAATCGTGTCTGCGATACGTGAAGTGTGGCCCGCCGAGCGACCACTGATGTTCCGGATGTCGACGGTGGATGGCGTCGATATCGGCTGGTCGCTCGACGATTCGGTGGCGCTCGCCACGCGCCTGAGCGCGCTGGGCGTCGACGTCATCGATTGCTCGTCGGGCGGGATGAACCTGCCGTCGCCGGCGAGCCTCGTCGCGCGGCGTCCGGGATTCCAGGTGCCATTCGCGCGTGAGCTGCGCGCACGCGCGGGCATCGTGACGATGGCGGTAGGACTGATCCGCACGCCGGAGCAGGCGAACGCGATCATCGCTAACGGTGACGCGGATCTCGTTGCGCTGGCGCGCGAACACTTGTGGAATCCGAACTGGGCGGCGCAAGCGGCGGTGCAACTCGCGGCGGATCCGGAGTGGAAGCTGTGGCCGCGACCGTTCGGGTGGTGGCTCAGGCGGAGGGAGAGGCGCAACAATGCGCGCCACGACGGCTCCATCTCCTCTTCGGGGAGAGGGTGAGGTCGGACACAGCGGAACGTCGACTCTGGGCGCCATTTTCAAACGACTCCGACCCCAATTTCGGAGTTCCCCGGAGTTCCCTTTCTCCGAAGGATAGAAGGTGAGTCCGAGGGGAGATGTGGCCCGGTGGTGTCGCGACGCCGTCAATTCAAAAACGACTCCGACCCCAAACTGGAAATCAGGCGGCGTCGGCGGCGATCAACCGATTCAGGATGACGCGATGCACGGCGTTGAGGTGCGCGCGCATCGCCGCCTCCGCGCATTCCGGATCGCGGGCAGCGATAGCTTCCGCGACGGCACGATGCTCCTGGTCGCGCTGCGCGAGACGGTTCGGGCACGCCGGCACGGTGCTTTGCACGCGCATCCGCGAGTCCGATCCGACCTTGCGTAGCAGCGCATAGAGATCTGCGGCGAGGCCGTTACCGCTGGCGGTGGCGACGAGCTTGTGGAACGTGAGATCGGCGGTGCTGCGTTGCATGTCGGGCAGCGTCGTTGCGGCGCGCAGGATGCGTGCGATTTCCAGCGGCGTGGCGCGCACGGCGGCGAGTCGCGCGAGCGCGGGTTCCAATGCGAGGCGCAGTTCGATCACTTCCAGCGGATTGGTCGAGCGAATCAGCGCTTCGCCGCCGGAGGTTCCAGCGCGACGCGCCGCGTCGAGATCGCCTTGCTCGCGCAACAGCGCCAGCGCCTGCCGCACGCGGTGACGCTTGACCGCATATTCCTCGGCGATCGCGCGCTCGGCCGGCAGGGGATGTCCGGCCGCCAGGCGCTCCCGCAGGCGGCCGACAATTGCGTCGACCTCGGGCAGGGCTGCCATCTCTGGTTGAATTTGGTTGGACA
The DNA here is from genome assembly GCA_040006455.1 of Betaproteobacteria bacterium. Taxonomy (GTDB): domain Bacteria; phylum Pseudomonadota; class Gammaproteobacteria; order Burkholderiales; family Casimicrobiaceae; genus VBCG01. Next base: position 5,525 of record JBDTWY010000024.1, on the reverse strand, counting down.
TGTTTTAGCTCCTGCGGTGTGCTGCGATGCTAACGAGGTTTTTGCGCGCCTACAAGCATAACTGCGACCCAGCGTGGGCTGGCGTGGCAAAATCCGCAACACCCGGCGGTCCGGGCACAATATAATTTATCAACCAAAACGTTTTTGGTTATCAATGGTTGACAGTGCTCCGATCGGTTGGCACTATCGGCAGGTCGAGTGCAGGCGGGTGGAGGATATCAATGGGAAGTCATCGCGAATTGACGCTTTCGGGCGCGGCGAAGGAAGTCGCGTTGCGCGAGATGTACGCCGACATCGGCGCGAAGAACCTCTTCCCGTTCTGGGCCAAGAAGTCCGACGTCGAGCACGACGAGATCCGGCAGCTGATGAACGGGCCGAAGCCCGTGCCGTTTCGCTGGAGTTACAAGGACGACCTCGAATCGCTGTTACATCGCTCCGCCGAACTCATCACGGCAGAGGACACCGATCGCCGCTCGCTGGTGCTGATCAATCCGGGACTCGCGCCGCGCCGCGCCACGGTCAGCACGCTCTACACCGCGTACCGGCTCAACGATCCCAACGAAGTGATGCCGCCGCACCGGCACACGGCCAGCGCAATCCGCTTCGGGCTCGTCGGCGACAGGAATTTCACCGGCGTCGAAGGCGAAGACATCACGTTCGGGCCCGGCGACATGGTGCTGACGCCACGCGACACCTGGCACAACCACGGCAACACCGGCGACGAGCCCGCGATCAATCTTTCGGTGCTCGACTATCCGCTGGTCGAAAGCCTCAATGCCTTGGCGTTCGACCACGACTACAAGGAAGCCGGCGTCGCCAAGGCGAAGCAGAGTGCGCGCTTCCCCACCGACTACTCGGCGCGCGTCTACGGCGCCGGTGGCCTGCGGCCGCGCTTCGTCAATCATTTCCGCGGCGTCGGCGGATCGTCGCCAATGTTCGTCTATCGCTACGACGCCATGCGCGAGCTGCTGGAACGGCATCGCGACTACGCGGAGAACCAGCACGAAGGCCTGCTGATCGAGTACATCGATCCGCTCACCGGCGGTCCGGTCTACAAGACGACGACATTCTTCATGCAGATGCTGCGTGCGGGCGAAAAGACGCTGCCGATCAAGCAGTCCGCTAGCCTGCTCGTCGCGCCGTTCGAAGGCCGCGGGCATGCGTTGATCGAAGGCAAGCGTTTCGCGCTCGAGCGCTTCGACACGGTGGCGATTCCCGGCGGCCTGTGGACCGAGTACGTCAACGACGGCAACGATCCGCTGATCCTGTTCGTCGCCAGCGACGAGCCGGCACTCGCGGCATTCGGGCTGCTGACACGCTACGGCCGCAGCGCGTCCGGCGACGTCGTGAAACTGACATGAGGAATTTCGCCTGATGGCGCGCACGTCGAATACCAAGCTCGTCGCGCATATCGATTGTCCGGGTGGCGGCCAGGTCTGGTGGGACAAGCACACGCTCTACGTCTCGCACATGCGGCCGCCGGACGGCACGTCGATCTACGACGTCGCCGATCCGAAGCATCCGAAGTTGATCGCCAGGCTCGACCTGCCGATGGGCTGGCATTCGCACAAGGTGCGCGTCGCCAACGACCTGATGGTGATCAACTACGAAAAGTTCCGCGAAGGCGCGCCCGAATTCGGCGGCGGGCTCGGTATCTTCGACGTGTCGACACCGTCGAAGCCGAAGCTCGTCGACAAGTGGCGCGTCAGCGGCGAAGGCGGCGGCGTGCACCGCTACGACTTCGACGGTCGTTACGCGTATATCTCGCCGACCGCGGACGGCTACGTCGGCAACATCATGATGATCCTCGATCTCGCCAAACCCGACGCGCCCGAGGAAGTGGGACGCTGGTGGATTCCAGGCCAGCACGTCGCCGGTGGCGAGGAATATCCGTGGGACAACTATGTGCGCCCGCGCTGCCATCATCCGCTGCGCCACGGCGACCGGCTCTACGTTTCGTACTGGCACCACGGCTTTTTCATTCTCGACATTGCCGACATGACGAAACCGAAGCTCGTGTCCGGCATCAACACCGGGCCCGCCGATCCGCATCCGACGCACACCGCGCTGCGGATGCCGACCCAGCTCAAGGGCCGCGACATCATGCTGGTCGCCGACGAGGACGTCGCCAAGCTGCGGCCGTCGGCGCCGGCGTTCGCGTGGGTCTATGACATCACGCACGAGAAGCAGCCGATGCCGATCGCGACTTTCCAGGTGCCGGGACTCGATCCCGACGGTGCGCCGCAACCGCCGATGATGGGCTGCCACCAGCCATCGGAGCGCTTTCATGGCACGGTGGTTCCGTTCGCGTGGTTCGCGCGCGGACTGCGGCTCGTCGATGTGTCCGATCCCTTCTCGCCGAAGGAAGTCGGTTTTTACGAACCCGATGTACCGGAGGGCTACGACATGGTTTCGTCGAACGACGTCACCGTCGATCCGTCCGGTCTCATCTACCTGATCGACCGCCAGCGCGGCCTCGACATCATCGAAAGTTCCGTTTGACTCGTTTCCGGAACCCCCACGCATGAGCAATCCAAACATCGAAGTATTCGGCAAGAAGAATCCGAACCTGCCGTTTCATCCTGCAGTGCGCGCCGGCGACTTCGTCTACGTATCGGGACAGGTCGGCAAGGATGCTGACGGCAATATGGTTACCGGCACGATCGAAGTCGAGACGCGCGCGACGCTCGAGGCGGTCAAGCGCGTGCTCTCGGAAGCCGGTTGCGAGCTCACCGATGTCGTCAAGGTGACGACATACCTGGAAGACGCCCGCGACTTCGGCCGCTACAACGGTGTGTTCAAGGAATTCTTTCCCGAGGGACGCATCGCGCGCACGACGGTGGAGGCGCGCGCGGTGATCAGCACGAAAATCGAAATCGAATGCATTGCCTACAAGCCGCTTTGACCCACGCCATTCAACGCAAGCGAAGGAACGAACGATGATTCAACTTCTGGGCCGGGCGACGTCCGGCAATGTGCAGAAAGTGATCTTCCTGCTCGAGGAGCTCGGGCTGCCGTACGAGCGCAAGGACTTCGGCAAGCAGTTCGAGAACACGACGACGCCCGAGTACGCGGCGATGAACCCGATGCAGAAGGTGCCCACGCTCGTCGACGGCGATACCGTGGTGTGGCAGTCGAACGCGATCCTGCGCTACCTCGCGAACAAGACCAAGAGTTCGCTTTATCCTGCCGACGCGGCGCAACGCTCTCAGGTGGATCGCTGGATGGACTGGACGCTGGCCGAGCTCAACCCTACGTACCTCGCCGGGTTTCGCGATGCCAAGAAGGCCGAAGCGGATCGCGCCAAGGACACGGCGACCAACCTCGGCAACGAGCTCAAGCTGCTCGAAGGCCAGCTCGCGAAATCGGCATACGCGGCGGGCGCGCAGTTCTCGCTCGCCGACGTGGCGCTGGGACCCATCGTCAAGCGCTGCATCGGCTTTCCGCTCGGCCTTCCGGCGATGCCGAAGATCGCCGCGTGGGTCGCCACGCTGCAATCCCGGGCGGCGTTCCAGAAAGCCACCGCGACCGGTTGACCGGCGCGGCATCGCATATCGTTGCCATGAGCACACCGTCGAGCATCGCAGCCGGCGCGCCCGCGCACATCATGGCGCGCAATGTCTGTGTCGACTACACGGTCGCCGGACGCGTGAATCGTGTGCTGAACGACGTCAGCCTGTCGGTGCCGAAGGGCGGGTTCGTGTCGCTGATCGGCCCATCCGGTTGCGGCAAGAGCACGTTGCTCAAGGTGCTGGCTGGCCTGTTGCCGCCGACCGCAGGCGAGGTGACGGTGGCGGGCGTCGCGCCGATCGAAGCGGTGCGCCAGCGGCGCATCGGCATCGTGTTCCAGGAAGCGACGCTGCTGCCGTGGAAGAACGCGCTCGACAACGTCGCGATGCTGATGGAAGTCGCGCACGCGGGCCGCACCAAGGATGAGATCCACCAGCGCGCCACCGACATGCTGCGGCTCGTCGGTCTCGAGCACGCCGCGCAGAAGCGTCCGGCGCAACTGTCCGGCGGCATGCGACAGCGCGTGTCGATCGCGCGCGCGCTCGCGCTCGACCCCGAAGTGCTGATGATGGACGAGCCATTCGGTGCGCTCGACGCGATCACGCGCGAGGAGATGAGCGCGTTCCTGCTGGAGATCTGGCAGCGCACGCACAAGACGATCGTGCTCGTCACGCATTCGATCGACGAGGCGACGTTCCTGTCGCGCGAAGTGCACGTGATGGCGTCGAATCCGGCGAAGATCATCGAGGCGATACCGATCGACCTGCCGTATCCGCGCAACGAGGACAGTTACTCGGCGCCGGCGTTCGCGCTCGCGACGTCGCGGCTGCGGCGGTTGCTGAAGGAAGGTCATCGCCAGGCGGCGGCCGCATGACGGCCGCTCCCAATCCGGGGTCGGAGTCGAAATTGGGGTCGGAGTCGTTTGTTCCCCATTCGGAGTCCTTTCCCCATCCGGGGTCGGAGTCGTTTGCTCAGGCGAGCATCGATGCCACACCAGGTTTTGTCGTGAGTGCGCGCAGTGCGTTGGCGCGCTTCCTGCCGGCATTGGCGCTGTTCATCGGTGTGCTGATCGTGTGGGAGGGCGTGTCGCGGATTTTCAAGCTGCCCGAGTTCGTGCTGCCGCCTCCCACGGCCATCGTGCGGGTGCTGATCGACCACCAGCGCGAGCTCGCGTTCGCAGCCTATGTAACCGCGACGGAAGTGCTCTATGGCTTCGTGCTGTCGGCCGTCATCGGCGCCGCCGTCGCGCTGGTGATCGCACGGTTCGCCAAATTCGGTCGCGCGCTTTATCCACTGGTGGTGCTGTTCCAGACCGTGCCCAAGGTCGCGCTCGCCCCGTTGTTCATCCTGTGGTTCGGTTTCGATCTCGCGCCCAAGGTGGCGCTGATCGTCGTGATCGCATTCTTTCCCGTCGCCATCAACATGCTCGTCGGCTTGCAGACCGTGGATCCGAACCTGATTGCGTTGATGCGCTCGGTGGGCGCGAGCCGCAACGAGATCCTGAGGCGCATCCAGGTTCCCCATTCGCTGCCGTACCTGATGGCGGGACTCAAGGTCGCGGTGACGCTGGCGGTGATCGGCGCGATCGTCGGCGAGTTCGCCGGCGCGCAGGCGGGGCTCGGCTACATGATCCAGTTCGCGTCGACGCAGATGCAGACGTCGCTGGTGTTCGCGGCGCTGGTCGAGGTGTCGGTGCTGGGGCTGTTGTTCTACTACGTGATCGAATGGCTGGAGGGGCGGTACATCAATTGGGTGCCGGGTTCGCATTGAGGGGGATCAGGTGCGCGCTTGCAACAGAAGTCTTGCCGATGAACATCGTTGTCAACGTAAGGGGCGATAAATCATGATGACCAGGAAACTGACCGGGTGTGTGCTCGCGATCGCCACTGCCGGATCGATGCTTGCCGGAAGCGGCACGGCGATGGCGGCCGACGATGTGTCGGTGCAACTCGACTGGCTGGTGCGCGGCAATCACGCGATGTTCTTCGTCGCGCGCGACAAGGGCTACTTTTCGC
>JBDTWY010000023.1:0-48023 GCA_040006455.1 Betaproteobacteria bacterium | reverse complement strand
CGAGGGTAAGCGTCTTGGGCTGTTGCGCCGAGTGCGGATGCGCGTCGCCGGCGTAGTACTTGAGCTTCTTGATCATCGCGTAGCCGAGCGGGCCCTTGGGGAGCATCCCCTTGACGGCCTTTTCCAGCGCGCGGCCGGGAAAGCGAGCCTGCATCTTGCTGAAGTTCGTCGTGCTGATGCCGCCCGGGTAGCCCGAGTGGCGGTGATAGAGCTTGTCCTCGGCCTTGTTGCCGGTGACCTTGATCTTGTCGACGTTGGTGACGACGATGAAGTCGCCGGTGTCGACGTGAGGCGTGTAGATCGGCTTGTGCTTGCCGCGCAGTCGCAGTGCGATCTGTGCCGCGAGGCGCCCCAGCACCTTGTCGGTGGCGTCGACGACGTACCAGTCGTGGACGACATCCTGGGCTCTGGCAGAAAAGGTTTTCATGGTCATTCGCTCGTTGTTCGACTGCGGCTGAAGTGGCATCACGCCCGGGCTGCTGCCGGCTGGGCACCGGCGGGGTGGTCGCTCAGCAAAGTCTTGCATTGTAAACTGTTTTTCGACTTCGGGTCAACGCGGGATCGGCCGCGCCGCAAGGCGGCGAGTCGATCCGCACAAGCACGCTGCTTCGCTGCAGTGCACACCGACGTTGCCCAAAAAAAAGGCGCCGCCGTTGGGCCGCGCCTCGAGTATTCCGCCATAGGAGGAGAATGGAGGAATGACCTGCGGTGGAGAAGGAGTTGCTCCTTGTGCCGCAGACCAGCGGATGTTGTCATGTCGCACTGCAGCATGCCAATGGCATTTTGCGATGTGGCCTATACAAAAAAACGATGATGAATGGAATCAGCGCATTGCGTTGATGTAAGCGCACACTAACTTCATGGCGAAATGAAAACACGAATCAGCTGGCAGGAAGGCGTCCGATTCATCGGCCAAAGCGGCAGCGGACATCGGGTGACCATCGACGGCGCGCCCGAGCAGGGTGGCCGCAACGAAGGCATGCGGCCGATGGAAATGCTGCTGATGGGCGCGGCGGCCTGCAGCGCTTTCGACGTCGTGCTGATCCTGCGCAAGGCGCGCCAGGCGGTCGTGGATTGCGTCGTCGACGCCGACGCCGAGCGCGCCGACGTCGATCCGAAGGTGTTCACGCGCATCGCCTTCACGTTCACCGTGACGGGTCGCAATCTCGACCGGCGCGCGGTGGAGCGCGCGGTCGCGCTGTCGAAGGAAAAATACTGCTCGGCGACGATCATGCTCGCGAAGACCGCCGTCATCGAGACGACGATCGTGCTCATCGACGCCGATGCGGCGGGTGCGTCCGCGGCCGCCGGCTGACGCCGCGGCGACCGCGACGCGGCGTATTCAATCGCGGTCGATCACCAGGCCTTCGTCGCTGCGCGTTCGGCCGCGGTCGTCGAGGCGGCCCGCCGGCTCGACAGCAACGCCGGGGCCGATGCCGCGCACCTGGATGCCGGCGCTCACCGTCCGCAGGCCCCCGCGGCCGTCGCGCAATGTGAACTGCATCGCCACCACGTCGCCCACGCGGGCATCGCGCCCGATGTCACGCAGGCGCAGCACGTTCGCATAGCGGGCGAAGCGAAAGGTCGCGTGGGGGGGAAGCTCGAACGCGTCGACGACGCGCGTGCGGTAGTTCTTGCCGACGACAAGGCCTTCGACGAGCTCGACGGCGCGCGCGATGGGCGTCGCCGCCGCGACCAGCGTTTGCGCAGTTTGCACGTCGAGATCCACGTAGGCCTCGGCGCTTGCGTCTCCGCTGGCGACAGGTCGCATCCAGCCGTTGGCGAAGGTCACCTGTGCGATCGCCGGCAGCGCGAGCGCCAGCAGCGCCAGTGTCGCCACCGACGCGGCACGAGCGGCGCGTTTCACGCGTCGCGCAGCAGCCGGATCAGGCTGGACGTGTCCCATCGCCCGCCGCCGCGCGCCTGCACGCGGCTGTAGAGCTGGTCGACGATCGCGGTAATCGGCAGCGCCGCGCCATTGTTGCGCGCTTCGTCGAGGCAGATGCCCAGGTCCTTGCGCATCCAGTCGACAGCGAAGCCGTAGTCGAACTTGCCGGCGATCATCGTCTTGCCGCGATTCTCCATCTGCCACGATTGCGCGGCGCCCTTGCTGATGACATCGAGCACTCGATCGGCGTCGAGGCCCGCGCGCTGCGCGAAATCGATGCCTTCCGACAACGCCTGGACCAGCCCGGCAATGCAGATCTGGTTGACCATTTTCGTCAACTGGCCGCTGCCCGGACCGCCCATCAGCGTCACTGCCCGCCCGTAATGCGCCATCGTGCTTTCGGCGCGGGCGAACGTCCCGGCATCGCCGCCGACCATGATCGTCAGCTTGCCGTTCTCCGCGCCTGCCTGGCCGCCGGACACCGGCGCGTCGAGAAAGCCGACGCCTTTCGCCGCTGCCGCCGCATGGATCTCGCGCGCGACGTCCGCCGATGCCGTCGTGTGGTCGACCAGGATGGCGCCCTGGGCCATGCCGGCGAGCGCGCCCTGCGCGCCATTGGCGACCGCACGCACATCGTTGTCGTTGCCGACGCACATCATCACCAGCGCGGCGCCTTTCGCGGCCTCGGCGGGGGTCGCCGCGCGCTGGCCGCCATGCATTTCCACCCACTTCGCCGCCTTGTCGGCATTGCGGTTGTAGACGGTCACGCGACGGCCGGCGCGCGCGAGGTGTGCTGCCATCGGAAATCCCATGACGCCCAATCCCAGGAAAGCGACACTTCCGGAGGTGCTGTCGTTGTCCGCTGCGCTCATCGTCGGCATTCCTTTTGCAAAATTGAATGAACGCGCACGGCGCGCGCGTCAGCGTTGCGCCGCTGCGGTATTTTCGGCATCGAGCGCCGCGCGCGCCGCGAGCGCCGCCGCGCGCACGCGCACCGGCGCCGTGCCACCTTCGTGGTCGCGGCTTGCCACCGATCCTTCCAGCGTCAGCACCGCGTAGACGTCGTCGCCTGTCATCGAGGCGAAGCCGCGCAGGTCGGCGAGTGGCAGGTCGGACAGGTCGGCGTTGCGGCTTTCGGCATGGCGCACGGCGCGTGCGACCGCCTCGTGCGCGTCGCGAAATGGCACGCCCTTGCGCACCAGGTAGTCGGCGAAATCGGTGGCGGTGGCGTGACCCTCGCGCGCTGCCGCGCGCATGCGCGCCGGCACCGGCGCGAGTCCGGTGGCGACGAGGTCGGTGACGATCGCGAGGCAGTCGTCGAGCGTGTCGACGGTGTCGAACAGCGGCTCCTTGTCTTCCTGGTTGTCCTTGTTGTACGCGAGCGGCTGGCCTTTCATCAGCACCACCAGCGCCGCGAGGTTGCCGGCGACGCGGGCGCTCTTGCCGCGCACCAGCTCGGCGACGTCGGGATTCTTCTTCTGCGGCATGATCGAGCTGCCGGTGCAGAAGCGGTCGGCGATGGTGACGAAGCCGAAGCGCGGATTCGACCACAGCACGAGCTCTTCGGCAAAGCGCGACAGGTGCACCATGACGAGCGTCGCCGCCGACACGAATTCGATCGCGAAGTCGCGGTCGGACACGGCGTCGAGCGAGTTGCCGGCGATGTCGTCGAAGCCCAGCTCGCGCGCGACGCGACGGCGGTCGATCGGGTAGCTGGTGCCGGCCAGCGCGGCGCTGCCGAGCGGCAGGCGGTTGACGCGGCGCCGGCAGTCGGCGAAGCGCTCGCTGTCGCGCGCGAACATTGCCTCGTACGCCAGCAGGTGATGGCCGAACGTGATCGGCTGCGCCACCTGCAGGTGCGTGAAACCGGGCATGATCTCCGCCGCGTGACGCAGCGCGAGCTCGGCGAAGGCGCGCCGCAATGCACGCAATTGCGCCGCCAGCGCGTCGATCGACGCGCGCAGCCACAGCCGCACGTCGGTCGCCACCTGGTCGTTGCGCGAGCGCGCGGTATGCAGCCGCTTTCCCGCGTCACCGACCAGCGCCGTCAGGCGCCTTTCGATCGCGGAGTGGACGTCCTCGAGCTCGGTCGTGAACGCGAATTCGCCGCGCGCGATCTCGTCGCGGATGTTCGCCATGCCGCGCTCGATGTCGGCGAGATCCTGCGCGGTGATCACGGCGCCGCCGGCGAGCATGCGTGCATGCGCGAGCGAGGCGTCGATGTCGACCGCGGCGAGCCGCCGGTCGAAGCCGATCGACGCGTTGAAGCGTTGCATGCGTGCCGTCATCGGCTCGGCGAAGCGGCCCGACCAAGGAGCGGCATCCGGTTTGGCGCGTTGTGACATGATCGAGCGGTTACGAAGGCGGCGCGGCCTGTCGAAAATACGCGCGCCCGTCGTCCTTGGGTCAGGGAAATCGGGGGATCAGCGAGCTTCGGGACATCCGTCGACGCCGGAAGGGCCGACGCGGGCACGATGCTTGCATGCGGACCTCTGTCGGCGAGCGACCATGCGATCGATTATAAGACAACACGGCGACACACCGGGATTGCCGGACCTGCGCAACTTGGGCACGGTGCTGCGCATCCTGCTGGCCGTCAACGGTGCCGCGGCACTGATCGCGTTCGCGCGCGCCCCCGGACTGCCGGCGTTCGCCGCCGAATGGACGACCATTTCCGGCGTCGTCGAACCCCACCTGCTGCTTGAACTGGCGGTGCTGTGGCTGCTGGCACCTTGGCTGTCGCGGCTGACGTTCAAGGCGGCGGCGATCGCGATCTTCGCGCTGGGCGTGCTGGTCGCGGTCGGCGTCGAGGCATTCGTCAGCACGCTGCTGCCGCAGGCGCACGACGCCTTCGTTGCGCACATCGTCTTCACGCTGGTGGCGACCGCGGTGCTGCTGGTCTACTTCCGCTTGCGTGCCAAGGCCTTGTCGCCCGCCATCACCGAGGCGCGGCTGCAGGCGTTGCAGGCGCGCATCCGTCCGCACTTCCTCTTCAACAGCATCAACGGCGTGCTGTCGCTGGTGCGCAGCGACCCGCGCCGCGCCGAGGAGGCGCTGCACGACATGGCCGACCTCTTCCGCGTGCTGATGCGCGACAACCGCGAGCTGGCGCCGCTCGCCGACGAAGTCGAGTTGTGCCGGCAATACCTGGATCTCGAGAAGCTCCGCCTCGGCGAGCGCCTCGACGTCGACTGGAACGTCAAGAGCATGCCCGCCGATGCGCTGGTGCCGCCGCTTCTGCTGCAGCCGCTGCTCGAAAACGCGGTCTACCACGGCATCGAGTCGTCGAGCGCGCGCGGCACGATCTCGATCAACATCTTCCTGTCGCGCTGCGAAGTCCACGCGATCCTGCGCAACCCGTACAGCGAAAAGGGCCAGCGCCACCAGCGCGGCAACAAGATGGCGCTCGCCAACATCCGCGAGCGCCTCGCGCTGCATTTCGACGCCGAGGCGCGCCTCGAATCGCGGATCCTGCCCGACGCCTACGAAGTACACATCCGTTTGCCGTACCGGACGCAAAGCCCACCGCAGCCGGCCGATCGAATCGAACCGCGCATCGCGCGCAACCGTCCCGCCGACCCGGCGAACGGCGCGCGGCGCGCGGGATTGCGCCTCGCAGGAGTCCACGCATGAACGAAAGCCCGCTGCGCATCCTCATCGTCGACGACGAATCGCCGGCGCGAAGGCGCCTGCGCGAACTGCTCGACGACTGCGCCGTGCAGTTGCCGCTGGTCGTCATCGGCGAGGCGACGCATGGTCGCGAGGCGCTCGACCTGCTGTCGAACGCCGCTGCCGACCTCGTGCTGACCGACATCCACATGCCGGACATGGACGGCCTCGAGCTCGCGCGCCACCTTCTCAAGCTGCCGCATCCTCCGGTAGTGGTGTTCTCCACCGCATTCCACGAGCACGCGCTGCAGGCGTTCGACGTGCATGCGATCGACTACCTGGTGAAGCCGGTGCGCGTGCAGCGGCTGCTGGCCGCGCTGTACAAGGTACCGAAGCTGAAGCCGCTGTCCGCCGACCGGCTGTCGCAGCTGCCCGCCAATTCGCGTCGCTTCCTGTCCGTCACCGAGCGTTCGCGCGTCGTGCTGGTGCCGGTCGAGGAGGTGATCTACCTGAAGGCCGAGTTGAAGTACATCACGATCCGCACGCCGCAACGCGAATACCTGCTCGAGGAGTCGCTGACCAAGCTCGAGAGTGAATTCGGCGCGCGCTTCGTGCGCGTGCACCGCAACTGCCTGGTCGCGCGCGACGCGATCCGCGGCTTCGAGCGGCGCCTCAACAACGACGGCGACGCGCATTGGGAAGTGATGCTCAACGGCATCACCGAATCGCTGCCGGTATCGCGGCGCCAGCAGTCGGTGGTGCGCGAGATCGGCCGCGAAGTCGTCGCCGAATGAAGCGGGCCACCGCGCCCACGCCCCGCTAAGCGTGGCGCCGCGCGTTCGATGCGACGCGCTACACTTCGCCCCTTTCGCAACGGCCGCGCGACGCGGCAAAGGCCTTGTTCCGCATGCGCACGCTGATCTGCGGCTCGCTCGCGTTCGACACCATCATGGTGTTCCCCGACCGCTTCGCGCGGCATATCCTCGCCGACCAGACGCACATGCTGTCGGTGTGCTTCACGATCGGCGACATGCGCCGCGAATGGGGCGGTTGCGCCGGCAACATCGCCTATAACCTGAAGGGCCTGGGCGGCGAGCCGGTGGTGATGGCGACGCTCGGCAAGGATGGCGGCGACTACCGCGAGCGCCTCGCGGGGCTCGGCATCGGCACCGACGGCGTGCGCGACGTCGCCGACATGTTCACTGCGCAGGCATTCATCATCACCGACCTGGACGACAACCAGATCACCGCGTTCCATCCGGGTGCGATGGGTCGCTCGCACGACAACCGCGTCGCCGACGTCGGCAGCGTGGGCATCGGCATCGTCGCGCCCGACGGCCGCGACGGCATGCTCGATCATGCCACGCAATTCCGCGCGGCGAACATCCCGTTCATTTTCGACCCCGGCCAGGCGATGACGCTGTTCAGCGGCGACGAGCTGCTGCAGATGGTCGACGCTGCCAGCGTGGTGACGCTCAACGACTACGAGGCGCGCCTGCTCGAGGAGCGCACCGGCCTCAGCGAGGCGGCGATCGCGGCGCGCGTCGACGCGCTGGTCGTGACGATGGGCGGCGAAGGCTCGGTCATCCATGCCGGCGGCGACGCGATCCGCATCGGCGTCGCGCGCGCCGCCGCGCTGGTCGATCCCACCGGCTGCGGCGACGCCTATCGCGCCGGATTGTTGTACGCGATGGCAAATGGCTGGGACTGGCTGCGCGCGGGCCAGTTGGCGGCGACGCTGGGCGCGTTGAAGATCGGTTCGCGCGGCGGACAGAACCACGACGTCAACCGCGACGCGGTAGCCACGTTATACAATCAAAGCTTCGGCAGCCAACCCTGGTGACCAACATGCAACGAATTGTTTCCATGCGAAATCTAGCCAGAATTCTGTGCTCGCTCGCGGCGGCGTCGATGCTCGCCGCCTGTGCACCGGCGCAGCGCGGCGACGTCTACGAATACCGGCAGGGAATGCGCGCGCAAACGGTCGAGATGGGCGTCATCGAGAGCGTCCGCTACGTGCAACTCGGCGCGCCCAATACCGGCGTCGGCACCGTGGGTGGGGCGGCGATCGGCGGCATCGCCGGCAGCACGATCGGCGGCAGCGGACGCGCCAACGCGGCGGGTGCGATCGCCGGCGCGATCATCGGCGGCGTCGTCGGCAACGCGGTGGAAAACAACGCCAACCAGCGCAACGGCATCGAAGTGACCGTGCGCCTCGACTCGGGCCAGATGATCGCCATACCGCAGGAAAACGCCGGCGAGAATTTCCGCCCCGGTGATCGCGTGCGCGTGCTGTCGGACGGCCGCACGACGCGCGTCACCTACTGACGCGCGCGTCCGGTCCGCCAGGCGATCGACGCCAATCACCGAAACGACGACGGCCCGTCACGCACGGGCCGTTTTTTTTGCGATGCTCGACCCTTCCCAGCGCACATCGCGCGCGCGCCAGTCGTGGCGCGCGCTGCGCATGGCGTGGCACCTCGCGCGCGGGCTCGCGATCACGACCTTGCTGTTTCCGCGCGCGACGACGGCGCAGCGCCGCGAGCACGTGCGCCGCTGGAGCGCCGAGCTGCTCGCGTTGCTCGCGATCGAGTCGCGCATCACCGGGTCGATCGTCGCGGCCGAGGGCAACCTCGTGTTCCTCGCCAACCACGTGTCTTGGCTCGACATCTTCGTCATCGATGCGCAGGCGCCGGCGCGCTTCATCGCCAAGTCGGAGCTTGCGCGCTGGCCGCTGGTCGGGAGGCTGCTCCGCGACACGCAGACGATCTTCCTCGAGCGCGCGCGCAAGGCCGACATGCGGCGCGTCAATGCGATGGCCACCGATGCGCTCGCGCGCGGCGATCGCCTCGCGGTGTTTCCCGAAGGCACGACGACCGACGGCACCAAGCTGCTCAAGTTCCACGGATCATTGCTGCAGCCGGTGATCGACGCCAATGGCCGCGTGCAGCCGATCGCGCTCCGTTACACCTACGCCGACGGCAGGCATTCGCTGGCGCCCGAATACGCGGGCGACACGTCGTTCCTGCGCTCGTTCTGGCGCGTCTGCGGCGCGCGTGCGCATGTCGTCGAAATCACCGCGCTGCCGCCGGTGCCTGCCGCGGGTCGCTCGCGGCGCGAGCTCGCGGCGTTCGCCGAAGACGCTATTCGTCGTGCACTGGCGCCGCTGCCAGCGCCCCAATCGACGCCGACGAGAACGCATGCATCGGTAAAACCGGCGCACGCGACGGCACCTGGAACAGCCGGCGCGTCTCGAGATCGATCGCCGTGAGCGTGCCGCCCCACAGGCAGCCGCTGTCGAGCATCAGCATGTTGGGCGTGATCGCGAGTCCCAGCGTCGACCAGTGACCGCAGACGACCGTCTGCGCGGCGCTACGCCGCGTGGGCTGCAGGAACCAGGGCGTGAAGCCCGCCGGCGTGAAGGCGGGGCCGCGCTTTTCGCGCAGCTCCATCTGCCCGTCGGCCGTGCAGAAGCGCATCCGCGTGAATGCGTTGACGATCGCGCGCAGGCGGTCGTCGCCTTGGAGGTCGTCGCGCCACGTCGCCGGTTCGTCGCCGTAGAGCACCGACAGGAAGCGCGCCGCGTCGTTGCCGGCCAGTGTCGCCTCGACTTCGCGCGACAATGCCGCCGCATCTCCGGCCGTCCAGCCCGGCAACAGCCCCGCATGAACCAGCAGCCAGTCGCCGTCGGCGACGCACAGCGGCCGATGCAGCAGCCAGTCGACGAGGCGCTCGCGATCGCGCGCCGCCAGGATCGCGTCGAGCGTGTCGCCGCGATGCGGCGCGCGGTGGCCCGCGGCGATCGTCAGCAGGTGGAAGTCGTGGTTGCCGAGCACGGTCGTCGCCGCGTTACCGAGCGCGACGACGTCTCGCAGCACCGCCAGCGAATCGGGGCCGCGATTGACGAGGTCGCCTACCAGCCACAGGTGGTCACGTGCTTCATCGAAATCGATCATCGCGAGCAGCGCGCGAAATTCCGCATGACAGCCCTGGATGTCGCCGATCGCGTAGCGCGCCACGTTGCCTCGTTCCTGTTTCGTCATTCAATCGGCGCATGCCGTCAAGTCTTACGCTTTGCATGCACGGTCACTACAATCGCGATCGATTCTAGCAAACGGCCATCGATGAGCTTTCCCCTGAACCCCGCGCAGCGCGACGCGGTGCGCACCACCGACCTGCCGTTGCTCGTGCTCGCCGGCGCCGGCAGCGGCAAGACGCGCGTGATCACTGCCAAGATCGCGCATCTTTGCGACGCCGGGATGGCGCCGGCGAAGATCGTTGCGATCACGTTCACCAACAAGGCGGCGCGCGAGATGCGCGAGCGCACGCACGCATTGCAGCGCGACGCCGCGAAGCCCGGCGGCGACGGCGCATTGACGATCGCCACGTTCCACGCGCTCGGCCTTTCGATCGTGCGCCGCGAAGCCAAGGCGATGGGATTGAAGCCCGGCTTCTCGATCTTCGATCCATCCGACCTGGAGTCGGTCGTCGGCGAGCTCGTCGCCACCTCCGACCGCGGCCGCGCGCGCGCCGCGCAATGGCGGATCTCGCAATGGAAGAACGCGCTGGTGACGCCGTCGCAGGCGCTCACGCTCGCGCAGGACGACGACGAGCGCGTCACCGCACAGGCTTACGCGCGCTACGCCGACACGCTGGCCGCGTACCAGGCGGTCGACTTCGACGACCTGATCGTGCGCCCGCTCGCGCTGTTCGAACGCGACGCCGACGCCGCGCTGCGCTGGTCGTCGCGGTTCGCGCACGTGCTGGTCGACGAGTACCAGGACACCAATCCGGCGCAATATGCGTTGTTTCGCCATCTCGTCGGCGCGAACGGCGTGTTCACTGCGGTCGGCGACGATGACCAAGCGATCTACGGCTGGCGCGGTGCCACGATCGAGAACCTCGCACGCCTTCACGACGACTATCCCGGCTTGCGCGTGATCAAGCTCGAGCAGAACTACCGCTCCAGCGTGCGCATCCTGCGCTCGGCGAACGCGCTGATTGCCAACAATCCGAAGCTGCACGCGAAAAAGCTGTGGAGCGAGCTGGGGACCGGCGACACCATTCGCATCGCGTGCTGCGCCGACGACGAGGCCGAAGCGGAGACGGTCGCGTCGGCGATATCGGCGCGACGCTTCGAGCAGCGCGGCAAGTACGGCGACTTCGCGGTGCTATATCGAGGCAACCACCAGGCGCGCGCGGTGGAAACGGCGTTGCGCGCGGCGGCCATTCCCTACGTGCTGTCGGGCGGTCAATCGTATTTCGAGCGCGCCGAGATCAAGGATATCGTCGCGTACCTGCGGCTCATCGCCAACGACGACGATGATCCGGCGTTCGTGCGCGCGGTGACGACGCCAAAGCGCGGCGTCGGTGAGGCGACGCTCGCCAGGCTCGGCGAAGTGGCGACGCTGAACCGCGAAAGCCTGTTCGCCGCGGTGTTCGCACCCGAATTCAATGCCAGCGCGCTGCCGCGCGCGCGCGAAACGTTGCAGCGGTTCTGCGCACTGATCAACGGCCTGCGCCACCGCGCACCGCGCGAACCCGCCGGCAGGTTGCTCGCCGAGCTCGTGCAGGGGATCGGCTACGACGACTACCTCGTCGCGACGTTCGACAAGCGCGACGCGCAGAGTCGCGGCAAGAGCGTGCAGGACTTCGTCGACTGGCTGTCGCGCAAGGGCGACGAGGACGGCAAGACGCTGCTCGAGCTGACGCAGATGATCGCACTGATCACGCTGCTCGAAGGCCGCGAAGGCGACGCCACCGACGCCGTGCACCTGTCGACGCTGCACGCCGCCAAGGGGCTGGAGTTTCCGCACGTGTTCCTGATCGGCGTCGAGGAAGGCATCCTGCCGCACCGCGAAGCGGTCGACGCGGGCAACGTCGAGGAAGAGCGCCGCCTGATGTATGTCGGCGTCACGCGCGCACAGCGCTCTTTGCACCTGTCGTTCTGCCGCGCGCGCAAGCGCGCCGGCGGACGCGTCGATTGCGCGCCGTCACGCTTCCTGGGCGAGCTCGCCCAGGACGACCTGCGCTACAGCGGCGCGCCGCTGCCTGCCGGCGAGGCGGCGCAGGAAAAGGCGACGGGAGTCGCGCGATTGCGCGCGCTGAAGGCGCTGGTGGCGCGCTGATGTGGCGCAGCCCCCCGGCGTCGCGCAACAAGAATAACCGGGGTCGGAGCCCAATCAATAGCAATCGGGGTCGGAGTCGAACGATTCGACTCCGACCCCGATTTGCAGGGGCGCGTCGCGCGCCAGGAATCCATTGCGGCGCGGACACCGGCGCGGCGCGCTACTTCGCGGCCGCCGCCATGTAGTCGACCGCCGCTTCGACGTCCGCATCAGCGAGCGCGGTGTTGCCGCCCTTCGGTGGCATTACGCCGGTCTTGCCCTGGTAACCCTTCAACGCATGCTGGTGCAGCGTCGGCAGGCCCTCGGCGATGCGCGGCGCCCATGCGGCCTTGTCACCGAACTTGGGCGCGCCGGCGATTCCGGCGCCATGACACACGTGGCAGGTGCCTTCGTAGACGCTCTTGCCGTCGGCCTTGGCGGCTGGCGCGGCCTGCGCCGTGGCGGCAGTCGTCGTCGCTGCCGCGACCGTGACGGGCGCGGCAACGGGGGCCAAAGTAACCGCGCCCGCGGCAGGCGTCGCGGCAACCGCATTCGCCGGCGGTTCCTGCAGATGTGCGCCGGAGTGATTGGCGATATAGACAACCGCGCGCTCGACATCGTCGTCGGCGAGTTCAGGATTGCCGCCCTTTGGCGGCATCATGCCGGTCTTGCCGGTGAAACCGGCGATCGCATGCTTGAACAATGTATCGGCGCCCTGTGCGATGCGCGGCGCCCATGCGGCGCTGTCGCCCATCTTCGGCGCACCGGCGAGGCCCGCTTCGTGGCATGTCTTGCAGACTTGCGCAAATACCTGTTCGCCGCTCAGCGTGACATGCGGCGCATTGGGGTCGGCGACATCGACGACGCCGACCGGCATGATGCGCATGCGCCGCGCCGCTTCGTCGTCTTTCTTGCCGGTCATCGAGCTCGTCAGGATTTGCGACAGCAGGCCGATGACGGTGATCGGCACGAGAAAGGCGAGTGCGACGACGATGGCGAGCTGCTTGGGCGTCTTGATAAGGGATTCGTGCTGGTGGTCTTCCGACATGGTCGCGGCGGGATGGATGATCGGGTTGATGCGGGCAAGACTTCGATTATACCCAACGACGGGATCTATCTGGACGCTTGCACCCCATGAAAGCTACAATCGACGCCCTCGCGCCCGTAGCTCAGTTGGATAGAGTATTGGTTTCCGAAGCCAAGGGTCACAGGTTCGAATCCTGTCGGGCGCGCCAGTTGCGAATGCAGTGCCGAGTCACTCATGTGCGCTTCTGCATGTCGATGCAGTCATTGACCCGCCGCAAGCTTTCCGGTCACGGTCTTGCGACGGGTGCAAGTCGCGAAGTTCCATCTGCCGGGGTTCGTCCAATGCTCAAGCGTGTCTTCATGATGCTGTCGATCGCGGCAATCCTTTTCACCACGATGGCGGGCGCCCATACCGTCGATCCCAAGCCCTATTTCCGCAATCCCGACTTCCGGCAGGTCGCGCTTTCGCCGTCGGGCAAGTACCTGGCCGCGCTGGTGCCGTCCACCGAAGGACGCATCGGCATCGCCGTCATGTCGATCGCCAATCGCGATCCCAAGGTGGTCGCGGTCGTTGACGGCTACGACATCGCGAATTTTTCGTGGGTCAACGACAACCGGCTGGTCTACAGCGTTTACGACGCGCAATCCGGGCTGGGTGAACAGCATGGCGGCGGACTGTTCTCTGTCGACCGCGAGGGCAGGAGCACGCGCCTGCTCGCCCCGACGTACAAGATGCAGCGGGATAGCGGCGTGATGGTGGCGCGCGGCATGTTCCTGTTGCGCACGCTGAACGATGGCAGCGACGACATCCTCGTGAACGTCCCCGCTCCCAGGGCCGGCACGGACGTCTATCGCGTCAACACCGAAACCGGGCGCAAGACGCTCGAGTCGCTGGACAAGCCCGGCAACGTGATGCGATGGGTTGCCGACGAAGGTGGTCGCCTGCGCGGCGCGGTGACCGACGAAAAATCACTGATCACGCGCAGCTGGTGGCGCCCTCCCGGCAGCGAGGCGTGGGTGCTGATCGGCGAATACGGATTGCGTGATGCGCAGACGCTGCCTGTTGCATTCGACGGTGACGGCGGCATGATTGTCGCGTCGAACGTCGGGCGCGATACCTTCGCGTTGTATCGCTGGGATCCGGTGAAGAAGGCGCCTGGAATCGAGCTCGCCGCCTATCCGCGCGCCGACTTCGCCGCCGGCATCATCTATGATCGCCAGAAGAAAAAAGTCGTCGGCATGCGCTATGACGTCGAACGCGCCGGCACCGCATGGTTCGACGACGACTGGGCGCGCATCCAGGCGGCCGTCGACAAGGCGTTGCCCGACACCGCCAACTGGATCGCGCGTGGCGATGACCAAAATTATCTCGTGACGTCGTTCTCCGACTCCAGCCCCAGCACGTGGTACCTGCTGGACGCCGCGGCCGGAAAGCTCGAATACCTGGGGGCGATGCGCAAGGACGTCGACGCGTCGAAGATGCCGTTGCGCAAGGCCGTGCGCTACCCCGCACGCGACGGACTCGAGATTCCCGCTTTCCTGACGCTGCCGCGCGGGGGCGCGGCGAAGAACCTGCCGCTGATCATGCTCGTGCATGGCGGCCCGTTCATGCGCGGGACCCATTGGCAATGGAATCCGGAGGCGGCGTATCTCGCGACGATGGGGTATGCGGTGCTGGAGCCCGAGTATCGCGGCAGCGAAGGTTGGGGCAAGAAGCTGTTCGAGGCCGGATGGAAGCAATGGGGCCGCGCGATGCAGGACGATCTCAACGACGGCATGGACTGGCTCGCGAAGCAGGGGACGATCGATCCGAAGCGCGCATGCATCGTCGGCGCGAGCTACGGCGGATACGCGGTGATGGAAGGGCTGTCGCGCGATCCGGATCGCTGGCGATGCGGCGTCAACTACGTCGGCGTGAGCGACATCGGCTTGATGTTCTCGGTGACGTGGTCCGATTTCTCGGATTCGGACTACATCAAGTACGCGGCCAAGGAAATGATGGGCGACCCCGACACCGACGCCGCCATGTTGAAAGCGGTATCACCGCTCGAGAATGCGTCGCGCATCAAGGCGCCCGTATTAATGGCGTACGGCGGGTCTGACCGTCGCGTGCCGATCGTGCACGGAGAGAGGATGCGCGACGCGCTGCAGAAGAATGGCACGCCGGTCGAATGGGTCGTCTACCAGGAAGAGGGCCACGGCTTCCTGCTGGAGAAGAATCGCTTCGATTTCTACGGGCGAATGGGCGATTTCCTGGCGAAGTACCTGCCCGTCGAGTGATCAGTCGTACGAGCGGCGGAAGAAGATACCGACGCCGCTGACCGTCCCGGCTTCAACGCGCAGCGTCAGCGTGCGCGACAACGCGTATTCGAGCCGCAACGCGTTGGTGGCGACGGTGAGGCCCTGCTCGTAGACGAGCGTCAACCGGTTCGACAGGCGCTTGCCGATCGCGACGACCTGGCCCGAAGCGCCCGATGCGCCCGACGACGATCCCGCCAGGCCGGTATCGGCGCTGCGTACGGCAATGTCGTCGAGCCCGAACTGCTGCGCGATCCGCGCGCCGATCGGCCGGCCATTGCCTCCCAGCAGGAACGAAGACGCGGCCGCCAATGCGGCGGTGTCCGCGGCGCTGCCGCGCCCGGGCGCCTGGCCGGTGATGAGCCACGACAGTTTTTCACCGTCGGGAACCGGCGGATTCGACGTGAGCTGGATGCGCGGCACGCGCACGGTGCCGGTCAGCGCGACACCCGCTTCCACGGCGAGGTTCTTGCGCAGCGCGACGATGTCGAGCGCCGGATTGTCGAGCGGCCCGTCGAAGATCAGCGCGCCGCGGTCGATGGTCAACTGTTGGCCGAACGCGTAGTAGGTGCCGCGCACCGCGCGGATCGTGCCTTTGGCGTCGAGCGTGCCGTCGTTCGCGGTCGTCACGTGCACGCCGCCGGCCAGCGCGGTCTCGAGCCCCTCGCCGCTGAACGTCATCGCGCGCCCCAGGTCGACGTCGAGATCGAGCAGCAGCGCCGGAATGCGCGCGCTGCGACGTGCCGCATCCCTTTGCGGCCGCCCCTTGACGACGACGTCGTCGCCCAGCAATGCAGCTTGCGGCGAATAGACGACACGGCCTTCGTCGACGGCGATCTTGCCGGAGAGCGCGAGCTTCTGCGGCGCGGTCGCGATCGTGCCGTCGCCACTGACCACGATATGCAGGTCGGGACGATTGAGCAGGCGAAACTTGTCGGCGTGCCACGTCACGTGCGCGCCGTCGCCGCCCGCGCTCGCGCGGGCCAGCGTACCGCTGGCGGTGAAGCGTCCATCGCCCCCCTTGAACGCAAAGCTGTCGAGCGTAACCACGTTTTGCGCCAGCGATGCGCGCAGCGTACCGTCGGACAGCGCGATTCCCCATTGCGGCGCGTCGATGCGCAGGCCGTCGCCGGCGAGCGTTCCGGTGAACACCGGTGCGCGCGGTGTGCCGGTCACGGCGATGTCGAGGTCGGCGTGGCCATCGACGACGGCGGACGTGCCGAGCCACGGCTGGAACGGCGCGAGCGACGTCAGCGCCGCGCGCAGTCGCATCGTCAGCGGCGCATCGGCGGAGGGGATACCGGGTCGCGGACCCGCACCCAGCGTCGCGTGTGCGGTGGCGTCGCCGGCGCGCAACGATTCGAGCGTCGCGTCTGTGGTCCACGCGTCGTCGCTGGCACGCGCATCGAGCGTGAGCTTGCGAATGCCGATCGCCATCGCCGCCGGCGACGGCGAGTCGATGTCGCCGGCGAAGATGTCGCCACGCTCGTTGCGCACTGCGAGCGTGCCGTTGATGCGCGGCGTCGCCGCGAGCGACCACTCGCCCTGCAACGTCAGCGTGGACGCAACCGGCAGCGGCTGTCCCGCGAGCTTGGCGAGCGTTGCCAGCGGCACGCCGTCGAACGCGCCGCGCGTGGCGATGCGGCCATGGTCGAGCAGGAAGTCGCCGAGCGCGACGTGCCCGCCGGCGACTGCGAGCTTCGCCGCGCCGATGTGCACGCGCTGCGCGGCGATCTCCACCGCGGCAGGCGACGCCAGCGCGATCGCCATGGTGCCGGTGACGCCGAGGCTGTCGAGCGTGCCGCGCCATGCCAGCGGAGCGTCGCGTGCGCTGTCCAGCGCGCCGTGCGCACCGGCGGCGATCGTGTCGGTGGCGCTGGCGAGCTCTACACGCAACGTGTGCGCGGCAAGCGAGCCTTGCGCATTGACGCGCGCGCGTTGCAGTGCGTGCGTCGGATTGGCGATTCCGGTCGCCTCGGCGTCGATCTCGAGCGTGCGCTGCGCGAGCGGCAGCGGATGTCGCGGATCGCCGGGCGTGCCGACCTTCGCGTGGAATGCGAGCGTGGCAATCGCCACGCCGTCGGCCAGCCGCAACCGGCTGGCTCGGGCGTCGACCTGGCCGGCGATACCCGAGGGCTCGATCGCCAGCGTTCCTTGTGCATGCAGCGCGCCATCCTGCAGTCGCGCACTGGCGGGCAGCAACGGCGCGATGTCGGCGAGGCGCGGCGAATCGACGGCGAACGCGAGCGCATCTCCTGGCCTGCCGGCGTTTCCCGAGGCGCTCAGGTGCGTCTGGCCGACTCGCAGGTCGAGCGCGACATCGCGCGCGACTCCGGCGGCCAGCGCTGCGTGCGCGTTGCCCGACGCCGGTTGGGCGCCGAGCCGCGCACCCGGCGCGAGCGTCGCGTCGGCGACGACCGACCACGAAGGCTCGAGCGTGCCACGCAGCGCGACCTCGCCTTCGAGCGCGCCGGCGGGAAACGCGCCGACGCGCGACGGATCGAAATGCGTCGCGTGGGCATGCAGCGTGAACGCGCGCGCGCCATCGAGCGCGATCTCGCCGCGCCCGTCGAGCGTTCCCGCGGCGGCCGTGAGGCGCGCGCGCGACAGCGTCACTCGCCGCTCGGCGATGCGCGCGGCGAACGCGAGCGACAATGCGCGGCTGCGATCGGCGAGGACGCCGTCGAACAGCTGCGCATCGGCGTCGACGGTCGCGCGCAGCCGTCCGCCGATGCGCGACGCGACGAGCGCGCCGTCGATCGCGTTGAGGTCGACGCCATCGAGCGTGAGTGTCGCCGTTGCCTGGCGCGTATCGAGTCCGAGCGTCGCGTTGCCGGCTGCGTGTCCGCCGCCGGCGATCTGCGCATCGATGTCGCGCAACGTGATCGTCGAGCCTTGCTGCGCGAACTCGGCGGCCAACGACTGCAGCGGGATGCGCGACGCGTCGATGCGTCCCGATGCGGCATTGGTGAGCGTGAAGCGGCCGGCGAAGCCGCCGGCGGCGGGCGTCGCGTGTGCGCCGAGCGCCAGCGACGTGTGCGGCCATTGCGGCGCGAACGCCGCGATGTCGACGTTGGTCGCGTCGACATCGAGCGTGTCGATCGCCGCTTGCGCGAATGGCGTCATCTGCGCGTGCGCCGTGAAGCGCGCATCGCCGGCGCGTCCTTGCGCCGTGACGCCGAGGCGCGCGAGCACGCCGTCGAGCGTCGCATCGGCCTCGACGCCGGCAAGATCATCGCTGCCGGCAAAGGCGATGCGCCCGGCCGTCGCAAACGGCGGCGACGCGGCGAAGCTCACCGCGCCGCTGATCCGGCCACGCTCGAATGCAAGGGTCACGTCGTCGAAGCGGTGCTGCTGCCGCCCGCCGCGATAGCCGAACGCGATCCCGGTGACGCGCCCCTCGCGCGCGCCGAGCGCCCAGTCGAACGTCGTCACGCTGGCATGCTCGATGACGACATCGAGAGGAAGTCCGAGCGAACGCGGCAGCGTCGACGCTGACTCGCCACTCGAGGGTGCGACCGACAACTCGACCGCGCTCGCTCCCAGCGCATTGACGCGCAGTTCGCGTCGCGCGAGCGCCGAGGGCTGCCACTCGACGACGACATCGTGCGCGACGATCGTCGTCGTCGCGCCGCGCCAGCGCAATTCTGCGACTTGCAGCTTCGACAGCAGCGATCCGTGCGCGCCGTCGATCTCGAGCCGGCCGTCGGTGAGCCGCGTGAGTTGCCGGATCACGTACGGCAATCCGGTTTCCGAGCCGACGAACACGGTGACGCTGGCAACGAGCACGATCAGCAGTGCTGCGACTGCTGCGGCCGACCAGATGAGCGCGCGCGCGACGCGCCGCGCGCGGCCGCGTGCCGCCGGCGTCGCCGGCGCGTGCGCGGGAGTGCTCAAAACGCGAGCCCCACCGAGAAATGCACGCGCAGCTGGTGGACGTCCTTGCCATACGCGACGTCGAGGCGAAACGGCCCGATCGGCGTACGCAGCCGTGCGCCGACGCCGTAGCCGAGCGCGAGGTGCTGCAAGTCGCGGGGCGTGTCGACGGCGTTGCCGGCGTCGACGAAGGTGGCGATGCCGAGCGTTTCGGTCAGCCACTTCGTCACTTCGCCGCTCGCCACCGCGTAGTAGCGGCCGGGAACGATCGCGTCGCCGTCCTTGAGGCCGAGGCTCTGGAATGCGTAGCCGCGCACCGTGGTATCGCCGCCGGTGCGAAACAGCAGCGCCGATGGAATGCCCACGCGCGAGCTCGCGACGACCGCGCCCGCTTCGGCGCGCATCGACAGCTCGAGGTCGCGCGACAGCGGGCGCCATGCGGCGAACTGCGCGATCACGCGCGTGAACCCGCGGCTCGACGCGCCCGGGACGCCGACGCCGGTTTGCAGCGCGACGTTGTAGCCGCGCGTCGGCGCGACCAGGTCATCAGTGCGCCGCCACGTGCGGATCGCATCGACATAGAGCGCATGCGACGTCACGTTGTCGGCCCCCTGCGGCGCCTGCCAGTCGAAGTAGTAGGCGGCGCCGAAGTCCCAGTTGTTGCGCTCGTCGATTCCCTGTCGGCGCACGCCTGTGACGGCGGTCGCGGTGACGAGGTTCTCGATATCGGTGCGACCGAGCTCGGTGCGCACGCTGTCGATCCATCCGGCGGCGGAGGGCGGGGCCGCGACGCGCACCGCGAAGCTCGACAGCTTTTCCTCGAGCCGCGCATCGACGACGAATTGTCGCGCGTGGTTGTCGACATCGACGTCGCGATAGCTGATGTTGGCGCGAAAGCGCGTGTCGGTGGAATACCCGATGCCGGCATCGATGCGCTTGGTCGGCGCCTCGATGATGGCGACGTCGACCGGCGCCGCGTCCGCCTGCGCGGGGTTCGCGGCGATCGTCGCCTGCACGCTCGCGAAATAACCGGTGGCGTTGAGACGGCGCACGAGCTGGTCGAGCGACTGCACTTCGTACGCGTCGCCCTTGCGGATCGTGCTGTAGTTGAGGACGAGGTCGGGCGTGTAGCGCTTGAGGCCGTTGATGCGCATGTCGCCGAAGCGGAACAGCGGCCCGCTGCCGAGTGTCACGTCGAGGTCGGCAGCGCGCGCATCGGGATCGATGGCCGCCTCGCTCGCGGTGATCGCCGCGGCGGCATAGCCCGCGCCTGCGAGCGACGACACCGCCGTGCTCTTGGCGAACGACCAGCGCGCCTGCGTGAACACGTCGCCCTGCGGCAGGCGCCAGTCGCCCTGCAGCCGCGCGATCGCGCCAGTGCCGGTGGGGATATCCGTCGCCGCCGGACCTTCGACTTGCACATGCACGTCGCGGATGCGCGTCGGCTCGCCCGGAACGACGCTGAGCGTCACCTTTGCCGGATCCGCGCGCGCGTCGACGGTGATTTCGACGTGCGGCGAAAACCAGCCGAGCGCGCCGGCCGCATCCTGCGTTTCGCCGATCGCATCGCGCGCCAGGCGGTCGAACAGCGGCGCCGTCATGTCGGCAAAATCCTGCCAGCGCACGAGACCGACGCTGGACGCGACAAGCGCACGCAGCGCCGACGGCGCGTCGACGCTCACCCGATAGGGAAACGCGTCTTTGCGCGCCGGGATCTCCGCGGGTACAGCGGAGGTGGAAGCAGCGGGCGCTTCCGGAGTTGCGACTGTGGAGTCGGTGTCAGCGCCGTGCGACAGGGCCGGCAGCAGGCTCGCGAACGTCAGCGCGAGCATCAGCATGCGGCGCAAGCAGCGGCGTGACGCCGTCGCATGCGTCGCTGCAAGGCGCTGGCTGCGGTGCGGCGTCGCGTGCATCGACGCCAGCGTCGGTCGTGGGTGAAGGTGTGCCTGCATCCGGGGAGATCAGCGGTGGATGGTCCGGATTCCACCCACGCGGATAGTCGAGCGGCTGCATGGGCGCAATCGGCGTGTAGTCCGGCGGGTTGAGCACCGGCAATTCGGGCACGGTGTTCTTCGGCCAGTTGAGATCATACGGTGCAGGCATGCCGCTCAGGAACCAGATGAACGGATCCTGGCGCCCGTACGTGAAACGATCGGACGTTGCACAGCCGCCCAACATTGCGGCGGCGACGAGCATGAATACGAGACGGCACATGGTGATCTCCCGAAGGCCTTGCGATCGGCGGCAAGTTTCGCACATTCCTTCGCAAACTCGTAGCAAATGTCGGTCCCGCGCCGGGCGACGGTGCGTCGCAGTGGCGTGAATGACGCGCCGCTGGCGGCGGCGGCTGTGGCAAACGCCGTTGTCGCCATACTCGGGCACGCGCGCGCGAGACGTCGGCGCCGGGGCGACAAAAGACGCGGTTTCATGCGACCGGCATAAGCGTTCGCGGCCGTCCGAAGCGTTTTCGCGCTGCACCCATGCCAATGGGTCGTCACGCTGTCGAACATTCGTTCGATCGCATCGTCAATATCTCGTCAATCACCTTCTAAATATCTCCTAAGTCGCTATTTTTGCTGGAGAAACTTTTTGTGTTGGATTTCCGTCGTAAGTCCTTGTTCGCAAAAAGAAATAGTTGACCGGCTTCCCGCTGCGCGCGTATAGTCGCGTCCAAGTGGTAAAAAGTGGGTCAAAGTGGGTGAAAAGCATCGATCTTGCGACAACATCGATGCTGCGTCAGTGACCACTCACATTTGACTTTCAGGGAGGGCGACGTGGACGAAATGACGGGGCGGGACGACGGAAAGGAGCGCGGGGAGCTGCCGTTGTTCCGGGGCATCGCGCGCCTTGCGCTCGACGCCAAGGGGCGCCTCGCAATCCCGTCGCGCAACCGTGCCGCGCTCGCCAATGGCAGCGGCCGCATAGTCATCACTGCCGATCCCGGCCGCTGCCTGCTCGTCTATCCGGTCGATGCGTGGGAGCCGATCCAGTCGCAGCTCATGTCGAAGTCGTCGTTCGACGAACGCATTCGTGCGCTGCAACGCCTGCTGGTTGGCCATGCCGAGGACGTCGACATCGACGCCGCGGGACGCGTGCTGGTGCCGCCGCCGCTGCGCGACTTTGCATCGCTCACGAAGGATGTCGTGCTCGTGGGGCAAGGACATCGGCTGGAGCTGTGGGATGCCGCGGCGTGGGACGCGCAGACCGCGCGCGCAGTCGCCTTCGACGCCGGCGATCTGCCGCCCGAGCTCGCCGGCTTCTCGTTGTGACCGATGCGCACGTTGCCGTCCTCGCCGATGAAGCCATCGCAGCGCTGGCCATCCGCGGCGACGGCACCTACGTCGATGCGACGTTCGGCCGCGGCGGCCATGCGCGACGCATCCTCGCGGCGCTGGCCGCGCGCGGCCACCTCGTCGCACTCGATCGCGATCCCGACGCCGCGCGTGCGGCGCATGCGATCGACGACCCCCGATTCGTTTTCCGCCGCGCGTGGTTTTCCGAAATGCCCGCCGTTTTCGACGAGCTCGCCCTTTCCCTCGTCGACGGTGTGCTGCTCGATCTCGGTATCTCCTCCCCGCAGGTCGATGTTGCCGCGCGCGGCTTCTCGTTCCGTAACGACGGTCCGCTCGACATGCGCATGGACCCGACCCGCGGCGAATCGGCCGCGCAATTCATTGCCCGCGCCAGCCTGCGCGAACTCACCGGAGTCATCCGCGACTATGGCGAAGAACGGTTTGCTCAGTCGGTTGCAAGCGCAATTGTTGCGGTGCGCGCGCGGGAGCCCATCGTCACCACACGGCAACTGGCCGCGGCCGTGGCGCAAGCCATCGGCACGCGCACGCGGGGTGATTGGCGTCAGGATCCGGCCGCGCGGACGTTCCAGGCCCTGCGGATTTTCGTGAACCGCGAACTGGAGGAACTCGAGCTCGCGCTGCCGCGCGCGACTGCGCGCCTCGCCGCCGGCGGACGGCTCGCGGTGATCAGCTTCCATTCGCTGGAGGACCGCATCGTCAAGCGGTTCATCGCCGCGCACTCGAAGCCGTGGCGCGGCGATCCGCGCCTCGACCGGCTGTCGCTGCAGGCGACGCAATTGCCGACGCCGCCGCTCGCCGCCATCGGCCGCGCGATCAAGCCGTCCGATGCCGAGTGCGACGCCAACCCGCGTGCGCGCAGCGCGGTGCTGCGCGTCGCCGAGCGCACGGTGGCGCCGCTGCCCGACGACTTCTTCGACGCGGGAATCGCCGCATGACGCGCGTCAACCTGCTGCTCCTCGCGATCCTCGTCGCCTGCGCGCTCTCGCTCGTCACCGCGCGCCACCAGTCGCGCAAGCTGTTCGTCGACCTCGAGCGCGCGCAGGCCGACGCGCGCGGCTTCGAGACCGAGTACGGCAAGCTGTCGCTCGAGCAGTCGACCTGGGGCATGCCCGCGCGCATCGAGAAGATCGCGCGCGAGCAGCTCAAGATGCAGTTGCCCGATTCCAGGCGCATCGAAGTCGTTACCGGCGAGGGCGCGCGATGACGCGGCCGCCGTCGAAGGCGGGCGTCAGCGCCGTGCTGAAGCTGCCGGGCCTGCGCGCCGCCATGCTGTTCGCGGCGATGGCCGCGGCGTTCGGCGTGCTCGCGTCGCGCGCGCTGTACCTGCAATGGTTCGACAACGTGTTCCTGCAGGAGCGCGGCGCCGCGCGCTATTCGCGCGAGCTCGAGGTGCCCGCGCACCGTGGCCGCATCGTCGACCGCTTCGGAGACCCGCTGGCGATCTCCACGCCGGTGAAGTCCCTGTGGGCGTTCCCGCAGCAGTTCGACGCGACGCCGGCGCAGCTCGCGGCACTCGCGCGCGTGCTCGACACGTCGCCGCAGGCGCTGAAGAAGCGCGTGGCGAGCGCCGACGACTTCGTCTACCTCGCGCGCCAGGTTTCGCCGGAAACCGCGGAGCGCGCGCTGGCGCTGAAGATCCGCGGGCTCAACGACGAAAACGCGTACCGCCGCTACTATCCCGGCGGCGACGTCACCAGCCACATCATCGGCTTCACCGGCGACCACGACGCCGGCCAGGAAGGCATGGAACTCGCGCAGCAGCCGTGGCTCGCCGGCATTCCCGGCAGCCGGCGCGTGATCGTCAACCGGCGTGGTGAAGTCGTCGAGGACGTGGCGTCGATCCGCGCGCCGCAGGAAGGGCGCGATCTCGCGCTGTCGATCGACTCGCGGCTGCAATACCTCGCGTTCCGCGAGCTCAAGAACGCGGTCGACGCGAACAAGGCGCACGCCGGTGGCCTGGTGATCCTCGACGTCAGGACCGGCGAGATCCTCGCACTCGCCAACTGGCCCACGTACAACCCCAACAGCCGCGAGCGCACCGCGCGCGATCGCATGCGCAACCGCGCGCTCACCGACGTGTTCGAGCCGGGATCGACGCTGAAGCCGTTCACGATCGCCGCGGCGCTCGACATCGGCAAAGTCCGCCCCGACACGCTGATCGATACCAATGGCGGCACGATGACGATCGGCTCGGCGACCATCCACGACGCCCATCGCGAAGGCACGCTCACCGTCGCGCAGGTGATCCAGAAATCGTCGAATGTCGGCGCCGCCAAGATTGCGCTGTCGATGTCGGCCAACACGATGTGGCACGAGCTGTCGGAAGCCGGTTTCGGCGCGATGCCGCGCACCGGCTTTCCAGGCGAGGCATCGGGCCGGCTGCGCCCGGCGAAGACGTGGAAGCCGATCGAGCAGGCGACGATCAGCTATGGCCACGGCATTTCGGTCAACCTCGTGCAACTCGCACACGCGTACACGATCTTCGCCACCGATGGCGAGCTGAAGCCGATTACGCTGCTCAAGAGCGATGGCCTCGCCGCCGGGCATCCGGTGATCAAGCCGCAGACGGCGGCGCAGGTGCGGCAGATGCTCGAATCGGTGACGTTGCCGGGCGGCACGGCGCCGCGCGCGCAGGTGCCGGGCTATCGCGTCGCCGGCAAGACCGGCACCGCGCACAAGCTCGAGGGCGGCGTCTACGTCAACAAATACGTGGCGTCATTCGTCGGTTTTGCACCGGTGTCGAATCCGCGCCTCATCGTCGCGGTGATGATCGACGAGCCTTCCACCGGCGACTACTACGGCGGCGGCGTCGCAGCGCCCGCGTTCTCGAATGTGATGGGCAGCGCATTGCGCATGCTGGGCGTGCCGACCGACGCGCCGATCGACAACGTCGTGCTGCCTGCGGACGACGCCGCGGTGCGCGAAGAGACATGAACGGCCACGAAGTCGCGGTGACGATCGCGAGGCTCGGCGCTACGCCGCACTCGATCACCGCCGATTCGCGGCAGGTGCTGCCGGGATGCGCGTTCGCTGCATACCGCGGGCGCCGTGTCGACGGCCGCGATCACATCGGCGAGGCGGTCGCGCGCGGCGCATCGGCGGTGCTGTGGGACGATGGCGAGCATTTCGCGTGGAAGCCGGAATGGCAGGTCGCCAACGCGCCGGTTCCGCAGCTGCAGGCGAAGCTCGGCGAGATCTCGTCGTTCGTCCTCGGCGACCCGTCACAGGCGATGTGGGTCGTCGGTGTCACCGGCACCAACGGCAAGACCTCGTGCGCGCAGTGGATCGCCGCGGCGCTCGATGCGCCGGGCAAGCGTTGCGCGGTGATCGGCACGCTCGGCAATGGCTTCCCCGGCGCGCTGCAACCGTCGCCCAACACAACGCCCGATGCCGCGGCGCTGCAGGCGGAGCTCGCGCGGTTGCATAGGGCCGGCGCGACCAGCGTCGTGCTCGAAGTGTCGTCGCACGGCCTCGACCAGGGACGCGTCAACGGCGTCGCGTTCGACGTCGCGCTCTTCACCAATCTGACGCGCGACCACCTCGACTATCACGCGACAATGGCGGCGTACGGCAACGCCAAGGCGCGGCTTTTCGCATGGCCTGGCCTGCGGATGTCCGTCGTCAACATCGACGACGCGTTCGGCCAGCACCTCGCCGACGCGATCCGCGCGCGCGGCGCGCCGCTGATGACCTACGGGCGTATCAGCGGCGACGTGCGCGCCACCGCGGTGGCGATGAACGACCAGGGCATCACGCTCGACGTCGAAACGCCGCAGGGCGGCGGTCGCCTGCACGCCCCCGTCATCGGCGACTTCAACGTGCACAACCTGCTCGGCACGCTAGCGGCGCTGCTGGCGAGCGACCTGCCGCTGGTCGAGGCGCTGCGCGCGCTGGGCAACATCCATGCGCCGCCCGGGCGCATGCAGCGCCTCGGCGGGCAGGGCAAGCCGATCGCCGTGATCGACTACGCGCACACGCCCGACGCGCTCGAAAAGGCATTGCTCGCGTTGCGCACGGTTGTCGCCGAAGGCGGCGAGCTCACCTGCGTGTTTGGTTGCGGTGGCGACCGCGATCCCGGCAAGCGCGCGACGATGGGCGAGATCGCCGCACGTCTCGCCGATCGCATCGTCATCACCAACGACAATCCACGCAGCGAGGATCCGCAGGCGATCGCCAATGCGATCGCGAAGGGCGTCCGCGACGCGGGCAATCCTCGCTGGACGGTGGAGCTCGATCGCGCCACGGCGATCCATGACGCGGTCGCCGCCGCCGACCTGGGCGACGTCGTGCTGATCGCCGGCAAGGGTCACGAGACGTACCAGGAAATCCGCGGGGTCCGCACACCGTTCGTGGACGCCGACGTGGCCAACGAGGCGCTCGCGCGGCGATGATGGATACTAGCACCGCCGCGCACATGGTCAACGGCCGCAGGCTCGGCGTCAACGCCATGTTCCGTCGGGTGACCACCGACACGCGAGCCCTGCAGATCGGGGACCTCTTCGTCGCGCTGGCGGGTGAACGCTTCGACGGCCACGACTTCGTCGCGCAGGCGTTGACGACCGGCGCATCGGCGGCGATGGTCGACGACACGCAGGCGGCGAAGTTCCGCGGCAGCCTCGTCGCCGTCGCCGACACGCGCGCGGCGCTCGGCGCGCTCGCCGCGCAATGGCGCGCGCGCTTCGACATTCCCGTCGTCGTGATCACCGGCAGCAACGGCAAGACGACGGTCAAGGAAATGGCGGCGGCGATCCTGCGTGCGCAGTTCGGCGATTCGGCAGTGTTGGCGACGCGCGGCAACCTCAACAACGACATCGGCCTGCCGCAGACGCTGCTGGAATTGCGCTCGACGCACCGCGTCGCCGTCGTCGAGCTCGGCGTCAACCATCGCGGCGAGACGCGCGAACTCGCGGCGATCGCGCGCCCGACGGTGGCGCTGATCAACAACGCGCAGCGCGAGCACCAGGAATTCATGCAGAGCGTCGCCGAGGTCGCCGCCGAGCACGCCGACGTGATCTTCGCATTGCGCCCCGGCGGCACCGTGGTGCTGAACGCCGACGACCCGTACTGCGAAGTGTGGCGCGGTGCCGCACAGCGCGGCGAGGCGCGCGTGGTCACGTTCGCGCTCGACACCGCTGCCGACGTGCGTGCCGTGGTGGCGCTGCACGCCGACGGCAGCGACATCACGATCAGCGCCGGCGGTGCGCCGATGTGTGTGCGCATCGTGGCGCCCGGTGCGGCGATGGCGCGCAACGCGCTCGCCGCCACCGCGGTGGCGATGTCGGCCGGCGCCGGCATGGCCGCCGTCGCGCGCGGCCTCGCGACGTTCCGGCCGGTCAAGGGACGGCTGGCGACGCGCCACGCGCCGGAGGGCGCGACGATCATCGACGACACGTACAACGCCAACCCGGATTCGGTACGCGAAGCCATCGCCGTGCTCGCGCGCGCGGCCGCCCCGCGCTGGCTGGTGCTGGGCGACATGGGCGAGGTCGGCACGCAAGGCCCCGGTTTCCATCGCGAGATCGGCGAGCACGCGCGTGCCGCGGGCATCGAGCGGCTCTTCGCCGCCGGCACGCTCGCGCGAGACGCCGTGCTCGCGTTCGGCGCGCAGGGCGCGCATTTCGACGATGTCGACGCGTTGCTCGCGGCGCTGCCGCGCACGCTGCCGGCCACCGCCACCGTACTCGTCAAGGGTTCGCGATTCATGCGGATGGAGCGCGTCGTCGACGCACTGTGCGCGCCACCCGATCCAGCGGGAGATCACTGACATGCTGCTGTGGCTCGCCGACCTGCTCGCCCGCGACGTGCGCGCATTCAATGTCATCGGCTACATCACGCTGCGCGCGGTGTTCGCATGCATGACGGCACTGGTGATCTCGTTCGTCGTCGGTCCGCGGATGATCGCGTGGCTGACGCGCATGAAGATCGGCCAGTCGGTGCGCGACGACGGCCCGCAGACGCACCTCGCCAAGGCGGGGACGCCGACGATGGGTGGCGCGCTGATCATCGTGTCGATCGTGATCACGACGTTGCTATGGGGCGACCTGACGAACCGCTTCCTGTGGGTGGTGCTGCTCGTCACCGTGGGCTTCGGCGGCGTCGGCTGGATCGACGACTACCGCAAGGTCGTCGATCGCAATCCGAAGGGATTGTCGGCACGCGCCAAGCTCGGCCTGCAGTCGTTGATCGGCCTCGTTGCCGCGGTCTACCTGGCGTTCTCGATCTCGGCGCCGGGCAACGCGCAATTCCTGCAGATGCTGCAAGCGTGGGTGACGTCCGGATTCGCCGTCGGGTTGTCGCCGAAGACCGACCTGATCGTGCCGTTCTTCAAGACGATCAGCTATCCGCTCGGCGTATTCGGCTTCATCGCGCTCACTTATTTCGTCATCGTCGGCACCAGCAACGCGGTCAACCTGACCGACGGCCTCGACGGCCTCGCGATCATGCCCACGGTGATGATCGGTGCGGCGCTCGGCGTGTTTGCGTACGTGAGCGGCAACGCGGTGTTCGCGCGCTACCTGCAGTTTCCCTACATTCCGGGCGCCGGCGAGCTGGCGGTGATCTGCGGCGCGATCGCCGGCGCAGGCCTGGGCTTCCTGTGGTTCAACGCGTATCCCGCCGAGGTGTTCATGGGCGACGTCGGCGCATTGGCGCTCGGCGGCGCGCTCGGCGCGATCGCCGTGATCGTGCGCCAGGAAATCGTGCTGTTCATCATGGGCGGCGTGTTCGTGGTCGAGACGCTGTCGGTGATCGTGCAGGTGGCGTCGTTCAAGCTGACCGGCAAGCGCGTGTTCCGGATGGCGCCGATCCACCACCACTTCGAGCTCAAGGGCTGGAAGGAAAACCAGGTCGTCGTGCGCTTCTGGATCATCACGATGCTGCTCGTGCTGGTCGGTCTCGCGACGTTGAAGCTGCGATGAGCGCCAACTACCGCGACCGCAACGCCGTCGTGCTGGGTGCCGGGCTCACCGGGCGCTCGCTCGCGCGCTGGCTGCGTCGCCGCGGCGCGCACGTGCGCATCGCCGACACGCGCGACGTCGTGCCGCAGCCCGAGCGTCTCGCCGCCGAATTGCCCGACGTGCCGGTGGAGATGGGCCCGTTCACCGCCGACACCTTCGCGGGCGCCGATCTCATCGCCATCAGCCCCGGCGTACCGAAGGGCCAGCCGGCGATCCAGGAAGCGGTAGCGCGCGGCGCCGATCTCGCCGGCGACGTCGAGATCTTCGCGCGCGAGCTTTCGCCGCAGCAGAAGCTGCTGGCGATCACCGGCACCAACGGCAAGACGACGACGACGGCGCTGACCGGCGAGCTGGTGCGCGCGGCCGGCCTGTCGGCGCGCGTCGCCGGCAACATCGGTATGCCGGTGCTCGACGTGCTGACCGAGATCGAAGGCGGCGCGCCGCGGCCCGACGTGTTCGTGCTGGAGCTTTCCAGCTACCAGCTCGAGACCTTGTCTTCGCTGTCGACGGTCGCGGCCACGGTGCTCAACGTCACGCCGAACCATCTCGACCGCTACGCGGGAATCGCCGATTACGCCGCCGCCAAGGCGCGGATCTTCGAGCATTGCACGGTGGCGATCCTCAACCGCGACGATCCGATAGTGCGACTGATGCGCCAGCGTGGGCGCACGATGCAGTCGTTCGGTGCGGGCGTGCCGGAAAGCGAGGAGGAATGGGGCCTCGTGCCGCGCGCCGACGGCGACTGGCTCGCGCGCGGCGGCGAGCTGATGCTGCCTGCGCGCGCGCTGGCGCTCAACGGGCGCCACAACGCGCTCAACGCGCTCGCAGCACTCGCGCTGACGGCCGCGGTGGCGCGTATCAAGCCGCCGGTGCAGGACGCGCTCAAGCGTTTCCAGGCGTTGCCGCACCGGATGCAGACGATCGCCGACGAGCGTGGCGTGCTGTTCATCAACGACTCGAAGGCGACCACGGTGGCGGCGACGCAGGTCGCGCTCGAGGGCCTCGATCGTCCAGTGCTGCTGATCGCCGGCGGCGACGGCAAGGGCCAGGGCTTCACGTCGCTCAAGCCCGCGGTCGACGCGCATTGCCGCGCGGTGCTGGCGGTCGGTCGCGACGCGCCGCTGTTGCAGCGCGCGCTTGCGGGCTCACCCGCGGCGCTCGAAATGTGCGGCACGCTCGACGTCGCGGTGACGCGCGCGTTCGCGCTCGCGCAGCCCGGCGACGTCGTGCTGCTGTCGCCCGCATGCGCGAGCCTCGACCAGTTCCCCAACTACGAGGTGCGTGGCGAACGCTTCTCCGACCTCGTGCGTGCACGGCTCGCGGAGGCGGCGCATGCGTAACCGCGTGATGCAGACGGCGACGCTCGCCAGGCCGCGCATGTTCGCGCGCGATGCGCGTCGCGAGCATCCGCGCGCGATGCTCGCCTACGACGTGTCGCTGGCGTGGGCGACGTTGCTGCTGTTGGCGCTGGGACTGGTGATGGTGTACTCGGCATCGATCGCCACCGCCGAGGCGTCCGCGCACACCGGCTATCGCGCCTGGTATTTCCTGACGCGTCACGCGGCGTTCGTCGCCGTCGGGCTGTTTGCCGCCGCCGTGGCGTTCCAGGTGCCGGTCAAGGCGTGGCAGTGGCTGGCGCCGTGGCTGTTCGCGGCGACGACGCTGCTGCTGATCATGGTGCTGGTGCCCGGCGTCGGCCGCAGCGTCAACGGCTCGCGGCGCTGGCTGTCGCTGTTCATCGTCAACGTGCAGCCTTCCGAATTCATGAAGCTCGTCGCCGTGCTGTATGCGGCGAGCTACGCGGTGCGCAAGGCGGCGTTCCTGCACGCGCAGCAGCCGCTGCGGCAGACGCTGACGCGCGGCTTCCTGCCGCTGTTCGCAGTGATGTTCTGCGTCGGCATGCTGCTGCTGATGGAGCCGGACTTCGGCGCGTTCGTCGTCATTCTCGGAATCGGCTTCGGCATCCTGTTTCTCGGCGGACTGGACTGGCGGCTGTTCGCCGGATTGTCGGCGCTGCTGCCGTTCGCGCTGGGCGGCATCCTCGTCGCCGCGCCCTACCGCCTGCAGCGGCTCACCGCGTTCGTCGACCCATGGTCCGATCCGCTCGGCAAGGGCTACCAGCTTTCGCATTCGCTGATCGCGTTCGGGCGCGGCGAATTCTTCGGCGTCGGGCTGGGGTCGAGCGTCGAGAAGCTCCTCTACCTGCCCGAGGCGCACACCGATTTCCTGCTCGCGGTGATCGCCGAGGAGCTGGGCTTCGCCGGCGTGCTGGTTGTCGTCGCGCTGTTCGTGTGGCTGCTGTATCGCGCGTGGGCGATCGGGCGCCAGGCGTCACGGCTCGAGCGGCCATTCGCGGCGCTGTGCGCGCAGGGCATCGGCGTGTGGATCGGCGTGCAGGCATTCATCAACATCGGCGTCAACGTCGGCTTGCTGCCGACCAAGGGACTGACGTTGCCGCTGCTGTCGTTCGGCGGCAGCGGCATCGTCGCCAACTGCGTCGCCATGGCGCTGCTGCTGCGGATCGACTACGAAAATCGCCGGCTGCTGCGGGGGTTCACGGTATGAGCCCGCAGGGCCGTTCCAAGGGCGAGCGCCGGAGCGCGAAGCGCGAAGACACGTCGAGCGCCGCCCGGCGGCCCCAGCGCGCGAAGGCTGCGGAGCGCGCAGCGCGGAGGTTGGTCGAATGAGCGCGGTTGGCGCGACGGTGATGATCACCACCGGCGGCAGCGGGGGTCACGTGTTCCCCGGGCTCGCGGTCGCGCGCAAGCTCGCGGCACTCGGCGCGCGCGTGTTCTGGCTCGGCACGCGCGAGGGCATCGAATCGCGGCTGGTGCCGCAGCACGGCGTCGACTTCGAGAGCGTCAGCTTCCGCGGCGTGCGCGGCAAGGGACTGAAGACCTTGCTGCTGGGACCGTTCGCGCTGGCCGCCGCGTGCGTCGACGGCGCGCGCGTGCTGAAGCGGCGCAAGCCCGACGTCGTCATCGGCTTCGGCGGCTTCGCGTCGTTTCCCGGCGCGCTGATGGGCGTGGCGACGCGGCGGCCGCTGGTGCTGCACGAAGCCAACGCCGTCGCCGGCCTCGCCAATCGCATCCTCGCGTTCGGCGCCGATCGCATCCTCGTCGGCTTTCCGGATGCGTTTCGCGGCCGCCATCGCGACATCACCGAATTCACCGGCAATCCGCTGCGCGACGAGATCGTCGCAACGGCAGCGCCGCAGCAACGCTTCGCCGGCCGGCAGGGACCGTTGCGCCTTCTGGTCGTCGGCGGCAGCCTCGGTGCGCAGGCGCTCAACGACACGGTGCCGGCGGCAATCGCGACGATCGATGCCGCGGCGCGTCCGCAGGTCGTCCACCAGTCCGGCGCGCGCCACATCGACGCGCTCGCCGCGGCGTACGCGCGTCACGGCGTCGACGTCGAGTGCGTCGCGTTCATCGACGACATGGCGGCACGTTATGCATGGGCCGACTTCGTCATCTGTCGCGGGGGTGCGCTGACCGTTGCCGAGCTCGCCGCCGTGGGCTTGGGCGCGCTGATCGTGCCGCTGCCCGGCGCGATCGCCGACGAGCAGACGGCCAACGCCGAATACCTGGTCAAGGCGGGTGCGGCGATGTGCATCGCGCAGGACGGGCTCGACGCCGCGCGCCTCGGCGCGTTGCTTGCGAAGATGACGCGCGAGCATGCGCTGGCGATGGCGATCGACGCGCGCCGCGTCGGGCGCGGCGATGCCGCGGCGCGGATTGCCGGCATCTGCCTCGAGATGAGCGCGCGATGAGGCACAAGGTCAAGCGCGTGCATTTCGTCGGCATCGGCGGCGCCGGCATGAGCGGCATCGCCGAGGTGCTGGCGACGCAGGGCTATCGCGTCACCGGCTCCGACATCGCACCCAGTGCGGCGACCCGGCGGCTCGAAGGCCTCGGCGTGCGCGTGGCGATCGGCCACGCCGCTGACAATGTCGCGGGCGCCGATGCGGTCGTCGTGTCAACGGCGATCGCCGCCGACAACGCCGAGCTCGTCGCCGCGCGCGAGCGACACATCGCCGTGGTGCCGCGGGCGCTGATGCTGGCCGAGCTGATGCGGATGAAGCAGGGCATCGCGGTCGCCGGCACGCATGGCAAGACGACGACGACGAGCCTCATTGCGTCGGTGCTCGCCGAAGGCGGGCTCGACCCGACCTTCGTCATCGGCGGGCGGTTGTTGTCGGCGGACGCCAACGCGCGTCTTGGCAGCGGCGAGTTCCTGGTCGCCGAGGCCGACGAGTCGGACGCGTCGTTCCTGTACCTGACGCCGGTGGTGGCGGTGATCACCAACATCGACCAGGACCACATGGAGACGTACGGACACGACTACGCGCGGCTGGAAAAGGCGTTCGTCGATTTCGTGCAGCGAATGCCGTTCTACGGCGTCGCGGTGCTGTGCGTCGACGACGCCAACGTGCGCGCGATCATGCCGCAGCTCGCGAAGCAGGTCGTGAGCTACGGTCTTGCAGACGACGCGTCGCTGCGCGCCGTCGACATCGTCAATGTCGCCGGCAGGATGCGCTTTACCGTCAAGAATCACCACGCACCTGATCTCGCCGTCGAGCTGGCGCTGCCCGGCGTGCATAACGTGCAGAACGCGCTGGCGGCGATTGCCGTCGGCCGCGAGGCCGGCGTCGCCGACGTCGCGATCGCGCGCGCGCTCGTCGAATTCAAGGGCGTGGGACGCAGGTTCCAGAGCTACGGCGACATCGCGCACGATTCCGGCCGCTTCACGCTGATCGACGACTACGGCCATCACCCGGTGGAAATGGCGGCGGTGCTCGCCGCCGCGAGGGCGAGCTTTCCCGGGCGGCGCATCGTGCTTGCATTCCAGCCGCACCGCTTCACGCGCACGCGCGACCTGTTCGAGGATTTCGTCAGCGTGCTGTCGTCGACCGACGCACTGGTGCTGGCGGATGTCTATCCCGCGGGCGAGGCGCCGATCGTCGCTGCCGACGGACGCGCGCTGGCGCGGGCACTGCGTGTCGCGGGCAAGGTCGAGCCGGTGTTCGTCGACGACATCGCCGATGTCGCCGATGCGGTTCTGAGCATCGTGCGCGACGGCGACGTCGTGCTGACGATGGGCGCGGGATCGATCGGCCAGGTGCCGGTGGCGCTCGCAAGGGCCGGGCGATGAACATGGCGGACATCCTCCATTTCAACGAACTGCGTGGTGCGCTCTTGCAGGACGCGCCGCTCGCGCGCCACACGTCGTGGCACGCCGGTGGCACCGCCGACTGGCTGTTCAGGCCGGCGGATCGCGACGACCTCGCGAGTTTCCTGCGCCAGTTGCCGGCGTCGCAGCCGGTGACGGTGCTGGGACTCGGCAGCAACGTGCTGGTACGTGACGGCGGCCTCCGCGGCGCGGTGATCGTCATGCACGATCCGGGCGGTGCGCTGGCGATCGCCGATGGCATGGTCTACGCGGAAGCCGGCGTCGCGAGCCCCAAGCTCGCGCGCTTCGCCGCGACGCACGGATGCGACGGCGAATTCCTCGCCGGCATTCCCGGCACCGTCGGCGGCGCGCTGGCGATGAACGCCGGCTGCTACGGCGACGAAACCTGGCCGCACGTCATCAAGGTCGAGGTCGTCACGAGCGACGGCGCGTTCGCGATCCGCACGCCGGCCGACTATCGCATCGGCTATCGCAGCGTGCAGCGCGCCGACGGCGGCGCGCCTGACGGCATCTTCACCGCCGCTTGGTTCCGCTTCGGATTCGGCGATGCGACGGCGGCACGCGCGCGCATCAAGGCGTTGCTCGCCAAGCGCGTCGCCACGCAGCCGCTGTCGCAGCCCAACGCCGGCAGCGTATTCCGTAACCCGCCCGGCGACCATGCGGCGCGGCTGATCGAGGCCTGCGGCCTCAAGGGATTCGCCATCGGCGACGCGTCGGTGTCTGTGAAGCATGCCAACTTCATCGTCAATCCGGCGCGGCGCGCGCGCGCCGCCGACATCGAGGCGCTGATCGCGCACGTGCGCGACGTCGTGCGCGAACGCAGCGGCGTCGAGCTCGAGCCGGAAGTGCGGATGCTGGGAGACGCCGGATGAGCGATTTCGGCAAGGTCGCGGTGCTGATGGGCGGCTTTTCGGCGGAGCGCGAAGTGTCGCTGATGTCCGGCAACGGCGTGCTCGCGGCACTGCGCGAGCGCGGCGTCGACGCACACGCGTTCGATCCGTCGGCGCGCGACCTGTGGGAGTTGAAGCGCGACGGCTTCGCGCGCGCGTTCATCGCGCTGCACGGCCGCTACGGCGAGGACGGCACCGTGCAGGGCGCGCTGGAAGCGCTCGGCATTGCGTATACCGGCAGCGGCGTGATGGCGTCGGCGCTGGCGATGGACAAGTGGCGCACCAAGCTCGTGTGGCTCGCCAGCGGCATCCCGACGCCGCGTTACCGGATCGTCGATGCCATGACCGACTGGATGCAGGTCGTCGCCGAGCTCGGCTTGCCGCTGATCGTCAAGCCCGCGCGCGAAGGCTCGACGATCGGCATCACGCGCGTGGCGTCGGTCGACCACGACGAAATGCTGCTCGCGTTCGAGGCGGCGCGCATGCACGACGACCTCGTGCTGGTGGAGGAGTTCGTGCAGGGACAGGAGCTCACCGCGTCGATCGTCGGCCGGCGCGCGCTGCCGTTGATCCGCATCGTCGCGCCGGGCGGCAACTACGACTACGAGCACAAGTATTTTTCGGACGACACACGCTACGACTGCCCGGCTGGCCTGCCCGACGCGGTCGAGCAGGCGATCCGTGCGCAATCGCTGGCCGCGTTCGACCTGATCGGCTGCGAAGGCTGGGGACGCCTCGACCTGATCCTGCGCGACGACGGCAGGTGGTCGTTCCTCGAGGTCAACACGTCGCCCGGCATGACCGGGCACAGCCTGGTGCCGATGGCGGCGCGACAGGCCGGGACGGCGTTTCCCGATCTGTGCGTCGAAATCCTCCGAGGCGCGCATGTGGGATGACGTGAAGGCACTCAACGCCGCCGCGGTGACGCTGGCGACGCTGGTCACGGTCGCGCTGGTCGCGAGCGTGCTCGCGTGGACGCTGCGCCAGCCGGCGTTCGCGTTTCGCGATGTCGTCGTCACCGCGCCGCTCGCGCGCGCCGACGCCGCGCACGTCGAGGCGGTGCTGCGCGGCGAGCTGCACGGCACGTTCTTCACGCTAGACCTCGATGCGGCGCGCGCGGCGCTGCACGAAGTGCCATGGGTCAAGCACGTCGCGCTGCGACGCCAGTGGCCGGCGCGGCTCGAAGTGACCATCGACGAATTCACGCCGCTTGCACGCTGGAACGAAGCCGCGCTCGTCGACGACGACGGCGAGGTGTTCGCCGCCGACTTCAACGGCGAGCTGCCGCAGTTCACCGGACCCGTTGGCCGTGCGGCCGAGATCGCCGAGCGCTATCGCGAGTTTCGCGGGGTGTTGGCGCCAATGGGCCTCGCGCTGACCGGCATCCGCCTGACGCCGCGCGGCAGCTGGTCGGTGACGGCCGCGCACGAGCACGGCGCGTTGGCGATCGAGCTCGGCCGCAACGAACCGTCGCAGCGCCTGATGCGGCTCGCCGGCACGTGGCCGCGAACGATCGGCGCGCTGATGCGCGCGGGGACGAATGTCGACTACGTGGACTTGCGTTACCGCGCCGGGTTCGCCGCGCGTATTCCGGGCTTTCGCGAAAAGCCGAAAAAGGCCGCGTGACGCGTCCGTCAACCAATCGCCATCGGGACAACATGGTCAGGGAAAGCAAGAATCTCATCGTCGGCCTCGACATCGGCACGTCGAAGATCGTCGCGATCGTCGCCGAGGTGAACGCCGACGGTGCGCTCAACATCGTGGGCCTCGGCACTCAGCCGTCGCGCGGATTGAAGCGCGGTGTGGTCGTCAACATCGAGGCGACGATGGCGTCGATCCAGCGCGTGCTGGAGGAAGCCGAGCTGATGGCCGATTGCCGCATCGCCGAGGTGTACACCGGCGTTGCCGGCAGCCACATCCGCAGTCTCAACTCGAGCGGCATGGTGGCGATCAAGGAAAAGGAAGTCACGCAGGCCGACATCGATCGCGTGATCGAGACCGCGAAGGCGATCGCGATCCCCAACGACCAGCAGATCCTGCACATCCTGCCGCAGGAATTCATCATCGACGGCCAGGAAGACGTGCGCGAGCCGCTCGGCATGAGCGGCGTGCGCCTCGAGGTCAAGGTGCACATCGTCACCGGTGCGGTATCGGCGGTGGAGAACATCGTCAAGTGCGTGCGCCGCTGCGGGCTCGACGTCAAGGACGTGATCCTGCAGCCGCTCGCCTCCGCGCGCGCGGTGCTCAACGACGACGAGAAGGACCTCGGTGTCTGCCTGATGGACATCGGCGGCGGCACCACCGACATCGCCGTGTTCTCGGGTGGCGCGATCCGCCATACCGCGGTGATCCCGATCGCCGGCGACCAGATCACCAACGACATCGCGATGACGCTGCGCACGCCGACCAAGGAGGCGGAAGAGCTGAAGCTGCGCCACGGTTGCGCGCTGCGCCAGCTCGCCAACGCCAACGACTTCGTCGAGGTGCCCGGCGTCGGCGAGCGCGGCCCGCGCAAGCTGTCGCGGCAGATGCTGGCCGAGGTGATCGAGCCGCGCGTCGAGGAGCTCTACACGCTGGTGCAGGCGGAACTGCGCCGCTCGGGATTCGAGGAACTGCTGTCGTCGGGAATCGTGCTGACCGGCGGCACGTCGCTGCTCGCCGGCATGGTCGAGCTCGGCGAGGAAGTCTTCCACCTGCCGTGCCGCGTCGGCGTGCCGGTCTACGTGGGTGGCCTGGCCGACGTCGTCAAGAGCCCGCGCTACGCGACCGCCGTCGGCCTGCTGCTGGAGGGACGCGATCACTGGCTGCGCGACGAGAACGCGCGACAGCAGGTCAAGGGCATCGGCGGCGCCGCCGAGCGGATGCGCCAATGGTTCAAGGCGAATTTCTGAACGAACGAATGACGACGGCGAAAGAACACGCATTGCCAACAGGGAATCCACATCGATTGAAGGCGGCCACCGCGAGCGCCGACACCGATTCAACATCGACAGGAAAGGATGGATAGCATCATGTTCGAAATCATCGATCACACCACGCCGGACGGAGCGGTCATCAAGGTCATCGGCGTTGGCGGCTGCGGCGGCAATGCAGTCGAGCACATGATCGCGCGCGGATTGACGGGCGTCGAGTTCATCTGCGCCAACACCGATGCGCAGGCGCTGAAGCGCTCGACGGCGCGCACGCAATTGCAGCTCGGATCGACGTTGACTCGCGGGCTCGGCGCCGGCGCCAAGCCGGAAATCGGCCGCGACGCGGCGATGGAGGACCGCGATCGCGTCGCCGAGCTCATCGAAGGCGCGGACATGCTGTTCATCACCGCCGGCATGGGCGGCGGCACCGGCACCGGCGCCGCGCCGGTGATCGCCGACATCGCCAAGAGCCTCAACATCCTCACCGTCGCCGTGGTGACGCGTCCCTTCAAGTTCGAGGGCAAGCGCCAGCGCGTGGCGACGCTCGGAATCGAGGAACTGACGAAGAAGGTCGACTCACTGATCATCATCCCCAACGACAAGCTGATGGAGGTGCTGGGCGACGACGTGTCGGTGCTCGACGCCTATGCGGCCGCCAACGACGTGCTGTTCGGCGCCGTGTCGGGAATTGCCGAGGTGATCAACAACCCCGGACTGGTCAATGTCGACTTCGCCGACGTGCGCACGGTGATGGGCGAGGTCGGCATGGCGATGATGGGTTCGGCGACGGCATCGGGCGCGGAACGCGCGCGCAACGCCGCCCACGAGGCCGTCAAGTCGCCGTTGCTGGAAGACGTCAACCTCGCGGGCGCACGCGGCGTTCTCGTCAATATCACCGCGTCGTCGGGTCTCAAGATGAAGGAATTCCACGACGTGATGAACACCATCAAGGAATTCACCGCCGAGGATGCGATGGTGATCGTGGGCACGGTGATCGACGACACGATGGACACCGACCTGCGCGTGACCATGATCGCCACGGGGCTGGGCGGCGCGGCGCTGCAGTCGAACCAGCAGAAACCGCGGCTGGAGATGGTCGAGAAGGTGATCGAGCGCACGGGCACCGACAACCGCGGCATGGTGATCAACGAGTCGGTCGACTACGACAAGCTCGACCAGCCGGCGGTGGTGCGTCGCCGCAGCACGCTGCAGCCGCAATCGAGCGCGTTCGACGCGTCGGACATCCCGGCGTTCCTGCGCAAGCAGGCGGACTGATTCCGGCGAGGGCTAGAGTGTTCGGACGCGGCTCAGGTGGACGGATCACGCGG
The DNA here is from genome assembly GCA_040006455.1 of Betaproteobacteria bacterium. Taxonomy (GTDB): domain Bacteria; phylum Pseudomonadota; class Gammaproteobacteria; order Burkholderiales; family Casimicrobiaceae; genus VBCG01. Next base: position 8,626 of record JBDTWY010000023.1, on the reverse strand, counting down.
GTTTCGCCAGGCATCGGGCGGGGCTCGCGTGATAAAATTCATGCAGCTCAAAAGGCGTCCCCGCACCCGTCGATGTTGAAGCAACGCACGCTGAGGACCGCGATTCGCACGACGGGCGTCGGCCTGCACACCGGCGCAAGGGTCGAGCTCGCGTTGCGTCCGGCGGCGGTCGACACCGGAATCGTCTTCCACCGTCCCGACCTGCCCGGTGCGCCATCGGTCAGGGGGCTCGCCGGCAACGTCGGCGACACGCGGCTGTCGTCGTCGCTGAAAGGCAACGGCGCCAGCGTCTCCACGGTCGAGCACCTGATGTCCGCGCTCGCGGGCCTCGGCATCGACAACCTCGACGTCGATGTCGCGGGTCCCGAACTGCCGATCATGGATGGCAGCGCCGGTCCGTTCGTGTTCCTGCTGCAGTCGGCCGGCATCGTCGAGCAGAACGCGCCGAAGCAATTCCTGCGCGTGAAAAAGACGGTGGAGGCACGCGACGGCGACAAGTGGGCGCGCTTCGATCCTTTCTCCGGCTTCAAGCTCGACTTCGCGATCGACTTTCCGCATCCGGTGTTCGGCTCGGAGAACCGCCACGTCGTGATCGACTTCGCCGAGCATTCCTATGTGCGCGAAATCGCCCGCGCGCGCACCTTCGGTTTCATGCAGGACGTCGAGGCGATGCGCGAGGCCGGGCTCGGGCTCGGCGGCAGCCTGCAGACGGTGATCGTGCTCGACGACACCAAGGTGCTCAACACCGAGGGCCTGCGCTTCGACAACGAGTTCGTCCGCCACAAGGTGCTCGACGCGATCGGCGACCTGTACCTGCTCGGCCACCCGCTGATCGGCCAGTACAGCGCGTTCAAGATGGGGCACGCGCTCAACAACAAGGTGGCGCGCGCGCTGCTCGCCGATCCCGATGCCTTCGAGGTCGTCACGTTCGACGCCGAGGCCGACGTCCCCGCCGCGTTCCAGGGCTGGCAGATGTCGCCGGCGTGACGGCATTCTCGTGAACGGCATGCGCGCCGCGACACGCGGCGTTGACGTTGGCGGCCGGCGATGATTCTGGTCCGCCTGCTGCTGTTCCTCGCGCTCGCGACGATCGCCGTGGCGCTGTTCCTGTACGTGATGAAGCGCGACCGGCGCTACCTGCGCTTCATCGGCCAGGTGGTCAAGTTCACGCTGCTGGTGCTGATCATCGTGTTCCTGATGTTCGCCGCCGAGCGATTGCTGATGCCGGCGGTCGCGCCACTTCTCTAAACGCAGCGTGCTTTCAGACCTTGTCGACGACGCGCGACCAGGTCTCCTCCAGGTGCCGCACGATCACGCCGGCGAGGCGCGCCGCGTCGCGCGCCTCGAGCGCGGCGATCATCTCCTCGTGCTCGGCCACCGCCGCCGCCCATTTGGCGGGCTCGTCGTTGCCGATGAAGCGGATGCGCTTCAGCCGCGCCTGGATCACCTGGTGCATCGACGCCAGCAACGCGTTGCCCGACAGCCGCGCGATCGCCGAGTGGATCGACTGGTTGCGCCGGTAGTACTCGAGGCGATTGCGCGCGTGATAGAGGCCCATCATTTCGTCATGCGTGCGGCGCAGCGCCGCGATGTCGTCGTCGGACGCGTTGCGGCAGGCGAGGCGCCCGCCCAGCGACTCGATCGCCGCGAGCACATCGAGCATGTCGCGCACGTCCTTTGGCGTCAGCTTGCGCACCACGGCGCCGCGTCCCGGCACGAGTTCCAGCAGGCCTTCGCTGGCGAGGAACTTGAGCGCCTCGCGCAGCGGCGTGCGCGACACGCCGAGCGCCTTGCCGAGCATGCCTTCGTGGATCCGCTGCAGCGGCGCGAGCTGCCCCTCGATGATCATGTCGCGAATGCGCTCGACCAGCGTGTCGTGCAGCGTGCGCCGGCTGAGCGGCACGATCGCGGGACCGGTCGCCGCGAAGCCGTCGGCGAGATGGGCCGGATCCAGGGCGTCGGCGTGGGATGTCATCTGCAGTTGACTTTAGCATGGTCGTCATGGCAAAGTACATTCAGTATGCTGCATGCAGCATTCAAGATCACCGGGTAGCCTGGGTTACCCCGTCGCCATCGCCATTCGCAGTCCGGAGAGTCGCCTTGCCACGCCTCGCGCCGTCGCCCGACCACCGACCCGTCATTGCGCTGGCGATGGGCGACCCTGCGGGCATCAGTCCCGAGCTCGCCGCCAAGGCGTTGTCGCTGGCGGAGGTGCACGAAGCGGCGCGGCTGATCGTCGTCGGCGATCGAAGGGTGCTGGAAGCCGGCGCCAAGGTGGCGGACGTTGCACTCGACATCGAGTGGTGCAAGGACCTGGGCGACGCCGACGGCGCCACGCGTCCCGTCTTCCTCGACCTCGGTCATCTCGATCCCGCGCGTGTCGAGCGCGCGGTCGCGGCGCGCAGCGGCGGCGAATTCGCATTGCGCAACTATCGAACCTGCCTCGAGCTGGCCGCCGCGGGCCGCGCCGATGCCGTGTGCTTTACGCCCTTCAACAAGGCGGCCATGCGCGCAGCGCACGCGGGCTACGACGACGAGATCGGCTATTCGCTCGACGTGCTGGGCCTGCCGGGACCGGCCAGCGAGTTCAACATCCTCGAGGGATTGTGGAATGCGCGCGTGACGTCGCACATCCCGTTGTCGGCGGTGGCGTCGCACATTTCGCGCGACGGCGTGCTGCAGGCGATCGGCCTCACCGACCGCTCGCTGCGCAACGCCGATGTCGTGACGCCGCGCATCGCGGTCGCCGCGCTCAATCCGCATGCTGGTGACGGCGGCAACTTCGGCCGCGAGGAAATCGACCTCATCGCGCCCGCGGTCGCCGACGCGCGCGCCGCGGGCATCGCCGCCGACGGCCCGTTTCCATCCGATACCGTGTTCGTGCGTGCGCGCGCCGGCGCGTTCGACGCCGTCGTGACGATGTATCACGACCAGGGGCAGATCGCGATGAAGCTGATGGGCTTCGATCGCGGCGTCACGCTGATGGGTGGGTTTCCGTTTCCCATCTGCACCCCCGCGCATGGCACCGCGTACGAAATCGCAGGCAAGGGCGTCGCCAACATCGGCGCCACCCGTGCCTCGCTGCTGCTTGCCGCCAAAATGGCCACCCGAAGCCGCCAGCGGCAATCCGATCGAGCTGCGACCGCAGCGTAACGACGCAACGTCAACATGGAGGAAGTCCTGATGCGCAACGCCGTCATCCCGAAAACCATCGCCGTGCTGCTCGCCGGCGCATTGCCGTTGCTGCTCGCCTGCAACGGCGCCGCTGCCGCATGGAAGCCGACGCAGCCGATCGAGTTCGTCGTGACGTCGGGCGCCGGTGGCGGCACCGATAATTTCGCGCGCACCGTGCAGGGCATCGTCACCAAGTACAAGCTCGTCGACCAGCCGATCGTCGTGCTCAACAAGGGCGGCGGCAGCGGCGCCGAAGGCTTTCTCTACGGCAAGGCGGCGACCGGCGATCCGCATCGCGTGACGTTTGCGACCAACAACGAGTACCTGCTGCCGCTGATCGCCAAGCTCGCGTGGAAGGGCGACGACTTCACGCCGCTCGCGGCGATGGCGCTCGACGAGTTCATCCTGTGGGTCAACGGCACGGCGCCGTACAAGGATGCGAAGGCCTACGTCGACGCGACGAAGGCGAAGCCCGACACGATGAAGATGGGTGGCAGCCAGGCGAAGGACACCGACCAGACGCTGACGAGCCTGATCACCGCGGCGACGGGTGCAAGGTTCCTCTACGTGCCGTTCAAGAGCGGCGCGGAAGCTGCGGTGCAGCTCGCCGGCGGCCACATCGATTCCAATACCGACAATCCGAGCGAAAGCATTGGCCAGTGGAAGGCCGGGATGGTGCGCGCATTGTGCGTGTTCTCACCAAAGCGGCTCGCCGCGGGACCGAAGATCACGGCGACGCAAAGCTGGTCGGATGTGCCGACGTGCAAGGACACGGGAATCCCGATCGACCAGTACCAGCAGCCGCGCACGCTGTGGCTCGCGAAGGATGTTCCCGCCGACGCGGTCGCCTACTACATCGATCTGCTGTCCAAGGTGCGCGCGACCCCCGAGTGGAAGGACTACATCGAGCGCTCGGCGCAGACCGACCAATTTTTGACCGGCGCCGAGTTCACGAGCTTCATCGCCGACAACGAGCAGAAGACGCGCAAGGTGTTCGAGCAGGAAGGCTGGCTCGTCAAGTGACGCACCTCGCGGGCGCGGCCGTCATCGGTCGCGCGCGCGAGTCATGCTCATGTCCGCCGACAACGCCAGGCACGTGACGCGGCTGCACGCGGAAATCGTCGCTGCGCTGCTGACGTTCGCGCTGGCGATGGCGATCGTGATCGGCGCGCGTGAGTTCGGCATCGGCTGGACGGCCGGCGGACCCGAAGCGGGCACGTTCCCGTTCTATGTCGGGCTGATCGTCGCGGCGGCGAGCCTGGGCAACCTCGTGGTCGCATTCCGTCGCGCCGATCGCGACTCGGTGTTCCTCGACGCGGTCAAGGCGCGGCGCATCGCCGCGTTCGGCCTGCCGCTGCTCGCGTTCGTGCTGCTGTCGGTGACGCTGGGGTTCTACGTCGCGACGATCGCGTACCTGGGTGGAGTGATGCGCGTGCAGGGCCGCTACCGCTGGATGACGGTCGTCGGTGTGAGCGTCGGCTGCGCCGCGTTCTTCTTCGTCGTACTCGAGATGTGGTTCAAGGTGCCGCTGCTGAAGGGTCCGCTCGAATCGGCGCTGGGCATTCACTGACGCGCCGCACGACGCCGACGCGATGGAAAACCTCGGACTGCTGTGGCACGGCTTCGCCGTCGCGCTGACGACGCAGCACGTGATGCTGATGATCGCCGGCGTGCTGCTCGGCATCCTCGTCGGCGTGCTGCCGGGACTCGGCGCACCGAACGGCGTGTCGCTGCTGTTGCCGCTGACGTTCACGATGGATCCCGTGGCGGCGATCATCCTGCTGACGAGCATGTACTGGGGCGCGCTGTTCGGCGGCTCGACGACGTCGATCCTGTTCAACATTCCCGGCGAGCCGTCATCGGTGGCGACGACGTTCGATGGCTATCCAATGGCGAAGCAGGGCGGCGCCACCCAGGCATTGACGCTCGCATTCCTGTCGGCTGCGATCGGCGCGCTGGTTGGCGTGATCCTGATCACGCTGCTGTCGTCGTGGGTCGCGAAGTTCGCGCTGCGCTTCGGCTCCGCCGAATATTTCGCCGTCTACTTCCTCGCCTTCGCGAGCTTCATCGGCCTGGGCGGTGCATCGCCGGGCAAGACGATCGTGTCGCTGGGCCTGGGCCTCGCGTTCGCGACCGTGGGCATGGACACGATCTCCGGCAGCGTGAGGCTGACCTATGGCTTCAGCTCGCTGGTCAGCGGCATCAGCTTCCTGGTCGCGGTGATCGGCCTGTTCGGCATCGGCGAACTGCTGGTGACGATGGAGGAGGGACTGCGCTTCGACGGCCTCAAGGCGCGCATCAGCCCGCGCGCGGTGCTCGAAGCCGCGCGGATGCTGCCGCGCTACTGGGTCGCGCTGTTGCGCAGCAGCGCGATCGGCTGCTGGATGGGCATCACGCCGGGCGGGCCGACGGCGGCTTCGTTCATGAGCTACGGCATCGCGCGGCGTTTTTCGTCGCGGCGGGCCAAGTTCGGCAAGGGCGAGCCGGAAGGCATCATCGCGCCGGAGACCGCCGACCATGCGGCGGGAACGAGCGCGATGCTGCCGATGCTGGCACTCGGCGTTCCCGGCTCGGCGACGTCCGCGGTTTTGCTCGGCGGCTTGATGATCTGGGGCCTGAATCCGGGCCCTACGCTGTTCGCCGAGCGTCCCGATTTCGTCTGGGGGCTGATCGCCAGCATGTATCTCGGCAACCTCGTCGCCGTCGCGCTGGTGCTGTCGACGGTGCCGATGTTCGCGGCAATCCTGCGCATTCCGTTTTCGATCATCGGGCCGGTGATCGTCGTCGTCTGCTTCATCGGCGCGTACACGGTGGCCAATTCGACGTTCGACCTGTGGCTCGCCGCCGCCTTCGGCGTCGCCGGCTACCTGTTCAAGAAAATCGACTACCCGATCGCGCCGCTGGTGCTGGCGATGGTGCTCGGCGACAAGGCCGAGGACGCGTTCCGCCAATCGATGATCATGTCGCGCGGATCGATCGCGATCTTCTGGTCCAACGGGCTCGTCGCCACGCTGTGCGCGCTGGGCCTCGTGCTGCTGCTGTGGCCGCTGGCGGGCAGTGCGATGCGACGCATGCTGCCGCGGCGCGCGCCAGTCGACGCGCTCGAGGAGTGACCGCCAATTTGGGCTCGGAGTCGTTTTGCAAAACGACTCCGAGCCCAAACGGCTTTCAATCCGAACCCGACTCGACGTGGCGCAGCGCGTCTTCGAGCAACGCGCGCAACAGCGGCTGCAATCGCGCCGCGCGCGCCGCGTCGTAGTCGAAGGGGTGGCGCTCGTCCATGTAGATGCGCTGCGCCATCTCGAGCTGGATCGCGTGCACGCCGCCGGCGGGATCGCCATAGTGTCGCGTGATGTGGCCGCCGGTGAAGCGGCCGTTCAATACGGTCGAATAGCGATTCGCCTGTTGCGCGATCTCAAGCATTGCGTTGGCCATCCGCGCGTCGCAGCTCGCGCCGTCGGCGGTACCGAAATTGAGGTCGGGCAGTTGCCCGGCGAAAAAGCGCGGCAGCACCGAACGGATCGAATGCGCGTCCCACAGCACGACCCGCGGATGTAGCGCGCGCAGGCGCTCGAGCTCGCCGCGCAGCGTCGCGTGATACGGATCGTAGAACGCGCTGCGGCGCGCAGCGAGCTCGACGTCGTCGGGCGCGTGGACGCGATAGAGCGGCGCGCGATCGAAGGTGTCGACCGGACACAAACCTGTGGTGTCCTGGCCGGGATAGAGGCTGCGATTGTCGGGCGGCCGGTTGAGGTCGATCACGTAGCGAGAATGCGTCGCGACCAGCACGGAGGCGCCGAGCGAGGCGGCGAAATCGTAGAGCCGATCGACGTGCCAGTCGGTGTCCGGCAGGCTCAGTGCCTCGTCGGTGAGCCGCGCCGCGAGCGTCGGCGGCAGGTGCGTGCCGGTGTGCGGGATCGACACCAGCAACGGTCGCGTGCCGGCGAGCAGACGGCAGGGAGCCACATCGTGCATCGCCGGCGCGGTCATTCGGCGAGCAGCATTTGCCGCACGGCGCTAAAGCGCGCATTCATGGCGGCCCCATCCGCATGCAGGCCATCGCTGACGCGGCAGGTGCCGGCGGTGAACACCTGGTCGATGGCCGACCTGCGATCGCTGGCGAATACGTGCGCGTCGAGCATCTGCGCGGCATCGAGGCCGGCCAGCGCCGGATGCCGCGCATCCAGCACGACGAGGTCGGCCTGCTGGCCGACGGCGATGCCGCCGACGTCGCGGCCGCAGGCCTGCGCGCCGCCGGCGACCGCTGCCAGCGTCATCGCGGTCGCCACTGACGGCTGCAGCGGCTGCGCCAGCACGTTGCGCCGATGCGATGCGAGGCGCTGGCCGTACTCGAGCAGCATCAGTTCCTCGGCGGCGTCGACGCAGGCCTGCGAGTCCGAGCCGATCGCCCAACGGCCGCCGGCTGCGTGCCAGCGCGGCACGTCGAACAGACCGTCGCCGAGGTTGGCTTCGGTGGTCGGGCAGAGGCCGGCGATCGCGCCGCGGTGCGCGGCGGCGGCGCTTTCCCCGTCGGTCATGTGAGTCGCGTGCACGAGACACCAGCGCGTATCGACTGGCGCGTGATCGAGCAGCCACGCCACCGGCCGTTGCCCGCTCCACGCGATGCACTCATCGACTTCGCGCAGCTGCTCCGCGATGTGGATGTGGATCGGTGCGGTGGCGTCGATCGATGCCAGCCCCGCGAGTGCCGCTTCGAGGCTCGCGGGCGGCACCGCGCGCAGCGAGTGCGCGGCGAAGCCGATCCGCTCACAGGGTGCACGCGCGTCGGCGCGTAGCCGCTCGACCAGCGCGAGGATCGAGTCCGGCAGGTGCAGGAACCGGCGCTGATCCGCCGTCGCGGGTGCGCCGTCGAATCCGCCGCTCTGGTAGAGCACTGGCAGCAGCGTGATGCCGATGCTGGCGCTGCGTGCGGCGCGCAGCAACGCCGACGACGTCTCCGCCGCGTCCGCGTAGGCGCGACCGTCGCGATCGTGGTGCAGGTAGTGGAATTCGCACACCGACGTGTAGCCGCCGCGCAGCATTCGCTGGTAGAGATGCGTGGCGATCGTTTCCAGTTGCGCCGGCGTGATGCGCGCGGCGAACCGGTACATCAGCGTGCGCCAGCTCCAGAAGCTGTCGTCGTCGTGGCCGCGTGTTTCGGTCAGTCCCGCGAACACGTGCTGGAATGCGTGCGAATGCACGTTGGGCATGCCGGGGATCACCGGGCCGCGGGGCGTTGCAACACCCGGCGGGCATGCAGCGCCTTCACGCACCTGCGTCAGCCGTCCCGACGTGTCCCAGTCGAGCAGCACGTCGGTGGCCCAGCCCGCGGGCAGCAACGCATCGCGCGCGAACAGCGGCATCGTCAGTCTCCGGCGATCGCGCCAATCGCGCCGTGACCCGCCTGCACGATCCGGCCCTGGCGGACGATCGTGTGTGCGCCACGCTGGCC
>JBDTWY010000022.1:0-48877 GCA_040006455.1 Betaproteobacteria bacterium | reverse complement strand
CATAGCCCCAGTCGCGGAACGCGCCCTCGGTGAACTTCATGATGTTGCCCTTGTGCACCAGCGTCATCGACCGGCGGTCGTTGTCGATCGTGTACTGGATCGCCTTGCGCACAAGGCGCTCGGTGCCTTCGCGCGACACTGGCTTGATGCCGATTCCCGATGTCCTGGGAAACCGGATCTTGTTGACGCCCATGTCCTTGATCAGGAAGTCGATGACCTTCTTCGCCTCGGGCGACTCGGCTTCCCACTCGATGCCCGCGTAGATGTCTTCCGAATTCTCGCGGAAGATCACCATGTCGACCTTCTCGGGCTCCTTGACCGGCGACGGCACGCCCTTGAAGTAGCGTACCGGCCGCAGGCACACGTAGAGATCGAGCTGCTGGCGCAGCGCCACGTTGAGCGAACGGATGCCGCCGCCGACCGGCGTCGTCAGCGGTCCCTTGATCGACACCACGTAATCCTTGAGAATCTCCAGCGTCTCGTCGGGCAGCCACACGTCGGGACCGTAGACATTGGTCGACTTTTCACCGGCGTAGATTTCCATCCAGTGGATCCTGCGCTTGCTGTCATAGGCCTTGGCGACGGCAGCGTCGACCACCTTGATCATCACCGGCGTGATGTCGACGCCCGTGCCGTCTCCCTCGATATAGGGGATGATCGGATTGTCGGGGACATTCAGGCTGAAATCGGCATTGACGCTGATCCTGGTGCCGGCGGCGGGCACCTTGACGTGCTGGGACATGGAATCTCCTCGAGCGCCCCGAATGGGCGTGGCATTGGCTTCGTAAACCCTCGATTATCGTCCAACGTGAGATTTCGCGCACCGGCGGCCTTACCGCGCGCCATCGTGCTGCTGCACAAGCCGTATGGCGTGATGTGCCAGTTCACGCCCGACGGCGCGCGGCGCACGCTGGCCGATTTCGTGTCGCAGCGCGATGTTTATCCGGCCGGTCGCCTCGACGCCGACAGCGAGGGACTCGTCGTGCTCACCAACGACGGTGCGCTGCAGGCGCGCATCGCCGAACCGCGCCATCGGCTGACCAAGACGTACTGGGTGCAGGTGGAGGGCACGCCCACCGCAGCGCAACTCGCGCAGTTGCGCCGCGGCGTGGCGTTGCGTGACTTCACCACGGCGCCGGCGCGCGCCGGCGTGATCGACGAGCCGGCGCAGTTGGCGCCGCGCGATCCGCCGATCCGCGTGCGCAAGGCCATCCCGACGGCATGGCTCGAGCTCACGATCGGCGAAGGCCGGAACCGCCAGGTGCGTCGCATGACGGCCGCGGTCGGACTGCCGACGCTGCGCCTCATCCGCTACCGCGTCGGGTCGTGGACGATCGACGGACTCGCGCCCGGCCAGTCGAGAGGCGTGGCCGGGGACGCATGATAAAATTCGCGCACCTCAAATGGTGGCGCCAGTCCATGCCGCCTTCGCAAACCTCCCGATGATCCGACGCCTGCTCGCCCGCTTCATGCCCGGCCGGCCGGCATCGAAGCCGCGCATCTACAAGCCCGACCAGCACCCGGTGCGCCGCACGCAGTTGTCCACCGGCGCACGCAGCGTCACGCACAAGCTTCAGGAGGCCGGTTTCAAGGCGTTCATCGTCGGCGGCGCCGTGCGCGACCTGCTGTTGGGGCTCACCCCCAAGGACTTCGACATCGCCACCAACGCGACGCCGGAGCAGGTAAAGCCGCTGTTCCGCCGCGCGTTCATCATCGGCCGCCGCTTTCGCCTCGTGCACGTGCACGCCGGCGCCGAAGTGCTCGAGGTGTCGACGTTCCGCGCCGCGCAGACCGGCGACGACGCCACCGACGAGAACGGCCGGCTCATTTCCGACAACGTCTACGGGCTGCAGTCGGAAGACGCGAAGCGGCGCGACTTCACGATCAACGCGCTGTACTTCGATCCCGAGACCGAAGAGGTCTGGGACTACGTCGGCGGCGTCACCGACATCCGCGCGCGGCGCATGCGGCTGATCGGCCCGCCGGTCACGCGCTACCGCGAAGACCCGGTGCGGATGCTGCGCGCGGTGCGCCTCGCCGCCAAGCTCGGCATCGCGATCGATCCGAAGACCGCGGCACCCATCCCGAAGCTCGCGCCGCTGATCCAGAACGTGCCGCCGGCGCGGCTTTTCGACGAAATGCAGAAGCTGCTGCTGTCGGGCCATGCGGCGCAGACGCTCAAGAGCCTGCGCGCGCACGGCCTGCACCATGGCCTGTTGCCGCTGCTCGATGTCGTGCTCGAGCAGCCGCTCGGCGGCAGGTTCATCGACGCAGCGCTCGCCAACACCGACGAGCGCGTGCGCGAGGACAAGGGCGTGTCGCCCGCGTTCCTGTTCGCGACGCTGCTGTGGCACGAAGTGCTCGTGCACTGGAAGACCGCGCAGGACAACGGTGCGAAGCCGCTGCCCGCGCTGTTCGACGCGATGGATCATGTGCTGAACGCGCAGGCGCAGCGCATCGCGATTCCGCGCCGCTTCGAGGCGACGATCAAGGAGATCTGGTCGCTGCAGCCCCGCTTCGAGCAACGCGCGGGATCGCGCCCCGCGCGCCTCGTCGAGCATCCACGCTTTCGCGCCGCCTACGATTTCCTCGCGATCCGCGGCGAAAGCGGCGAGGTGCCGATGGCGCTCGTCGACTGGTGGACGCGCTTCCAGGATGCCAGCGACACCGCGCGCGAAGCGATGCTCAAGCCCGATGAAGCGCCCGCGAAGCGACGGCGCTCGCGCGGGCGCGGCCGCAAGAAGAGCGCGGAATTCGACGACGGCGCATCCGCGCCGGCGCCGGCGGACGATGCGGCAACCGACGACTGATGGTGGCGCAAGCGTTCATCGGCATGGGCAGCAACCTCGCGCATCCGCGCCGCCAGATCGCCCGCGCGACGCGCTCGCTGTCACGCATTCCGGCAACGCGCGTGGTCAGCGTTTCGGGCAACTACGCGACGGCGCCCGTCGGCGCGGAGATGCCGCAACCCGACTATGTCAACGCCGTCGCCGAGGTCGCGACCACGCTGTCGCCACGCGCGCTGCTGCGGCAATTGATGCTGATCGAGCGGCGGCAGCTGCGCACGCGGGATCCGGGCGGCCGCCGCAACCTGCCGCGCACGCTCGATCTCGACCTGCTGGTGTACGACGGACGGCGCCTTCGCACGCCGGAATTGACGCTGCCCCATCCGCGGATGCACGAGCGCGCGTTCGTGCTGCGGCCACTGACCGACATCGCCCCGGGCATGCGCGTTCCCGGGCATGGACTTGCACGGCGATGGTTGCGCGGCGCGGCGCGCCAGCGCGTGCGCCACACGCGCGCGCACGTCGTGCGCTGAAGGCCCGCGCCTCGTGGACGCCGCCGCATGCAACTACATCGTTGTCGAAGGGCCGATCGGCGCCGGCAAGACGAGCCTCGCGCGCGAGCTCGCTTTGCACCTGCACGCCGACACGCTGCTGGAACTGCCGGAGGAGAATCCGTTCCTCGCGCGCTTCTACGAGGACATGGCCCGCTTTGCGCTGCCGGCACAGCTCAACTTCCTGTTCCAGCGCGTCGACCAGTTGCGCGCACTGGCGCAGCTCGACATGTTCCGCCGTCCGACGGTCGCCGACTTCCTGCTGGACAAGGACCCGCTGTTCGCGCGACTCAACCTGTCCGACGACGAATACGCGCTGTACGACAAGGTGTACCAGCATCTAAAACCGCAGACGCCCACGCCCGATCTCGTCATCTACCTGCAGGCGCCGGTGGCGACACTGATCGAGCGCGTGCAGCGGCGCGGCGTCGAGTACGAGCGGTCGATACCGCCGGGATACTTAGCCAAGCTCGCCGACGGTTACACGCGCTTCTTCTATCGCTACGACGAGGCGCCGCTGCTGATCATCAACAGCGAGCGGCTCAATTTCGTCGACAACGCCGGCCATTTCTCGCTGCTGGTCGAGCGCATCGCGTCGATGCGCAGCCAGCGCGAGTTCTTCAACCTTGGGCAGGCATGACACGCGGCCACGCGCCACGCCGTCATGTGCCCGTCATGCCACTGCGTTCATAATCCGGCGTGCCGCAGGAAATGTCCGCGATGACGAAAACCCTGCGGCGCATGCGCCGGCGCGTGCTGGCTGGCATCGTTGCGTCGCTGGCCTTGGCCTCGACGACGCCTTTCGCGCAGGGACAATATCCTGCGAAGCCCGTGCGGCTGATCGTGCCGTTCCCGCCGGGCGCCGGCACCGACACCGTTGCGCGCTACATCGCGCAAAAGCTCACCGACGCGCTGGGCCAGCCGGTCGTCGTCGAGAACAGGACCCGCGCCGGCGGCGCGATCGGCGCCTCCGAAGCCGCGAAGTCCGACGCCGACGGTTATACGCTGCTGTTCGTGGCGTCGCCGTTCACCACCGTTGCGGCATCGAACAGTCACGCGGGCTACGATCCGATTTCGCAATTCGTTCCCGTCGCGTCCATTGCGTCGGGACCGCTGGCGTTCGTCGTCAACGTCGACGTCCCCGCGAGGACGCTGCGCGAATTCATCGCGCTTGCGCGCCGCGAGCCGGGTCGTCTCAACTACGGGTCGGCCGGCACTGGCAGCGTCAATCACCTGGCGCTCGAGCTCTTCAACGAACGCACCGGCGCGCAGGTCGTCCACGTACCCTATCGCGGCATCGCCGACGCGACCAAAGACCTGCTCGGCGGGCAGATCCAGGCGATGACCGCATCGATCCCGGCGACGCTGCCGCAGCTTGCCGAGCACAAGGTCAAGGTGCTTGCCGTCACCGGCAAGCACCGCGTCGCGCAGATGCCCGGCGTGCCGAGCTGGCAGGAGGAAGGCGTCGCTGATGCCGAAGTGATCAACTACTGGGGCATCGTCGCGCCGGCGGGCACGCCGGCGGCAATCGTCGCGCGGCTCAACAATGAAATCGCGCGGCTGCTCGCGCAGCCCGATGTCGTCGCGCGCCTGACACGCGAGGGCGTCGAGATCATCAGCGGTCCGCCGCAGCGCCTCGGCACGCTGATCGCCGACGATCTTGGCAACTGGAGGCGACTCATCAAGGACGCCAAGCTCGGCTTCGATTAGTCGCGGATCAGCGCCGCTCCGCCCGGCCGCCGGCGCAGCACGATCACGTTGCCCGCGATCGCGAGCGCGATGCCGGCGACGGTGAATGCGCTGAACACGTATCCCTCCACAAGTGCCGACAGCAGCAGCGCCAGTACCGGCGTGGTGACGCCCACGTACGACGCATTGGCCATGCCGATCGTGCGCATCAGCGCGAGATACGACACGAACGCCGCGACGCTGCCGAACAGCGCAAGATACGCGAGCGAAGCGACGTAGGGCAGCCGCAGGTCGAAGCTCCAGTGGGCGCCCGTCACGATGCCGACCGCGGCCGCGGCTAGCGCGCCGTAGAGCATGCCCCACGCCGTCGTCGGGATGATGGCGCGGCCGCGCAGTTGCAGGCGCGCCGCCGCCATGTTGCCGAGTGTCGCGAACACCGTGCCGAGGATCGCCCAGAAAATGCCGAGGCCGGTATCGCGGTCGCCGTGCGCGGCGATGAGCTCCGGCAGGAACAGCACGGTGACGCCGAAGACTCCCAGCGTGGCGCCGGTCAGCGCGCGCGCCGTCACCGGCGTGCCGTACATCACGCGCTGCGCGAAGACGCTCATGAACGTGATCGTCGAGAACGCCACGGCAACGAGCCCCGAGACGACGTGCTGCTCGGCCCAGTACACGCACACGTAGTTGAGGCCGAACATCAGCGCCCCCTGCACGGCGAACACCGCATGGTCGGCTGCGGTGTAGCGCAGCGAACGGCGGGTGGCGACGCAGAACGCGCCGAGCACCACCGCCGCCAGCGCGAAACGCCAGACCACCGACACCTCGGGTGCGACACTGCCGAGCTGGTAGGTGATCACCAGCCACGTCGATCCCCAGATCGCCGTGCAGACGGCGAACAGCCACGCGGCACGGTTTGGAGTGCCTGCGCGCGCAGCGCTCCGGTATTCGCCCTCGGGACGATCCGGCGCACTCATGCCGCGCGCAATGCGTCGACGATCTTCATCCGCGCCGCGCGCGCGGCGGGCAGGAAGCCGCCGACGAAACCCATCGCCAGCGAGAACACCAGTGCGGCGACGATGATCTTCGGTGTCAGCGTGAAGGAAAACGCGATTTCGGCGAACGTCTGGAAGTTCATGGTCGAGATTGACAGCGCCTGCATGAACGATGCGGCCAGCAATCCGATCAAGCCCCCGACGAGGCCCAGCAGCAGCGATTCCAGCATGAACGCCACGAGGATCGACCAGCGCGAGAACCCCAGCGCCCGCAACGTGCCGATCTCGCCGGTGCGCGATGCGACGCTTGCGTACATCGTGATCATCGCGCCGATGATTGCGCCGATCGAAAAGATGATCGAAATGGAAATGCCCAGGTAGCTGATGAACTTCGACAGCGCTTCGGATTGCTCGGCGTAGAACCGCGACTCGCGCTTGGCTTCCAGCGTCAGCCGCGGATCGCTCTCGAGCGCGGCCTTGACGGCATCGAAGCGGTCGGTGTCGACGAGCCTGAAGATCACCGCGGAAAAGCTCTGGCGCCGAAACGCCTGCATCATCTGCTCGGCGTCGCCCCACACTTCCGAGTCGAAGCCGGTGTGGCCGGCGTCGAAGATGCCGACGACCGTCCAGTCGCGCTGCGCGAAATGCAGGTTCTCGCCCAGGCCGGCGCGCTGGAAGCCACTGGCGATCGAGCGCCCCGCGATGATCTCGGAGGTGCCGGGACGGAACATCCGGCCTTCGACGATGCGCACCTGCGGCCGCAACTCCAGGCCCGCGGCTGTGACGCCGCGAATCACCACATTCGACGGCTTGCCGCTGTCGCGCTTCGCAAGGTTGATCAGCACGACGGGCTCGCGCGATACCAGCTTGTGGCCGTCCTCGCCGCTCGCAATCTCGGGAAGGCTTTCGATGATAGCTGCCGAGCCGCGGTCGACCGCGCTCTGCACCTCCGTCTGCGATGCGCGGCGGATGACAACCACGTTGTCGTCGCGGCCGGTCGCAACGAGCGTCTTTTCGAGTCCCGCCGACAGCATCAGCACCGTCGTGAACACGTAGACGACGAGCGCCATCCCGCCGGCGGTCAGGATCGTCGTCAGCTTGCGCGCACCCAGGTTGCGCGCGATGTAGTTGAGGGGGATCTTCATCGTGCTGCCGTCACGCCACCGCGCGCAGACCGTCGACGATGCGCACGCGCGCCGCGCGCCACGCCGGAATGCCCGCGGCGACAACACCGATCAGCAGCGCCGCGCCGACCTGCATCGATATCGTCTCCGGCGACACGTTGAACACCGGGAACAGCGTCCCCATCGCGCTGGCGAATGCATTCGCCAGCGGAAAGGTCAGCGCGATGCCCAGCAGGCCGCCTAGCAGCGCGATGCCCATCGACTCCGCGAAGATCAGCCAGGCCACGAAGGCGTTGCCGAAGCCGAGCGCCTTCAGCGTCGCGTATTCGCCGTAGCGCTCGCGCGCCGTCATCGCCATCGTGTTCGACATCACCGCCATGATGATGACGATCACGACGAACGACACCGCCTGGATCGCCAGCAGGATCGCCTCGGTCATCGCCACGAATCCCAGCTGGAACGCCTTCTCCGTTTCCGTCAGCGTCTCCGCGAGCGAATTCCTGAACGTCGCATCGACCGCTTGCGAAACCTCGGCGGCGCGTGTCGGATCGCGGATCTCGACGACGTAGACGCCGACCTGGTCGCCGCGCTTCGGGTAGCGCTGCTTGATCGTCTCGTTGAGGCGCTTCCAGTGGAAGAAGAACTGCGTCTGGTCGGTCTTGGCGTCGGCGCCGTCGTAGATCGCGCGCAGCGTGAACGTCCACGTCCCCGGGAAGATCGTGCCGCGGATCGGAATCTGGTCGCCGATCTTCCAACCGTACTCGTTGGCGAGCTTGCGGCCGGCGACCGCGCCGTTGCGGTCGACGAGGAACGCCTTGCGCTCCTGCGGCTTCAGCACGAACTCCGGATACATGTCGAGGTAGCTCTCCGCCTCGATGCCGAATTGCGGAAAGAAGTTGCGCTCGGTGATGTAGACGCCGCCGAACCAGTTCGCCCACGACACCGCGGTGACGCCGTCAACCTGGCGCAGCTTCTGCGCGTAGGTGAGCGGTAGCGGAAACACCAGCGAGATCGCGTTGCGCGTGACGAGCCGCGTCGACGACGTCGCGTCGGCGCCCGCGTACCAGGCTTCGACGATCGTGCGCAACAGGCCGAAGGCGGTGATCGCGACGACGATGCCGACCACGGTCAATGTCGTGCGGAGCTTGTGGCGAAACGCGTTGCGCAGCACCAGCAGGGCGAACATCAGCGCATCAGGCGTCGACCAGCACGCCCTTCTCGAGGTGGACGATGCGGCGCGCGTGCTCGGCGGCCTTCGGATCGTGCGTGACCATGATGATCGTCTTGCCGAGCTCGCGGTTGAGCCGCTCCATCAGGCCGAGGATCTCCTCCGCGGTCGTGCGGTCGAGGTCGCCCGTCGGCTCGTCGGCGACGATCAGCGTCGGGTCGGTGATCAGTGCGCGTGCGATCGCGACGCGCTGCTGCTGGCCCCCCGACAGTTCGTTGGGATAGTGATCCATCCGGTCGGCAAGCCCGACGAGCTGCAGGCAGGTCGTCACGCGCTCGCGGCGGTCGCGGCGCGACAGCGACGTGAGCTGCAGCGGCAGCTCGACGTTCTCGAAGGCCGTCAGCACCGGCATCAGGTTGTAGAACTGGAAAATGAAGCCGACGTGCGCGGCGCGCCACGCGGCGAGGTCCGAATCGCCGAGCGCGGCGATGTCGACGCCGGCGACGTGGATCGTACCGGCGCTCGGCTTGTCGATTCCGGCAATCAGGTTGAGCAACGTGGATTTTCCCGAGCCCGACGGGCCCATCAGCGCGACGTAATCGCCTTCGGCGACCTCGAGGTCGAGTTCGACCAGCACGGGGATGACCTGGTCGCCGCGCGTGTAGTACTTGGACAGCGCGTGGATCGACACCAGCGCGATGCGCGTGGATGCGTCACGTTGATCGGGAGCGCGTGTCGACGCGAATTCGGCAGCGGCTGCCATGCGATGCGAGGGGGCGCGCTACTTCGCCGCGACCTTGACGCGCGCGCCTGACGCGAGCTTGGCATCGGGCTTCAGCACCACCCGCTCCCCCGACTTGAGCGCGCCCGTCACCGCGGTGACGTCGCCGATCTTGGTACCGGTGGTCACCGCCACCGCGTTCGCACGGTCTTCCTTCACCACGAACACGACGCTGCGGCCGTCGCGCTCGGCGATCGCGTCGGTCGCAACCGCGGTCAGCGGCTGCTGCTGCTCGGGTGTGACGTCCTGCGACAGGAACGAGACCTTGGCGCTCATCTCCGGCAGCACGCGCGGGTCGATCGCGTCGAACTTGACCTTGGTCATCACCGTCGCCTTGGCGCGATCGATCGTCGGCACGATGCGGTTGATGCGGCCGCGAAAACGCATGTCAGGCAGCGCATCGAGCGCGATTTCCGCGGGTTGCCCGACCTTGATCTTCGACAGGCTCGACTCCGACACGTCCGCCTCGACTTCCAGCGTGCTCATGTCCGCCATCGTCACCACCGCGCCCTTGGAATCGGCCGCGCTGGAAAACGGCGTCACCATGTCGCCGACGTTCGCGCTCTTCGACAGGATCACCCCGTCGAAAGGCGCGCGGATCTGCGTGTAGTCGACGCTGACCTGCGCGTTGCGCGCGCCGGCCTGCGCCGATTTCACCTGCGCGCGCGCGCTGGCCGTGGCGGCGGCCGCGCGCTCGACACGCGCTTTCGCGGTATCGAGCGCCGAGCGAGAAATGAAGTTGCTGGCGACCAGTTCCTCGTTGCGCTTCAATTCGACGCGCGCGTTGTTTTCCTCGGCCAAAGCCTGGTCGACCGCCGCGCGCGCGGCGTTGACGTTGGCTTCGGCGCTTTGCCACTGTGCGACGACGTCGCGATTGTCGAGGCGCGCGATAACGTCGCCGGCCTTGACGCGCGAGCCTTCGGCGACGCCCAGCCATTCGAGCCGCCCGGTGGCCTTCGACGCGATCGCCGCCTTGCGTTGCGCAACGACATAGCCGGTGGCATTGATCAGTACGTATTGCTGCGACGGATACGTAGTCGTGACGGCGGTGGTCTGCACGTCGAACACCTTCGGGCGCGTCGCGAAGTAACCCGCCGCGGCCAGCACCAGCGCACCGACGATGCCGAGCGTGATCCAGCGACCGCGCCGGCTGCGGCGGATCGGCGCCAGGCTGCGGTCGATCTTGAGCTTGGAAAGGTCGGATTCGGCCATTGCGCGGAAAAAATGCGCCGGCAGGACACCGGCGTTGGCGCAATTCTACCTCGCGCGTGGCGGGAGGATTGGGGTCGGAGTCGACTTGGCTCGGTGGGTGACCTCACGCCCACAGAACCCAAGTCGACTCTGGCCCCGATTCACGAGTCGGAGAAATCATCGAGTTCGCAAACGAATCCGACCCCAACGTGTTCTATCGGCTCCAATGGAAGAACAGCAGGCCCCACGCGCCGGCGACGCACGCGACGGCGCACGCGAACGCTGCGAGCGACGTCCGGCGCGACGACGCGCGCGGCAGGTCGGCGAGCTGCAACCACGCAAGCCGCAGGCTCCAGCCGACACCGATCGCCAGCACGATGGCGCGCAATGCGGGGACCATGCCGGTGGCGATGCCCTCGGCGCGTGCGAGGGTCACGGTGAGGCTCGATAGCCCGAGGAACACGCCCAATCCCGCCAGCGGAATCAGCGCGTAGCTGAGCTTCAGCGCGTGCGCGAAGCGCGCATCGCGATACGGCCGTACCGCCGCCCACAACGCCGCCGCGACCGCCACCGTCATTGCCGCCGCGGTGGCGACGATGTAAGCGACGATCAGCGCGCCGTCGAGCCAAGTGAACACGTCGTTGGCCGCAGGGTAATGCGTCAACAGCCACCACGGCGCGTTGTCCTGCAGCAGCCATTGCGGACCATGGTCGATGACGAAGCCCGCCGTGGCGAGCTTGAGCGTCACGAACCACGGGCTCGCATTCCAGTGGAACGCACCGAGCGCGAGCCCGATCATGCCCACGACGATGAGTGCCGCGCCCCATGCCGAGGCTTGCGCCGGCGGCAGCGCCGACACCTCGCGGTTGAACGGCCGCCACGCCATCTGCACCGCATCGAGATGGCCGCTGCAGCGGCCGCACATGTGGCACTCCGAAGGTCCCGTCATGCGACGGATGCGCACCAGCGGCGCGCAGTTGACCGGATGGATCGCGACGTGGCCGGCGTTCGCCGCCCACGCGTCGCGCTCGACGCGATAGTGCATCGGCGCGACGCGCGCGAGCACGCCGAACACGCCGTTGACGGGGCACAGGTGGCGGCACCAGACGCGCTTGTCGCGGCCATAGACGAAGCCGACGCCGATTGCCGCCAGCGTCGAGCCGCCCAGCACCAGCAGCACCGCCTGCGGATATTGATAGACGCTGACGAGCTGGCCGAAGATCGTCGTCATCGCGAACGCGACGAACGGCCAGCCGCCCCACTTCAACCACCGCGGCACCGCGCGATGCAGTCCGAACCGGCTCGCGGCTTCGGTGAGCGTGCCCTCGGGACAGAACACGCCGCACCACGTGCGTCCGGCGACGAACATCGACAGGATGACGAACGGCCACCACAGGCCCCAGAACGCCCACTGCGCGAAAATCGTCAGGTTGTCGAGCGCATGCGCGTCGTTGCCGGGCAGCGGCAGCAGTGCCGGCGCGATCACCAGCACCGCGTAGACGACGACGACAGTCCATTGCACGCTGCGCACGATCCGGCCATGACGCTGCAACCAGTCGCCATAGCGCGCGATCCAGGGGCGGCCACCGCGCGGCGTCAATGCGCCGGCGAGCGCAGCGGCGTTCACGCGTGCAGCGCCGCGCGTTGCGTGTGCGGCGCGCGCAACATCCACAGCATGCCGATCCAGTACGTGGCGAGGCACAGCACCGGCAGCAGCGCCGGCTGCGCGCGATATCCCGTCATCGCGGCGACGAATCCGCCAAAGCGCGTCGAGTCGTCGAGCAAGGCGGTGCTATTCCACAGCTGGTCGACGATCGGCGGCAGCACGCCGTGGCCGATCAGCCTCTCGATGCCGGTCACCAGCAGACCGCCCGCCAGCAGCAGCAGCAGGATCTCGCTCAGCCTGAAGAACACGCGCCAGGACAGCACGCGGCTGCCTTGCTGCAGCAGCCAGAACGTTGCCGCGGCGGCAGCGAGGCCGAGCACGATCACTAGCAGCAGTTGCTGCGTCGGCAGCTGCTGCAGCCCGACACCATAGAGAAACACCACGGTTTCCGCCGTTTCGCGGCCGACGGCGAGCGCGACCACCACCGCCATGCCCCACCAGTTGGCGGCGTCGGCGTTGCTGCGCATCCGCGTCTCGAGGTCGCGCTTGAGCGTGCGCCCGTGCCGGCGCATCCAGAACACCATCTGCACGATCAATGCCGCCGCGACGAGCGTGATCGCGGTCTGGAAATAATCGAGCGCGTCACCCGACAGGAAGCGCGCAATGCCCAGCATCGCCGCGGCGAGCGCGAGGGCGAGCGCGATGCCGGCGCCCACGCCTGCCCACAAATATCGCCGGCCGATCGCCGCGTCGGGCTGGCGTTGCAGCCATGCATAGACGATGCCGACCACCAGCATCGCTTCCGCCGATTCGCGCCAGATGATGAACAGTGCGTTGCCCATCGTCGAGCCGCTACCTGGCGATGATGAGGCCGCGCGACGTGTTCGGATGGAACTCGTCGAAAAACGGATACTCGCCGGGCTTCAGCGGGTTGATCACGACCGACGACGTCGCGCCGGGCGCGAGCACCTTCTCCACCTTGAGCGGCAGGCTTTCGAATTCGATCGGCGTGCGGCCATCGTTGACGATTTCGATCTTGATGCGCTTGCCGGCCGGCACGTCCAGGTTGGGCGGGCGAAAGAACCCGTCGCGCGCGACGAGCGTGAACTTGACGACGTCATCGGCCATGGCCGCCGGCGCGAACGCGGCGAGCGCGAGCGCGAGCGTCATTACGGCGCGCTCAATACCCACCTTTTTTCCCGGTGCCGGCGTACGTGAACTCGTATTCGAGCGTGAACGGGGCGAACCATGGCGCGACGCCGGTCTCCTTGTCGACGTGCCGTCCAAACACCGCATGCGTGCGTCCTCCGGGCGGCGTGACGCTGAGCTTCAGCGTGTAGCGGCCGGGGCCCACAAGCTTCACGTTGTCGCCGTAGTGCGGGCCATCATTGGCGACCATCGGCATCATCGGTCCCTTGATGGCGACACCGCCGCCCTGCTTCGTCAATTCGTACTGGACGTCGAGATAGGGAATCCACGTGCCGTCGGCGAAGCCGTTGGCGTTCTTGTCCGTGGCCTTGATGTCGGCTTCGAGGTGGATGTCGGACGCCTTGGCGTCACGCATCATTCCTGTCGGCTCCATCGCGATGGGCTGCAGGTAGACGGCGGCGATTTCCATGCCGGCGTGGAGCTGCGGCTTGCCGATCGGGTATTCGAGCGCGTGCACCGCCGGCGCCGCAAGTGCCGCGGCCAGCGCCACGGCTGGCAACCAGTTTGCGATAGGTGGTTGTATTGGCATAGGAGCAGGAAGACCGTTCGACGTGCCGGGGCGCCGGATCGACACCGATGGGCAGACGCTGAAAGTGTACTCTAAATGGGAATGATTTGCGTTCAGGATCGGATCCGGGTAAATTCACACTATCTGCCCACCCCCGACGACTCGCCTTCCCCATGTACGTCTGCCTCTGCAACTCGATCACCGACCACGAAATCCGTGCGGCCGCCGACCTGGGCGCGCGCTCGCTCGACGACCTGTCATCGACGCTGGGCGTGGCGACGTGTTGCCGGCGTTGCGCCGATTGCGCGCGCGGCGTCCTCGACCAGCATCTCGCGTCGACGGCGTGCACCGCAGCGGGCGACGACTGATGCTGCAGGCGCTCCGCCCGTCGCGTGCCATTGCGTCGGCGGCCCGCGGCCGGCAGCGCTGATCACCGGCGGTTTTGCCGCCGCAGCGCGCGTCGCATACCATGCGCGGTAGTGGATGTTTCGCGCGCGCCCCGCGCGACATCGTTGCCACGGAGAATCCCCATGCAAGGCGACAAGGACGTCATCCGCCATCTCAACGCGGTGCTGGTCAACGAGCTGACCGCGATCAACCAATACTTCCTGCATTCGCGGATGTTCGGCAACTGGGGCTACTCGCGCCTCGAGGAGCACGAGAAGCACGAGTCGATCGACGAGATGAAGCACGCCGATTCGCTGATCAAGCGGATCCTGTTCCTCGACGGACTACCCAACCTGCAGGACCTTCACAAGCTGCGCATCGGCGAGAATGTTCGCGAGGCACTGGAATGCGACCTCGCGCTCGAGCGTGACGCGCATCCGCCCCTCAAGCAGGCGATCGCGCACTGCGAGAAGGTCGGCGACTACGGGTCGCGCGAGCTGTTCGAGGACATCCTCGAATCGGAAGAGGAGCACATCGACTTCCTGGAAACCCAGCTCTCCGTCATCTCCGACATCGGCATCCAGAACTACCTGCAATCGCAAGTGAAGCCGGCCGACGACTGAGCGCCCGTTTGCCGGCGTCAGCCGCCGGCGCGATTGCGCGCCTTTGCCACCGCGCGTGAGCGCGCGCCGAGATTGCGCCCGGTGACGAGTGCGAGCCCGGCGGCGATGCAGGCGATGCCGACCCACTCGACGGCATCGAGCGTCTCACCGAAGATGATCATCGATGACACCAGCGCGATCACCGGAATCGCCAGCATGTTCATTGATGCCGTGCCCGCTGGCAACCACTGCAGGATCAACACCCACAGCAGGAATCCCAGCGCGGTGGACACCGCACCCACCTGGATCAGCAGCAGCACCTGCGTGACGCTCCATTGCGTCGCCGGGTAGGTGCCGAGGAACGGCAGCAGCGCCAGCGGAATCGTGCCGGCGGCCATTTGCCAGGCGATGAAGTTGGTGGCGTCGAGATTGACGTCGCGCTGGTAGTACTTGGTGAGGAC
This sequence comes from Betaproteobacteria bacterium, assembly GCA_040006455.1. Taxonomy (GTDB): domain Bacteria; phylum Pseudomonadota; class Gammaproteobacteria; order Burkholderiales; family Casimicrobiaceae; genus VBCG01. The sequence continues at coordinate 33,822 of JBDTWY010000022.1, read as the reverse complement.
GGTTCCCGCCGCCCACGCGAAGCCCGACAGCACGGCCCAGCCGCGCGCCGACAGATCGCCCTGCCAGTCCCACGGCTGCACGACCAGCGTGAGACCGACCAGCGCACACGTGATCGCGATCCATTGCGCGCCGCGCACACGCTCTCCCAACACGGGTGCTGCGATCAGCAATGTCCAGAACGGCATCGTGAACACCAGCACCGACGCGCGTCCGGCGCCACCACCGGCGACCGCCATCGCCGTCGCGCCAAAATTGAGCGTCGTCTGGAAGAAGCCAGTGATCACGATCGGCCACCATGCGCGCGGCAGGCGCAACCGGTGCGTGGCGATGAGCCATGCGAACAGCGTCGCCACCGCCACCAGCGCGCGCTGCGCGTTGAACACCACCGGGCTTGCGTGCGCGAGCGCGAACTTGAGGAAGATCCAGTTGCTGCCCCACAGCACTGTCAACAGCACCAGCAGCGCATGGGCGCCGCGCTTCGATCGCACACTGAGGGCAACGATGCTCACGCGGCGGTGATCACGCCGCCGATGAATCGCTCGACGATTCCGGCCACCGCGCGCGGCTGGTCGTGATGCAGCATGTGGCCGGCGTCAGCAACGCTGACGAACGTCGCCTGCGGCACGTTGCGCATCCGTCGCGCGATCTCGGCGCGAGCGTCGCCGCCGCCCGCGAGCCAGTGCGGAATCTTCGAGTCGTCGGCGCCGACCCACAGCACCGGCACGCGCACCTCGCGCCAAATGGCCTCGATGTCATCCATCCGGTACACGGTGGGAAACGGCAGCTTGTGTCGCGGATCGGCGCGCAATCGCGCGCCGCCGGCGGGCAGCGCTTCCGCCCATTCGGCGGCGAGGAACTCCGCTTTGTCACGCGGCAGGCGCGGATTGTTCTTCTGCAACCGGTCGGCGACTGCGGCGAGATTCGGGTAAGGCGCGAGCACAGGCGGATGCGCGAGCGCATCGAGCCACGCCGCAAGTTTCGCAGGCGCCTGCGACGAGTCCTCGGCGGGAATGCCGAAGCCGTCGAGCGCGACCACCGAGCGCACGCGCGATGCGCGCACGCCGGCGTAGATCATCGCGACATTGGCGCCGAGGCTGTGGCCGACGAGATTCGCCGGATCGTTCGGAACGAGCGCGCGCAGCAGGAAGTCGAGATCGGCCACGTAGTCCTGGAACCAGTAGCCTTCGCGACGCCACGCCGTGCGCCCGAAGCCCTGCCAATCCGGCGCGATCACGCGCCAGCGTCCCGAAAGCGCGTCGACCATGAACTGGAACGACGCGGCGACATCCATCCAGCCGTGCAGCAGCACCAGCGGCGGCGCCACGGCGTCACCCCACTCGAGCACGTGATAGTCGATGCCGCGCACGTCGACGATGTGCGATCGCGGTGCGCAGCGCGGCGGCGTCATCGGCGTTGCGCCCCCGCGCGGGCTGGCGGTGCCGACGAAGCGAAGGTCACTTGCGGGCGCACAGCCCGCGACCGTCCGTCCAGCCGGTGCGATAGTTGCCGTCGCCGGCGAAGCGCGCCACGTCCTTGCGCTCGGCGCCGCCGGCGCTCGCGCAACCATCCGCGTAGCCCTGGCGATAAGGCAATGGAAAGCCGTCGAGGTTGATCGTCGGCCGGGGCGGCTCGACGTTGCGCGGCACCGGCACGGGTTCGGGTGCAGGCTGCATCATCGTGCCCGCGCAACCGCCGAGCAACAGCGCCACGACGACGGCCGCAGCGCGGCCACTGGCGTGAATTGGATTTCGCATGGGAATCGACTCAGCGCACGGATCGGCGCGGTAAAATTCTACACCGCGATCGAAACCCCATGTACGCACCTTCCTACGTCCATCTGCGCCTGCACAGCGAGTATTCGATCGTCGACGGCACCGTGCGCATCGGCGACGCGATCAATGCCGCGGCGACCGATGCGATGCCTGCGCTCGCGCTGACCGATCTCGCGAACATGTTCGGCCTGGTCAAGTTCTACCGCGCCGCGCGCGCCTCGGGCGTCAAGCCGATCATCGGCGTCGACGCGTGGGTCACGCACGAATCGTCGCGCGACCAGCCGTACCGACTGCTGCTGCTGGCGATGTCGCACGCAGGCTATCTCAAGCTGTGCACGTGGATCACGCGCGCGTATCGCGGCAACCAGCACCGCGGCCGCGCCGAGTTGCGTCGCGAGTGGTTCGACGAAGGCACCGACGGACTGATTGCGCTGTCGGGCGCGCGCGACGGCGACGTCGGCCAGGCGCTGCTGCACGGCAATGCCGCCGCCGCGCAGAGCGCTGCGCGCGCGGCGATGGCGCGCTTCGGCGACCGCTACTACCTCGAAGTCCAGCGCGCGGGGCATGCCGACGACGACACGCTGGTCGACGCCACGGTGCGCCTCGCCGCCGAGCTCGCGCTGCCGGTCGTGGCGACGCATCCGGTGCAGTTCCTGCGTCGCGAGGACTTTCGCGCGCACGAGGCGCGCGTGTGCATCGCCGAAGGCAACATTCTCGCCGACTCGCGGCGGCCACGGCGTTTTTCACCCGAGCAGTTCTTCACTACGCAATCGCAGATGGCGGCGAAGTTCGCCGACCTGCCGCAGGCGCTCGCCAACAGCGTCGCCATCGCGCAGCGCTGCAACGCGACGATCGAGATCGGCCGCAATCACCTGCCGGCGTTTCCGACGCCCGAAGGCGTCACGCTCGACGAGCACCTGCGCCAGGAAGCCGAAGCGGGCCTCGAGCTGCGCCTGAAACAGCTGTTCCCCGACGATACCGTTCGCGCCGGCAAGCGCGACGAATACGCGGCGCGGCTCGCGTTCGAAGTCGCCACGATCCAGCAGATGGGCTTTCCCGGCTACTTCCTGATCGTCGCCGATTTCATCAACTGGGCACGCCGCAACGACGTTCCCGTGGGGCCAGGGCGCGGCTCCGGCGCCGGCTCGCTGGTCGCCTACAGCCTCGGCATCACCGACCTCGACCCGTTGCGCTACAACCTGCTGTTCGAGCGCTTCCTCAACCCGGAGCGCGTGTCGATGCCCGACTTCGACATCGACTTCTGCCAGGACACGCGCGAGCGCGTGATCGACTACGTCAAGCAGAAGTATGGCGCCGACTCGGTGTCGCAAATCGCGACCTTCGGCACGCTCGCGGCACGCGCGGCGGTGCGCGACGTCGGTCGCGTGCTCGACCTGCCGTACGGCTTCGTCGACGGCATCGCCAAGCTGATTCCGTTCCAGCCCGGTCGCACGGTGACGTTGCGCCGCGCGCAGGGCGAGCGCGAGGCCAACGTCGTCTACGCGCGCGAAAGCGAGCCGCAGCTCGAGGCGCGCGAAGCCGCCGAGGAAGAGGTGCGCGAGCTACTGTCGCTCGCCGAGGAGCTCGAGGGACTGCCGCGCAACGTTGGCATGCACGCCGGCGGCGTGCTGATCGTCCCGGGCAAGCTGACCGATTTCTGCCCGCTCTACGTGCAGCCGGGCGCCGAATCGCCGATCTCGCAGTTCGACAAGGACGACGTCGAGGCCGCGGGCCTCGTCAAGTTCGACTTCCTCGGCCTGACGACGCTGACGATCCTCGACTGGACGCTGCGCTACCTGCGCAAGCTTGATCCCGCCAACGCGGTGCGGCTCGACGCACTGCCGCTCGACGACAAGCGCGCCTACGACATCTTCCGCACCGCCAACACGAGCGCCGTGTTCCAGTTCGAATCGCGCGGCATGCGCGACCTGCTGTTGCGCGCGCCGCCGACGCGCTTCGAGGACATCATCGCGCTGGTCGCACTGTACCGGCCGGGTCCGATGGAGCTCATCCCCGATTACGTCGAGGCGCGAATGGGACGGCGCCGCGTCGAATTCGTCGATGCGCGCCTCGAGCCGATCCTCGGCCAGACGTACGGCGTCATGGTCTACCAGGAACAGGTGATGCAGATCGCGCAGTCGATCGGCGGCTACACGCTCGGTGGCGCCGACCTGCTGCGCCGCGCGATGGGCAAGAAGAAGCCGGAGGAGATGGCGACGCACCGCGACATCTTCGTCGCCGGCGCGGAAAAGAACGGGCTCGCGCGCCACCGCGCGACCCAGCTCTTCGACCTGATCCAGAAATTCGCGGGCTACGGCTTCAACAAGTCGCACGCCGCGGCCTACGCGCTCGTCGCCTACCAGACCGCGTACTTCAAGGCGCATCATCCGGCCGCGTTCATGGCGGCAAACCTGTCGCTGGTGATGGACGACACCGACAAGGTGCGCGCGCTCTATGCCGACACGCTCGACCAGGGGATCGCGATCCTGCCGCCCGACATCAACGAATCGGCGTACCGCTTCGAGCCGGTCGATGACCAGCAGATCCGCTACGGGCTCGGCGGCATCAAGGGTACCGGCGCGCACGCAGTGGAGGCGATCGTCGCGGCGCGTGTCGCCGACGGGCCGTTCGCGAGCCTCGCCGATTTCTGCCGCCGCATCGACAAGCGCGTCGTCAATCGCCGCGCGGTCGAGGCGCTGATCAAGGGCGGCGCGTTCGATGCGATCGAGCCGCGACGCGCGGCGCTGCTGGCGGCGGTCGGCGTCACGCTCGCCGAAGCCGAACGCGCACAGGCCCAGGCTGCGCAGAACTCGCTGTTCGGCGGCGACGCCGCCGACACCACACCGCCGTTGCCGACGACGCCCGACTGGACCGAATCCGAGCGGCTTGCGCACGAAAAGTCGGCGCTGGGCTTCTACGTGTCGGGGCATCCGTTCAACGCGTTTGCGGCGGAGCTCGCCGGGCTCGTGCGCACGCGCCTTGCCGACATCGAGCCGCGCGCCGAGCGCTACCTGATCGCGGGCGTCGTCACCGCCGTGCGCACGCAGGTGAGCCGCCGCGGCAAGATGGCATTCGTCACGCTCGACGACGGCAAGTCGTCGGTCGAGATCGTCGTATTCAACGAGATGTTCGAATCCGCGCGCAACCGCCTGCGCGAGGATTCGCTGGTGATCGCCGACGTCAAGGTCACGCAGCGGATGTCCGACGACGGCGACATGCAGGGACTGCGCGTGATCGTCGAAAACGTGTTCGACCTCGCCGAGACGCGCAGGCGCTTCGCCAAGCGGCTGGCGCTCGCCTGCAACGGCAACGCGTCGGGCGACAAGCTCCAAAGCATCCTCGCGCCGTTCCGTGCCGGCGCGACGCCGATCACCCTTCATTACGAGAACAATGGCCTCGGCGGCGATTTCGACCTGCCGGAAGCGTGGCGCGTCAATCTCGACGATGCGCTGATCGACCGCTTGAAGGAGTGGCTGTCGTCGTCCAACGTGACGATCGTCTACTGACCGGTCGCCGATGTCCCAGCTGACGGCGCGCTACGCCGCGATCCTGCGACTGCCCGATGTCGCGCGCATTTTCGCGTTGACGTTCGTCGCGCGCATGCCGATCGGCACGCTGACGCTGTCGATGCTGCTGCACGTGCGCGCGCTGACCGATTCCTTCGCCGTCGCCGGCACCACGGTGGGTGCCTACCTGACGGCGTCGGCCGTCACCGCGCCCTTGGTCGGACGCTGGGTCGACCGGCGCGGCGCGCGCACGCCGCTCGTTGTCACCGGCATCCTCTATCCGATGTCGGTGGGACTCGTGCTGTTCGCCGACCGCTTCGGCCTGTCGATCGGCGGTATCCACGCCGCGGCGATCTGCGCGGGAATTTTCGCACCACCGGTCTCCGGACTTACGCGCACGATCTTGCGCCAGCGCTTCGGCGACGAGGCGCAGCGGCGCACCGCGTTCGCGCTCGATTCGGTGCTGGTGGAAATGGTGTTCACCGTCGGGCCGCTGCTGGTCGCGGCCATGCTCGCCACCGGTTCGCCGCATGCGGCGCTGGCGATGTCGTGGGTGTTCACGATCGCGTCGGTGCCGGTGTTCATGGCATCGCGCGCGCTGCGGTACCTGAAGACGCAGCCGCACGCCGAGCGCAGCCTTCTGGGCCCGATCGCCGACGCACGTCTGGTGCAGGTGTTCCTGCTGTCGATCGTCATCGCGATGGGGTTCGGCTGCATCGAAGTCGGCTATCCCGGCTTCGGCGCGGCGCTCGACGCGGTGGCGATCGGCGGCGTGCTGCTCGCATGCAATTCCGTCGGCAGCGCGCTCGGCGGCTTCGCCTATGGCGGCCTGCACCTTGGCACGCCGCCACAGCGCATCCTGCCGCGCGTGCTGGCGATCATGGTGATTCCGCTGGCGCTGCATGCGCTGACGCTCAACCTGTGGTTGTTGTGCGTGCTCGCGTTCTGCAGCGGCGCACTGATCGCGCCGGCGCTGACGTCGGTGATGCTGATCATCAGCGCGCAGGCGCCCGAGCGCTATGCGACCGAGGCGTTCACGTGGTCGTCGACGTGCATACTCGGTGGCCTTGGCGTCGGCGCGATGATCGCCGGACGCGTCGTGCAGGCATGGGGTCCGCAAGCGGTGCTGGGACTTGCCGCGTGTACGATGACAGTGGCGGCGCTCCTCGCGCTGCGCGTGCAACACATTCTTCCGGAGCCGACGAGCACATGACACTGCCTTCCTCGATGCGCCAGGTCGCGGTACGCGAACCGGGGGGCGCCGACATGCTGTCCGCCGTGGACGCGCCGCTGCCCGTCGCCAAGCCGGGCGAAGTGCTGGTGCGGGTCGCGTGGGCCGGAGTCAACCGCCCCGATATCTCGCAACGCGCGGGCAGCTATCCGCCGCCGGCCGACGCATCGCCCATCCTTGGCCTCGAGATTTCCGGTACGGTCGCCGCCGTTGCGCCGGACGTCACGCAATGGAAAGTCGGCGACCGCGTGTGCACACTCGTCGCCGGCGGCGGCTACGCCGAATACTGCACGGCGCCGGCGGCGTGGTGCATGCGCATTCCGGCGACGCTGTCGCTGAAGGAAGCTGCCGGCATTCCGGAGAACTATTTCACCGTCTGGAATAATGTTTTCGACCGCGCGCATCTGGCGAGCGGCGAATCGATCCTCGTCCATGGCGGCAGCAGCGGCATCGGGCTTGCGGCGATCCAGCTCGCCAAGGCGTTCGGCGCGACGGTGTTCACGACCGCGGGAAGCGCCGACAAGGTCGCGTTCTGCACGAGCGTTGGCGCCGATCACGCGATCAACTATCGCACCGAGGATTTTGTCGCCGAGATTGCACGCATCACCGCCAGGCGCGGCCTCAACGTCGTGCTCGACATGGTCGGTGGCGACTACATCGAGAAGAACCTGAAGGTGCTGGGCAACGACGGGCGGCTGTCGATCATCGCGTTCCAGAAAGGCAGCCGCGTCGAGTGCGACTGGGTGCTGATCATGGCGAAGCGGCTGACGGTCAGCGGCTCGACGATGCGCCGCAGTCCGTTCGCGCGCAAGACCGAGCTCGCGCGCGAATTGCAGGCCGACGTGTGGCCGCTGTTCGAAGCCGGCCGGCTTAAGGTGGTGATAGACTCGACGTTCGCGCTCACCGATGCCGCCGCCGCGCATCGGCGGATGGAAACGTCGCTGCACATCGGCAAGATCCTGCTCGAGGTGGCGGGCGGGTGAGGCCGCGTGGTTCACCGCCATTGAACGGCGACCCATTGCGGTGTCAACTTTTCCCGCCGCCGTCATTCCCGCGAAAGCGGGAACCCAGTGGCTTTGCAATGACGTCGCTAAGCGACGCTGGGTTCCCGCCTTCGCGGGAATGACGGAGGGTGGTATGCCCCGACAACCGCAGCTTGCATGGCAGCGTCACTGGGTTCCCGCTTTCGCGGGAATGACGGGGGTGGCGGGTTAACGACCGTTCAGTATGTCGCGCGCCCGCCCGAGAGGTCGAACACGGCGCCGGTCGAGAAGCTGCAATCCTCGCTGCACAGCCAGCACACCAGCGCGGCGATCTCGTCGACGTTGCCGAAGCGTCCCATCGGGATCTTCGACAGCATGAAGTCGATGTGTTCCTGCTTCATCTGGTCGAAGATCGCCGTGCGCACCGCCGCGGGCGTCACGCAGTTGACGCGGATGCCGGTTTTCGCCAGCTCCTTGCCGAGCGACTTTGTGAGTCCGATCACCGCCGCCTTCGACGCCGAGTACGCGGATGCGTTGGGATTGCCTTCCTTGCCGGCGATCGATGCGATGTTGACGATGCGCCCGTAGTCCTTCGTGCGCATCAGCGGCACCACCGCGCGGTTGCAGTAGAACAGGCCGTGCAGGTTGACGTCGAACACGCGCCGCCATTCGTCGACCGGATAGTCCCACACCGGGGCGTTGGGACCGCTGATGCCCGCGCTGCACACCAGCACGTCGATGCCGCCCAGCGCCTTGGCGGTCGCCGCAGCGGCCGCATCGACGGCGGTGGCATCGGACACGTCGAGTGCCACGTGATGCGCGTCGCCGACGCTCGGTGCAGCGGCGTGCAACGCCGCGCCATCACGGTCCCACAATGAAACGCGCGCGCCGCTCGCCTGCAGCCTGCGCGCGATCGCAAGGCCGATGCCCGCCGCGCCCCCGGTGACGACCGCGGTGCGATTCGAAAAATCCAGTTTGTTCACGGCGTGTGTGCTCGTCGGAGATCGAAGGTGAGCTCGATGTTATCACCGCGATTGGCGTGCGCAAGACGGGCACGCAGGTCAGAGGTCGAAGCGGACTCCCTGCGCGAGCGGCAATGCGCCGCTGTAGTTGACGGTATTGGTGGCGCGCCGCATGTAAGCCTTCCACGCGTCGGAGCCCGACTCGCGTCCACCGCCGGTCTCCTTTTCGCCGCCGAAGGCGCCGCCGATTTCGGCGCCCGACGGGCCGATGTTGACGTTGACGATGCCGCAATCGCTGCCCGTCGCCGCCATGAATCCTTCGGCCTCGCGCACGTCGTTGGTGAAGATCGCCGACGACAGTCCCTGCGGCACCGCGTTGTTGAGCGCGACCGCGTCGGCGAATTCGCGATAGCGCAACACGTAGAGCAGCGGCGCGAAAGTCTCGGTGTGCACGAGCGGCGTCTGCGCGTCCATTTCGACCAGCGCCGGCTGCACGTAGCAACCGCCGCCACAGCCGCTGACCTCGACGCGCGCACCGCCGGTGATCCGCGCGCCTTCGGCCTTCGCGGTCGCCAGCGCCTGCTGCATGCGCACGCCGGCAGCGGCGTCGATCAGCGGACCGACCAGCGTGCCGTCGGCCAGCGGATTGCCGATCGGCAAGTCGGCGTACACCGCCTTCAGCCGCGCCAGCAACGCGTCGTACGCCGATTCGTGGACGATCAGCCGCCGCAGCGACGTGCAGCGCTGGCCCGCGGTGCCGACCGCGGCGAACGTGATCGCGCGTAGCGCGAGATCGAGGTCCGCCGACGGCGTGACGACGAGCGCATTGTTGCCGCCGAGCTCCAGCAGCGTGCGCTTGAGGTGCTGCGCTGCGAGCGCGGCGACGTCGCGGCCCATCCGCGTGCTGCCGGTCGCGGACACCAGCGCGACGCGCGGGTCGCCCGCCAGGGCGGCGCCGGCGTCGCGCGTGCCGAGCACCACCTGCGTGAGCCCGGCGGGAATGTTGCCCAGCGATCGCGCGGCGCGCGTGAACAGCGCCTGGCACGCGAGTGCGGTGAGCGGCGTTTTCTCCGAGGGCTTCCAGACGACCGCATCGCCGCATACGAGCGCGAGCGCCGCATTCCACGACCACACGGCAACCGGAAAATTGAACGCGCTGACCACGACGACGACGCCGGCCGGGTGCCAGGTTTCCATCATCCTGTGGCCAGGGCGTTCCGACGCGATCGTCAAGCCATAGAGCTGGCGCGACAGGCCAACCGCGAAGTCGCAGATGTCGATCATCTCCTGCACTTCGCCCAGCCCTTCCTGCAGGATCTTGCCCGACTCGATCGTCACCAGCCGTCCCAGCGCATCCTTGTTCGCGCGCAGCAGCTCGCCGAACACGCGCACGAGCTCGCCACGGCGTGGCGCCGGCACGTCGCGCCACTCGCGGAACGCCGCATGCGCGGCAGCAAGCTTCTGGTCGATCGATGCGGCGTCGTCGGCGCGCAACGACGCGAGCACGCTGCCGTCGATCGGCGTGTGCACAACGATGTCGGCGCCGCGATGCGCGTTGGCATCGACGCCGAGCGAATCGAGCAGCGAATGGATGTCCATCGGCGATTCCCGTGGCACGAACCCGTGGCTATTGATAGTAGCGCCCGAAGCGGTTGCCGAGGAAGTCAGCGAGGCTCGCCTCTTCCTGCCGCACGAATCCGCGCTGCGGCAACTTGCCGACGCGCAACAGGTCGACCATCGCGCAGATCCCGGCGGCAGTCGTCACCTGGATCGCCGACAGGTGCTGGCCGTTGACGACCTGGCTGTAGATCTTCTTCGCATACGTCTGCTGCGTCAGCCTGCCGTTCTGCATGCCGCTTACCGTGACGAAGATCAGCACGACGTCCTGCAGCGTCATCGGAATCGCCGTCTCGAGCACGTCCTTGAGGATCTCGCGGCGCTGGCCCAAGCGCAGGTCGCGGATCAGCATCTTGACGATGTCGCGATGCCCGGGATAGCGCACCGTCTTGTAGTTGAGGTTCTCGACGCGGCCGGCAAGCGTGTCGCACAGCGTGCCGAGCCCGCCGGACGTGTTGAAGGCCTCGTAGCCGATGCCATCCAGCGAGAACGCCTCGATCTCCTCGAGCGCGAGCGTTTCCTTGAGCGCGCCGTCGATGATTGCCTCGCAGGGATTGCAGTATTCGTTGATCAGCCCGTCGGTGCTCCACGTCAGGTTGTACTTGAGCGCATTGGTCGGATAGATCGGCAGCGCGCCGACGCGCATCTGCACGTCTCGCAACGCGTCGAACTGCCGCGTGAGGTCGTGCGCGACGATCGACACGAATCCCGGCGCGAGGCCGCACTGCGGCACCATCGCAGTGCCGGCGTCGCGCGCCAGCGCCTTGACCGCCTGCGTGCTCGTCACGTCCTCGGTGAGGTCGAAGTAGTGCGCGCCGGCGGCCTTCGCCGCCGTGGCGATCGCCGGTGTCAGGTAGAACGGCGACGCGGAGATGACGAAATCGTGCCCGGGCAACGCGCGCGCGAGCGCGGCCGGGTCGCTGCAGTCGACCGTCGCGGGTGTTACGTTGGCGCCGGCGATTTGTGCAAGGCGCGCCGCGTCGCGGTCGACCACCGTCAACGCGTAGTCGCCGCTCGCGGCCAGCAAGTTGATGATCGCGTCACCGATCTTGCCGGCGCCGAGCAGGGCGAGTCTGGTTTGCATCGGCACCTCCTTGGCACGGGAATCGTGAGTCGCGAGCGTAGTCGCCAGTTCGTGCGAAAGGTAGCCGTCGAACCGTCGAATGCGCGTAGAATTCCGGCGATTCGACGATAAAGCCGGCAAAACGCCAATGACACCGGAAGATCGACGCCTGCTTCAGCTGCTCCGCGCCAACGCGAGAGAGTCGACCGCATCGATCGCGCGCAAGCTCGGCGCATCGCGCACCACGGTCCAGGAGCGGATCAACCGGCTGGAAAAGTCCGGCGCCATCGCCGGCTACACGCTGCGCACGAGCGAGAACCTCGGCAAGCTGCTGTCGGCGCTCGTACTGCTCAATGTCAACGCCAAGGAGTCCGAGCGCGTCGTCCGTGAGCTGAAAGCCATGCCAAATTGCACGGATCTGCACGCGGTGAGCGGGGTTTTCGACTATGTTGCGACGGTCGAAGCTGAGACCACGGCGGAGCTCGACCTGCAGCTGGATCGCATCGGCCAGTTGCAAGGAATCGAGCGCACGCAAACGCTGGTGCTGCTGTCGACGCGATTCGCGCGCTGAAGTGCGCGCGCAAACGCCGGGAGACGGGGATTGAAAGCGCGAGTGCGGCCGGGAGATGGCGTTGCTTCGCAGCGTACGCCGCGTGATCGCGCGCGCCTGCGCGCGTTGTGCGTCGCTGCGGCGCTGCTCGCAATCGCGGACGCGCGCGCGCAATCCGTCCATGACCTCGTCGACCTCTCGTTCGAGGAGCTGTCGCAGATCGAAGTGACATCGGTGTTGAAGCGCGCCGTGCCGCTGGCCCGGTCGCCCGCCTCCATCTACGTAATTTCGAGCGACGACATCCGTCGCTCGGGCGCGACCAATCTCGCCGAGGCGCTGCGGCTCGCGCCCAATCTCGAGGTCGCGCGCGTCGACGCGCAGAGCTACGTGATCTCGCCGCACGGGCTCAATTCGGTCAACGCATCCAACAAGCTCCTCGTGCTGATCGATGGCCGCAGCATCTATACGCCGTTCTTTTCCAGCGTGTTCTGGGACCAGCAGGACGTGATGCTCGCCGATATCGACCGCATCGAGGTGATCAGCGGGCCGGGTGGCGCATTGTGGGGCTCCAATGCGATGAACGGTGTGATCAACGTGATCACGAAGCCTGCGGCCGCCACGCAGGGAGGACTCGCGGACGCAGAGCTCGGCAACCGACTGCAGCACGGCGCCATGCGCTGGGGCGGCAAGCTCGGCGAAGCGGGCCACTATCGCGTCTACGCGCAGGGCGGCAACGAGGCGCAGACGCTGCTGGCAGGCGGTGACGGCGCGCATGACGGATGGCGCAGCACGCAGGCGGGCTTTCGTGCGGACACGGCCGCGCTCGGCAGCACGTTCACCGTGCAGGGCGACATGTACGAGAACATCCTCGACGCGCCCGGCGGTCGCCGCAGCGGCGGCAACGTGCTGGGACGCTGGGAGCGGCGCTTCGCCGACGGCTCGACGCTGATGGTACAGGCGTACTACGACCAGCAGCAGCGCGCCGACCTCGCCGCGACCGGCAGCGGCGGCAGCTCCGAGCATCTCGACACTTTCGACGTCGAGGCGGAGCACAATTTCGCGCTGGGACGCGCGCAGCAAATCGTGTGGGGCATCGGCCAGCGCGGCTGGCGCGACGAATTCATCAACACTGCCAATCCGTTCGTACTGGTGCCGCAAAGCCAGACGCTGCGTCTCACCAATATATTCGCCCAGGACACGATCGCGTTGCGCGACGACCTCGAGCTGACGCTCGGCACGAAGTTCGAGTACAGCAGCTTCAGCGGATGGGCGTTCATGCCCAACGTGCGGATGGGATGGCAGGTGAGTGCGCGAAATTTCGTCTGGGGCGCGATCTCGCGCGCGGTGCGGCCGCCGTCGCGGCTCGAGCGCGACCTGAGCGCGCCGGGAATCGTCGACACGTCGCCGTCGTTCCAGTCGGAAAAGCTGGTCGCGTACGTGGCCGGCTGGCGCTCGCAACTGACGCCGCAGGCATCAATGTCGGTCTCGCTCTTCTACAACGACTACAGCGACCTGCGCACAACATCGCCGAATCCGGTAACCATATTGCCCATCACCTTCGGCAATGGCCTCGAAGGGCATACGTACGGTGTCGACGCGTGGGGAAGCTGGAGTCCGACCCGGTGGTGGCGGATCAATCCGGGGGTCGGCCTGCTGCGCAAGGACTTCCACCTGAAGCCCGGCGAAGCGGACATCGCCGGCGTGCAGACGGTGCTCGGCCACGATCCCGCGCACCAGATATTCCTGCGCTCCTACATGGACCTGCCGCACGACACCGAGCTCTACATCGGCTTGCGGCAGATCGCGGCGCTTCCCGACGTCGCTGTGCCCGCGTACTTCGAAGCCGACGTGCGCCTGGGCTGGCGCGTGTCACCGGCGCTCGAGCTCGCGCTGGTCGGACAGAACCTCGTGCACGCACGCCACGTGGAAGCCGCGGGCACGCCGATCCACGAGATTCCCCGCAGCGTCTACTTAAGTGCGCTGTGGAAGTTCTGAACGCGCACGATAAGTCCAAATTCACAGGCCATCACGGGCGCGCAATTACGGGTTCGTGGGATGGGTGCCGGCACCAGGGGTCGAACCCGGGACCTTCGGTTTACAAAACCGCTGCTCTACCAACTGAGCTATGCCGGCGAAGGAGAGTCACGCGCCCGAACCCGGACGCGCGGCGCTACTTGATGACCTGCAGGTGCGACGGCCGCGACTTCGGCTTGTCGCCTTTGACGTCCGGCTCTCCATCACGCTCGCCGGGCAGCGGCGCCGTCGCGCTGCCGACGAGCGACGCCACCGGATCGCCCGACACGGTGAACGCGAAGCCGTAGCCGGTTTCCTTGGCGAAGATGCCGGCGACCGTCGCCATCGGCACCAGCACTTCCTGCGACGAGCCGTTGAAGCGCGCGGTGAAGCGGATCCAGTCGTTGTCGATCGTCAGCTTGCGCGTCGCCGAATGCGAGACGTTGAGCACGATCTCGCCGTTCTTGACGAAGCCTTGCGGCACGCGCGTCTCGCCGTTGACCTTGACCGCCAGATACGGCGTCAAGCCGTTGTCCGCGCACCATTCGCAGATGGCGCGGACCAGGTAGGGCTTGGCAGACTGCTCGGACATCGCGGAAGGATGCTACCGGTCGATGCGACGGTCAATACGCACGCGACTAGCGGCGCATGCCGCGCTCGGCGGACGTCAGCGCCTCGGCGAACGCGGGCCGCGCGAACAGCCGTTCGGCGTATTTCATCAGCGGCGCCGCCTGCTTGGGCATCTGGATGCCGTAGTAGTCGAGGCGCCACAACAGCGGCGTGATGGCGACGTCGAGCATCGAGTATTCGTCACCCAGCATGTGCTTGTGCTTGGCGAACACCGGCGTGATCTGCATCAGCGAGTCGCGCACCAGGTTGCGCGCCTTTTCGGCGTTCTTCTGGTTGTTGCCTTCCAGCGCGTCGATGTGGATGAACAGCTCCTTCTCGAAGCGGTGCAGGAACAGCCGGGCGCGCGCGCGCATCACCGGGTCGGCCGGCATCAGCTGCGGATGCGGAAAGCGCTCGTCGATGTATTCGTTGATGATGTTCGATTCGTGCAGCACGAGGTCGCGCTCGACGAGCACCGGTACCTGGTTGTACGGATTCATCACCGCGAGGTCCTCGGGCTTGTGGTCGAGGTCGACGTCGATGATCTGGAAGTCCATGCCCTTTTCGTGCAGCACGATCCGGCAGCGCTGCGAGAACGGGTCGGTGGTACCGCTGTAGAGCGTCATCATGATGGTGTATCTCCCCGACGCGCGCTCGGATTGTCGCGCGTCTTGCAAGAATTGCGACGCGCCATCGTGGCGGTCGCCTAAGGTCGGCGCGCGCGGCGCGATGCCTGTTCGCGCCGCCAGCGGCTCATGTCGCGCTCGTGGCGCGCGGTGGATGCGTCAGTGAACGTCGCGCCAGTATTCGTGCTTCAGCATCCAGGCGAAAACGAAGAACACGCCCAGGAAAAGCAGCACCAGCATGCCGAGCCTGATGCGCTGGTTCTTCGCAGGCTCGGCCATGTAGTCCATGTAGTTGACCAGGTCGGCCACCGTGCTTTCGTACTGCACCTGCGTCAGCGTGCCCGGCGTTTCGGTGGCGAGCGTCAACACCGTCCACTTGCCGCCGACCGCGGGCTCGATGCCCGCGAGGCTCTTGGCGGCGATCGCCGCACCCAGCGCCTTCTCGTGGTCCTCGAACTCGGTCTCGACGACCCTGCGCGTCCCCTGCAATTGCGCGAGGACGTGCGGCATGCCGACGTTGTGGAATACGACGTTGTTCCAGCCGGTCGCCGACTTGGGGTCGCGATAGAAGCCGTTCAGGTAGTTGTAGAGCCAGTCGGCGCCGCGCACGCGCGCTTCGACCGACAGGTCGGGCGGCGCCGCGCCGAACCAGGCCTTGGCGTCGGCGGCCGGCATTGCGATCGTCATCGTGTCGCCGATCTTGGCGTTGGTGAGGATCAGGTTGTCCTTGATGTCCTGTTCCGACAGCCCGATGTCGGTCAGCCGGTTGTAGCGCATGTATTTCGCCGTGTGGCAGGACAGGCAGTAGTTGACGAACGTGCGCGCACCGCGCTGCAGCGACTCGTCGTCGAGGCGATTGATCGGCGCGGGCATGAGCAGGAGGTTCGAGCTTTCGGCGAACGCCGGCGCGGCCGCGGCCGCGATCAGCATTGCGAGGAGGCAGGCTAGCTTTTTCATTTCCAGGTCACCCGTTCCGGCTCGGCAAGCGTCTTGTCGCGCGCCGTGTACCAAGGCATCAGGATGAAGAAAAGGAAGTAGCCGACGGTCAGCACGCGCGCCACCACGGTGGCGCGGTCGGCGGTGCCGAGCAGCGGCCAGCCTTCGGGGAACTGGCCCCACACGGTGACGGGGACGACGCCGAGGTAGCCAAGGATCAGGAAGCAGACGACGAACACCGCGAGCCAACTCTTGAACAGCGTGCCGCGGTAGCGGATCGACTTCACCTTGCCGCGATCGAGCCACGGCAGCGCGAAGAAGATCATCACCGACACGCCCATGACGATGACGCCCCACACCTGCGTGCCCATCGCCGACGGCACCGCGCGCAGCATCGCGTAGTACGGCGTGAAGTACCACACCGGCGCGATGTGCTCGGGCGTCTGCAGCGGATTCGCGGGGATGAAGTTGTTGGCTTCGAGGA
Source organism: Betaproteobacteria bacterium (assembly GCA_040006455.1). GTDB lineage: Bacteria > Pseudomonadota > Gammaproteobacteria > Burkholderiales > Casimicrobiaceae > VBCG01. The sequence goes on along the minus strand of JBDTWY010000022.1, from coordinate 17,469 downwards.
AGTAGCCGCCGGCCTCGGGCAGGAAGAACACGATGATGGTGAACACCACGAGGAACACCACCACGCCCATCAAATCCTTGACCGTGTAGTACGGATGGAACGGGATGCCGTCGAGCGGATGGCCGGTGGCCGGATCCTTGAATTTCTTGATCTCGACGCCGTCGGGGTTGTTCGAGCCGACTTCGTGCAGCGCCATTAGGTGTGCTGCGACGAGACCCAGCAGCACTAGCGGCAGCGCGATCACATGGAACGCGAAGAAGCGATTCAGCGTGATGTCGGAAATCGTGTAGTCACCGCGGATCCACAGCGCCAGGTCGTTGCCGATCAGCGGGATCGAGCTGAACAGGTTGACGATCACCTGCGCGCCCCAGTACGACATCTGTCCCCACGGCAGCAGGTAGCCGAAGAACGCCTCGGCCATCAGGCACAAGTAGATCAGGCAACCGAAGATCCACAAGAGCTCGCGCGGCTTGCGGTAGCTGCCGTACAAAAGGCCGCGGAACATGTGCAGGTAGACGACGACGAAAAACATCGACGCGCCGGTCGAGTGCATGTAGCGGATCAGCCAGCCCCAGTCGACGTCGCGCATGATGTACTCGACGGACTCGAACGCGCGCGCAGCGTCGGGCTTGTAGTTCATCGTCAGGAAGATGCCGGTGACGATCTGCAGCACCAGCACGAACAGCGCGAGCGAACCGAAGTAGTACCAGAAGTTGAAATTCTTCGGCGCGTAGTACTCGGAGACCTGCGACTTCCACAGCGCCGTCAGCGGAAAACGATCGTCGATCCAGCCCAATAGCTTGCTCATGTTCTTTCGCCTCAGGCCTTGGTGTCTTCGCCGATCACGACGAGGGTATCCGACGCATAGCGATGCGGCGGAATGACGAGGTTGGTGGGGGCGGGAACGCCCTTGAACACGCGTCCGGCGAGATCGAACTTGGATTGATGGCAGGGGCAGAAGAAGCCGCCCAGCCAGTCGGGTCCCAGGTCGGCCGGTGCGAGCTCGGGCCGGAACGTCGGCGAGCATCCGAGATGCGTGCAGATGCCCACGGCGACCCAGATGTCGTCCTTGATCGAGCGGTGCTCATTCTTCGCATAGGCGGGTTGTTGCGGAACTTCGGAATGCGGATCGGCCAGGCGGTCGTCCATCTTCGGCAGGTTGGCGAGCATCTGCGGCGTGCGATTGACGATCCAGCACACCTTGCCGCGCCATTCGACATTGATCTTCTGACCCGGCTCCACTTTCGAGATGTCGATCTCGACCGGTGCACCCGCGGCCTTCGCGCGCTCGCTCGGCCAGAACGACATCACGAAAGGCGTTGCCACCGCAACGGTGCCGATGCCCCCAACGACGCTCGTCGCCGTGATCAGGAACCGGCGCTTGCCCTTGTCGATCATTGCTTCCGTTGCCATGCGGCGCATCCTTGCGTTCGTTTGTCGCGTGTCGCTAATTGAAAACGAGCCCGGCTCGGCACTCGAAACGGGGCTCGCTCGCAAAACCCGCTGATTATACGCGATTGCGCATGCTTTTCGGAAGCGTCCCAGTCAAAAACGCCAGGAATCCTCTGCGCAATCATGCGCTTATCAGGCGCGCTCCAGGAAGGGCGGCCACCCGTTCGGGCAGCGCAATCGAGGCCCGGCGGGGCATCGCGCGACCGTGCGCGCCTATAATTGCGATCGCTCTTCTTCGATCGGGTTCCGTCGCCGTGTTGCGCAAGTTCTGGCTCCTTTTCGCGCAGGCCTGCACGCTCGTGATCGCGGCGCTGTTCGTCGTGTCGACGCTGCGTCCCGACCTCGTGCCGCGGCTCGCGCTCGCCGGGCAAGGCGTGCCGCCGACGGTGAACGTGAACCAGGCGGTTGCGACCACCGCGGTCGTGCCGGTGGCGAGCTACGCCGACGCCGCGCGCGTGGCGATGCCGTCGGTCGTCAACATCTACACCAGCAAGGAGATCGGCACGAAGAATCCGCTCGCCGACGACGAGCTGTTTCGCCACTACTTCCCGGAGCTCGCCAAGCGCATGGCGCCGCAGCGTGCGCGCAGCCTCGGCTCGGGCGTGATCGTCGCGCGCGAAGGCTACGTGCTCACCAATTTCCACGTCGTCGACGGCGCCGACGACATCACGCTGTTGCTGGCCGATGGCCGCGAGATCAAGGCCAAGCTGCGCGGCTCCGATCCGGAGTCTGACCTCGCCGTGCTGAAGGCGGAAAGTAGCGAGCTGCCGGCGATCACGCTGGGCGACCTGGAATCGGTGCGCGTCGGCGACGTCGTGCTCGCCATCGGCAATCCATTCGGCTTCGGCAATACCGTCACTGCCGGCATCGTGTCGGCGCTTGGACGCAACCACCTCGGCATCAACCGCTTCGAGGACTTCATCCAGACCGACGCGCCGATCAACCCGGGCAACTCCGGCGGCGCGCTGGTCGACACCGCCGGCCACCTGATCGGCATCAACAGCACGATCTTCTCCCAATCGGGCGGCTCGCTTGGCATCGGCTTCGCGATTCCGGTGTCGCTCGCGCGCACGGTACTGCAGCAGATCATCCGGAACGGCGAGGTGACGCGCGGCTGGCTGGGCGTCGAGCCGGCCGACCTGACCGACGACGGCGCGCGCGCGCTGGCATTGGACAAGGCTGACGGCGTCGTGATCCGCGGCCTGCAGCCAGACGGTCCGGCGGAACGCGCGGGAATGCAACTGCGCGATGTCGTCGTCGACGTCGCCGGTCGCGCCACGCACGACGTCACTGGGCTCATGTCGCGCATCGCCGAGCTGACGCCCGGGTCGACCGCGAAAATCAAGGTGTGGCGCGCGCCGCACACCGTCGACATCGACGTCGTCGTCGGCAAGCGTCCGAACCCCAAGGCCGCCGAGCCATAGCGCCAGCGAACACTTACGGTGATGCCGCGCGCGACGCGCGGCGCCTTCAGGCGACGGGCGTCGACGCCGACCCGTCGGTGACGTCGTCCGCGGGTTTCGGAAAGAAGCGCGCGGCGAACAACCCGAGCTCGTAGAGCAGGCACATCGGCACCGCCAGCATCAGCTGCGACACGACGTCGGGCGGCGTGATCACCGCCGCGACGATGAACGCCCCGACGATCACGTAGCGGCGAAACTGCCTGAGCTTGACGAGCGGCACGACGCCGAGCCGCACCAGCACCACCAGCACCACGGGAATCTCGAACGTGACGCCGAACGCGATGAACATCCACAGCACGAAGCTCAGGTACTTGTCGATGTCGGTCATCATCTGCACGCCCTCCGGCGTGAAGCTGACGAAGAACGCGAAGATCCACGGGAACACGACGAAGTACGCGAACGCCATGCCGAGGAAGAAGAACACGACGCTCGACACGATCAGCGGCATCGCCAGCCGCTGCTCGTGCTTGTAGAGCCCGGGCGCGACGAACGCCCATATCTGCCACAGCACCCACGGCAGCGCGACCAGGAACGCCGCCAGCAGCGTCACCTTGAGCGGCACGAGGAACGTGCCGGTGACGTCGGTGGCGATCATCGTCGCGCCGCGCGGCAGCGCGTGCATCAGCGGCTGCGCGACCAGCGAGTAGATGTCCTTGGAAAACGGCGTCAACGCGACGAATATGACCAGGATCGCGACAATCGCCTTGAGCAGCCGGCTGCGCAGCTCGACGAGGTGCGAGATGAACGTTTCCTGCGGGGATTCCTGCGCGTCGGTCATCCGTGTAGGCCAGTGGTCGTCAGGACGCGAACGTCGCGCCCGGCAGCGCCGGCGAAGCCAGCGCCGTGGATCAGATCTTCTCGAAGCCGGGTAGTGCGCGCTGGCGTAGGGCTTCGGCGTCGGCGACTTCCTCGACGAGCGGCGCCCGCGTCGGCATCGGCGCCGTGTCGCTACTCGCTGCCGAGTTGAGTTGCGCCTCGACGTCGCGCGCGCCGGCCTCGACACTCTGCGCCGCGGTTTCCACCGATTTCTTCAGGTCGGTCGCCGCCGATTTCATTTCCTGCTGCAACTTGCGCAATTCGTCGAGCTCCATCTCGCGGTTGATATCGGCCTTGACGTCGCCGACATACCGCTGCAGGCGCCCGAACAGCACGCCCAGCGTGCGCGCGGTCTTCGGCAGTTTCTCGGGGCCGATCACCACCAGCGCCACGACGGCGATGACGACGATTTCGGAAAAACCGATGTCGAACATGCGTGCGTCGCGAACCGCGTGATCGCTACTTCGACACCGGTTCGCGCTTGACTTCGCCCTCGATCGTCGTGCCGGACAGCTGCGCCTTCCGCGCCGCTTCCTCGGACGCCGCGCGCGCCGCGGCGTCGCCTTCGTCCTTCATGCCTTCCTTGAATCCCTTGACGGCGCCGCCCAGGTCCTGGCCGACGTTGCGCAGTTTCTTCGTGCCGAAGATCATCACCACGACGGCGAGGACGATCAACCAGTGCCAAATGCTCATCGAGCCCATATCGGTTCTCCTCAGTTACTCTTGCGCGGGATCATCGGTCCCAGCGAATCGGGACCGCCGATCACGTGTACGTGGACATGCTGCACTTCCTGAAGCCCGACGCGGCCGGTATTGACGATCATCCGAAAGCCGTCGTCGGCGCCATGGTCGCGTGCGAGCTTGCCGGCCAGCGCCATGATCCGCCCGAGCGCCGGTGCGTCGGCGTCGGTCACGTCATACATCGTCGCGCGGTGCGCCTTCGGGATCATCAACAGGTGCACGGGCGCCACCGGGCGAATGTCGTGGAAGACGAAGATCTCGTCGTCCTCGAACACCTTGCGGCTCGGGATCGCGCCGTTGACGATCTTGCAGAAGATGCAATCGGGATCCTGCATCTCGGGTCCTTGCGCGAGCGCGGTGGCGGCATCGGTCGGGCGTGCGTCCATATGCCGATTGTAAAGGATGCCCGTCCATCCGCTCCGGGCGGAGGCGTTTTCAGCGCGCGCGTTTCTCGTCGTGCCCCGACACGCCTTCGCGACGCGCGAGCTCGTCGAGGACGTCCTGCGGCGCCAGGCCGTGGCGGGCAAGCAGCACGATGCAGTGGAACCACAGGTCGGCGACCTCGGCGGTGATCCGCTCGGGCTTGCCGTCCTTGGCCGCCATCACCGTTTCGGTGGCCTCCTCGCCGATCTTCTTGAGGATCGCGTCGTCGCCCCTGGCGAACAGCGACGCCACGTAGGACGAACCGGGATCGGCGCCCCGGCGTGCAGCCACGGCCGCGGCAATCCGCGCCAGCACGTCGTCGTCAGCCATTGCGGTAGATCTCCAGGGGATCCTTCAGCACCGGCTCGGCTTCGCGCCAGGCATCGCCCTCCAGGCGCCGGAAAAAACAGCGCGCGTGCCCCGTATGGCAGGCGATGGCGCCGGTTTGTTCGACGAGCAGCAGCACCGCGTCGGCATCGCAATCAATGCGGATTTCACGAACCTGTTGCACGTACCCGGACGATTCGCCCTTTTGCCACAGTTTGGCGCGGGAACGCGACCAGTAGTGCGCGGTTCGGGTCGATTGAGTGCGCGCGAGCGCGTCGCGGTTCATCCATGCGAGCGTCAGCACCTTGCCGCTGTCGGCATCCTGAGCGATCGCCGGAACGAGGCCGTCGGCGCTCCAGCGAATGTCGTCGAGCCAGGCGGCCGACATCAGTCGCGAACCTCGATGCCGGCCATCCGCATCGCCGCCTTGGCCTGGCCGATGGTGAATTCGCCGTAGTGGAAAATGCTGGCGGCCAGCACCGCATCGGCGCCGCCTTCGATGATGCCGTCGACGAGATGTGCCAGCGTGCCCACGCCACCCGACGCGATCACCGGCACGTCGACCGCGTCGGTGACCATTTGCGTCAGCCGCAGGTCGAAGCCCTTGCGGACGCCATCCTGGTCCATGCTGGTCAGCAGGATCTCGCCGGCGCCGCGTTCCGCCACTTCGCGCGCCCACTCGACGACGTCGATGCCCGTCGGCGTGCGCCCGCCGTGGATATAGACCTGCCATTCGTCGACCGCGCATTTGCGGGCGTCGATCGCGGCGACGATGCATTGCGCGCCGTAATGCGCCGATGCTTCGGTAATGAACTCCGGGTTGCGCACGCCCGCGGTGTTGATGCTCACCTTGTCGGCGCCGGCGTTGAGCAGCGCGCGGATGTCGTCGACCGTGTTGACGCCGCCGCCGACCGTCAGCGGGATGAAGACCTGGTCGGCGACCGCCTCGATCATTTCGTACAGGAGGCTGCGCGATTCGATGCTCGCGCGGATGTCGAGAAACGCGAGCTCGTCGGCGCCGGCGGCATCATAGCGTCGCGCGACCTCGACGGGGTCGCCGGCGTCGCGCAAGTCGACGAAATTGATGCCTTTGACCACCCGTCCTCCGGCCACATCGAGGCACGGAATTATTCGCTTCGCCAGCCCCACTTTTTTCCCTCTTCCTTCTGCGACGCACAACGCCGACGCTGCGCCTACCGCTCGCCGTGCCTGCCGGATCGCCGCGTCCGCCGCGTCCGCCGCGAGAATGGAACGTCGCGTGCCGCGATGTTCATTTGTCGCAGCGGCTCGCGATGAGCGTGTTTACCTGCTCGCCGTTAGTACCCTGTGCCTTGCCAGCCGGTTTGTTTGCGCGCGCAGCGGCTCGCGATGCACATATTTGCCTGTTCGCCGTTAGTGCCCTGCGCCCTGCCGACCGGTTTGTCCGGGCACATTGGCGCGATCGCCAGATCGCGCGGCTCGCGCGCTCGCGCCGGAAGCATTGCGATTCGGCCCGACTGGGCGCGTGCTGCGATCGCCAGATCGCGCGGCCGCACTGCGGCACAACCTTTGCCGATGACCTAGGCTCCTTGCGCGCCGCGCTCACGCTGGCGCGTTGCCGCGCGCAGCCTTGATCGCTTCCTTGAAGTCGAGCGTGCCTTCGTAGATCGCGCGGCCGGCGATCGCGCCGGCGATGCCTTCGCTTTCGAACGGCATCAGCGCCTTGACGTTGTCGATCGTCGAAAGTCCGCCCGACGCGTATACCGGGACCTTGACCGCGCGTGCAAGTCGCACTGTCGCTTCGATGTTGATGCCCGACAGCATGCCGTCGCGGCCGATGTCGGTGTAGACGATCGCCTCGACGCCGTAGTCCTCGAACTTGCGCGCGAGGTCGATCACGTCGTGGCCGGTCATCTTCGACCAGCCGTCGGTCGCCACCTTGCCGTCGCGCGCGTCCAGCCCGACCATGATGTGGCCGGTGAACGCCGAGCAGGCGTCGTGCAGGAATCCGGGGTTTTTGACCGCCGCCGTGCCGATGATCACGTAGGTGATGCCGTCGTCGAGGTAGCGCTCGATCGTGTCGAGGTCGCGGATGCCGCCCCCCAGCTGCACCGGGATCTCCTCGCCGATGACGGCGACGATTTCGCGGATCGACATCTCGTTCCTGGGCTTGCCGGCGACGGCGCCATTGAGATCGACCAGGTGCAGCCGCTCAGCGCCGAGCTCGAGCCAATGCTGCGCCATCGCCGCCGGATCCTCGGAGAATACCGTCGCCGAATGCATGTCGCCTTGCTTGAGGCGCACGCAGTGGCCGTCCTTGATGTCGATCGCAGGAATGATCTGCATGAGGCGGGAGGTGCTTGCTGTGTTGCGATCGTTGGCGGGCACGGACTTCAGCGTCCGTTCCAGTCGATGAAATTGGCGAGAAGCTTCAGGCCGGCGCGGTGGCTCTTTTCCGGATGGAACTGCGTTGCGAAGATATTATCCCTGGCTATCGCGCAAGTAAACGGCAGCGGGTAGTCCGTTTCACCCACGATGATGCCTGAATCGGCGGGCGCCGGATGGTAGCTGTGCGCGAAATAGAAGCGGCTGCCGTCGTCGATGCCCTGCCAAAGCGGATGCGGCGCGCGCTGGCGCACGCGGTTCCAGCCCATGTGCGGCAGCTTGCAGCGCTCGCCGCCCGGCGTCACCATTTTCGCGTCGTCGAAGCGCACGACGTCCCCACGCAGCACCGACAGGCAGCGCGTCGGTCCCTCCTCGCTCTTGTCGAACAGCATCTGCAGCCCGAGGCAGATGCCCAGGAACGGGCGGCTGGCGGCGACTTCGATGACGACCCCGGTGAGTCCACTGGCGTCGAGCATCGCGATGCAGTCGGGCATCGCGCTCTGCCCGGGCAGCACGACGCGCTCGGCGCCGCGGATCACGGCGGCATCGCGGGTGACGACGACCTCGCGATCCGGCGCGACGTGGCGGAGCGCCTTGGCAACCGATTTGAGGTTGCCCATTCCGTAATCGATGACGGCGATTGTCATGCGCTGGCGGCGGAGTCTCGTGCCCGCCCGGCACCGCGCCTGGAGGCGGGCGCCGGCTCGCAGGCGGCGGCTACAGCGTTCCCTTGGTCGACGGTATGCCTTGGCCGCGCTCGTCGCGCTGGACGGCGGTGCGCAGCGCGCGCGCGAACGCCTTGAACACCGTTTCGCATTGGTGATGGGCGTTTTCGCCGCGCAGGTTGTCGATGTGCAGCGTGCATTGCGCGTGGTTGACGAACCCCTGGAAAAACTCGTGCGCAAGGTCCACGTCGAACGTGCCGATCATCGCGCGCTTGAACGGCACGTGAAATTCGAGCCCCGGGCGCCCCGACAGGTCGATCACCGCGCGCGACAGCGCTTCGTCGAGCGGCACGTAGGCATGACCAAAGCGACGGATTCCGGCCTTGTCGCCCAGCGCCTTGGCCAGCGCCTGGCCGATCGTGATGCCGATGTCCTCGACCGTGTGGTGGGCGTCGATGTGCAGGTCGCCTTGCGCGCGCACGGTGAGGTCGATGACGCCGTGGCGCGCGATCTGCTCCAGCATGTGGTCGAGGAACGGCACGCCGCTCGCGAGGTCGGGGAGGCCGGTGCCGTCGAGGCCGATGCCGGCGGTGATCTGCGTTTCGCGCGTGTTGCGCGTCACGCTCGCACTGCGTGCGCCGGGCGCCGGGATCGGGACTTGGATTACGTTCATGGTCGGGCGCCAATCGCGCGCAATAGCGCGTCGTTTTCGTCGGGAGTGCCCACGGTGATCCGCAGGCAGTTCGCCAGCGACGGATGCGTGCCGTGCATATTCTTCACCAGTATGCCGGCCCGGCGCAAATTCTCGAATGTCGAGATCGCGTCGGTGAAACGGGCCAGCACGAAATTCGTGTGCGTCGGCCACACCTTGACACGCGGCAGCGCGCCAAGCGTGGCGGCGACGCGATCGCGCTCCGCGCAGATCGCGTGCGCCTGCTGCGCGAGCAGTTCCTCCTCGGCCAGCAGCAGCGGCGCCACCGCCTGCGTCAACGCATTGATGTTGTAGGGTGGCCGCAGCTTCTCGAGCTCGCGCATCCACGCCGGGTCGCCCACCGCGTAGCCGAGGCGCAACGCCGCCATGCCGATCTTCGACACCGTGCGCACGACGATCACGTTGGCGAATTCGCGTGCGCGCAGCAGGAACGAGCGGTTGGCGAACGCGTAGTACGCCTCGTCGATCGCCACCAAACCGGGTGCCTCGCGCACGACCGCCTCGATGGCCGCGACATCGAAAAGATTGCCGGTGGGATTGTTGGGAAACGCCAGCCAGACGAGCGCCGGGCGCTCGCGCGCGATCGCCGCCAGCATTGCATCGGCGTCGAGCGCGAAATCCTCGCGCAGCGGCACGCCCACGTAGCGCACGCCCGCGAGCCTGGCGCTGATGCCGTACATGACGAACGACGGCTCCGGCGCGACGATCGTCGCCCCCGGGCGCGCCACCATCGTGGTTAGCATCGCGATCAGCTCGTCGGAGCCGTTGCCGAGCACGATGTCAACGCCGTCGCCCAGCGCGAACGCCTTCCGCAACGCGTGCTTGGTCGCTTCCGCCGTGACATCGGGATAGCGATTGATGGCGACGTTGGCGACCGCCGCGGCCAGATTCGCGCGCACGTCGGCCGGCAACGGATACGGGTTCTCCATCGCGTCGAGCTTGATCAGGCCATCGGCGCGCGGCGCCGCGTACGCGTGCATCGTGCGCACGTCGTCGCGGACCGTCGCGCGCACGCGCGCGACGACCTCCGCCTCGCGCGCGTCGACGACGGGGGCGTCGCGTGCGTCGCCGATCGGCGTCATGGGCGGGTCCGCGCTTCGGCCGACAGTGCGTGCGCGGTGAGGCCCTCGCCGCGCGCCAGCGTCGACGCGATCTTGCCGAGCGCCACCGCACCCCCGGCCGAAATCCGGATCAGGCTCGAGCGCTTCTGGAAATCGTAGACGCCGAGCGGCGACGAAAAGCGTGCGGTGCGGCCCGTGGGCAGCACGTGGTTGGGTCCGGCGCAATAGTCTCCGAGCGCCTCGCTCGCGTGGTGGCCCATGAAAATCGCACCGGCATGGCGCAGGTGCGGCAGCAGCGCGTCGGGATCGGCGACGGCGAGCTCCAGGTGCTCGGGCGCGACACGATTGGCGATCGCGCATGCCTCGACGAGGTCTTGCGTGCGGATGAAAGCGCCGCGACGCGCGAACGACGCGGCGATGATGTCTGCGCGCGGCATCTGCTTCAGCCACTTGTGCGCGCTGCGCTCGACTTCGTCGAGCCAGTCGGCGTCGGGTGACAGCAGCAGAGCCTGCGCGAGCTCGTCGTGCTCGGCCTGCGAAAAAAGATCGAGCACCACCCAGTCGGGATTGGCGGTGGCATCGGCGATCACCATGATCTCGGATGCGCCGGCGACCATGTCGATGCCGACGGCGCCGAACACGCGCCGCTTGGCTGCGGCGACATACGCGTTGCCCGGGCCGCAGATCTTGTCGACCATCGGGATCGTCGCCGTGCCATAGGCGAGTGCCGCGATCGCCTGCGCGCCGCCGATCGTGAACACGCGCGACACGCCCGCCAGGTGCGCGGCGGCGAGCACCAGCGGATTGCGCACGCCGGACGGCGCCGGCACCATCATCACGATCTGCCGCACGCCCGCCACCCGCGCGGGCAGCGCGTTCATCAGCACCGACGACGGATAGGCGGCCTTGCCGCCCGGCACGTAGATGCCCACCGAGTCGAGCGGCGTCACGCGCTGGCCGAGCTCGTTGCCGTCGGCGTCGGTGAACGACCAGCTTTCAGCGCGCTGATGCTCGTGAAATGCGCGGATGCGCGCGGCCGCGGCGGTGAGCGCATCGCGTTCGGCGGCGCCGATCGATTCGTAGGCGGCGCGCAGCGCGTCGGCGCAGATCTCGAGCTCGGCGACGCTCTTCGCCGCGAGCTTGTCGAAGCGCTTGGTGTACTGCAGCACCGCAGCATCGCCGCGCTCGCGCACGGCAGCGACGATCGTCGCCACGGCGGCGTCGATGCCGGCGTCCTGCGCGACCTCGAACGCGATCAGCTCCTCCAGCGCGGCGTCGTAGCCGGGGAACGCGGTGTCGAGACGGCGCACGGCGAGTTTGGCGGCCGCGGCCCTGGCGCTCGTCATGGCGCGGTCGCAACCTCGCGCCCGCACCGCTCGGCGAGCGCGTCGATCAGAGGCTTCATCGTGTCGCGCTTCAGCTTGAGCGCCGCGGGATTGGCGATCAGCCGCGAGCTGATCGGCATGATCGCTTCGACTTCGACGAGGTCATTGGCCTTGAGCGTGTTGCCGGTGGAAATGAGGTCGACGATCGCATCGGCCAGGCCCACCAGCGGCGCCAGCTCCATCGACCCGTACAGCCGGATCAGGTCGACGTGCATCCCCTTGATCGCGAAGTGCTCGCGCGCGGTGGCGATGAACTTGGTGGCGACGCGGATGCGCGCACCGCGCTGTACCGTGCCCTTCCAGTCGTAGCCACGTCGGGTGGCTACGCTCATCCGGCAACGGCCGATGCCGAGGTCGAGTGGCTGGTAGAGGCCTTCGCTGCCGTATTCCAGCAGTACGTCCTTGCCGGCGACACCGAGGTCGGCGGCGCCATGGCGGACATAAGTCGGCACGTCGGATGCGCGCAGCATCACGAATTCGACGTCGGCGCGGCTGGTGCCGATGACGAGCTTGCGCGACGTGCCGACGTCTTCCGATGGCGTAATGCCCACCGCTGCGAACAGCGGCAGCGTTTCATCGAGCGTTCGGCCCTTCGACAGCGCAATGGTGATGCGCGGCATGCGATGATCCGGGGAGTCGGGCTGTCGATTCTACCGCAGCGCAACAACTGCCATTGCGGGCAACGGCGCTGCCGTCTACTGGACGCTGGTGGGCTGCGTGGCGAGCGTGACGTCGCCCACGCGCCGCCACGGATTGATGTCGATGCCGCCACGGCGCGAAAAGCGCGCGACGACGCCGAGCGCTTCGGGCACGCAGGCGCGCGCGATGTCGGCAAAGATGCGCTCGACGCAATGCTCGTGGAAGCCCGGGTGCCGGCGGTAGGCGCACAGGTACGCGAGCAGCGACTCGCGGTCGATGCGCGCCCCGCGATAGGCGACCTGCACGGTCGCGTAGTCGGGCTGGCCGGTGACCGGGCACACCGAGCGGAACAATCGTGTCACCAGGGTTTCCGCCACGCGCGCGCCACGCGCCGCGAGCTGCTCCGCGCGCGGTTCGTGATGGTGGTCGCGCAGCAATAGCGCGTCGAGACTCTCGCCGGAAGGCTCGTCGCGCGCCAGCAGCGCGTAATCGACGGGCGCGATCAGGCGCACGCCGACATCGGCGCCGGTGGCCGCGGAGAGGTCGCGCGCGAGCGTCGCGCGGTAGTCGCCGGCGCGCGCGAAGCGCGTCTGGTTGAGCGCGGTGAAGTAGAGCTTGACCGATTTCGACTCGACGATGCCGGGACTCGTTGCCGGCACGTCGAAGCGCGCGACCGCCACTTGCGGCTTGCCGTCGCCATCCAGCCAGGTCGCCTCCCACGCCGTCCACGCGTCGCCACCTTCGAACGGCAGCGGCGAACCGAGGCCGATCGCCTCGCGCTGCGGCGCGCGCTCCACCGTGTACAGGAGCGCCGGGTCGTAACTCTCGGCGTAGCGCGTCGCCTTGCCGAGCGGTGAGTCGGGGACGGTTCCCATGATGCCTTGCGTCAGGTGACCCCTCAGGTGACACGTACGATGCGCGCACCGAGCGCGCCGAGCTTGCGTTCGATGTGCTCGTAGCCGCGGTCGAGATGATAGATGCGCCCAATCGTTGTGATGCCCTGCGCGATCAGGCCGGCGATGACGAGACACGCCGACGCGCGCAGGTCGGTCGCCATCACTTCGGCGCCGGCAAGGCGCGTCGAGCCCTTGACGATCGCGGTGTTGCCCTCGACATCGATCGCCGCGCCGAGCCGCACCAGCTCCTGCACATGCATCATGCGGTTCTCGAATATCGTCTCGGTGATCACCGATGCGCCGTCGGCGCAGGTGGCGAGCACCATGAACTGCGCCTGCATGTCGGTGGGAAATCCCGGATAGGGCGTCGTGCGCACATTGAAGGCGGACAGGGGCCCGTCGCGCGCAATGCGGATCGTGTCGGCGTCGACCGTGATCGTGGCGCCGGCTTCGCGCAGCTTCTCGATCACCGCGTCGAGCGTCTCCGCGCGCGTGTCGCGCAACACCGCACTGCCGCCGGCCGCGGCCACCGCCGCGAGGTAAGTGCCGGTCTCGATGCGATCCGGCATCACGCGATGCGACGCACCGTGCAGCCGCGCCACGCCTTCGATGACGATGCGGTCGCTGCCGGCGCCGGTGACGCGCGCACCCATCGCGTTGAGGCATACGGCGAGGTCGACGATCTCGGGCTCGCGCGCAGCGTTCTCGAGCACCGTCGTGCCGTCGGCGAGCGTCGCCGCCATCATCAGGTTCTCGGTGCCGGTGACGGTGACGAGGTCGAATACGAAGCGCGTGCCGGCAAGACGCGCGGCGCGCGCGCTGATGTAGCCGTTCTCGAGGTCGATCTCGGCGCCCATCGCAACCAGCCCCTTGATGTGCAGGTCCACCGGCCGCAGCCCGATCCCGCAGCCCCCCGGCAGCGATACGCGCGCCTCGCCGCAGCGCGCGACAAGCGGCCCCAGCACAAGGATCGACGCGCGCATCGTCTTCACCATTTCGTACGGCGCGAGCGGCCAGTCGATCGTACGCGCGTCGAGCGTCACTTCACCCGCCGCGCCGGCGCTGCAGCGCACTCCCATCTGCGTCAGCAGCTTTGCCATCGTGCGCGTGTCGTTGAGCTCCGGCACGTGACTCAGCGTGAGCGGCTCGGCGCAGAGCAGCGACGCGCACAGGATCGGCAGCGCGGCGTTCTTGGCGCCGGAGATGGCGATTTCCCCATGCAACGCCGCGCCGCCCTCGATGACCAGCTTATCCACGCGGCGCGTCCTTGCGTACCGCCCATTCGTCTGGCGTCAGCGTCGTCATCGACAGTGCGTGCACTTCCTCGCGCATGCGGTCGCCGAGCGCCGCGTAGACGAGCTGGTGGCGGCGCACGCGAGGCTGGCCGGCGAACGCCGCGGACACGATCAGCGCGTCGAAATGCGCGCCGTCGCCGCTGACTTCGAGATGGTCGCAGGCGAGGCCCGCGGCGATCGACAGTTCGATGGATTGTGGAGTGACCATGATGTTGAGCATTCGTCAGTGGCGCAGTTTCCAGCCTCGCGCGAGCAGTGCGAGCGTGACGGTGACGAGGATGGTGGCGAACGCGACGACGATCGCGAGGCTTCGCGCCGGCGCGACGTCGGCGAGGCCGAAGAATCCATATCGAAAGCCGTCGATCATGTAGAAGAACGGGTTGAAGTGCGATGCCGCCTGCCACACCGGCGGCAGCGATTGGATCGAGTAGAACACACCTGACAGAAACGTCAACGGCACGATGATGAAGTTCTGGAACGCCGCGAGCTGGTCGAACTTGTCCGCCCAGATGCCGGCTATCAGGCCGAGCGTCGCCAGGATCAGGCTCCCCAGCAGCGCGAACAGGATCGCCCACAGCGGATGCGCGGGCGAGGCCACCTCCGGCGCGAACCATAGCGTGATCACCAGCACGCCGAGGCCGACCGCAAGGCCACGGATCATCGCCGCGAGCACGTAGGCGGCAAAAAAATCGCGCGGCGTCAGCGGAGGCAGCAGCACGAAGATCAGGTTGCCGGTGATCTTCGACTGGATCAGCGACGATGACGTGTTGGCGAAGCTGTTCTGCAGCACCGACATCATCACCAGGCCCGGGATCAGGAACGCGGCGTACGGCACCTGGCCGTCGAACACCGAGACGCGCGACGACAGTACGTGCGAGAAGATCAGCAGGTACAGGAGCGCAGTGAGAATCGGCGCCGCGATCGTCTGGAAGCTCACCTTCCAGAATCGCAGCAGCTCCTTGTAGAGCAGCGTCGTCCACCCATAGCTGCGCCAGGGCTGCACGGCGCGCGACGGGGGGCGCCGCGAGGGTGTCGTCATGTCGAGGGCGCGTCCGACATGATGCGCACGAACGCGTGCTCGAGGTCGGTCTCGGTCAGCGCGAGCTCGTCGATCGCGATGTTTTCCTGGCGCAGCGCCGCGAGCAGGTCCTCGAGCTCGGCATACGTGGTGAGCCCGAGCCACGACAGCGTTCCCGCCTGCCGCAGCACGCGCGGCTGCCAGGCCGCGGGCACGCGCGCCGCGCCGAGACGGACCGTCAGCGCGGCGAAGCGCGCGAGCAGGTTGCGCGTGCTGTCGAGCGCGACGACGCGGCCTGACTTGAGCATCGCGATGCGGCCACACAGCGCCTCAGCCTCCTCGAGGTAGTGCGTCGTCAGGATGATCGTATGACCGTCGGTATTGAGCTTGCGCACGAACGCCCACAGGCTCTGCCGCAACTCCACGTCGACGCCCGCCGTCGGCTCGTCGAGCACGATCAGCGGCGGCTTGTGCACCAGCGCCTGCCCGACCAGCACGCGGCGCTTCATGCCTCCGGATAGCGCACGCATGTTGGTGTCGGCGCGCGACGTCAGGTCGAGGTGATGAAGGATCTCGTCGATCCAGTCGTCGTTGTCGCGAATGCCGAAATAGCCGCTCTGGATGCGCAACGTTTCGCGCACTGAGAAGAACGGATCGAACACCAGCTCCTGCGGCACGACGCCGATCAGCCGCCGCGCCACGCGATAGTCGGTGACGACGTCGTGTCCCAGCACGCGCACGCTGCCGCGGTCGGCGCGCGTGAGCCCGGCGAGGATCGAGATCAGCGTCGTCTTGCCCGCACCGTTGGGACCCAGCAGGCCAAAGAATTCGCCGGGCTCGACGCTGAGGTCGACGCCCGCCAGCGCATCGATGTCGCCGAAGCGACGCGCGAGCCCGGTGACCTCGACGGCGGCCGTCACGTCAGCGCGTTGTCACGACGATGCTAGCTGCCGACGCCGGTGCCGCTGCTCGCCGTGGGCGCGAGCAATTCCTCGATGCCGTAGACGCGGGCGAGCGCCAGCAGCGGCTCGGGCAGTGCCGCGAGCGTCAGCGGATGGTCGTCGGCCGCCGCGCGGCGCGACAGTCCGAGCAATACCGCGAGCGCGGATGAATCGGCGTGCACGAGCCCGCCCAGGTCGACGACGCCCTTGGCGGGCAGCGCCAGCGCCTTCGACGCTGCGTAAACCTCGCTGACGTTGTCGAACGTGAGCGTGCCGCGGAATTGCCACGTGTCGCCGTCATCTGCAAGCACGAAGCGCGACTGCGCGGGAACGTCCCCGTTGGAGCACAGTTGCGTCAGCACGTCAGCCGCCGTTCTTCGCCTTGAGCGTCTTGACCAGGCCGTCGATGCCGCCGCCCTTGATCTGGGCAGAGAATTCGTCGCGGTAGTTGGTGACCAGCGACACGCCGCCGACGATGATGTCGTACGCCTTCCAACCGTCCGCCGTTTTCGCAAGCGTGTAGTCGATCGGCACCGGCGAGCCGCCGCCGCTCTTCACCACCAGCGTCTTCACGGTCACGTCGGTGGCGGACGGCGGCGCAGTGAACGGCTTGTAATCGATCTTCTCGTCACGGTACTTGGACAGCGCACCCGAGTACGTGCGCACGAGCAGCGTCTTGAACTGCGTGGTGAGCTCCTTCTGCTGCTCGGGTGTCGCCTCCTTCCAGTTGCGACCCATCGCCAGCGCCGTCATGTGCGTGAAATCGAAGTGCGGCGCGAGCTTGCCTTCGACGACGTCGCGGATGCGCGCCTGGTCGCCGGCCTGTACCTTGGGATCGGCGCGCGCGGTCTCGAGCACGTCCTGCGACACGCGCTTGACCAGCACATCGGGGGCTTCCTGCGCGAATGCCGCGGTGGCGACGAATGCGACCGCCAGCAATGCGGCACGCGGGAATTGCTGGATCATCGACATCATTCTTCCTCTTTTTGCGGCGGCACGTTGCCATCGTAGACCTGGTAGAGCCGCCGCTGCAGGTATGCGCGGCGGATGAAGGCGTAGCGGTCGAGCGCGGCTTCGTCGACGAACGACACCGCGTCCTGCGCCTGGTAGCGCGTGTCGATTACGCCGAGACCGTACAGCGTGTTGCGCGTCGGCACGTCGGTGATATAGCCGGTCGGGCCCAGGTAGAGGCGCACGATCCAGCCGCTGCCGTCACGCACCGTCGTCGGCCCGAACAGCGGGATGAACAGGTATGGCCCCTGGCCCATCCC
>JBDTWY010000021.1:0-52946 GCA_040006455.1 Betaproteobacteria bacterium | reverse complement strand
GCGCTCGACCGCATCTTCATCCTGCACGCCGACCACGAGCAGAACGCGTCGACGTCGACGGTGCGCATGTGCGCGTCGTCGGGCACCAACCCTTTCGCGGCGATCGCCGCCGGCGTCGCGTGCCTGTGGGGTCCCGCGCACGGCGGCGCCAACGAGGCGGCGCTCAACATGCTCTACGAGATCGAGGCGCAGGGCGGGCTCGCGAAGATCGGCGACTTCATCGCCAAGGTCAAGGACAAGAATTCCAGCGTGCGGCTGATGGGCTTCGGCCACCGCGTGTACAAGAACTACGATCCGCGTGCCAAGCTGATGCGCGAGACCTGCCACGAAGTGCTGTCGGAGCTGGGACTCGGCGACGATCCGCTGTTCAAGCTGGCGATGGGCCTCGAGAAGATCGCGCTCGAGGACGACTACTTCGTGCAGCGCAAGCTCTATCCGAACGTCGACTTCTACTCGGGCATCGTGCAGAAGGCGATCGGCATCCCGGTGCCTCTTTTCACCGCGGTGTTCGCGCTGGCGCGCACCGTCGGTTGGATCGCGCAGTTGAACGAGATGATCGCCGACCCCGAATACAAGATCGGGCGGCCACGCCAGCTGTTCGCGGGCGCCACGCGTCGCAGCGTGCCGCCGATCGACAAGCGGTGACGCGGACGACTCCGCCGCGCCACCTGTTGGCGACGACGCACGCCGGCGCGTTGCCGCACGCCATTCGCGGGACCCGGTCCGGCACGAGGTGAAACGCATGGGAACGATGCACGAACTCGAATCCACCAGCTCGCTGTACGGCAGCAACGCGCCGTTCATCGAGGCGCTCTACGACCAGTATCTCGCCGACCCCGCGTCGGTGCCCGCCGAATGGCGCGGCTACTTCGACGAGTTGCGCGGCGGCGCCGCCGACGTCGCGCACGAGCCGATCGTGCAGTCCTTCGTCGAGCTCGCCAAGAACCGCCGGATCGCCGGCGCGATGGTCGATGCGCAGACGATGGCGAAGCAGGTGCTGGTGCTGCGCCTCATCAGCAAGTTCCGCACGCTGGGTTACTACGCGGCCGACCTCGACCCGCTGCAGCGCGCCGAGTCGCCCTACATGCCCGACCTCGACCTGCGCACCTACGGCTTCACCGACGCCGACATGGAGAGCGAGTTCGACGTCGGGTCGCTGAAGGCGGGCGCGCCGCGGATGCGGTTGTCCGACATCATCGCGATGCTGAAGGAAACGTACACGCGGACGATGGGCCTCGAGTACATGTACATCGCGGACACGCCGGTCAAGCGCTTCCTTCAGGAGCGCGTCGAGCCGACGCGCGCGCGCGCCGACTACACGCCCGAGCAGCGCCGGCACATCCTCGAGCGACTCACCGCCGCCGAGACGCTCGAACGCTACCTGCACACGCGCTACGTCGGGCAGAAGCGGTTTTCCGGCGAAGGCGGCGACACGCTGATCCCGATGCTCGATCACCTGATCCAGCGTGCCGGTGCAGCCGGCGTGCAGGAAATGGTAATGGGAATGGCGCATCGTGGCCGCCTCAACGTGCTCGTCAACACGCTGGGCAAGATGCCCGCCGACCTGTTCCTCGAGTTCGAGGGCAAGGCGGTGTCGGACCTGCCTGCGGGAGACGTCAAGTACCACCAGGGTTTTTCGTCCGACGTCGTCACTCCGGGCGGGCCGGTGCACCTGACGCTGGCGTTCAATCCGTCGCACCTCGAGATCGTCAACCCGGTGGTCGAGGGCAGCGTGCGCGCACGCCAGCATCGCCGCGACGACCGCACCGGCGATCAGGTGCTGCCGATACTCATCCACGGCGATGCCGCGATCGCGGGGCAGGGCGTCAACCAGGAAGTGCTCAACATGGCGCAGACCCGCGGCTACTACACCGGGGGCACGATCCATATCGTCGTCAACAACCAGATCGGTTTCACGACCTCCGATCCGCGCGACACGCGCGGCACCACCTATTGCACCGACATCGCCAAGATGGTCGACGCGCCGATCCTGCACGTCAACGCCGACGACCCGGAAACTTGCCTGTTCGCGATCGAGCTGGCGATGGATTACCGGCAGAAATTCCACCAGGACGTGTTCATCGACCTGGTGTGCTTCCGCCGCTATGGCCACAACGAGGCCGACGAGCCGATGGTCACGCAGCCGCTGATGTACAAGAAGATCGCGCAGCATCCTGGAACGCGGCGCAAGTACGCCGAGGTGCTGGCCGCCGCAGGCGTGGTCACGCTCGAGGATTCGGATGCGATGGTGGCGACCTATCGCGCGGCGATGGACAAGGGCCAGCACACCAACAAGACGGTGCTCGCCAACTACAAGCCGCCGTTCACCGTCGATTGGAAGCCGTATCTGGGCCGGCACTGGAACGACAAGGTCGACACCGGCGTCGCACCGCAAAGGCTTGCCGAGCTCGCGACGCTGATGACGACGCTGCCCGACAATTTCAAGCTGCACTCGCGCGTCGACAAGGTGATCGCCGACCGCAAGGCGATGGGCGAGGGCAGGCAGCCGCTAGACTGGGGGATGGCGGAAACGCTCGCCTACGCATCGCTGCTCGACGAAGGCCATGGCGTGCGCATCAGCGGCGAGGACGTCGGCCGCGGCACGTTCTCGCACCGCCACGCGGTGCTTCACGACCAGAATCGCGACAAGTGGGATGGCGGCTCGTGGATTCCGCTGCAACACGTCCGCGAAGGCCAGCCGTCGTTCGAGATCATCGACTCGGTGCTGACCGAGCAGGCGGTGCTCGGTTTCGAATACGGCTACTCGACGTCCGACCCTGCGCGGCTGATCGTGTGGGAAGCGCAATTCGGCGACTTCGTCAACGGCGCGCAGGTGGTGATCGACCAGTTCATCAGCGCCGGCGAAGTGAAGTGGGGACGCATCTGCGGCCTGACGCTGCTGCTGCCACACGGCTACGAAGGACAGGGTCCCGAGCACTCGTCGGCGCGACCGGAGCGCTTCCTGCAACTGTGCGCACAGCACAACATGCAGGTGTGCGTGCCGTCGACGCCGGCGCAGATCTTCCACCTGCTGCGGCGGCAGATGCTGCGGATGTTCCGCGTGCCGCTGATCGTGATGAGCCCGAAGAGCCTGCTACGGCACAAGGAAGCGGTGTCGTCGCTCGACCAGCTCGCGACCGGCCGCTGGCACAATGTGATCGGCGAGATCGACAACATCGACGCCGGGAAGGTGCGCCGCGTGCTGTTGTGCTCGGGCAAGGTCTACTACGAGTTGCTCGCCTACCGGCGCGAGCAGAAGATCGGCGACATCGCGATCCTGCGCGTCGAGCAACAGTACCCGTTCCCGCACGACGAATACAAGGAAGCATTGGCGAAGTTCGGAAATGCGACCGAAGTCGTCTGGGTGCAGGAAGAGCCGCAGAACCAGGGTGCGTGGTACCGGTTGCGCGCGTACATGCGCTCCGATCTCGACGCGAGCAAGCTGCTCGCCTATGCCGGCCGGCCGATTTCCGCCTCTCCGGCAGTCGGCTATGCCGCCAAGCACATGCTGGAACAAAAACAGATCGTCGCCGACGCCTTTGCCGAGAAGTTGAACAGCGGCGAGATGGTGCTCGCTCGATAAACGGAAGCTCAAGTCATGCGCATCGAAGTCAAGGTCCCTCAGTTGCCCGAGTCGGTCGCCGAGGCCACGCTCGTCAACTGGCACAAGCAGGCCGGCCAGCCGGTCCGGCGCGATGAAAACCTGATCGACATCGAGACCGACAAGGTCGTGCTCGAACTGCCGGCGCCTGCCGATGGCGTGCTCGCGGAAATCGTCGCCGCCGACGGCGCCACCGTGACGTCGAACCAGGTGATCGCGATCCTCGACACCGACGCCAAGCCCGCGGCGGCGGACGCGCAGGCGAAGCCATCTGCGGCGGCACCCGCGGCCACTGCCACCCCCGCCACGAGGCCCGCGGCGCCGGCGCCTGCTGCGGCGCCGGCAGCGGCATCACCATCAGCGCCGACGGCGAAGGCCGCGCCGACGGTCGCGCAAGCGCTTCCCGCGGCGCGCAAAATGATGGCCGAGCAGGGCCTCGCCGCGACCGACGTCAGCGGCACTGGCCGCGGCGGACGCATCACCAAGGGCGACGTCGCCGACACCGCGGCGGCCACGCCTGCATCGGCTGCGTCGGCGCCGGCCGCGCCCCCGGCGCCGCCGCCCGCGCCCCAATCATCGGCGCGACCGGTATCCGCGTCGACGCGCGCCACGCCGGCAGCAGGCGGCGCGCGGCCGGAGCAGCGCGTGCCGATGTCGCGGCTGCGCGCGCGCATTGCCGAGCGCCTCGTGCAGTCGCAGCAAACCGCGGCGATATTGACGACGTTCAACGAAGTCAACATGCAGCCGGTGATCGAGCTGCGCAATCGCTACAAGGAGCGCTTCGAAAAGGAGCACGGCGTCAAGCTCGGCTTCATGAGCTTCTTCGTCAAGGCGGCCGTGCACGCGCTGAAGAAATTCCCGCTGGTCAACGCGTCGATCGACGGCAACGACATCGTCTACCACGGCTATTACGACATCGGCATCGCCGTCGGCAGTCCGCGCGGGCTCGTCGTGCCGATCCTGCGCGACGCCGACCTGTCGTCGATCGCCGAGATCGAGAAGCAGGTCGCCGACTACGGTAAGCGTGCGCAGGATGGCAAGCTGACGCTCGAGGAATTGACCGGCGGCACGTTCTCCATTTCCAACGGGGGCGTGTTCGGCTCGATGATGTCGACGCCGATCATCAATCCGCCGCAATCGGCGATCCTCGGCGTGCATGCGACCAAGGACCGCGCCGTCGTCGAGAACGGCCAGGTCGTCGTGCGGCCGATGAACTACCTCGCGTTATCGTACGACCACCGGATCATCGACGGCCGCGAAGCAGTGCTGTCCCTCGTGGCGATGAAGGACGCGCTCGAGGATCCGGCGCGCATGCTGCTGGATCTCTGATGGCCGACGCCGACACATTCGACGTCGTCGTCATCGGCGGCGGACCCGGCGGCTACACCGCGGCGATCCGCGCCGCGCAACTCGGCTTTCGCAGCGCGTGCATCGACGACGGCGTGCGCTCCGACGGCAAGCCGGCACTCGGCGGCACGTGCACCAACGTCGGCTGCATTCCATCGAAGGCGTTGCTGCAGTCATCGGAGCACTTCGAGCATGCGACGCACGGCTTCGCCGACCACGGCATCATCGTCAAGGATGTCGCAATCGACGTCGACCGGATGCTCGCGCGCAAGGACAAGGTCGTCGCGCAGAACAATGACGGCATCGCCTACCTCTTCAAGAAGAACAAGGTCGCATCGTTCAACGGCCGCGGGACTTTCACCGCGAAGCGTGCCGACGGCTATGCGATCGACGTCGGCGGCAGCCGCAGTGGAAGCGCGTCGCTGGTCGCGCGCAACGTGATCGTCGCCACGGGCTCGGTACCGCGCGCATTGCCCGGTGCGCCGTTCGACGGCACCCTCATCCTCGACAATGCGGGCGCGTTGGCGATCCCGGCCGTGCCGAGGCGCCTCGGCGTCGTCGGCGCGGGCGTCGTCGGACTCGAGATGGGCAGCGTGTGGCGCCGCCTTGGCGCCGACGTGACGATCCTCGAAGCGCTGCCGGCGCTCCTCGGCGCGGCCGATGCGGCGGTGGCTAAGGAGGCGCAGAAGCAATTCGCGCGGCAGGGGCTCGCGATCCACCTGTCGGCGCGCATCACCCAGGTATCGCGCGGCAAGGCCGACGTTACCGTCGAGTGGACCGACGGCAGCGGCGCGCCGCAGAAGAGCGTTTTCGACAAGCTGATCGTGTCGATCGGCCGCGCGCCCAATACGACGGGACTCGGCGCCGACAAGGTCGGGCTCAAGCTCGACGCGCGCGGTTTCGTCGACGTTGACGATGCGTGCGCGACCAACCTGCCCAACGTGTTCGCGGTCGGCGACGTCGTGCGCGGGCCGATGCTCGCGCACAAGGCCGAGGAAGAAGCGGTCGCCGTGGCCGAGCGTCTCACGGGGCAGAAGCCGCATGTCGATTTCAACACCGTGCCATGGGTGATCTACACGGCGCCGGAAATCGCATGGGTGGGCGAGAACGAGGAGCAGCTCAAGGCGCGCGGAGTCGCTTACAGGACGGGGATATTCCCGTTCACCGCCAACGGCCGCGCTCGCGCGATGGGCGAGACGCGCGGCTTCGTCAAGCTGATCGCCGACGCCGCCACCGACCGCGTGCTGGGCATGCACGCGATCGGGCCGATGGTGTCTGAACTGATCGCCGAAGGTGTGATAGCGATGGAATTCGGCGCGGCGTCGGAGGACATCGCACGCATCTGCCACGCCCACCCAACGCTGTCGGAAGCCACGCGGGAGGCGGCGCTTGCCGTGCTCGGCCGCACGCTCAACCTCTGATCCGCTCCGCGCCGCTTGTGCAATGCAGCGAGCGCGCGCGATGCAATGGCTTGCTGCACCGGCGGCGAATGGAGTTAACATTGTCCGCGTGACTTCCGCGGACGCCTCATCCGGCGATGACCTCGCGTCGCAGTTCGACGCGGAGCTGGCGCAGCGCCATGCCTCCGCCGATGCCTCGCAGCGCATCGCGCGCGATCGCCTGCTGCGCCTCGCCGGCGAGCTCTCGCGCTTCCGCATCGCACGCCTCTCGACGCTGAAGCGCCTGTTCGCGCCGCCCGATGTGCCGCGCGGCATGTATCTGTGGGGCGGCGTCGGGCGCGGCAAGAGCATGCTGATGGACGCGTTCTACGCGATCGTGCCGGTGCGGCGCAAGACGCGAGTGCACTTTCATGCCTTCATGCGCGCGGTGCACGCCGAGCTCGCGACGCTGGCGCATGCCGAGGATCCGCTGGCCACCGTCGCAGCGCGGATCGCGCGGCGCTGGCGCCTCGTGTGCTTCGACGAATTCCACGTGTCCGACGTCGCCGACGCGATGATCCTGGGGCGCCTGCTCGAGCATCTGTTCAACGCCGGCGTCGTGCTCGTGATGACGTCGAACTACGAGCCCGCCACGCTGTGGCCGCAGGGACTCAACCGCCAGCGCTTCCTGGCGACGATCGCGCTGTTGCGCGAATGGCTCGAAGTGACCGAGGTCGACGGCGGCATCGATTACCGGCTGCGCACGCTGTCGCAGGTGCAGAGCTACTTCGTGCCCGCGGGACCCGTCGCCGACGCGGCGATCACCGGGGCCTTCGACCGCCTCGCCGAGTGCGCCGACGAAGATCCGGTGCTCGACATCGACGGCCGCAGGCTGGTCGCGCGCCGGCGCGCCGGCTCGGCGGCATGGTTCGACTTCACCACGCTGTGCGACGGCCCGCGCTCGCAGCGCGACTACCTCGACATCGCGCAGCGCTTCGGCATCGTGCTGCTGTCCGGCGTGCCGCGCATGGGCGCGGATAGCGGGGATCGTGCGCGGCGCTTCACGTGGCTTGTCGACATCCTGTACGATCATCGCGTCAAGCTGATCGTCTCGGCCGCGGTGCCGGCCGCCGAACTGCATGTCGAGGGCCCGCATGCCGCGGAATTTGCGCGCACCGTGAGCCGCCTCGCCGAAATGCGTTCACGTGACTACATGGCGCTTGCGCACGCGCGCGACGATCCGCTCGTCGCGCGCGCTGCTGCCGTCGCCTGACAACGAGGAGGAATTCCGATGCAGACATTCAAGGCATACCGCACGTTCGACGAAGGCGGCAAGGTGGTGAGCCGCTTCGTCGACATGACGCTCGACGAGCTCGACCCCGGCGAAGTCGTGGTGCGCACCAAGTACTCGACGATCAACTACAAGGATGCGCTGTCGTACAACGGCATTGGCAAGATCATGCGCAAGTTTCCCACGGTGGCCGGCATCGACATGTCAGGCACCGTCGAGCAGTCGGCCGACCCGCGCTGGAAAAAGGGCGACAAGGTGATCGTGCATGCGTACGACTTCGGCGTCGCGCACGACGGCGGCTACAGCGAGCGCGTGCGGGTCCCCGGCGACTGGATCGTGCGCCGCCCGGAAAGCATGACCGCGTTCGACGCGATGACACTCGGCACCGCGGGGTTCACCGCAGGGCAGGCGGTACAACTGATGGAGCACAACGGGCTCAAGCCGGGCAACGGACCTGTCGCGGTCACCGGGGCGACGGGCGGCGTGGGTTCGGTGGCGATCGAGGTGCTGGCGAAGAACGGCTATCACGTCGTCGCCATCACCGGCAAGGCCGACGAAACGCGCTACCTCAAGGGCATCGGCGCCAAGGAAGTGATCCTGCGCGATTCGATCGATCTCTCGAAGATCCGCCCGCTCGACAAGGCGACGTGGGCGGGCGTCGTCGACAACCTGGGCGGCCCGTTGCTCGCATCGCTGTTGTCGACGTGCAAGGTCGGAGCGACGGTGGCGTCGGTGGGGCTCGCCGCCAGCCATAAGCTCGACACCACGGTGATGCCTTTCATCCTGCGCGGCGTGATGCTGCTCGGCGTCGACAGCGCGAACTGCGCGATGGGCGAGCGCCAGCGCATCTGGAACAAGCTCGCCGTCGAATGGCGGCCCGACGGTGTGCACGACCAAGTGCGCACGATCGACTTCGACGAATTGCCGACGCACTTCGACGCGTACCTCAAGGGCATGGTGCGCGGGCGCACCGTCGTGCGGATCGGCGCCGACGCGCATCCATGACACGGGTTCGCGACGCGGATTCGCGATGCGGATTCGCGATGCGGGTTCGCGACGCGGGTTCGCGTAGAGATTTCCTGCCGTCATTCCCGCGCAAGCGGGAACCCAGCGCTCTCGTCCGGCGGCAACCCAACGACGCTAGGTTCCCGCTTGCGCGGGAATGACGGGAACGCTGGTTTCCCACTTGCGCGGGAATGACGGGAACGCTGGTTCCCGCTTGCACGGGAATGACGGGAACGCTGGGTTCCCGCTTGCACGGGAATGACGGGAACGCTGGGTTCCCGCTTGCGCGGGAATGACGACGGAAAGGTTGAGCATGGGAAAGTACGCTGATTTTCACCGCCGCTCGCTCGCCGACCGCGACGCGTTCTGGCGCGAACGCGCGCGGGCGATCGACTGGCACGCGCCCTTCACCGACGTGCTCGACTACTCGCGTCCGCCGTTCGCGAAATGGTTCGTCGGCGGCACCACCAACCTGTGCCACAACGCCGTCGACCGCCACCTCGCGACACGTGCCGACCAGCCGGCGCTGATCTATATTTCCACCGAGACCGGGCAGCGCGCGACCTACACGTACCGCGAGCTCTTCGCCGAAGTGAATCGCTGCGCGGCGATTCTGCAGTCGCTGGGCGTCGGCAAGGGCGATCGCGTGCTGGTGTACATGCCGATGATCGCCGAGGCGGTGTTCATGATCCTCGCGTGCGTGCGCGTCGGCGCGATCCACTCGGTGGTGTTCGGCGGCTTCGCCCCGGCGTCGCTCGCCAACCGCATCGACGACGCCACGCCGAAGCTGCTCGTCACCGCCGACGGCGGCATGCGCGCCGGCAAGCTGCTCCCGTACAAGCCGCTGACCGACGCGGCGCTCGCGCTCGCGAGATTTCCGCCGTTGCACGTCGTCATCGTCGACCGCGGGCTCGATCCCGCGGCGACGCATGTCGCCGGCCGCGATCACGACTACGCGACGCTGCGCGCGCGGCATCTCGACGCCTCGGTGCCCTGCACGTGGCTCGAATCGAGCGAGCCGTCGTACATCCTCTACACGTCGGGCACCACCGGCAAGCCCAAGGGCGTGCAGCGCGACACCGGTGGCCACGCGGTGGCGCTGCTCGCGTCGATGCAGGACATCTTCTGCTTGGCACCCGGCGAGACGATGTTCTGCTCGAGCGACATCGGCTGGGCGGTCGGGCACTCGTACATCATCTATGGCCCATTGCTCAACGGCTGCACGACGATCATGTACGAGGGCCTGCCGATACGACCCGATCCGGCGATCTGGTGGCGCATCGCCGCCGAGACCGGCGCACGCACGATGTTCACGTCGCCGACGGCGATTCGCGTACTGAAGAAGGAGGACCCGAAGTACATGCGCGGGCACGACCTGTCGAAACTGCGCTACCTGTTCCTTGCCGGCGAGCCGCTCGACGA
The DNA here is from genome assembly GCA_040006455.1 of Betaproteobacteria bacterium. Classification (GTDB taxonomy): domain Bacteria; phylum Pseudomonadota; class Gammaproteobacteria; order Burkholderiales; family Casimicrobiaceae; genus VBCG01. Next base: position 42,901 of record JBDTWY010000021.1, on the reverse strand, counting down.
GCCCACCGCGCGCTGGGCCACCGATGCGCTGGGCGGCGTCGCCATCATCGACAACTACTGGCAGACGGAGACCGGCTGGCCGATCCTGTCGGCGCAGCCGGGCGTCGAGGATTTGCCGCGCAAGTTCGGCAGCCCGTCGTTCCCGACGGCGGGCTTCGACGTTCGCCTGCTGCAAGACGGCACTGGCGCCGAGCTCGGTGCCAACGAGAAGGGCGTGCTCGCGCTCATGCCGCCGTTGCCGCCCGGGTGCATGACGACGATCTGGGGCGACGACGAGCGCTGCGTCAGCACGTATTTCGAAACGGTTCCCGGCAAGCTCGTCTACTCGACGTTCGACTGGGCCACGCGCGACGATGACGGCTACTACTACGTGCTGGGCCGTACCGACGACGTGATCAACGTCGCCGGCCATCGGCTCGGCACGCGCGAGATCGAGGAAGCGGTGCAGGCGCACAGCGGCATCGCCGAGGTCGCCGTGGTCGGTGTCACCGATCCGCTGAAGGGGCAGACGCCGGTTGCGTTCGCCGTCGTCAAGGACCGCGCGCGCGTCGCCGATCCGGCGTCGGCATCGCTGATGCGCAAGGAAGTGATGGACACCGTCGATCGCGAGCTCGGCGCGATCGCGCGGCCATCCGCCGTGCATTTCGTCACGCTGTTGCCGAAGACGCGCTCCGGCAAATTGCTGCGCCGCTCGTTGCAGGCGCTGGCGGAGGGACGCGATCCGGGCGACCTGACGACGATCGAGGATCCCGCGGCGCTGGAACAGATCCGCGTCGCGCTGGCGCCGGACCGCCCGGGCTGACCGAGGCCCCGCGGCGCGCTCGCCAGCGCCGGCCGGCGCCGCGACGCGATCGCTCGCGCCGAATCGGCGATAATGCGAGGTCCCCCAGAGCCCTTGCATCGATGGATCGAGATTCGCTAGCACTGCAGGCCGTGCCGCTCGCCCGCGTTTATCGCGGCAACACGTTGGAAAGCGTGCACGTCGGCCATGTCGCCGTCGTTGACCGTGACGGGCACATTGTGTTCTCCGCCGGCGATGCCGACGCCGTCACGTTCACGCGCAGCGCACTGAAGCCGCTGCAGGCGCTGCCGTTCGTCACCGCCGGCGGCGATGCGCACTTCGGCTTTTCGCGCGCGCAGGTGGCGCTTTTGTGCGCGAGCCATTCGGGCGAGCCGCGCCACGTCAACGCGGTGGCCGACATGCTCGCGCGCTGCGGCGCGCACGTCGACGAGCTGCAGTGCGGATCGCACGTACCGCGCTTCTATGAGCTGACCGGCGTGTTCCCGCCACCGCCACCGTACTCGCCCCTCGTGCACAACTGCTCGGGCAAGCACGCGGGGATGCTCGCCTGCTGCGCGCTGCACGGCTGGTCGCGCACCGACTACGTTGCGTTCGACCATCCGCTCCAGGCAGCGATTCGCGAGGCTGTAGCGCACACCGCGGGTGTCGCCGTCGGCGATCTCGTCGCCGGCATCGACGGCTGCTCGGCGCCCAACTACGCGGTACCGCTGTCGAGGCTCGCGCATGCCTATGCGCGCCTCGCCACCGCCGCAGCGGGTGCGTCCCCGCTGGCAACGCTGGCCGCGGCGATGATCGCGCATCCGGAAATGGTGTCTGGCGAGCGCCGCAGCGACCTTGCGCTGATGCAGGCGGGTCGCGGCGACTGGGTGACCAAGATCGGCGCCGAAGGTGTGCAGGCGGTGGGCATCCGCAGCCGCGGACTGGGCATCGCGATCAAGGTCGCCGACGGCAGCACCCGCGGACTGCATCCGGCTACCGTCGCCGTGCTCGATGCGCTGGGCGTCGTCGACGCCGACGCCGGCAAGGCATTGGCGGCATGGGAGCATCCGGCGCTGAGCAATTTCCGCGGCATTCAAACCGGGCGCATCGAGCCCGCGGTCACGCTGGCGGCGGCACGCTGATTCCATGTCGCTGAATGAACTATTGACAGCGTCGACGGTCAACCAACGCAAGCGATTGCCGTCAGACCGCAACTGCCGCCCCGGGCGACAGGCCGCGGCTGCCCTTCGGCGTCGCGCCCGCCGTTCGACGGGCATAACAACGACGCAAACCAGGGACGAAAGACCCACGAATGGGTGATCGCGAAGTCGATCAGCAGCTCGTGGAGCGTGCGCAGCGGGGTGACAAGCGCGCTTTCGAGATGCTGGTCATGAAATACCAGCGCAAGCTGGGCCGGCTGTTGTCGCGGCTGGTTCGCGATCCGGCGGAGGTCGAGGACGTGACGCAGGAAGCTTTTATCAAGGCATATCGCGCGCTGCCGGGTTTCCGCGGCGACAGCGCGTTCTATACCTGGCTGTACCGGATCGGCATCAATACCGCGAAGAACTACCTGGTGGCGCTGGGGCGCAGGGCGCCGACGTCGACCAGCTTCGACAACGAGGAAGCCGAGTCCTTCGAGGACGCCGACGCACTACGCGATACGTCGACGCCCGAGAGCGAGCTGATCGGCAAGGAAGTCGGCAACACGGTGAACCGCGCGATGGAAGCATTGCCCGAGGACCTGCGCACCGCGATCACGCTGCGCGAGATCGAGGGCTTGAGCTACGAAGAAATTGCGAATGTGATGAATTGCCCGATCGGCACGGTGCGCTCGCGAATCTTTCGCGCGCGCGAGGCAATCGCCGCCGAACTGCGCCCGCTGCTCGGGACCGACGAAACTCGGAGATGGTGATGAACGAACAGATTTCCCGCTTGATGGACGGCGACGCCGACGAACCCGAGCTCGACAGGGTGTGCAGCGCCTGCGCAAGCGGCGACGCCATGGAAACATGGGTCTGCTACCACGTGATCGGCGACGCGCTGCGTGGTTCGCGCACGCTGTCGCCGGGATTCTCGAAGCGCTTCACCGCGGTGCTCGACGGCGAGCCGACGGTGCTCGCGCCACGTCCGCGGCTCACGCACCGGCTCGGCGTGTCGTGGGCGATCGCCGCGACCGCCGCCGCAGTGGCAGTGGTGGGGTGGACCGCGGTGTCGCTGACCGACGCGCCGACGACGGCGCTGGCGCGCGCACGCGAGGCGGCCGACGTCAGGTCAGCGCAACTGCGCTCGCAGGCGGTGCCGCCCGACTACCTGCTGGCGCACCAGGAGTATTCGCCGGCGACGGCGATGCAGGGCGTCGGGCCGTACCTGCGGGCGGTATCGGTGCCCGCCGGCGACGCACAGCGCTGACCGTTCATGCGCGCAGCGTTCCCATCCGTATCTCGACGCCTGGCTGGTCTCGTCGTTGTTCCCTCCGCCGCATGGCTGCTCGGCGCGGCGTCGCTCGCGCATGCAGGCGACGTGTCGCAGTGGCTCGCGCGCGCGGCGAATGCCGCACGCGCGCAGAACTACGTCGGCACGATCGTCTACCAGCATGGCGGGCACGTCGAAACCTCGCGCCTTGCGCACATCTTCGACAACGGCAGCGAGTTCGACCGGCTGGTGAGCCTCGACGGCCCGGCGCGCGAGGTGATCCGCAGCGCCGGCGAAGTGCGCTGCTACTATCCGGACGCACGCATCGTCCGCGTCGAGCCGCGCACGATCCGCAACGTGTTTCCGTCACTGTCGGAAGAGCAGCAGCAGGCGCTCGCCAAATACTATGATTTTCGCAAGGCCGAGTCGGCGCGCGTTGCCGGTTACGACGCGCAGGCCTGGGTGTTCGAGCCGCGCGACGGCTTGCGCTACGGCCACAAGTTCTGGGCGGAAAACGGCACCGGGCTGCTGCTCAAGGCGCGCGTGCTCGGCGATCGCGGCGAAATCGTCGAGCAGTTCGCGTTCATGGACATCACGATCGGCGGCGCCGTCGATCACGCGCTCGTCAAGCCGACGTGGCCGTCGACGCCTGCCGACTGGACGGTGCGAGAAGGCAGCGCAGGCGAGACCGCGCCGCGCGACACCGGCTGGCTGGTGTCGCGGCTGCCGCCCGGTTTCGTCAAGATCATGGAAGGCTTCCGGCGTTTGCGCGGCAGGCCGGAACCCGTCGCGCACCTGGTATTTTCCGACGGGCTGGTCGCTGTCAGCGTGTTCGTCCAGCCTGTGTCGACGGCACCTACGCACGTGGGATTCAGCCAGCAGGGCGGCGTCAACGTCTACAGCCTGCGACTCGACGACAACCTGGTCACCGCGCTCGGCGAAGTGCCCGGGTCGACGGTGCGCCAGATCGCGTCGTCGGTGACCCGTCGTTGAGATCAGCCATCGCAGCACCCAGCATTCTCCAGGAGAGGCCATCGATGTCCCGTTTTGCATTGCAGTCCCGTTTCGCCGCGCTTGCGGCGGCCGCCGCAGCATTCACGCTGATGGCGAACGTCACGTTCGCGCAGGTGCGCGCAGGCCTTCCCGACTTCACCGAGCTCTACGAAAAGTCGGGACCGGCCGTGGTATCGATCGACGTCACGCAGAAGATCCGCCGCAGCGCGCGCAACCTTCCCGACCTGCCGGAAGACGATCCGTTCTATGAATTCTTCAAGCGCTTCGGCCCACAATTGAGGCGCGGACCCGAGCAGGAATTCGCGCAGGCCGCGGGTTCCGGATTCATCATCGGCGCCGACGGCTATATCGTCACCAATGCGCACGTCGTCGACGGCGCCGACGAAGTGAAGGTGACGCTCACCGACAAGCGGGAGTACACGGCGAAGGTGATCGGCGCCGACAAGCGCAGCGACATCGCGCTGATCAAGATCGACGCCGCCAACCTGCCGAAGGTGTCGATCGGCGATCCCGACAAGCTGAAGGTCGGCGAGTGGGTGGTCGCCATCGGCAAGCCATTCGGCCTCGAGAACACGATGACCGCCGGCATCGTCAGCGCCAAGGGCCGCGACCTGCCGCAGGAGAACCTCGTGCCGTTCATCCAGACCGACGTCGCGATCAACCCCGGCAATTCGGGCGGGCCGCTGTTCAACATGAAGGGCGAGGTGATCGGCGTCAATTCGCTGATTTTCTCGCGCACCGGCGGCTACATGGGACTGGCCTTCGCGATTCCCATCGACGTCGCGATGAACACCGCGTCGCAGCTGAAGGACAAGGGTCGCGTCACGCGCGGGCGCATCGGCGTCGGTATCCAGGAAGTCACCAAGGATGTCGCCGAGTCGCTCAACCTGAAGCAGAACAGCGGCGCGCTGGTCGGCTCGGTCGAGAAGGGTGGACCTGCCGACAAGGCAGGCATCGAGGCCGGCGACGTCATCGCCAAGGTCGACGGCCGTGACGTGCGCTCGAGCTCCGACCTGCCGCGGATCATCAGCGCGGTGCGTCCCGGCACGAAGATCACGATCACCGTGCTGCGCCGTAACACGCCCAAGGACCTCGCCGTCACCGTGGCCGAGCTCAAGGAAGACAGCGAAGCACCTGTGAAGCGCGCAGGCGGCGGGTCGTCGAAGGACAAGGCGAAGCCCAACCGGATGGGGCTCGTGCTGTCCGACCTGACCGACGACCAGAAGAAGGAGCTCGAAGTGAAGAACGGCGTCGGCGTCGAGGCGGTGGCGGGAGGCGTGCGCGCCAACGTCCAGACCGGCGACGTGATCCTCGCGATCATCAGCCGCGGCGTGCCCACCGAGGCGAAGAGCGCGGCGCAGTTGAACGACGTGTTCGCCAAGCTGGACAAGTCGGCGCCGGTGACGCTGCAGGTGAAACGCGGCGACAACCAGTTCTTCGTAACGCTGCGGCCGTTGGCGCCGGACAGCGAGTGACCGGTCGCGACGCCGCGCCATCGCGGCGGGCGCCGCGGGCGCCCGCGCGGCGGCTGACGCTGCTGTCGCGCGCGTATTGCCACCTGTGCGATGACATGCGCGCGGCGCTCGCGCCGTTGCTGGCGCGGCGCGGCATCGATCTCGTCGAGATCGACGTCGACACCGACCCCGCGCTCGACGCGCGCTTTGGCGAGCGCGTGCCGGTGCTGCTGGCGGGCGACGTCGACACCGGCCAGGAGCTTTGCCATTACGTGCTCGATCCGCAGCGGCTGCGCGACGCGCTCTAGTCCGCGCTCGCAAAAAGTACCGAAATACGCTAAAATTCAACGAGTTTCGGTGAGCCCCGGGCGCTATGCCCGGAGCATCTTGCAAGTACCCGTGCAAAGGGCGCCGCAGGTGCCCTTTTTCGTTGGCGTTGGCGTTTCTTCCGGCATCCCGTGAATCACATTCGCAACTTCTCGATCATCGCGCACATCGACCATGGCAAGTCGACGCTGGCCGACCGCTTCATCCAGCGCTGTGGCGGCCTGGCCGCGCGCGAGATGAGCGACCAGGTGCTCGACTCGATGGACCTGGAGCGCGAGCGCGGGATCACGATCAAGGCGCAGACGGCGGCGCTCGAATACGTCGCGCGCGACGGCCAGCGCTACAACCTCAACATGATCGACACGCCGGGGCACGTCGACTTCGCGTACGAGGTTTCGCGCTCGCTGGCCGCCTGCGAAGGCGCGCTGCTCGTCGTCGACGCGTCGCAGGGGGTGGAGGCGCAGACGGTCGCCAACTGCTACACGGCGATCGAGCTGGGCGTCGAGGTGCTGCCGGTTCTCAACAAGATCGACCTGCCTTCGGCGGAGCCCGAGCGTGTGATCGATGAGATCGAGGACATCATCGGCATCGACGCTACCGACGCGGTGCGCGCGAGCGCCAAGAACGGCGTCGGCATCGAGGACATCCTCGAGGCGGTCATTGCGCGCGTGCCGCCGCCCAGGGGCAAGCCCGAAGCGCCATTGTCGGCGCTGATCATCGATTCGTGGTTCGACAACTACGTCGGCGTCGTCATGCTGGTGCGGGTGATCGACGGCGTGCTGAAGCCGCGCGACAAGATCCTGCTGATGGCGGGCGGGTCGACGCACACCTGCGAGCAGGTCGGCGTGTTCACGCCGAAGTCGGTGGCGCGCGACACGCTCGGCGCGGGCGAGGTCGGCTTTGTCATCGCCGGCATCAAGGAGATCGATGCCGCCAAGGTTGGCGACACGGTGACCTTGGCGACGCGGCCGGCGGCGGCGCCGCTGCCCGGCTTCAAGGAAGTGAAGCCGCAGGTGTTCGCTGGCCTCTATCCGGTGGAGTCCAACCAGTACGAGGCGCTGCGTGACGCGCTCGACAAGCTGAAGCTCAACGACGCGTCGCTGCACTACGAGCCCGAAGTGTCGCAGGCGCTCGGCTTCGGCTTCCGCTGCGGCTTCCTCGGCCTGCTGCACATGGACATCGTGCAGGAGCGGCTCGAGCGCGAGTACGACATGGACCTGATCACGACGGCGCCGACGGTCGTCTACCAGATCCTGCTGCGCGACGGCAGCGTCGCCGAGATCGAGAACCCGTCGAAGCTGCCCGACCTGTCGCGCGTCGAGGAGATCCGCGAGCCGATCATCACGGCGACGATACTGATGCCGCAGGAATACGTAGGCCCGGTGATCACGCTGTGCACCGAGAAGCGCGGCACGCAGAAGAACATGCAGTACCTGGGGCGCCAGGTGATGCTGACCTACGAGCTGCCGATGGCCGAGGTGGTGATGGACTTCTTCGACAAGCTGAAGTCGGTGTCGCGCGGCTACGCGTCGCTCGACTACGAGTTCAAGGCGTTTCGTGCCGCCGACGTCGTCAAGCTTGACATCCTGATCAACGGCGAGCGCGTCGACGCGCTGTCGGTGATGGTGCACCGCTCGGTGTCGATGTACCGCGGCCGCGAAGTCGCGGCGAAGATGCGCACGCTGATTCCGCGGCAGATGTTCGATGTCGCCGTGCAGGCGTCGATCGGCGCCAACATCATCGCCCGCGAGACGATCAAGGCGATGCGCAAGAACGTGCTCGCCAAGTGCTACGGCGGCGACATCTCGCGCAAGAAGAAGCTGCTGGAAAAGCAGAAGGCCGGCAAGAAGCGGATGAAATCCGTCGGCAGCGTGGAGATCCCGCAGGAAGCCTTCCTTGCGATCCTGCAAGTCGGCGACAAATGACCGGTGCGAAGATGAACCGCCGGTTCGATGGCACCAGCGGCGGGCCGGACGGCCTGGCTGCGTGAGACAATTCGCGCCGCCGCAACTGCGCCCCACGTCCCCGCCTCGATGAACTTCGCCCTGATCCTGTTCCTGCTGTCCGTTGTCACCGGCATCGCCTGGGTGATCGACAAGCTGGTGATGCGGCCGCGCCGCGTCGCCGCAGCCAACGCGTCGCTCGCCGCATTCGACCAGCGGATGCAGCGCGAGCGCTCCGGCAGCGACGCCGGCATCAGCGCCGAGCGCGTGGCGCTCAAGGAGCGCCTCGAGGCGCAGCCCGCTTGGGTCGAGTACACGGCGAGCTTCTTCCCGGTGCTGCTGGCGGTGTTCGTGTTGCGCAGCTTCGTCGCCGAGCCCTTCAAGATTCCGTCGTCGTCGATGCGGCCGACCCTCGAGGTCGGCGACTTCATCCTCGTCAACAAGTTCGCGTACGGCATTCGCCTGCCGATCGTCGAGCGCAAGATCCTCGCGACCGGCGGCCCGCAGCACGGTGACGTCGTCGTGTTCCGCTACCCGGGCGACACGTCGGTCGACTACATCAAGCGCGTCGTCGGCCTGCCGGGAGACGTCGTCGAGTACAACGACAAGCGCCTCACCGTCAACGGCAAGCCGCTGCCGCAAGCCGAGGACGGCACCTACGGCTGGCTCGAAGGCCTGCGCTTCGAGGAGACGCGCAAGTTCCGCGAAACCGCCGACGCGGCGGGCCTGCCGAAGACGTACACGATCGCCCAGAACACCATGGCGCCGGCCGTGCGCGTCAGCGGCGTGCGCGACTTCCCCGGTCGCGACAATTGCGAATACAATGAGCGCGGCTTCAAATGCAAGGTGCCGGCGGGCAACTACTTCATGATGGGCGACAACCGCGACTACAGCGATGACAGCCGGTACTGGGGCTTCGTCCCCGACGCCAACCTGCGCGGCCGCGCATTCTTCATCTGGTTCAACTGGGACGACATCGTGAACGCCACGTTCAGGCGCGTCGGACATGGCATCCAATAGGGGATCCTTGATGCACAAGCGCAACGGGCAGACGGGGCTCACAATCGTCGGCTTTCTGTTCGTCGCCGCGGTCGTCGTGGTGTTCGCGCTGGTCGGCTTCCGGATGCTTCCGTCGTACATCGAGTACTACACGGTGAAGAAGGCGGTCGCCGGTGCGCTCGACGACGCCGTCGACGGCCAGCCCGCCACCGTGCGGCGATTCTTCGAACGGCGCATCGGCGCCGACTATGTCGATTCGGTGCGCTGGCAGGACCTCGAGGTGACCAAGCAGAACAACCAGATCGTCGGCACCATCTCCTGGGAAAAGCGCCTGCCGCTCGTCTACAACATCAGCCTGATGCTCGACTTCGAGGTGACCGAGGCTCGGTGACGGACCCCGTTTCCGCGGTGCCGCCGGCCCGCGACACGCTGTCGGCGAAGCTCGGCTACGCATTCGCCTCGCCGGCGCTGCTGGCGCAGGCGCTGACGCATCGCAGCTTCGGCGCGCATCATAACGAACGCTTCGAGTTCCTCGGCGACGCCGTGCTGAACTGCGTGATCGCAGTCGCGTTGTTCACGCGCTTTGCACGGATGCCCGAGGGTGAGTTGTCGCGCGCGCGCGCCGGGCTCGTCAATCGGGACATGCTGGCGCGCATCGCGCAGCGGCTCGAGATTGGCCGCCACCTGCAGCTGGGCGAAGGCGAGCTGAAGAGCGGCGGCGCGAGCCGGCCGTCGATTCTCGCCGATGCGCTCGAAGCAGTGTTCGGCGCGGTGTTCCTCGACCGCGGCTTCGATGCCGCGCGCGACGTGATCCTCGCCGCCTATGGCGATATCCTCGTCGATCCGGCGGCGGCGGTGCTTGGCAAGGATCCCAAGACGACGCTGCAGGAGTGGCTGCAGGCGCGGCGAATGCCGGTTCCCGATTACCAGGTCGTGGCAACGGCGGGCGAGGCGCATGCGCAGACGTTCGTCGTCGAGTGCCGGATCGGCGCGCTGTCGATCGTCGCGCGTGGCGAGGGCAGCAGCCGGCGCGCCGCCGAGCAGGAGGCGGCCACGCACGCACTTGCGCAGGTCGCCGCGACCGCAACGGGCCGCGATTGAAGGTGGATGGCATGGATGCATTTCGCTGCGGACACATCGCGATCGTCGGCCGGCCGAGCGTCGGCAAGTCGACGCTCGTCAATCGCCTGGTCGGCCACAAGATCAGCATCACGTCGAAAAAGCCACAGACGACGCGCCACCGGATCATGGGGGTGCTGACCGATGCGCATCACCAGTTCATCTTCGTCGACACGCCCGGCTTCCAGACCAAGCATCGCGGCACGCTCAACGACCGCCTCAACCGCACGGTGCTGGCGAGCCTGACCGATGTCGACGTCGTCGTGCTTGTGATCGACGCCGCCAAGCTGACACCGGCCGATCGCGACGTCGTCGCGCGCATTCCCGCGTCGTGCAAGGTCGTCGTCGCCGTCAACAAGGTCGACTCGCTCGCCGACAAGCGCGCGCTGCTGCCGCGGCTCGCCGAGCTCGCGACGTGGCGCGATTTCGCCGCGCTGGTGCCGGTGTCGGCGGAAAAGGGCACGCAGCTCGACGCGCTCAAGGCCGAGATCGCGCGCGCGTTGCCCGAGGCGCCCGCGCTCTACGACGCCGACACGCTGACCGATCGCGACGAGCGTTTCCTCGCGGCGGAAATGATCCGCGAGAAGATATTCCGGCTGCTTGGCGACGAAGTTCCATATTCGACGACGGTGGTGATCGAGCAGTTCACGCAGGAGCCGAAGCTGCGCCGCATCGGCGCGGTGGTGCTTTGCGACAAGGCGGGGCAGCGCGCGATCATCGTCGGCGAGGGCGGCGCGACGATGAAGAAGATCGCCAGCGAGGCGCGGCGCGACATGGAGTCGCTGTTCGGCGGCAAGGTCTTCCTCGAGGTCTTCGTGCGCGTGCGCAAGAACTGGGCGGCAACCGACGCGTCGCTGTCGAAGCTCGGCTTCGACTAGGGCGCGCGGCCGATCCTGCATGGCTGTCTCTTCCGCGACCGCGGCACAACGCGTCGACGACGAGTTCGCGTTCGTCCTCCACACCTATCCGTATCGCGAGACGAGCCTGATCGTCGAGACGTGGACGCTCAACCACGGCCGCGTCGCGTTGATCGCGCGCGGCGCCAAGCGCGCGCGCTCCGAATTGCGCGGCACGCTGCAGGCATTCCAGCCGTTGACGCTCGGCTGGATGGGCGCGCGCGAGCTGAAGACGCTGACGCGCGCCGAATGGCGCGGCGGCATGCCGCTGCCGGTTGGCAGCGGCCTTCTGTGCGCGTTCTATCTCAACGAGCTGCTGCTCAAGCTGTTGCCTCGAGAGGATGCGCATCCGCGCCTGTATGACGACTACGCCGACGCGCTGGTGGCGCTTGCATCGGGCGCAGAGCAGGCGCCGCTGTTGCGCCGCTTCGAGCTCGCGCTGATGGCGGCGATCGGCTATGCACTCAACCTGACGCACGATGTCGACACCGGCGCACCGGTCGACCCGTCGGCGCGCTACCATTTCACCGTCGAGCGCGGCGCGCATCGGTTGCCTGCGCGCATCGACCAGCCGGGGCTGGTCGTCCACGGCGCGACGCTCGCCGCGCTGTCGGCGTCGAGCTATCCCGATGCGGCGACGTCGGGCGAAGCCAAGCGGCTGATGCGCGTCGTCCTCGATCATCATCTCGAGACGAGGCGACTCTTCAGCCGGCGCATCGTGCTCGACCTGCAGGCCCTCGAAGAACAGGAAGAAACGTGATGGAACGGACATGATCGAGCTCGGCGTCAACATCGACCACGTGGCGACGTTGCGCGAAGCGCGCCGCACCTACGAACCCGATCCGGTTTGGGCGGCGGTCGAGGCGCACCTGGGTGGCGCCGACGGCATCACCGTGCACCTGCGCGAAGATCGCCGGCACATCCAGGACGAGGATGTGCGCCGGCTGCGCGACCTGGTGCACATCAAGCTCAACCTCGAAATGGCGGCCACCGCGGCAATGGTCGAGCTCGCTTGCACGCTGAAGCCCGAAATGGCGATGCTGGTGCCCGAGGGCCGCCAGGAAGTGACCACCGAGGGCGGCCTCGACGTCATCGCGCACGAAAAGGCGCTCATCGGTGCGGTGCGCAAGCTGCAGGATGCGGGCATCAGGGTCAGCGTATTCATCGACGCCGAGCGCCGCCAGGTGGAAGCTGCCGCGCGCATCGGCGCGTCGGTCTGTGAATTGCACACCGGCCCGTATGCGCACGCGTTCCATGCGCGTGGTCGCGATGCCGGAAGTCCCGCCGTCACCGCGGAGGTGGCGCGCCTCAAGGATGCCGGCGCCGCGGTGCGCGCTGCCGGGATGCGCTTCAACGCCGGTCACGCGCTCAACTACATCAACGTGCAACCGGTGGCGGCGCTCGACGGCGTGCGCGAGCTGCACATCGGTCACGCGATCGTCGCGCGCGCGGTATTCGTCGGGCTGCGCGAGGCGGTTCGCGAAATGAAGGCGCTGATGCGCGAAGGCGCGCGTCGATGACTGGCCGCGCGCTGGCGCGCGGCGCGGTCGTCGTCGATGTCGCGGCGCTTGCGCTTGGCGCCGAGGATCGCGAACGCCTGCTGCAGCCGTCGGTGGGCGGCGTGATCCTGTTCGCGCGCAACTACGAATCGCCGGCGCAACTCACCGCACTGTGCGCGTCGATCCGCGCATTGCGCGCGCCGGCGCTCGTCATCTGCGTCGATCACGAGGGCGGGCGCGTGCAGCGCTTCCGCGACGGATTCACACAGGTTGCGCCGATGCGCGAGCTGGGAAGGCAATGGGACGTCGACGTTGCCGCCGCCGCAGTCGCGGCGACGCGCACGGGCCATGTGATTGCCAGCGAGCTTCGCGCGCAAGGCGTGGACTTCAGCTTCACGCCGGTGCTCGACGTCGACTTCGGGCGCAGCACCGTCATCGGCGATCGCGCACTGCACCGCAATCCCAATGCGATCGCAGCGCTCGCGAAGTGCCTGATCGACGGCCTGCATGCCGGCGGTGCGGCGTGCGTCGGCAAGCATTTCCCCGGACACGGTTTCGTCGCCGCCGACTCGCACACCGACCTGCCGGTCGACGATCGCGAGATGGCCGAGCTCGTTGCCGTCGACCTCGTGCCGTTCGCGGCCCTCGCGCGCAACGGCCTCGACGCGGTGATGCCGGCGCACGTAATCTACGCGAAAATCGATTCCGAGCTGGCGGGATTCTCATCGTACTGGCTCCGTGACAGGCTGCGCGGACGCTACGGCTTCGACGGCATGATCTTCAGCGACGACCTGTCGATGGCGGGCGCGGCGCGTGCCGGCGACGTCGTCGCGCGCGCCGCAGCAGCGGCCGATGCCGGTTGCGACGTCGTGCTGGTCTGCAACGACTCGATCAACGCCGACCGGCTGCTCGAGCATTGGCGCCCGCCGGCCAACGCGCGGCTGGCGTCGCGCTGGGAGACGATGCAGGGCCGGCCGACCGGTCGTTGCCCGGTTTAAACCACGCGCCCGGCAAGGCTCAATAGGGGTGCGGCCAGCGCCCGCCGATTTGCCGCGTGATTTCCGCCGCCTTGTGAGCGACGACCGGACCGAGCTCGCGGATGCGACCGTCGGACAGCCGCGATGACGGCCCGGCCACCGAGATCGCGCCGAGCATTTCCGCGTGCTCGTCGTAGATCGGCGAAGCCACGCAGCGCGTGCCGATCGCATGTTCCTCGTCGTCGAACGACCACCCCCGCTGGCGGATCACGCGCACGCTCGCCCACATCGTTTCCGGCGACGTGATCGTGTGCTCGGTAATTCGCGGCAATCCCTTGACCTTGAGGATCGCGTTGATCTGGTCGTCGGGAAGCGCTGCGAATATCGCCTTGCCGACGCCGGAGGCGTGCAGCGGCGCGCGCCCGCCCAGCCTGACGATCGTGCGCATCATTTCGTGGCACTGCACCTGGTCGATGAACACGGCGTCGGTGCCGTCGAGAATCGCCAGGTTCGCCGTCTCGCCGGATTGCTCCATCAGCTGTCGCATGTGGCGATGACTCTGCGCGACCCATTCGCGGCTCGCGAGGAAGCTCGAGCCGACGGTGAACGCGGCGAGGCCCACGTACCAGGGTCCCTGCGCGCCCGCCTGGTAGACGTGCCCGCTGCGCTCCAGCGTCGCCAGCAGCCGGTGCACGGTCGACGGCGGCAATTGCGTGCGCTGCGCGATGTCAGTCAGCGTCAGGCCGAGCTCGCCGCGCGACAGGCAGTCGAGGATCGCGAGCCCGCGCGTGAGGCTCTGCACCTGCGCCTTGGCAGCGGGCGGGTCGGCCGGCGCGCGGCCACGACGCGGAGTCGGGGTGATGCGGTGGTTCATGCGATGCAGGCGTCGAAAGCCCGATGAAAGCACAGCCGGCGGCACGCGTCCATCGTCGCCGGCATGGCGGTCCGGCGCATGCGATCAGCGCGCGCCGGCGCGCAGGGTCGCGGCGACGCGCGTGCCACCGAGGTCGATCGTCCACGTCGCGCGCGCAAGCGCATCGGCGTCGACGCGCGCGCCGCGCGCGTACGCCATCGCGATGCCGCGTCCGAGCGTGCGACTGTAGCCGGCCGACGTGATTTCACCGACGGCGTCGCCATTCATCAATACCGGCTCGCCGCCCCATGCAAACGCCGATGGATCGTCGAGCGTCAGTTGCACGAGGCGCTTGCGCGGCGGCGCATCTCGCGCCTGCAGCAACGCGTCACGACCGATGAACGGCGTCGGCTTGTCGATCGCCACCGCGTAGTCGAGGCCGGCATCCCACGGCGTTTCGTCGGGTGACAGCTCGGCACCCCATGCGCGCCTTCCGGCCTCGATGCGCAACGCGTCGATGGTGTAGTACCCGGCGTCGCGCAATCCGCACGCCGCGCCGGCATCGCACAGCGCGTCGTAGAGCGTCGCGCACTGGTCGGTTGCGACGTAGAGCTCGTAACCGGGCCCGCCAACATAGCTGATCCGCGCTGCGCGCACGCGGGTGTGGCCGACGTCGACCTCGCGCGTTGCGGCGAACGGCAACGCCGCGCGCGAGAAATCGTCCGGCGACAGCGTGCGCAGCAACGGCTCGGCTTGCGGCCCCATCAGCGACAGCACCGAATATGCGCTGGTGACGTCGACCAGCACCGCGCGCTCGTCATCGCCGACGTGCCGCTCGATCCACGCGAAGTCGCGCGTCGCCTGCGCGGAGCCGGTGAGGATCAAAAACTCGTGCGCGGCGATGCGCACGATCGTCAAGTCGCTTTCGAAGCCGCCGCGCGCATTGAGCATCGCCGTGTAGACGATGCGGCCTATGGCGACGTCGATGCGGTTCGCGCACAGCCGCTCCAGCACCGCCAGCGAATCGCGCCCCTTGAGCACGAGCTTGGCGAACGACGTCTGGTCGAACAGCACGACCGCTTCGCGACAGGCGCGCTGCTCGTCGAGCACCCATGGCAGCCACCCCGGGCTGCCGAACGTCGGCGCAGGCTCGGCCACGCCGTCCGGCAGGAAGTAGTTGGCGCGTTCCCAGTTGAGCTTGCTGCCGAACACCGCGCGCTTCGCGCGCAGGCGGTCGTAGAGCGGCGAGCGCCGCAGCGGCCGTACCGTCTGCAGCTCCTCGCGTGGCCAGCGCATCGCGTAGTGCAATCCGAGCGATTCGACGGTGCGGTCAGCGAGGTGCCGGCGATTGGCATGCAAAGGCGCAAAGCGGCGGATGTCGACGTCCCACACGTCATGCGGTGCTTCGCCGTCGACGATCCAGTCGGCGATCAGACGGCCGGCGCCCCCCGAGTTGGCGATTCCCGCCGAATTGAATCCGGCGCAGACGAAGTAGCCGGCGATAGCGGGCGCTTCGCCAAGGATGAAATTGCCATCGGGCGTGAAGCTTTCGGGGCCGTTGAGCAGCATCTTCACCTGCGCGGTTTCGAGGCAGGGCGTGCGGTGGATCGCGCTCTGCATCAACACCTCGAACTGGTCCCAGTCCTCGGGCAGCAGCTGGAATTCGAAGCCCTGCGGAATGGGCGACACGTTCCAGGGCTTGGCGGCGGGCTCGAAGCCACCCATCACCAGGCCGCCGACTTCCTCCTTGTAGTAGATGAAGCCGTCGGGATCGCGAATCACCGGCATGTCGGGCGTCACGCCATCAATCTTCGTGGTGACGATGTAGAAGTGCTCGGCGGCGTAGAGCGGCACGGTGACACCGGAGCGCGCGCCGAGCTCGCGCGCCCATTGTCCGCCGCAGTTGACCAGCGTGTCGCACGCGATCGTGCCTTCGCCATCGGCGCTTTTCCAGCGTATTCCTGCGACTTGGCGATTGACGATGTCGACGCGCTCGACGCTGACGCCTTCGAGCAGTGTCGCGCCGCGCATCCGCGCGCCCTTGGCGAGCGACTGCGTGAGGTCGGTGGGATTGACCTTGCCATCGCCGGGAATCCACACCGCGCCGGCCAGATCGTCGGTACGCAGGATCGGCGCGCGCTCTCGCGCGGCGTCGGGCGAGACGAATTCGTAGGCGATGCCGAAGCTGCCGGCGCGTGCCATCTGCCGGCGCATCAGTTGCATCCGCTCGGGCGTGCGCGCGACGTTGAGCGACCCGCACGGCTTCCAGCCGGTGGCGAGACCGGTCTCCTGTTGCAGCGACGCGTAGAGCTCGATGCCGTACTGGCTCATCCGCGTGGCGTTGCGCGTCGCGCGCGCCTGTCCCACCAGCCCCGCGGCGTGCCACGTCGTGCCACAGGTCAGCTTGCCCTGCTCGAGAAGCACGACATCGGTGACGCCGCGGCGCGCGAGGTGATAGGCGACCGATACGCCGGCGATACCGCCACCGATCACCACGACGCGTGCGTGCGAAGGGGGCGCGGTCATGTGGTCATAGCCGCAGCGCGGCAACACCGAGTACGACGGTCGCCGCGCCCGCGACGCGCTTCCAGCCGAAGCCTTCCTTGAGCGCGGTGACGCCCATCAGCGCGGCGAATACCACCGATACCTCGCGCAACGCGGCGACAACCGCGACCGGAGCGCGCGTCATCGCCCACAATACGATCGCGTATGCGGCGAGGCTCGCCGCACCCCCGCCGATGCCGCGGCGCCAGCGCAGCCGCCAGTAGGCGAGGGCCGACCGACCCCGCGTATGCAGGATCCACGCGAGAAACGGCAAGCCCTCGAGGAACACGAGCCACGTCACGTACGCTGCGGGATCGCCCGATGCGCGCGCGCCCGCGCCGTCGATCAGCGTGTAGAGCGCGATGATCATCGCGTTGGAAAGCGCCCAGCCGGCCGATGCGAGCGTATGCCTGCCGCCGGCAAACCAGGCGATCGTCAGGATGCCGAGCGAGATCAGGACGATGCCTGCGCTCGTCTGCAGCGTCGGATGCTCGTGCAGGAACACGATACCCAGCAACGTGACGATCAGCGGCGCCACGCCGCGCATCAGCGGATACGCGAACGACAGGTCGCCGCGCTTGTAGGCGCCGGCCAGCGTCACGTAGTAGGCGAAATGAATGGTCGCCGACACCGCGATGAAAGGCCACGCGGCGCGGATCGGCAGGTGTATGAACGGCAGCACGCAAAGACCGACCACCGACGATCCGGCGACGATCAGCGACGTGTCGAGCATCGCGTCACCTGCGGCGGACTTGAGCAGCGCGTTCCACAGCGCATGCAGGAACGCCGCGCCCAGCACCGCCAGCGTGACGCCGAGGGTCAACTCGGCCGCGGGCAGCGTCACGCGCTCACGCAACAGCGCTTCGGGCCTGCCGACGCGTCACTCATTGTGCCGCAGTCACAGCGCGGACGCGCGCGAGGAAATGCGCGAGCGTCGGCGTCGTCGCGCCGGCACATTTGGCGCGGTCGTCCCAAATCCGCAGGCGCACGGCATCGGCGGCGAACGGCTGGCGGATGAAACGGTCGGCGGCATCATCGCTGAACACGCCACCCTGCAACGCCAGGCTGCGCTGCGAATCCGCCGACAGCGACGCGTAGTAGTCGGGTCGCGCCGCGCACAGGTAGCGCTTGGCGTCGACATGCAACTGGATCGGCAGCAGCACGTCGTCGCCGAACAGCCCGCGCAGGAACGGCAGCGCCGCGTACTGGTGGACATCGTCGACGCCGCGCAGCGTCGGCGTGTCGCCCTGGTCGTTGAGCATGTGGCCAAGATCGTGCAGCAGCGATGCGGCGACGAGCGGCGCCGCGGCGCCTTCGGCTTCGGCGAAGGTCGCCGTCTGCAGCGCGTGCTCGAGCTGCGTGACGGGCTCGCCGTCATAGCCGCATGCGCCCTTGGCGTCGAAGATGCGCGCGATGTCGTCGAATGCGATCGCCATGGCGTCAGGCGGTGCGCGGCTTGCGCTCGCGCCACGGCTCGTCGCCGGGCGCCGCGATCGGCGCGGCGGCGTCGGCCGGCAACGCGCTGCTCTTGAGCCGCGTGTGCGCGAGCACGCCGGCTTCCTCGAGGATCGGATAGGCGATCGAGCAGATCAGCGAGTTGATGCGCTTCAGCTCGGAAATGAGGTCGAGGTGCAATGACGACGTCTCGATGCTGGGCAATGTGTTGTCGGCGAGCCGCGACAGGTGCGAATCGGCATACGCCCGCTCGAGGTCGCGGAACAGCACCTTCTGTGCGAGCAGCTCCTGCGCGCTCTTCAGGTCACCATTGAGGAACACGCTCATCGCGAGTCGCAGGTTGGCGGTCAGGCGTCCGTGCAGGTCGCAGATCTCGGCCATGCCGGCCTCGGAGAAATTGCGCCCCTTGTCGATCTTCTTCTCCTCGATCTCGGCGATCACGCGGTCGATGATGTCGCCGACCTGTTCCATGTTGATCGTGAACGACACGATGTCGGTCCAGCGCCGGCCTTCGTTCTGGTCGAGCGCCGCGCGCGAAATCTGCGTCAGGTAGAGCTTGACTGCCGTGTAGAGCTCGTCGACGACGTCGTCGAGCTTGCGCAGCTTTTGCGCCAGCGTGCGGTCGTTGGTCTTCAGCACCGTCAGCATCCCCTGCAGCATCTCGTCGATGACGTCGCTGATGCGCAGCGCCTCGCGCGCCGCGCAGCCGATCGCCAGCGCGGGCGTGGCAAGCGCCGAGGGGTCGAGGTGGCGCGGCTTGGCCGGATCCTCGCTCGCGGGACGCGCCGGCAGCAACCGTTCGGCGATGCGCGCGATGCCTTGCGTCGCGCCGACGAAGATGATCGCCAGCGCGACGTTGAAGATCAAGTGGAAGGCGACCACTTCGGTGTTTTCGGCCAGTGCGAGGCGCCCGATCACGGGTTCGACGAAGCGCAGCAGCGGAATCGCCGCGACACACCCAATCAGCTTGAACAGGAAGTTGCCGAGCGTGACGCGCCGCGCCTCGGGCGCCGAGCGCAGCGTCGACAGCATGCCGAGGAGGCCGCTGCCGAGGTTCGCGCCGAGCACGAGCGGCATCGCCACCGCGAGCGCGATCACATGCAGCCCGGCGAGCGTCGCCACCAGCAGCACGACGGCGAGGCTCGAATAGCACAGCACCGTGACCAGCGTCGCCACCAGCATGTCGAGCAAGATGTCGCCGGTGAGCGAGGCGAAGATCACGCGCATTCCCGCGGCTTCGGTCAGCGGCTTGGCGCTGACGCCGATCCATTGCAGCGCGAACAGGATGAGGCCGAGGCCGATCAGGATGCGGCCGAAGCGCCCCACGTTGGTTTCCTGGCGCGACAGGAACAGCACGACGCCGGAAAAGATCAGCAGCGGCGACAGCCACGTGAGGTCGAGCGACAGGAATACCGTGACGAGCGAAGTGCCGACGTCGGCGCCGAGCATCACGGCGAGTGCGGGCGCGGTCGAGATCAGGCCTTGGCCCGCGAATGCGGCGACGATCAGCGCGGTGGCGGTGCTGCTCTGGATCAGCGCGGTGACGCCCAGGCCCGCGAAGAATGCGCTGGCGCGCCGCGACACGGCGCGACGCAGCAGGCGCCGCAGGTCGCCGCCGTAGAGACTCAGGATGGCGACGCGCACCAGGTGCGTGCCCCACACGAGCAGCGCCACACCAGCCAGCAGGTTGAGCAGGATCTGCACAGTCAGCGCGCGCGCCTCACCATGGCAGCGAGTAGGTCTTGATCGTGGTGAAGCTCTTCATCGCTTCCTGTACCCCCTCCTTGTAGCCCAGTCCGGAATCCTTGACGCCGCCGAACGGCGTCAGCTCGAGCCGGTATCCCGGCACTTCGCGCACGTTGACCGTGCCGACCTCGAGCTCGGCGACGAAGCGCGTGATGTAGTCGAGGCGGTTGGTGCATACCGCCGACGACAGCCCGTACGCGGTGCCGTTGGCAATGCGGATCGCGTCGTCGATGTCGCGAAAGCGGATCACCGGTGATACCGGGCCGAAGGTCTCGGTGCGCACGACGTCCATCGCCGGGTCGACGTGGTCGAGCACCGTCGGCGAGTACAGCGCGCCGTCGCGCTGGTTGCCAGCGAGAAGCCTGGCGCCTCCGGCGATCGCGGCGTTGACCTTCTGCTCGAAGCCGCGCGCGGCGGCCTCGTCAATCACCGTGCCCATGTCGAGCTTCGCGTCCATCGGGTCGCCGTAGGTCCACGCGCGCGTGCTCGCCACCAGCCGCTCGACGAAATCGTCGGCGACCTTTGCGTGGACGAGCATCCGCTTGACCGCCGTGCAGCGCTGGCCGGAATTCTTGTACGACCCTGCGGTCGCCAGCGCCGCCGCCTCGTCGAGGTCGGCGTCATCCATGACGATGATGGGGTCGTTGCCGCCCAATTCCAGCACCTGGCGCTTGTACACCGCCTTGGCGGCAATGTACTTGCCGATGGGGACGCCGCCGGTGAACGTCACGAGCTCGACGTCGGGGTGCGTCAAAAGCTCGTCGGCGATTTCGCGTGGATCGCCGGTAATGACCGACAGCATCGGACCCGGCAGTCCGGCTTCGTACAGCACGTCGGCGAGCAGCAGCGCCGACAGTGGCGTCTTCTCGGTGGGCTTCACCACCATCCGGTTGTTGGTCGCCACCGCGGGCGCGATCTTGTGCGCGACCTGGTTCAGCGGATGATTGAACGGCGTGATCGCGGTAATGACGCCGCGCAGCGGCTCGCGCAGCGTGTAGACCTTGCGCGACTTGCCGTGCGGTGTCAGGTCGCAGGAAAACACCTGGCCGTCGTCGCTGAGCGCGGCGTTGCCGGCGAACGTGAACACGTCGCACGCGCGGCCCACCTCGTACATCGAGTCCTTCTTGCCGATCCCGCATTCGGCGGTGATCAGGTCGGAAAAGGCGTCGGCGCGCTCGCGCAGGATTTCCGCCGCGCGATAGCAGATCCGGTAGCGCTGGTAGCGCGTCAGCGTGGGCTTGTAGGCGCGCGCGACGGCGATCGCGTGGCGCACGTCGTCGAGGGTCGCCTTGGGCACGGTGCCGACGCGGCCGCCGGTGAACGGATTCATCACGTCGAGCGTGCGGTTGCCGGTGACACGCTCGCCGGCGATGCGCATCGGTTCGTTGGGGAGATCGGTTGCATTCATGATCGGACTGCCTATTGTAAGACTTGTGGCGTCGCGGTCATCCGCAGTGGTTGAGCGCCAGGTCGATGATGTCGAAATTGCGCAGCCGCCGTCCGGCGACGACGCCTTCGAGCGGGCGATTGAAGATCAGTGGGACCTTCTGCTCGGACACGCCGCCGTGCGAGCGCAACGGTACCGTCAGCGCCGACAGGTCGTGGCGTGCCGCTGTCGTTCCCAGCACCATCAGCTTTTCGGCGAGCACGACGACGTCGCCCAGCCGGTCGGGCGGGAGCTCGAAGCGCGCGGCCGCCTCGTCGCGAGTCAACACCGCCTCGATGCCCGGGACGCGCGCCAGCTTCGCGCGCAATGCGCGGCTGTCGGCGCCGTCGGGCAGGTAGCAGGTCGCGAACGAGCCGAGCGCGCCGTGATGCACGACGTACGGATCGGTGATCGGCAGTATCACGCGCGCGTTGCCCGCGCCCAACTCGTTGTCGAACCACTCCTGCAGGTAGACGATCTGCGGGCGCCCGGCGGCATCGGTCTTGGCGCTCATCCCGTGGTCGGCCGTCACCGCGATGATCGCGCCCATCGCGTCGAGCTTTTCGAGGTAGCCGCTCATCATCGCGTAGAACGCATTGGCGTCAGGCGTCCCCGGCGCATGCTTGTGCTGCACGTAGTCGGTCGTCGACAGGTACATGAGGTCTGGACGGTCGCGCCGCATCAGCGCGACGCCCGCGGCGAACACGAATTCCGACAGGTCGGCGCTGTAGACCGACGGCAACGGCTTGCCGACGAAGTCGAGCACCTGGTCGATGCCGTTGTCGGCGCGATTCGCCTGGTCGGCCTTTTCCGCGGAAAAGCAGATGCCATGCATGCCGCTGCCGAGCAGCGAGCGCAGCTTGTCCTTGGCGGTGACGACGGCGACCTTGGCGCCGGCCTGTGAGAACGCGGCGAGGATCGTGCCGGCGCGCAGGTAGCGCGCGTCGTTCATCATCACCTCTTCTCCGCGCTCGCGATCGTAGAAGAAATTGCCGCAGATGCCGTGCACCGCCGGCGGCGCGCCGGTGACGATCGACAGGTTGTTGGGGTTCGTGAAGCTCGGCACCACGCAGTCGCCGAGCAACGACGCGCCGCTGTCGCACATCGTGCGCAGGTACGGGGCAGCGCCGGCTTCGATCGCCTGCGTGATGTAGTCGGGCTCGCAGCCGTCGACGCACACGACGACGACGGGCTTCCGCATCCATCGATAGCTGCGTCCGTTGACGTTGACGATGGCGGGACGGGAATCAGGCATTGATGTTGTCTATTCGGTTGGGTTGCCGGCGCGGCGGCATGCGCTGCGGGTCATGCGACGGCCCGAAATGCGCGTGCGCGCCCGCATGTCGGGGCCGTTACCTGGCGACCCGTCGCTTGCGCGCCCCGGGCGAATCCACCTGGCTTGCATCGGCTTCGCGCGTGGCCCAGGTCTTGTGCATCCGCGCACGGCTCGCCATCACGTGCTCGTGCAGTGCGCGTCCGGCCGCCGCGGGCTGGCGGTCGGCGATCAGCTTGACGATCTCGCGGTGCTCGCGCGTCGACACCGGCAGCGTGCCACCCTGCTCGAGGGTCATCCGGCGAAAGAGGTGCAGCTCGTTGACGAGGCGGCGATAGATCAGCAGCAGCTTGTCGTTGCCGGTCAGTTGCACCATGCGGTCGTGGAAGTCGACGTTGGCGGCAAGGTAGGCGTCGACGTCATTGGCCGACGCAGCGGCTTCCATCTGCCCGACCTTCTGCCTCAACTCGCGGATCTGCAGCGGCGTGATCGTTTCGGCAAGCTGGCGGCCGACATATTCGTCGAGGATCGCGCGCATCTCGTAGATCTCGTCGGCTTCGCGCACGCTGATCTGGCGCACGTAGACGCCGCGGTTCTTCTCCAGGCGCACCAGCCCCGATTCCTCGAGTGCGCGGAACGCCTCGCGCACCGGTCCTCGCGACACGCCCAGCATCGCCGCGACCTCGATTTCGCGGAGCTGCTCGCCCGCAGCCAGGTCGCCGGCGAGGATCATGCGCTCCAGCTCGCGCTGCACCAGCGTGGGCAGCGAGTTGGCCTGCAGCAGCGAGATCGGATGGTTGGCGCCGACGGTGCGCTCGGCGGCCGGCTGGTGGGCGTCGACGGCGGTGGCGAGTCGAGGCATGCGCCGCAGTGGTCGTGTCGAAGGCTTCGCCATCGGCCGCAATTTACGATGTCGAGTGTAGATTGTCAACAATCTGCAATAGACAACGCTTAGAATGTGCGGGGAGCCGTGCGTACCAGCGCTGCGGGCGCGTCGCCCCGCATGCCACGTGCACGCGGTTGCAGCGGCAGCGGTGTACGCGTAGCATCCGCCGAAAATGATCTCGGCTGCCGATGCCGCCGAAGCGCGTCAAAACCGCAGTCCATTCCCGCCCAAGGAGCATTCGATGACGAGTTTCCGCTGGCTCAAGGTTGCAAGCATCGCCACATTGGCGCTCACCGCCGCGTTGCCGGCGCATGCGCAAAACACCACGCTCAACGTCTACACCGCGCTCGAGACCGACCAGATCAAGGCGTACGAGGAAGGCTTCCACAAGGCATATCCGAACATCGACATCAAGTGGACGCGTGACTCCACCGGCGTCGTCACGGCCAAGCTGCTCGCCGAAAAGGCCAACCCGCAGGCCGACCTCGTCGTCGGTGTGTCGGCGTCGAGCCTCGCGGTATTCGCCAACGAGGGCATGCTGCAAGGCTACGCGCCCAAGGGCGTCGACAAGCTGTCCCCCAAGTACGTCGATCAGGAGAGCCCCCCCAAGTGGGTCGGCATGGACGTCTATGGCGCGGCGATCTGCTTCAACACCGTCGAGGCGGCGAAGCTCAACCTGCCCAAGCCCGAGACCTGGAAGGACCTGACGAAGCCCGTCTACAAGGGCAAGGTGGTGATGCCCAATCCGGCGTCGTCGGGCACCGGCTACCTCGACGTCTCCGGCTGGCTGCAGATGTGGGGCGAGGCCGACGCGTGGAAATACATGGACGCGCTGCACGAGAACATCGCGCAGTACACGCATTCGGGCAGCAAGCCCTGCCGCCAGGCGGGGTCCGGTGAATTCCCGATCGGCGTGTCGTTCGAGTATCGCGCGGTGGCGACCAAGAAGTCGGGCGCGCCGATCGACATCATCTTCCCGACCGAGGGCCTCGGCTGGGACCTCGAGGCGTCGGGCATCATGAAGACGACCAAGAAGCTCGATGCGGCGCGGCAAATGATGGACTGGCTGGCGACGCCGGCGGCGATGGAGCTCTATTCCAAGAACTTCGCCGTGCTGGCGATGCCGGGCGTGGGCAAGCCGCTCGAATATGTTCCCGCCGACTACGAGAAGCGGCTCGTCAAGAACGACTTCTCCTGGTCCGCCAAGAACCGCGACAAGATCCTTGCCGAATGGACCAAGCGCTACGACGCCAAGTCCGAGCCGAAGTGATGCGCATGTGAACAAGGCGCCCCGGAACGTCCGGGGCGTTTTTTTTCGATGACCAGCGACGGTTACCTCGAGCTTCACGGCGTCACCAAGCGCTTCGGCCAGTTCGAAGCGCTGAAAGGCATCGACCTCGGTGTCCAGCGCGGCGAGCTGCTCGTGTTCCTCGGCCCCTCCGGGTGCGGCAAGACGACACTGCTGCGGATCATCGCGGGATTGGAGACGCAGGATGCTGGCACGCTGACGCAGGACAAGCGCGACATCACGCGGCTGCCGGCGATGCGTCGCGACTACGGCATCGTGTTCCAGAGCTACGCGCTGTTCCCCAACCTGACGATCGCCGCCAACATCGCCTACGGCCTCGTCAACCGGCGCAAGGCGCGCGGCGAAATCAACGCGCGCGTGCAGGAACTGCTGCAACTCGTCGGCCTCGTCGACGCCGGCAGCAAATACCCGGGCCAGCTATCGGGCGGACAGCAGCAGCGTATCGCGCTCGCGCGCGCGCTGGCGTCGGCGCCGGGGCTGTTGCTGCTCGACGAGCCACTGTCCGCGCTCGACGCGATCGAGCGCGTGCGGCTGCGCGGCGAGATCCGCGCATTGCAGAAGCGCCTCGGCGTGACGACGATCATGGTGACTCACGACCAGGAGGAGGCGCTGTCGATGGCCGATCGCATCGTCGTGATGAACGGCGGCCGCATCGAGCAGGTGGGCACGCCGCGCGCCATCTACGAATCGCCGCAGACGCCGTTCGTCGCCGATTTCGTCGGCAAGATCAATGTGCTGCCCGCGGTCTGCGAGGGCGGCGGGCGCTTCCGAGTGGGTACGCTGTCGATTCCCGTCACGCGCGGCGACGCCGTGCACGGCGCCAGCGTGCGACTCTACCTGCGGCCCGAGGAAATCGGCCTGCACGTCAACGGCGCGATGCCGGCGGGCGCATTCGCCGCCAGGGTTTCCAAGGTCGAATTCCTGGGCGCGTTCTGCCTCGTGGGGATCGCGCTGGAAGGCGACGACCTGCCACCGCTGACCGCCAACGTGCCGCGGCAGCTGGCGGACTCCGCCAACCTCGTCGCCGGTCGCGCGATCGGCGTCACGCTGCCGGCGGACGCGCTGCGCATCCTCGGCTGACCGCCGGTCGATGAACACGGCCGCCACCGCGCGTCGCCTGCCGTCGCTGCCCCGCGTGCGCTTCGCCGTGCACTGGCACGACCGCCTCGCGCAGGCGATCCTGCTGTTGTCATGCCTCGCGCTGGTGGTATTCCTGCTGGCGCCGCTTGCGGCGATCCTCGTCAAGAGCCTGCAGGATCGCGCCGGCGAATTCGTCGGCCTCGCACAATTCCGCGGCTACCTGCGAACACCGACGCTGCTGCACTCGGCATGGAACACGCTGTGGGTCGCCACCATCGTGACGCTCGTCACGGTGCCGCTGGCCTTCGGCTATGCGTATGCGCTGACACGCTCGTGCATGCCCGGCAAGCGGCTGTTCCGCGTGCTGGCGCTGACGCCGATCCTCGCGCCGTCGCTGATGGCGGCGATCTCGTTCATCCAGTGGTTCGGCACGCAAGGTCTGCTCAAGGGATTGCTGGGCGGACATAGCGTCTATGGCCCGATCGGCATCATCCTGTCGGCGATCTACGCGACGTTCCCGCATGCGCTGATGATCGTGCTGACGTCGCTGCTGCTCGCCGACGGCCGCCTCTACGAAGCCGCTGAATCGCTGCGCACGCCGCGCTGGCGCAAGTTCATGACGATCACGCTGCCGGGCGCCAAATACGGCCTGATCAGTGCAACGATGGTGGTGTTCTCGTATACCGTCAGCGACTTCGGCATCCCCAAGGTGATCGGTGGCAATTTCGACGTGCTGGCGGTCGACATCTTCAAGCAGGTGATCGGCCAGCAGAACTTCAACCGCGGCGCGGTCGTCAGCATCGTGCTGCTGGTGCCGGTGCTGTTCGCGTTCGTCGTGGACTGGATCATGCAGGGCCGGCAGCAGGCGCAGTTCTCGTCGCGCGCGGTGCCTTACGTCGCACGTCCCCATGGCGGCTTCGACCGCGCGATGTTCCTGTATTGCATCGTCGTCGCGCTGCTGCTGCTCGCGGTGCTGGGAATGGCGGTCTATACGTCGTTCATCAAGTTGTGGCCGTACGACAAGTCCTTCAGCATGCGGCACTACACGTTCGGACTCATCGACGGCGGCGTGATCGGCGCGTTCTTCAACAGCCTGCAGATGGCCGTCTACACGGCGGTGTTCGGCACGATGTTCATTTTCGGTATCGCCTACCTGCTGGAAAAGACGCGCGGCATGCCGGTGACCAAGTCGATCGTGCGACTGCTGGCGTCGATCCCGATGGCGGTGCCGGGCATGGTGTTGGGACTCGGCTACATCTTTTTCTTCAACCACCCGGACAATCCGATCAACGGGATCTACCACACGATGGCGATCCTGGTGATCGTCACCATCGTCCACTACTACACGTCGAGCCACCTGACGGCGGTGACGGCGCTGAAGGCGCTCGACGGCGAGTTCGAGTCGGTGTCGTCGTCGCTCAAGGTGCCGTTCTACAAGACGTTCTTCCGCGTCACGGTGCCGGTGTGCCTGCCGGCGATCCTCGATATCGGCCGCTACCTGTTCGTCAACGCGATGGTGACGATTTCGGCGGTGGTGTTCCTGTATTCGCCCGACACGCGGCTCGCGTCGGTGGCGATCCTCGACCTCGACGACGCCGGCGAAATCGGCGCCGCCGCTGCAATGGCGACGCTGATCGTCGCCGCGTCCACCACTGTCTGCATCATCTACGCATTGCTGACCCGCTTCCTGCTGACGCGCTCGCAAGCCTGGCGCGCGCAGCCTGCGCGCTGATTCCCGCACGCGACTATCGGAGAAATCACATGAGCCTGCCTTCCCGCGATCCCATCCTGCTGACACCCGGTCCCCTGACGACGTCGCTCGCGACCCGCACGGCAATGTTGCGCGACTGGGGGTCGTGGGACGCGTCGTTCAACGCGGTCACCGCGGCGGTGCGCACGAGGCTGTCCGACATCGTCAATGCGCGCGACACGCACGTCTGCGTGCCGTTGCAGGGCAGCGGCACGTTCTCCGTCGAGGCGGCCGTCAATACGCTGGTGCCGCGCGACGGCCACCTGCTGGTGCTGATCAACGGCGCGTACGGCAAGCGCCTCGCCAGGCTCGCGCAGATGATGGGCCGCCGGATCACCCAGTTCGAGACCGCCGAGGACCTGCCGACCACCGCCGCCGACGTCGACCGCCTGCTGCGGCACGACGCCTCGATCACGCACGTGGCGCTGATCCACTGCGAGACATCGACCGGTATCGAGAATCCGCTCGCCGACATCGCCGCCGTCGTTGCGCAACATCGGCGCGCGCTGATCGTCGATGCGATGAGCTCGTTCGGTGCGCTGCCGATCGATGCGCAGGCGATCCCGTTCGACGCGTTGATCGCGGCGTCGGGCAAGTGCGTCGAAGGCCCACCAGGGATGGGCTTCGTGTTCGTGCGCAAGAGTGTGCTGGAACGCTGCGAGGGATCGTCGTCGTCGCTGTCGATGGACCTCTACGACCAGTGGGTGTATATGGAAAAAACCACGCAGTGGCGCTTCACGCCACCGACGCACGTGCTGGTGGCGCTGGACGCGGCACTCACGCAGTACGTCGCCGAAGGCGGGCAGCCGGCGCGCTTCGCGCGCTACCGCGCTAATTGCGACACGTTGCTCGCGGGCCTCGCCGAGCTCGGCCTCAAGTCGTTC
Organism: Betaproteobacteria bacterium; assembly: GCA_040006455.1. Lineage (GTDB taxonomy): Bacteria > Pseudomonadota > Gammaproteobacteria > Burkholderiales > Casimicrobiaceae > VBCG01. The sequence goes on along the minus strand of JBDTWY010000021.1, from coordinate 14,274 downwards.
CTGCCGGCGGCGATCCAGGCGCCGATCATCGTCACCGTGCATGCGCCCGCGGATCCGCGTTTCGCATTCAAGGATTTCTACGCACGGGTACGCGGCAAGGGTTTCATCCTCTATCCGGGCAAGCTGACGCAGGTGGAGACGTTTCGCGTCGGTTGCATCGGCGCGATTGGCCCCGACGACATGCGCGCGGCCGTGCACGCGATGGGAGATGCGCTCGACGAGATGGGCGTGCGCGTCGATGCGAGCGTTGCCGAGCGCGATCTTAGGATGGGTGGGGCGTTGCACGGCGCCGTCATATCTCCCGCGCATTGAGGGCGGAGCGTAGACGCTGGGTTCCCGCTTTCGCGGAAATGACGATGTCAGCGGCTTCGCGGGAATGACCGGAGGTTCAGTCAGGCGAACGACGGCAAAGCGTCGCCAGTTCCGCGCGGGCGTCGTCGGTCAACGCCCACGTGTCGTGACGGATCAGGTGGTCGAAGGTGACCACGCACGCATCCAACGTGGCGGCGTCCTCGCCTTCGCTGCCGGCAATCAGTTCGGCGGCCTGGTCGACGTCCAGCAGGCGATGGCCGGAGACTTCGCCGTCCTGGTTGGCGGGTGCGAACGCCTGCGGTAGCCCCAGGTCATAGACGAAGATCGTTTCGCGTTGCAGGCCGTCGGACGCTTGGTGCTCGACCCCGACCTGGCCGCTTGCGGTCGCCGTACGCGCAAGCGCGGCCTCGATGCCGGCTTCTTCCCAGGCTTCGCGCAGCAGGCTGTCGGCCACCGAATCGCGTTCGGTGATGCCGCCACCGACGAGCGTGTCGAAGCGTCCGGGATCGATCGGCTTGGCGGCGCTGCGCCGCGCCAACCAGATGCGGCGCTCGCCGCCGGCAACCGTGAAGCCGTTGACGTGTACCGCGTAAGTGCGAATGCCGAACCATCGCGCGCTGGCGCGCTCGAGGTAAAACAGCGGCGCGGCGTCGAAATGCGGACGCACCGCGTAGCGCTCGTTGCGCCACGCGCTCAATTCACCGGCGGTCGCGAGCTCGCTGGCGACTTCGGCGATCGCTTCGCTGCGGTCCTCGACGCTCGCCAGCGCGGGCGAGAAGCGCACGCTCGCGTCGTCGATGCGAAACACGCGACGGAAGCGCGCGAGTCTCGCGACCCGCGATCTGGCGATCCATCCGGCGGTCTGCCCGCCGACGCTGAAGCGAACGTAGGCGTCTGCAGGGCGGTTTCGCGCAGCGACCAGGCGCGCGCGAATCGCCGCTAGAATGACGGACTTTTCCATTCCCCGATTGTAATGACCGCGGCCCTGCCGTGTGCGGTCTTCACGCTGAACTCAAATGACCGCCAGGATCATCGACGGCAAGGCACTCGCCGTGCAACTCACCGCGGACGTCGCTCGGCGCGTCGCCGCGCGTGTCGCCGCCGGACGGACGATTCCCGGGCTCGCGGTCGTGCAGGTGGGCGATCATCCCGCGTCGACGATTTACGTGCACAACAAGCGCCGCACGATCGAGGCGACGGGAATGCGCTCGTTCGCGCACGACCTGCCATGGACGACGCACGAGGACGAGCTGTTGCGGCTGGTCGACCGTCTCAACGCCGACACTGCGGTGCACGGCGTGCTGGTGCAATTGCCGCTGCCCGCGGTGATCGACGTCGAGCGCGTCACCCAGCGGCTCGATCCGCGCAAGGACGTCGATGGCTTCCATCCGTACAACCTTGGCCGGCTGCTGCAGAAACGGCCGACGCTGCGTCCCTGCACGCCATGGGGGTGCATGCACCTGCTCGCGGCGACCGGCGAGGACCTCGTCGGCCAGCATGCGGTCGTCATCGGCCAGTCGAACATCGTCGGCCGCCCGATGGCGCTGGAGCTGCTGATGGCACGCTGCACGGTGACGATCTGCCATTCGGCGACGCGCGAGCTGCCGCGCCTGGTGCGCGACGCCGATATCGTCGTTGCCGCCATCGGCAAGGCGGGATTCGTGCGCGGCGACTGGATCAAGCCCGGCGCGATCGTCATCGACGTCGGCATCAACCGCGGCGACGACGGCAAGATTCGCGGTGACGTCGACTTCGCCGGCGCGTCGGTCAATGCATCGTGGATTACGCCGGTGCCGGGCGGCGTGGGGCCGATGACCATCGCCACGCTGCTGGCCAACACGCTGCACGCGGCCGAGTTGCAGGATGCGGCGGTAGCGTAGCTTGCTGCGTCCGGATGGCAACGCTACCGGTGGCAGTCAGCAGCCGACGCGCTTCTTGCTCGCACGGGAGTCTGCTCAAGCGCCCTTCAGGTGCCACGCCTTCGGACGCGTGAACGTCTCGATGCCGTACGTCGACAGCGTCAGCCCCATTCCGGAATTCTTGACGCCCGACCACGGCAGCCGCGGGCTCACGCGATCGCAGCAGTTCCAGTACACGCTGCCCGCGTGCACCTGGTCGAGGATCTTGCGCGCGCGCTTGCCGTCAGCCGTGTAGACGCCGGCGGTGAGCCCGTATTCGGAGTCGTTCATCATCGCCACGGCCTCGGCGTCGTCGGCGACCTTCTGCAGGCCGATCACGGGGCCGAAGCTCTCGTCGCGCATCAGCGCCATCGAGTGGTCGACGTTGGCGAGCACCGTCGGCGCGAACCAGTTGCCGCGGCGCTTGATGACGTCGCCACCGAGCAGGAGCTTGGCGCCCTTGCGCACCGCGTCGGTCACCTGGCGCTTCAGCACCGCGAGTTGCGGAGCGCGCGTGATCGCGCCGATGTAGGTCTTGTCGTCGAGCGGGTCGCCGACCTTGAAATGCTTGACTTCGGCAACGAATGCCGCGACCAGCTCGTCGTAGATCGACGCGTGCACGTAGATGCGCTCGACCGCGCAGCACGACTGGCCGGTGTTGTAGAACGCGCCGTCGGCGATCGCCGCGGCCGCGCTCTTGATGTCGACGTCGTCGCACACGTAGATCGGGTCCTTGCCACCGAGCTCGAGCTGGACCTTGACCATTCGCTTGCTCGCCGCCGCGGCGATCTTCATTCCCGTTGCCAGCGAGCCGGTGAAGAAGATGCCGTCGACCGGCTGGCGCAGCAATGCATAGCCGGTCGTGCCGTCGCCGAACGTGGGCACGAACACGTCCTGCGGCACGCCGGACGCGTGCAGCATGTCGGCGATCGCCATGCCCGTCAGCGTCGCGTACTCGCTCGGCTTGTACAGCACGGCGTTGCCGGCGAGCAGCGCCGGGATGATCACGTTGCCGCCGACGAAGTACGGGTAGTTCCACGCCGAGATATTGGCGATCACGCCGAGCGGCTCGTGGGAGATGCGCTCCTCGAGCTTCTGCGCGGGATCGGTGTGCACGGTCTCGTCGCGCAACGTGCGCGCCGACTCGGCGAGGAAGAAATCGATGCGCGCCAGCAGGCCGTTGATCTCGTTGCGCGACTGGCGGATCGGCTTGCCGACTTCCTGCGTCAGCGTGTGTGCCAGCGCATCGAGGCGCGACACCAGTTGCTCGCGGAACGCGCGAATGCTGTCGAGCCGCTTTTTCATCGACAGCGCCGCCCAGCGCGGTTGCGCGGCGCGTGCGAGCTCGTACTTGCGGCGCACCGCGGCGTGGCCGTCGACGGCGACTTCGGCGAGCACCGCCGTGGTCGCGGGATTGAGGATTTTCATCGGGATTCCGGAATCAGAGAACGAGTTCAGCGGTGGCGACGCGCGCGTGACGCAGGAAATCATCGAGCAGCGGCGTATCGTCGACGAACGAAGTGTCGCCGGGCCTATGGAATTCGGGGTGCCATTGCACGGCGCGCACGTACGACGGGCCGTTCCAGCGGATCGCCTCGACGACGTGATCAGGTTCGGACCACGCTTCGACGACGAGGTTGCGTCCGAGATCGCGAATCGCCTGGTGATGGATCGAATTGGTCTTGACGAGGCGCGCGCCGGGATACAGCTTCGCCAGCGCTGAGCCTTCGACGAACGACGTGGCGTGCGCGTTCTCCTCGTAGATCGACCAGTCGCGATGGTTGAGCGCGTGCGGCACCTGGGTCGCGAGGTCCTGCCACAGCGTGCCACCCATCGCGACGTTGAGCAACTGCAATCCGCGGCACACGCCCAGCACGGGTTTCTTGTGCGCGATGAACGCGTTGGCAAGTGCGATCTCGTAGACGTCGCGGATGCGATCGCCGCTCCACGCCGGCTGCAGCGGCGTCTCGCCGTAGCTCGACGGACTCACGTCGGAGCCGCCCATCAGCACCAGCGCATCCATTTCCGCGGCGTATGCGGCCATCGTCACGCGGCTCGACGCGCGGCGCGTGGAGCCGTCGGCCGACGGAATCATGAACGCGAGGACGTCGCGCTGCATCAGCCAGTGCGCGATGTTCTGCTCGATGTACTGCAGCGTCATCCCCTTGAAGATCGGGCGCTGCGGATCGGCGTGGAAGAAGCTCGCCGAAATGCCGACCTTGAGCATCACAGCGCGGCTTCGAACAGCGCCGCGAACTGGTCGGCGCTGACGGGGCGCGGATTGGTGCGGTGACACAGGTCGGCGACGGCGATGCCGACCAGCGCCGGCACGTCGGCGCGCGTCACGACGCGCGTGCCCTTGACACCCGACAGCGTCGCCGGGATGCCGATGCGGCGCTTCAGCGCGCCCAGCCAGTCGACGAACGCCATCGCGCGCGCTTCCGCCGATCCCTGCTCGGCGCCTGGTGCGCCGGCGACGTGGGCGAGCTCCGCCATCTTGTGCGTGGCGGCGGGCAGGTTGAATTTCATCACGTGGTCGAGCATCACGCCGTTGGCGAGGCCATGGTGCAGGTCGGCGACCGTCGACAGCGCATGTGCGCACGAATGCACGGCGCCGAGGTCCTTCTGGAACGCGATCGCGCCCATCATCGAGCTCATCATCATGTTGGCGCGCGCCGCGGCGTCGTGTCCGTTCGCCACCGCGGCAGCGAGCGAGTGCGCGGCGATGCGCGCGCCTTCCAGCGCGATGCCGTCGCACAGCGGATGGTAGGCGGGCGACAGGTAGGACTCGACGTTGTGCGTCAGCGCGTCCATGCCGGTGGCGGCGGTGATGCCCGCCGGCAGGTCGAGCGTCAGGCTCGGGTCGGCAAACACGATCTTCGCCAGCAGCTTCGGGGAGAACAGGATTTTCTTGACGTGCGTCGCGTCGTCGGACACCACCGCCGAGCGTCCCACTTCGGAGCCGGTGCCGGCGGTCGTCGGCACCGCAACGAAATACGGCAGCTCGCGCTCGATCGGGCGCACGCGCGGATGATCCCACGCATATTCGAGCACGTCGCCATCGTGTGCCGCGATCACCAGCACCGCCTTGGCGACGTCGAGCGCGGCTCCGCCGCCCAAGCCGATCACCGCGTCGGCGCGATGCGCGCGCGCGGCGGCGCCGCCCGCCATCGCCTGCGAGCCGGTGGGATTGCCGAACACGCCGTCGAACAGCGCGACGTCGAGGCCGGCCTCCCGCAGCGAGGCGATGAACGCCTGCGCCACCGGCAGCTTCGCCAGCGCGCGGTCGGTGACCACCAGCGGACGGTGCAGTCCAAGCTGCCGCAAATGCGGTCCGGCCTCGAGCGCGGCCCCCGCGCCGAAGCGGATGGTCGTCGGAAATCCGAATGTTTCGATGCCCATTGCGCAACGACCCTTCTAGATGATTTCGAGATAGCGCATGCGTTCCCAGTCGGTGACCGCATCGAGCCACTTGCGCCATTCCCAGTCGCGCGTCGCCGCGAAATGATCGACGAACTCGTCGCCGAACCAGTCGCGCGCGAAGTCGGACTTGGCGAAGATGCGCGTCGTCTCGATCAGCGTGCGCGGCGCGCGCGCGACCTTTTCGCCACCGACGTTCGTGCCCGCGATCGGCGGCGTCGTCAGCTTGAGGTTCTGCTCGATGCCGGCGATGCCGGCAGCGATGCATGCGGCCAGCCCGAGGTAGGGATTGACGTCGGCGCCGGGACAGCGCGTTTCGAGCCGCGTCGACTTGGCGCCGCCGGGGATCACGCGAAAGCTCGCCGTGCGATTGTCGACGCCCCACGTTGGCTTGACCGGCGCCCAGAAACCGTCGACCAGCCGCTTGTAGCTGTTGATCGTCGGCCACAGCATCGGGCCGAGCTCGAGCAGCCACTTGAGCTGGCCCGCGAGATAGCTTTCGAACAATTTGCTCATGCCCGCGCGGCCCGCAGTCTTCGGATTGGCGTCATGGAACACGTTGCGCTTGCCGTCGGAAAGACTCTGGTGGCAATGTCCCGAGCAGCCGGGAAATTGCTGGCTCCACTTGGCCATGAAGCTGGGCATGATTTCATAGCGAGCGCCGATCTCCTTGGCCCCCGACTTGAACAGCACCGCGCGATCGGCGGCTTCCATCGCCTCGCAATAGACGATCGCCGCTTCGAAAACACCGGGTCCGGTCTCGGTGTGCAGTGCTTCGATCGGCACGCGAAACGCTGCCATCTCCGAGAATAGCGCCGCGAAGTAATCGCGCGAATGGTTGGCGCGCAACAGCGAATAGCCGAACATTCCCGGTGTGAGCGTCTCGGGATCTACGCCTTTCTTGGCGGCCCAGCTCTGCGGCGTCTCGGCGAAATTGAAGAACTCGAATTCGAGCGAGCACATGGGATCGAAGCCGAGCTTATGCGCACGCGCGAGCACGCGCGCCAGCACCTGGCGTGGATCGAGCGGCAGCGGCTCGATGCCTTGCTTGCCCTCGCGGACGAAGCTCGCGAGGAAGAAATCGACACCGCCATCCCACGGCACGTTGCGGTGCGTGCCGAAGTCGATGCGCGCCTGCGCATCGGGATAGCCCTTGTGCCAGCCGGTGCTGGTGGTGTTGTCGTAGCAGACGTCCTGCGAGTCCCAGCCGTAGACGACGTCGCAGAAGCCGAAGCCGCCGGCGGCGGCGGAAGCGAATTTTTCCTTGTGAATGTACTTGCCGCGCAGGATGCCGTCGATGTCGACGACGGCGATCTTGACCCGGCTGTCCGGTGATTGCATCACGTCGGCGATGATCTTCCTGGTTGCCTTGTCGGACGCCATCCATTCTCCCTTGCGCCCGTGCCGGGCAAGACCTGCGTGGCGATTCTAGCGCAGCCGGTGGTAGATTGCGCCGTGAACCATGCCCGCGCCGTCGTCGCCTCGCACTTCGCGGTTGGGCTGTTCGGCTTCGCCGGATTGTTCGGCGTGTGGCTGGACCTCGCGCCCGCGACGATCACGCTCGGACGCTGCGCGATCGCCGCGCTCGCGCTGTGGAGCGTGACGCGCTGGCGTGGCGCACGCGTGCGACCGAGCCTGTCGCTGTTCGTCAACGGCGCGATCCTGGCGTTGCACTGGGCGAGCTTCTTCGCCGCGATCAAGGCCTCCGGCATCGCCATCGGTCTCCTCGGCTACGCGACGTTCCCGATGTTCGTCGTGCTGCTGGAGCGCGTACTGCTCGGCCGGCCGGTCGATCGCCGCAGCGTCGCGACGATGGCGCTCGTCACCGCGGGCCTCGTGATCGTCGCCACCGCCCGCGGCACGACCAGCGAGCTGACGGCGGGGCTTGCGTGGGGCGTCGTGTCGGGCGCCACGTTCGCGTGGCTCGCCGTCAGGAACCGTGGCTTGGTGCGCAGCGTGCCCGCGTCCGCGCTGGCGCTGTGGCAGAACGCATTTGCTGCACTCTGGCTGCTGCCGGTGGCATTGGCCGGTGCCGATGCGCGACTGCCGACGCCCGGCGAATGGGCGCTGCTCACGGTGCTGGGTATCGGCTGCACGGCGCTCGCGCACACGCTGTTCATCGCATCGATGCGCGCGCTGTCGGCGCACACGGCGAGCGTGATCGCGGCACTCGAGCCGGTGTACGGGATCGCGCTGGCGGCGCTGCTGCTGCACCAGGTTCCCGGCCTGCCGACGCTGGCCGGCGGAGCGTTGATCATCGCTGCCGCCGTTGTCGCGTCGCAGAGGCCCGTCGCACCGGTTTGATAGCATCGAGCTTTGCGAGGTACGCATCATGCAGATCGGCATCGTCGGTTTGGGCAAGATGGGCGGCAACATGGCGCGCCGACTTACGCGCGGTGGCGTGGAAGTCCATGGGTTCGATCCGGGCGCCGCAGCGGCGCTCGCCAGTGAAGGCGTCGTGGCCGCCGCCGAGTCGCTCGCGAAGCTGGTGGCGGCGCTGGCGGCGCCACGCGTGGTGTGGATGATGGTGCCCGCCGGTGATGCCACCGAAGCGACGTTCGGCACGCTGTGCGCGACGCTGTCGCGCGGCGACGTGATCGTCGATGGCGGCAACGCCAACTACAAGGATTCGCAGCGGCGCGCGCAGGTTGCCGCCGCGCGCGGGATCGAATTCATCGACTGCGGCGTGTCGGGCGGCATCTGGGGGCTCGACGAAGGCTACGCGCTGATGTTCGGCGGCAGCGCCGCGGCGGCTGCGCGCCTCGCCCCGCTGGCGAAAGTGCTCGCGCCGGCGCCTGATCGCGGCTGGATGCATTGCGGGCCCGCCGGCAGCGGCCATTTTGTCAAGATGATCCACAACGGCATCGAGTACGGGATGATGCAGGCGTTCGCCGAGGGCTTCGCGCTGATGCGCAACAAGTCCGAGCTTTCGATCGACGTCGCCAAGGTCGCGGAAACGTGGCGACACGGCAGCGTCGTGCGCTCGTGGCTGCTCGATCTCACCGCGCAATTCCTCGCGAAGGACGCGACGCTCGCCGGCATCGCACCGCTGGTCGCCGATTCCGGTGAAGGACGCTGGACCGTCAACGAGGCGGTCGAGCAGGGCGTGCCGGCGCCGGTGCTCACGCTGGCGCTGATGAACCGCTTCGAATCGCAGGGTAAGGGCGACTACACGGCGAAGCTGCTGGCGATGATGCGTCATGGCTTCGGCGGCCACGCGGTGACGAAGCAGTCATGATCATCGCGCTGATGGGGGTCAGCGGTTCAGGCAAGACCACCGTCGGCGAAGCGCTGGCGCAAGCGCTCGTATGGCCGTTCCTCGACGCCGACCAGTTCCATCCGCCCGCCAACGTCGACAAGATGCGCGCCGGTCATCCGCTGACCGACGCCGATCGCGCGCCGTGGCTCGCGCGCATCGCCGACGAGTTGCAGGCGATCCTCGCGCGCGGTGACTCGGCGGTGCTCGCCTGCTCGGCGCTGCGCAACGCGTATCGCGAGCGTATCGCGCGGGCGGGAGACGTGCGCTTCGTCCATCTCGCCGGCGACTACGCGACCATCGACCAGAGGCTCACCGCGCGTCACCACCGCTACATGCCGTCGACGCTGCTCGCGAGCCAGTTCGAGACGCTCGAGGAGCCGCGCGACGCGCTTAGCGTCGACATCCGGCTCAGTGTCGCCGAGCAGGTGGCGACCATCATCGACGTGCTGGTACCCTCGCGTGGCATGACGCCGTGAAGAAGCCGATGCGTCCGGCGACGGCGGCCGTGCACCTCGGACGCGATCCACAGGCGTTCCTCGGCGCGATCAACACGCCGGTGTTCCGCGCGTCGACAATCGCGTTTGCCGATGTCGCCGAGCTCGAGCGCGCCGAGCGCGGCCAGCACGACGGCATCAGCTACGGGCTGCACGGCCTGCCGACGGTCACCGACCTGCAGCGCGCGCTTACCGAGCTGGAAGGCGGCGCTGCGGCCTTCGCCGTGCCATCGGGACTCGCGGCGACGACGCTGCCGTTCCTCGCGCTGTGCCGCACCGGCGATCACGTGCTCGTCACTGATTCGGTCTATTTCCCGACGCGTCGATTTTGCGCGACGACGCTCGCACGCTTCGGCATCGACGTCGAGTTCTACGATCCGCTGATCGGCGCCGGCATCGAGGCGCTGATGCGCCCGGCGACGCGCATCGTGTTCGTCGAATCGCCGGGATCGCTGACCTTCGACGTGCAGGACGTGCCGGCGATCGCCAGGGTGGCGCACGCGCACCAAGCATGGGTGGTCGCCGACAACACCTGGGCGACGCCGCTGTACTTCCGCGCGTTCGACCACGGCGCCGACGTGTCGGTGCACGCGGTGACCAAGTACATCGGCGGCCACTCCGATTTGCTGCTGGGGGTCGTGATCTGCAACGAGTCGACACGTGCGCCGATGCAAAGGCAGTGGACCGACATCGGCATCACCGCGTCGAGCGACGATTGCTTTCTCGCATTGCGGGGCCTTCGCACGCTGCCGACGCGCCTCGCGCGCCACCAGGCGAGCGCACTCGACGTGGCGGCGTGGCTCGCCGCGCGCGACGAGGTCGCCGAAGTGCTGTATCCGGCACTCCCTGGCGCGCGCGGGCACGACCTGTGGAAACGCGACTTCACCGGCGCCGGCGGGCTGTTCGGCGTCGTGCTGAAGCCGGTCGCGAAAGCGCGTGTCGACGCGCTGCTCGATGCGCTCGAGTTGTTTGCGCTCGGCTACAGCTGGGGTGGCTTCGAAAGCCTGGTGATTCCGGTGCGGCGCGAGCGTGCGCGCACGCTCGCGCCATTCGATGCCGAAGGGCCGATGCTGCGGCTGTCGATCGGTCTCGAGGATCCGCAGGACCTGATCGACGACCTCGAGCAGGCGTTCGCCGTGCTGGCACGCTGATCCGCCGGCTCACCGATGCGAGGAAACCCGCCGTGACCGATTCGCGAGACGCGCGCGCCCAAGCACCTGCAAACGCCACGCGTGCGCCGGCGGGCGGCAGCTACGACGCCACCGCCAAGGCGTTGCACTGGCTGGTAGTGCTGATGGTGCTGACGCAGTTCGTCGTCGCGTGGCGGATGCCTGGAATCGGCCGCAATACCCTGCCGGGAACGCTGGTCAACCTGCATTTTTCGCTCGGTGTCGTGATACTGGCCACGATGGCCATCCGCTGTGCGCATCGACTGCTCCATCCGGTCGCGCTCGTCATGCCGGGTTCGCCTGCGTGGGAAGTGCGCGTCGCCCACGCGACGCACGTCGCGTTGTACCTGCTGCTGCTGGTGGGACCGGTGCTGGGATGGGCGTCGGCCTCGGCACACGATCTGCCGGTCGGCGTCTTCGGGATCCTCACGCTGCCGGCGATCGCCGCGGCGAAGGCGCGATGGGCGCTCGCCGCCGGCGACGTGCACACATACTCGATGTGGACAGTGCTGGGACTCATAGTGCTGCACGTGGCGGCGACGCTCTACCATCGCTTCGTGCGCCACGACGGCGTGCTGCAACGAATGTTGCCGTCGCGGCGCACCTGAGCCGGCTACGGCTCGCCCAGATACGCGCGCTTCACGGCGGGATCGGCGCGCACTGCGGCCGGCGTGCCCGCGGCGATCACGCGGCCGCGGTCGAGCACGATCACGCGATCGGCGTAGCCGAACACGATGTCCATGTCGTGCTCGGTGAACAGCACGGCGACGGCGTCATCGCGCGACACCGCGCGCACCGCGTCCATCATCCGTATGCGGTCGTCGATCGCCAGTCCCGCGGTAGGCTCGTCGAGCAGCAACAACGCCGGACTGCCGGCGAGCGCGATCGCGAGCTCGACGCGCTTCGCGTCGGCGTAGACGAGCGTCGCCGCGTGGCGGTCGATCAGCGCGGGCGCGCCGACGCGCGCCAGCAAGACGCCAGCGGCATGCGCGTCGTCGCGCCGGCGCAGTGCACGGCGCGCGACGTCGATGTTTTCGCGCACGCTCATCGACGCGAACGTCGCGGCGACTTGGAACGTGCGGCCGACGCGCTGGCGCGCAATCGCCGCCGGCGCGAGGCCGCTGACGTCGCGGCCGTTGACGCGGACCTCGCCAGCATCGGCGCGCAACTGGCCGTTGATGACATTGAAACAGGTGGTCTTGCCGGCGCCGTTGGGTCCGATCAATGCGACCATCTCGCCGCGCGCGACGCTGAAATCGACGCCGTCGAGCGCGCGCAGGCCGCCGAACGCGTGCGCGAGCCCTGACACCGCGAGCACCGGGCCGTTCATTCGACGCGTCGGCGCCAGCGCCCTACGCCGGCGATGCCCTGCGGAAACAGCAGCACCAGCGCGACGATGAATACACCGAGCGCGGCGCGCCAATAGGGGAACGTGCGCGCCAGCGAATCCTGCAGCCACGTGAACACCGCCGCGCCAATGATCGGCCCGAACCACGCGTTGATGCCGCCGAGCAGCACGATCACCAGCGCGTCGACCGACTTCGGGATCGCCAGCGTTTCCGGCGATAGGCTGCCCTTGGAAAATGCGAATACCGCACCGGCGAGGCCGGCAAACGCGCCGGCGATCACGAACGCGAGCCACTGGGTGCGTGCGACGTCGATGCCGACGGCGGCTGCGCGCAAGCGTGAGTCGCGCGTCGCGCGCAACGTGCGTCCGAAGGGTCCGTGAGCGATCGCCACCAGTGCCGCGAACGCGACGACGACGAGGGTGGCGGCGAATGCATAGAAGTGCGGGCGCGACGCCAATGCTTCGGGCGGCCAGATGCCGACGAGGCCGTTGGAGCCGCCGGTGACGCTGTCCCACTGGAACACCACCGACCACGCGATCTGCGCGAACGCGAGCGTCAGCATCGCCAGGTAGACACCCGACAGTCGCACGCAGAACGCGCCGATGATTGCCGCCGACGCCGCGCCGGCCACGGCGCCGGCGCCGATCGCCAGCCCGAAGGGCAACGCCGCCTTCGCACACAGCGCCGTCGCGTAGGCGCCGATGCCGAAGTGCGCGGCGTGACCGAACGACGTGATGCCGCCGGTACCGAGCAGCAGCTGCAGGCTCGCGGCGAACAGCGCGGCGAGCAGGATCTCGGTTGCAAGCACCTGCGCGTATTCGTCGGCGATGGACGGCAGCGCCGCGAGCAGAACCACGATCAGCAACGCAAGCAACAGGTCGCGCCGCGCGAGCGGCGGCACGAATGCGCGCTGCTGCGCCAGCAGCGTGCTCGCGGGCATGTCGATCTGCCGTCCCAGCAGGCCCTGCGGACGCACGGCGAGGACGATCGCCATCACGACGAACTCCGCGGCCAGCGTCAATTTCGGAAAGGCGATCGTCATGCTGCCGACATCGACGCTGCCGAGACCGATGCACAGCGCCTTGACCACGCCGATGACGACCGCCGCGATGAACGCGCCGGGAATCGAGCCGAGGCCGCCCATCACCGTGACGACGAAGGCATCGGCGACGATCGGCAAGTCCATCGCCAGCGTGGCCGGCTCGCGCGGCAGCGCCAGCGCGCCTGCCAACGCCGCAAGCGCGCTGCCCAGCGCGAACACGGCGATCGACAGCCGTACCGGGTCGACGCCGAGGCCCGCCGCGACCTGTCGATTTTCCGCGCAGGCACGCATCATCATGCCGAAGCGCGTGCGCGCGACGAGCCACGTCAGCGCGACGAGCACCAGCGGGCCGACGGCGAGCAGGAAGAGGTCGTACTGCGGCACGACGAAGCTGCCCAGGTCGACGCTGCCGGCGAGCCCCGGCACGCGCGGGCCGAGGCGATCCTCGGCGCCGAACAGCGCCAGCGCCGCGTCGCGCGCGACCAGCAGCACGCCGAAGGTCGCGGTCAGCTGCAGCATCTCGGGCGCCGCGTACAAGCGCGCGACCACGCCGCGTTCGAGCAGCACGCCGAGCAGCGCGCCGGCGGCCAGCGCGCCGGCGAGTGCGATCCAGAACGACATCGCGCCGCCGATGTGGGTGGCGACGATTGCCGACGCGATGTATGCGCCCAGCATCGCCATCGAGCCGTGCGCGAAGTTGACGATCCGCGTGACGCCGAAGATCAGCGTCAGTCCCGCGGCGACGAGGAACATCGACGACGCCGACGCGAGGCCGTTGAGGAGCTGCGAGGCGAACGAGGCGAGGGTCACGCGCGGCCCTTGGACGCGTGCACGCGCCGCGCACGCCGAGGCGCCGATTCTAGCGTGCGCGGTGTCGCGCTGGCGTCAATGCGCGGCGCGCAGGCGCCGCACGGTGTCGTCGGACGGCAGGTAATCCTTGCCGTCGGCGTAGCGCCAGTCGGTCATCACGCCTTTGCCGTCCTTCACCGCGGTGCGACCCACATAGGCGCCCATCGTCGACTGGTGGTCGATCGCGCGATAGCGGACGCGACCGAACGGCGTGTCGACGTCGAGGTCGCGCATCGCCGCCACCAGTTTCGCGCTGTCGGTCGAGCCCGCGCGCGCGATCGCCGCGGCGGCGGTCTTGACCGTCGCATAGCCGACCACCGAGCCGAGGCGCGGATAGTCATTGAACCGCGCCTGGTACGCCGACAGGAAGCGCTTGTGCGCGGGCGTGTCGATCGCGTACCACGGATAACCGGTGACCCACCAGCCGACCGGCGCCTCGTCCTTCAGCGGATCGAGATATTCCGGCTCGCCGCCCAGCAGGT